>NZ_JAJDJU010000009.1 GCF_020567705.1 Acidocella sp. KAb 2-4 | reverse complement strand
GAAAGAACTCGCAACCGCGTTGCAATCCGCTGTGCAGGGCAATGGGCAGGCCGAACCCTCGATCAATCCGGTTTTACAATATTTAAGGAGCCTCGCATGACCGCGACCCGTTTGCCCGCGCCTGACCGTAACTTGGCGCTTGAGCTGGTCCGCGTGACCGAGGCCGCCGCGCTTGCCGCCGCGCATTGGATCGGCCGCGGCGAGAAGGATGCCGCCGATGGCGCGGCCGTGGAGGCGATGCGCAAGGCCTTTGACACCGTCGCCATCGATGGCACCGTGGTGATCGGCGAAGGTGAAATGGATGAAGCACCGATGCTGTTTATCGGCGAAAAAGTGGGATGTGGCGGACCGGCGATGGATATTGCCGTGGACCCGCTGGAAGGCACATCCATCGCCGCCAAGGGCGCGCCGAACGCGCTGGCGGTGGTGGCGCTGGCGGGGCGCGGCTGCTTTCTGCACGCGCCGGATGTGTACATGGAGAAAATCGCCGTCGGCCCCGGCCTGCCGGAGGGCATTGTCGGGCTTGACCGCAGTGTGCGCGAGAATCTGCTGAGCCTTGCTGCAGCGAAGGCCTGTGGCGTGGATGAATTGATGGTCTGCGTGCTGGAGCGTGAGCGCCACCAGGACATCATTGGCGCATGCCGCGATGCTGGCGCGCGCATCACGCTGATCGGCGAAGGCGATGTCGCCGGGGTGATCGCCGTGGCGCAGCCGGATAGCGGCATCGATCTTTATCTCGGCTCTGGCGGCGCGCCGGAAGGCGTGCTGGCGGCGGCGGCCCTGCGCTGCTTCGGCGGGCAGATGCAAGGGAAGCTGGTCTTCGAGAATCAGGCGCAGATCGACCGTGGGCGAAGCATGGGCATCACCGATCCAGGCCGCATCTACAATGTGTCCGATATGGCGAAAGGCGACGTGCTATTCGCCGCCACCGGCATCACGTCGGGGCAAATGCTGGGGGGCGTGCGGTTCTCCGGCGGCCGCGCGGTGACACACTCGCTACTGACGCGCAGCAAATCCGGCACCGTGCGTTACGTGGCGGCCCACCATAACCTGGCGCGGCGGTAAGGCGCGCCAGGTTATCTTGGCGCGCGTCTCTGCACGGGGAACATGCTGGCCCCTGTGAGGTCTTGCAGCAATCCGGCAACCCCCTTGGGAATGAACAGCACGAAGACGATGGCGATCACCCCGAGCGCGACCAGATACCAGGAGCCGTAATCGGCAAGCAGGCCACGCAGGACGAAGAACACCAGCGTGCCGATGATCGGCCCCTCTATGGTGCCGATGCCGCCGATCACGACCACGAAGAAGGTGGTGCTCATCCAGTCGATGGAGAAAGCGGCGTCAGGCGCGACGCGCAGCTTGGTGATGAAGATCAGCGCGCCGGTCATCCCCGCCCAGCAGGCGGCGGCGAGATAGACGATCCATTTCACGCGCGTCACCGATACGCCGAGCGAGGCGGCGGCCGCCTCGGAATCGCGCACGGCGGTGAGCGCCAAGCCCAGGCGCGAGCGCAGCAGCGCGTAGACGATGAGCGTGCCGCCCGCCCCCAGGGCCAGCGCGATCCACAGCGTGGTGGACATGCGCCACCAGACGGGAATGCCGATCAGCGCGTCGGTGATCGAGGTGCCGGAGCCGCCGCCAACGGCGTCGATATTGGAGATCACGAGCCGCAGCACCTCGGCCACCACCCAGGTGCCAACCGCGAAGTTGGGGCCGCGCAGGCGAAACAGCAGCGCCGCCATCGGGATTGCCAGCACCGTGCACGCGACACCCGCGATCGGCACCACCACGAACGGGTTGAGCCCGCCCATCACCGCGATCGCCACGATCAGATAGCCGCCCACGCCAATGAATGCCTGCTGGCCGACCGAGAGCAGCCCGCCATACCCCGCCAGCAGATTCCAGCCCTGAGCCAAGGCCAGGGTGTAGAGGAACTCGATGGTCCATTGCTCGGTATAGCGCGCGGACCACCAGGGCATGGCAGCGGCGGCGATGGCCGCGCCAGCGCACACGGCCAGGCCAAGAAGCTGCAGTGCCAGTTGAAGCTTGGGAGAGGAATGCATAGCGGCCTCAGCGGTCCTTGGTCTTGGGGAAAAGCCCGTTGGGGCGGAAGGCAAGCACCGCGAGGAAGCACAGATGCCCCGCCAGCGTGCCCCAGCCGGGGTCGAACTTGGCGCCGATGGCCTGGGCGACGCCCAGGATCACCCCGCCCGCCAGCGTACCCCAGAGCGAGCCGAGCCCGCCGATGATCACCGACTCGAAGGCGTAGAGCAGGTTTTGCGGCCCGTCCGTGGGCGAGGTGTTGCTCTGCAGCACCAAAAACACGCCGGCCACGCCAACCATCACCATGGCCAGCGCCATCGCCAGCGCATAGACATGCCGGTTATCCACGCCCATCAGGCGCACCACTTCCGGGTCGTCGGAGGCGGCGCGGAAGGCGCGGCCCAGCATGGTGCGCGAAAACAGCATCTGCATCCCAGCCAGAATCGCCACGGCCACGATCATCATCGTCAGCGGCAGATAGCCGATCGCGATCTGCGCATTGAGTGTGACGCTGGAGGTGCCAAAATTGCCCGCGTACAGGCTGCGCGGCGTGGCGGAGAAGCCCTCAAGCAGCAGATTCTGGATGATGATGGAGAAGCCGAACGTGACCAGAAGCGGGCGCATCACATCGGCCCCGAGCGCGCGGTTGAGGATATAGCGCTGCAGCACATACCCCACCGCCGCCATCAGCGGCAGCGTCAGCAGCAGCGCCTCGGCCGGGTTGAGCCCAAGCCATTGCGCCAGCGCGATGGCGATAAACGCCGCCAGCACCGCGAAATCCCCATGCGCGATATTGATGATGCGCATCACGCCGAAGGAGAGCGAGAGCCCCGCCGCGAGCAGCGCGTAGAGGCCGCCTGTCAGCACGCCCTGCACGATGGTGTTGATCCAGTCCGACATCAGCTCAAACTCCGAAATAGGCTTGCGTGATCTGCTCGCGGGTGAGGTCCGCGGGCCGGCCTTCGAGCGAGATGCGGCCTTCCTGGAAGCAATAGACGCGGTCGGCGACCTTGAGCGCCTGGCTGGTGTCCTGCTCAACCACCAGGACCGAGGTGCCCTCGCCCTTGATCGTGGGGAAGGCGGCGTAAATGTCGCGGATAATGATGGGCGCGAGGCCGAGCGAGAGCTCATCGCATAGCAACAGGCGCGGGTTGGACATCAGCGCCCGCCCGATCGCCACCATCTGCTGCTGCCCGCCTGAGAGTGCCGTGGCCGGGCGCTTGGCATGCGCCTGCAGCGCCGGGAACAGCGCGTAAATGCGCGGCAGCGTCCACGGGCCGGGGCGCTTGGCGTAGCCGCCCATCAGCAGGTTCTCCTCCACCGACAGGCTGGGGAATAGCCGCCGCCCCTCCGGCACCAGGGCCACGCCCTTGGCCAGGATCTTGTGCGCCGGGGTGCGGGAGACATCCTCGCCGGCGAAGCGCACGGCGCCGCCGCCATGCTTCACCAGCCCGGTGATGGCCTTGAGAAAGGTGGATTTGCCCGCGCCATTGGCGCCGATCAGGGCGACGGTCTCGCCCTCCTCCAGGCGCAGCGAAATGCCATAGAGGGCCTGGAAATCGCCGTAATAGGCGAGCAGCTGGTCGGTTTGCAGCAGGCTCATGCGGCCTCCACGCCCAGATACACCGCCTGGACTTCAGGGTTGGCCATCACCGCGGCGGGTTCGCCCTCGGCCAGCAGGCGGCCAAAATTGATGACGGCGAGACGGTCCACCACCGCGAGCAAGGCATGCACGACATGCTCGATCCAGATGATGGCCACACCGCTCGCGCGGATGGATTTGATGATGCCGATGAGGTCATGCACCTCATGCTCGGTGAGCCCCCCGCCGATCTCGTCGAGCAGCAGCAGCTTGGGGCTGGTGGCCAGCGCCTTGGCCAGCTCCAGGCGTTTGCGGTCGAGCAGTGTCAGCCCGCCCGCCAGCTTGTTGGCCTTGGCGGCGAGGCCGGTGGTCTCCAGCACCCCCATCGCCAGCTTCGCCCCCGCACTCTCAGGCAGCCCGGCGCCGAACATGGCGCCGACCAGCAGGTTTTCAAACACCGTCATGCCGCCAAAGGGATGCGGGATCTGATAGGTGCGCCCGATGCCGGCCTTGCAGCGCGCGGCCGGCGCGAGGCGCGAAATCTCACGCCCGAGGAAATGCACAAACCCCTGGTCGGGCTGCACATTCCCGGAGATGAGGTTGAACATGGTGGTCTTGCCCGCACCGTTGGGGCCGATGATCCCCAGCGCCTCGCCCTGGTTAAGGGCAAGGGTGAGGTTATCGGTCACCAGCAGGGACCCGTATGATTTAGAGACACCCTGCAGGGCGAGAATTTCCGTCATGTCCAACCTTGCGGTTCAGGCGATGGGAAGCAGCTTGTCGTGCACCGGAACCATCGGCGCCTGCGAATTGTCCACCAGCACCAGGTCAAACCCGTTACCCGCCTTGCGCCACTGACCGGAGGTCAGCGGCGTCTTCGAGATGTTTGGCACCGGCCCCTTGTTGAAGTTGATCGTGCCAGCGACCGTCGGCAAATTGGTGCTCGCGATCGCCGCGCGGATATCGTTCGGGTCCGTGCTCGCCGCGCGCTTGAGAACATCAACCGCGACCTCAAACAGGGAGTGGCGGAAGCCGAGCGGCATCGACCATTGCTTGCCGGTGGCCTGAGTAAAGGCCTGGGCCAGCGCCGCGCTGCTCTGGCCGGTGAGGCTGGAGCTGAACGGATAGACCGGCGACCACCACACCTCGACCGACAGCCCATTGGCACGCTCGCCAAAAGCCTGGATCGCGGCGGGGAACTCGGTGGCCTTGGCGGCGGTGACGATTTTCGGCTTGAAGCCCTGCTGGCCGGCCTGGTTCCAGAAATTGCCGAAATCTGGCGGTGGCAGCACGCCGGTGACGATCTCCACATCGTTCTTCTTGAAGGCTGAGATGAAGGACGCAAAATCGCTGGCCGGGAGCGGGAAACGACCCAGATCGGTCAGCCCGAAACCTTCCTTGGCCAGCACCGGCGGGAAGCCATGCTGCGCATCGGCCCAGGCATTGCCATCGGGATCATTCGGCCACAGCGCGCCGACCATTTTGTTGGTGCTGATCTGCTGCCACATGTTGGTGTAGCTGCCGATGATGTCTTCGAGACCCCAAAAGAAATGATAGGTCCACTGAAAGCCCTTGGTCGGATTGCCCTTGCGGCCAAAGAACCAGGGCTGCCAGGGCGTGTCGGTGGTGATGCAGGGAACGCCGTTCAGTTCGGCCTGATCGGCCACCGGAATGGTGGTGGCGGGCGTCGAAGCGCCCAGCAACAAGTCCACCTGCTCGTTCAGGATCAGTTCGGAGGCGGCATCGGAGGCATGGTTGGAGGAAGACTGGCTGTCTTTATAGATGATGTCCACGGCATAGGTCGTGCCGCCGATTTTCAGCCCGCCGGCCAGTGCCTTCTTCACCTGCCCGATGGTGAACTGGTCCGACTCACCAAACGCCGCGAGCGGGCCGGAGGCCGGGCTCACGAAGCCGATCTTGATGGTGTTGGCCGAAGCCGCGCGCACATGCGGGGCCGCCAGCATGGTGGCCGCGGTGGCGGCGGCGCCGCCCTGCAACAGGCGGCGGCGGGTGGCCGGAGTCTTGATGATATCCTTGGACATGGCTTGGACGTCTCCTTACTGTTTTTGTTGAATTACCGACGAGCCGGGCCATAAACCCAGCTTTCCTCCTCGGGAAAACGCACCTAACGCAAAAATGATCGCAGTGACGCATTTTATGTCTTGCTGCGTTTCTTCCCGGTTTCTCCTGCTAAATTACACGTTTTTATATAGCTGGAGTTTATGAGGCACCCGCGAGCGCGTCAACGGCATTTACGGTATTTAAAAAATTCTCGAAAATGACCCCCGGCGGCGAACCCCCCTTCCACCGCAAAGTGCCGGCGCGGGGCGCGTCTAGATTTTATCGGCCTCCGCCAACAGCCTAATCACCTCGTCGTCATTGGTCTGCGTGAAGTCCTGGTAAAACTGCCCGACAGCGGCGAAATACACCGGCTCATACAGGCACACGCTGTCATCCACCTCCGCCGCCAGGCGCCGCAGCGTGTCGGGTGGAGCGACCGGAACCGCCATCACCAGCCGCGCGGGTTTTTGCCGGCGTACCGCGCGCAGCGCCGCGCGCATGGTGGCGCCGGTGGCGATACCGTCATCGACGATAATGGCGGTGCGCCCGGCAATCTCCACCGGCGCGCGGTTACCAAGATACACATGCCGCCGCCGGTCGATTTCGCGCAACGCCTCGGCCTTGGCCTGCATGACATAATTCTCGCTAATGCCCAGGCGCTGGCGGATCTCCTCGTCGATCACCAATTCCGGCGTGTCCCCATCCGCGATGGCGCCCAGCGCATATTCCTCCTGCAACGGCACGCCAATCTTGCGCACCAGCACGAGGCCCAGCGGCGCCGCTAGCGCCCGCGCCACCTCAAACGCCACCGGCACGCCGCCGCGCGGCAACGCCAGCACGACAGGCTGCTTCAGCTGCAACTCCAGCAGGCGCTTTGCGAGTTTCCGTCCGGCATCAACCCGGTTGGCGAAGATCATCTGATGCCCCCGCCGGTGTGAGATGCTCCAGGAACCATGCCCGCGCCAGCTCCACCACCTGTTCCAGGGTGCCCGGCTCCTCGAATAAATGCGTCGCTCCCGGCACCACGGCCAAGCGGTGCTCGCAGCGCATTTGCCGGGCCGCCGCACGGTTGAGCGCCACCACCTCGGTGTCGTCACCGCCGACGATCAACAGGCTCGCCGCGCGCACCACGCCCAGCGCATCGCCCGCCAGATCGGGCCGTCCGCCGCGGCTGACGACGGCGCGCACATCGGGCCGCGCCGCCGCCCCCACCAGCGCCGCCGCCGCCCCGGTACTGGCGCCGAAATAGCCCAGAGGCAGTGGCCAGCCCGGCATGTTGCCGGGCAGCCAGTCCGCCGCGCCGTTGAGCCGCGCCGCGAGCAACGGAATGTCGAACACATTGGCGCGGTCTTCGGCCTCCGCCTCGGTCAGCAGATCGAACAGCAGATAGGCGAAACCAGCCTCGCGCAGCGCCTCCGCGACAAACATGTTGCGCGGGCTGCGATGGCTGCTGCCGCTGCCATGCGCGAACAGCACCATGCCGCGCGGCGCGCCCGCCGGTAGCCCCAACACCCCCTCGCGTGAGAATGGCGGCAACTGCACGCTCAATGTTCGATTTGGCTCGGACATGCTTCCTCAGCCCTTGTCTGGCTAATTAAAACCCCTTTGGCGGCGGTTTGGCATTGATCGGCGTCAAGCCGCGGGCGCTTGCCATCGCAACGGCGCGTCCTCTAGGCTGGCGGGGTTATTGCTCGAACCGTCCGCTGTCAGGTTGCCTTGGTCATGCCGTCTATTTTTGGGCTTCGCGCCGTCGCGGCGGGCTTGTTCTGCCTCCTCGCCGGTGCCGCCATCGCGGCGCCCCCGGTGCCCATCCTGGTTTATCACCGGTTCGACCCCAGCCAATCGGGGCTAACGACGGTGACCACGGCCAGCTTCACGCAGCAGCTCGACTGGCTGGCGGCGCATCATTACCAGATCATCCCTCTCGCGCAGCTGGCGCAGTGGCGCGATATTCCATCCCCCGCCGTGGCGATCACGGTGGATGACGGCCATGAATCCGTTTTCACCCAGCTTTATCCAATCCTGCGCCAGCGCCATATCCATGTCACGCTGTTCGTCTACCCCTCGGCCATCTCCCGCGCGTCTTATGCGCTCACCTGGCCGCAACTGGCCGAGATGGTAAATTCCGGGCTGGTTGATGTGCAGGCGCACACCTATTGGCACCCGGATTTCCGCAAGGAGAAAGCCGCGCGCAGCCCGGCCGATTACCGCGCCTTTGTCGATATGCAACTTGTGAAGTCGAAGACCGTGCTTGAGCAGCGGCTTGGCATTTCGGTGACCATGCTGGCCTGGCCTTATGGTATCCACGACCCCATGCTGGAGGACGCGGCGCGGCGCGCGGGGTATACAGCCGCGTTCGCCTTTGCGGGCGGGCAGGCGCAACCGGGCGACGACCCCTTGGCGATCCCGCGCATCCCTGTTTCCGGCTGGGTCACGCTCGCGCAATTCACGCGGCTGGTGTCGCCATGAAGCGCCGACACATCTCTGGCCTGCTGGGCGGGCTGGCCGGGCTTAGTCTCCCCCGCCTCGCCAAAGCCGCGCCCTTGCAGGTGGTGGACGCCGCGACCAGCCAGCCCATCCCCGGCGCCACCGTGGCCGCGGCCGGGAAGATCCTGCCCGCCGATATGCAAGGGGAGGTCGGCCCGCAAGGGATGAGCGGCACGCTGTTCGCGCGCGCCCCCGGCTACCGGGCTGGAAGTTTCAGCCTCGCCGCCCTGCCCGCTGATGGCAAGCTGCCACTCGCGCCATTTACCCCGCACGCGCTTTATCTCAGCGTCTACGGCGCCGGTTCGCATACGCTGCTAGGCAACGCGCTGGCCCTGGCGCGGCGCGGCGCGGTCAATGCGCTGGTCGTTGATATCAAGGGCGATAGCGGGCTGATCCCCTACCCCAGCAGCGCAACGCTCGCGCAGCAGGACGGGGCGCGGCGCATCACCACCATCCCCGACCTTGCCGCCTTCGTGCGGATGCTGCATGCCCAAGGCGTCTACGCGATCGCCCGCATCGTCACCTTCAAAGACAACGCCCTCGCCAGCCTCCGGCCCGACCTCGCCGTGCACAACGCCGCCGGCGAATTGTTCCGAGACCGTGAAAACATGGCCTGGACCGACCCGTTCCAGCCGGAGGTGCGCGCTTACAACGTCGCCATCGCCATCGAGGCCGCGCAGGCGGGCTTCGACGAAATTCAGTTCGACTATCTGCGCTTCCCCGATGCCTCCCAGGCCCTGCAATTCGCGCAGCCCGTCTCCTCCGCATCACGCGTTAGCGCCATCGCCGCGTTTCTGGCCGAGGCGCGGCGGCAATTACTGCCCTACAACGTTTATATCGCCGCCGACATTTTCGGCTATGTCTGCTGGAACCGCAACGATACCGGCATCGGCCAATCGCTTGAGGCCATCGCCGCCAACACCGACTACATCTCGCCGATGTTGTATCCGTCCGGCTTCCAATACGGCATCCCTGGCGATCCCAACCCTGTCGCCCATGCCTATGACATTGTCTATCGCTCGCTGCGGCAGGCGCAGTTGCGGCTGAACATTCCGCCGCAACGCTTCCGCCCCTGGCTGCAGGCCTTCACCGATTACGCCTTCGACCACCGCCCCTTCGGCGCCGCGGAAATCGCGGAGCAGACCAGGGCGGCGGCTGATTTCGGCACGGATGGCTGGATGCTGTGGAACCCGCGCAACGATTACAGCGCCACGGGCCTGTGATCAGCCATGTGCATCAAAACATATAGCGGTATTCCAGCGTCATATCCCACTGATGCATCGACAGCGTGATGTTGTGCTGCGGAATGGCGCCGCCCGGCGTCACCTCCGGCCCGGTCACGCCATGCTGCGGCACATACAGCAGCGCCGCATCCACCGCGCTGTGATCGCCAAACTTATAGGTGCCGCCGCCGCTGATCTCATCCGTCACCACGCCCGGCGCCAGGATGTTCAGGGTCACATCCTTGGCGGAGATCGGGTTGGTGTTATGGGCATAGCCCGCGCGCAGGGTGAGCGCGGGGTTCACGCGCCACTCGGCACCGAGCGCCACCACATCCACATCATGCCAGCCAAAGCCGGGCGCCGCGGCGGCGCCGAACGGGATGCCGGTGAACACGCTCGGCGTGCCGACGGCGGCGATGTCGGAGTAGAAGATGTGCCGGTAATCGGCCATCAGCGTCAGGCTTGGTAGCGCGTCCCACGCCGCACCGGCGGAGAGGCTGGCGGGAACGTTGAAGCTGCCGCCATCGGCGAACAAGCCCTTATAGCCTTGGAACTTGGTCATCCAGACCGGCGTCGCGCCATCGACGGCGAGCCGCAGGCTTGACGTGGCGTTCCACAGCGCGCCCAGGCGGAACCCGCCGCCATAGGAATAGGACATGCTCCGGTTGGTGAGGTCGTTGGGAGCCGAGGAGATCGGCGAGAACGCCGCAAGGCCCTCGGCGCTGAAATACTGGATCGCCAGGATCGGCGCGATGCCGAGCGAGACGCTGCCGAAACGCCGCGCATAGGCGGGCGAGATGAAGACCTGCCCGAGATTCACCCCCGCCTTGCCGCCGCAAAAAACACCCGGAGCGCAGGCGGGGTTGGCAGTATCGCCCGGATACAGCGTATTCATGCCGCCATTGCCATAAAGCGCGATGCCCCAGGCCGAATCGTCGTCGATCCTCTGGCTGAAGGCGGCGTTGGGCAGCAGGAAGGCCTTCCAGCCGCTATTCACGGTCCCCGGCGCCACGAAGCCGGGGCCGCCCGTCGCCGTATAGTCGCGGAACGGCATGAACAGCGACAGCCCGATTTCGGCGCTCCCACCCAGCGCCGTGAGGCCCGCCGGGTTGTTGGCGATGGTCATCGCGGTTTCGGGGTTGGCCGCCCCGGCGCTGGCCAGGGATTTTTGGACCGCGTCATAGCCCGGTTGGAAATAGCCCTGGGTGGCATGCGCGGCCGGAGCGGCGGCGATGGCCGCCAAAAGCCCGGCGAGAGCCGTGCCGCGCAGAAGATGTCGTTGCATGTGAAGCCTCTGTAACTTGTATTGGGCGGGGCTGTTACGCGTTTTGCGGCATATGCGCCAGACTGGACGAACTAGCCCCGCTCACTGAGCGGGGATCAGAAGCGCATCCCGTAATACTCGCTGCCCTCGGCCTCGATGCCATGCGTGTCATGCCCAAAGCCCGGAAATTGCCGGTCGAAATCGCGCAGCGCCGTCAGGTAGCGCAGCACCGGCCCATCCGGCGCCCCCAGCGCCTCGCCCGGCATCACCAACGGAATTCCAGGCGGATACGGCACCAGCGCCGTGGCGGCGACGCCGCCCGCCATCTGCGCCAGCGGCACACGCGCGCCCGCGCCCCTCACCAGGCGGTCATAGGCGGCGGCGGGGCTGCATGCCGCCTCCGGCAGCGTGGTGTAAGCCGCCTCCAGCAAATGCGGCATGCTGCCCTCGCGCATGGCGGCGAACATCGCCCCGGCCAAATCGCGCAGCCCCATCGCCCCATAGGCGCCCGGGTTGGCCGCAACCAGCGCCGGCATCACGCGCGCCAGCGGGGCGTTGGCATCGAAATCGCGCTTGAAATCGAGCAGCGCATTGACCAGCGAGCCCCATTTGCCCTTGGTCACACCAATCGAAAACAGGAACAGGACCGAGAAATTCGCGGTCTTCTCGGCCACGATGCCATGCTCATCGAGATAGGCGGTGAGCAGCGGCGCCGGAATCCCCCACATCGCCAGCCCGCCAGACTCATCCATGCCCGGCGTCACCACCGTCACCTTGATCGGATCGAGCATCGCATAACCCGGCTCCAGCCCGGCGAAGCCATGCCACGCCGCGCCCGGCTCCAGCAGCCAGCAGGCGGGATTCTCCGCCAACAGCGTGGGCGGCGCGCTGGCAAACGGCACCTCCACCGCGCCATCGCGCACCGTGGGCGGCTGCCAGGGCGCGAAAAACCACTCGCCCCTAGCGGCGAAATCGTTATGCAACCGCGCCAGCATCTGGCGGAAGGCGACCGCCTCGGCGATTGCCTCGCCGGTCAGCAGCCGCCCCCCTGCCCCATCCATCATCGCCGCGCTCACATCGTTGGAGGCGATGATGGCGTATTGTGGCGAGGTTGAGGCATGCATCATGAATGCCTCGTTGAAACGCTCATGCGCCACCTTGGCGCGCCCCTCGCGGATATGAATCATGCTCGCCTGGCTAAGCGCCGCGAGCAGCTTATGCGTCGATTGCGTGGCGAACACCGTTGGCCCCGTGCGGGGATTTTCCGAGGGCTCCCCGCGCATGGCGTGGCGGTTGGCGTAAAGCGGATTAAAGCGCGCATAGGCGAACCAGGCTTCATCGAACAGGATGCGCTCCACCGCCGGCGCCAATAATTCCTCGACCCGTGGCGCGTTGTAACACAGGCCGTCATAGGTCGAGTTGGTGATTACGGCCAATGCCGGCGTCTCGCCGGGCCGGGCGGCGGCTTCGGCCAGCGCGGCGGGCGGGATCGGCCCGATCAGCCCGAGATGGTTGCGCCTTGGCATCAGATAAACCGGCGCCGCGCCGCTCAGCGTCAGCCCGTGCTCCACCGATTTATGGCAGTTGCGGCCGGTTAAAACAGTCTGCCCGCGCGCCACGCTCGCCATCATCACCACGCGGTTGGAGGTCGAGGTGCCGTTGGTCACGTAATAGGTGCGGTCAGCCCCGAACACGCGCGCGGCGTAGCGCTCACCTTCGCCAATCGGCCCGCTATGGTCGAGCAGGGAGCCCATTTCGCCCACCGAGATCGAGAGATCGGAGCGCAGCATGTTTTCGCCAAAATATTCATGGAACAGCCGGCCGGCGGGTGAGCGCAAAAACGCCGTGCCGCCAGTATGGCCCGGCGTGTGCCAGGAATATTCCGCCGTGCGCGCGAATTTTACGAGCGCGCTGAACATCGGCGGCAGCAGCGTAGCGCGGTAACGGCGCATCGCGGCCAGTACACGCTCGCTGATGAACTCCATCGTATCCTGCAACGGCCAGATGAATTCATCCGCCTCGGCCATCACCTCGGCCGGAATCGCCGCCGCATCGCTGCGCTCGGCCAGCAGAAACACCGGCACGGCGGCATTGCGCGCGCGCAATTCCCGCAGCAGCGCGGCGGCATGCCGATGGCCGTCATCCCTGTGCAGGTCCCAATCGAGAATCACCGCCTGCAGATGCGGCTCGGAGACGATCACCGCACGCCCATCCTCGGCATCGAGCGACAGCGTGCAGGCGACGCCGCGCGCCTGCAGATCCTCCACCAGCGCGGTCACGGCGCGGCCAACCGCCCCGGCCTCACGCGGTTTGTCGCTGACCACCAGCACGCACATCCCCATTGCCTCGGGCCCATTCTCAGCTGCGCTCATGCGGCGTCTCCCTGCGGTTGCGGCGGGACTATGGCATGTGACGAACCGGGGCAGGTTGATCGCCGTCAACCTCCCGCCAGAGCGGCTTCAACCCGACTGCCCATCCGCCAATTGCGCTGCCGCCGCGCATACCGCGCTGGTGAGATGGCGCAGCGCGTCAGCGTGCAAGCGTGCCGCGGTCCAATACAGCTTCACATCCACCCGCAGCCCCGGCGGCAATTCGACGAGCCGGCCCGCGGCAAGATGCGCCCGCACCAGCGCCACCGGCTGCACCCCCCAGGCCAGCCCGGCCAGGGCAAGGTCCAGAAAGCCCTGGGTCGAGGGCACCCAATGCGTCGGCGCGGCGAGGGTGATGCCATAGGCATCCGCCGCCCAGCGCGCTTGCAGCATGTCCCGCCGGTCAAACCGCATGCAGGGGGCTTGGCGCAGCGCCTCGGCGGTCACGCCCCCGGCGAAATGGCGGGCCATGAAATCGGGGCTGGCGCAGGCGGCGTAGCGTAGCCCGCCCAGCATGGTCGTCTTGCAGCCCTGCACCGGCTCGGGGTCAGCCGTCACCGCCGCCAGCACCTCGCCCGCGCGCAGCCGCTCGGCGGTGTGGGTTTCATCATCCAGCATCAGCTCCAGCAACATCCCGGTGGCGCGCCCAAACGCGGCAGCGGCCTGGGGAAACCACGTCGCCAGGCTGTCGGCGTTCACCGCCACCTTGAGCGTGGGCGGCGGGCTCGCGGCCTCGCCCTGGCCGGCAAGCCGGGGCGCCAGATCGGCTTCCAGCAACGCCACGCGGTCGAGATGCGCGCACAGCCTGCGGCCAAGCTCGGTGGGCAGGCAGGGCTGCCCGCGAATCACCAGAACCGCGCCGAGCCGCTCCTCAAGCCCGCGCACGCGCTGTGAAATGGCCGAGGGCGTGATGCCCAGCGCGCGGGCGGCACGCTCGAAACTCCCCTCACGGATGACCGCGCCAATAGCGGCCAGGGCAGCGTAATCCAACATGAATGAAGCAATACTTAATCAAGATTAGAAGAACAATCTTTTCTAAATCACTCCGGCCAGACTAGATGCCGCGCATGGACCACCTCATCCCCGCCTTCAGCACCGGCTTCGCCACCTCGGCGGTGCTGATCATCGCCATCGGCGCGCAAAACCTGTTCGTGCTGCGCCAGGGGCTGCGGCGCGAGCATGTCGGGCCGATCGTGCTGTTCTGCGGCAGTGCCGATTCGGTGCTGATCATCGCCGGGGTTAGCGGCGTCGGCGCGCTCGCGGCGGCGCTCCCGCAGCTCACGGCGCTGCTCGCCCTCGGCGGCGCGGCGTTTCTCGGCTGGTATGGCGTGGTTGCACTGCGCCGGATGGCCGCGCCCGGAGCGATGGCGGTGGCGGAGACCGGCGGCGTGACCTTGGCCCGCGCTTTGGCCGCCACGGCGGGCTTCACCTTTCTCAACCCGCATGTCTATCTCGACACCGTGTTGCTGCTCGGCACGGTCGGCGCGGCGCAACCCCCGCCGCTGCGTCCGGTTTTCGTGGCGGGCGCGGCCGCGGCCAGTTTTGTCTGGTTTTCGGCGCTCGGCTTCGGTGCGCGGCTGCTAAAGCCGGTCTTCACCCGGCCCGCCGCATGGCGCGTGCTCGACCTGCTGGTCGGCATCACCATGCTCATGCTCGCCGCCTCGATGCTCGCGCGCGCCGTTCACGGCGCCGGCTGAGCACGGGGTCTGACCGCCTTTCCGGTAGACCATCACCGCGCCCCCTGTACCCTGCCAGCGTCCGGCGGGTCTAAACTGCCGGCTTCCATCCCAAGGAGAAACGCCATGGAGATCAAACGCGCCGGTTCACAACCCTCGGGCCGCGCCCCGGCTGAATATTTCACAGGCCATGTGCGGGTCGACCCGCTAAACACCGCGCCAGATCCGGCCCGGGTGTCGATGGCGCTGGTCACGTTCGAGCCCGGCGCCCGCACGGCTTGGCACACCCACCCGCTGGGGCAGACGCTGATCGTCACCGCAGGGTGCGGGCGTGTGCAGCTGGCGGGCCAGCCCGTGCAGGAAATCCGCCCTGGCGACGTGGTGTGGATCGCCCCCGGCGAGCGCCACTGGCACGGCGCCGGTCCACAAACCGGCATGAGCCACATCGCGGTGCAAGAACGGCTGGATGGTTCCGTGGCGACCTGGCTGGCGCCTGTCACCGACGCCGAATACGCCGGCTGAAGCTGGGCAAACGCGTAACGCCGGGGCTCACTCGCTCTGGTCAGCCTCGAACAGGTCACGGAGTTCCTTGCCCGCGTCCTGCACGGTCTGGATGATCGCGCGCTCGTCATGGGCCACGGCATAGCTCTCGGTCAAAATCCGCTCGTCATGCGCGCGGAATAGCTCGATCACCCGCTGCGCCTGCGCCGTGGGCACGCCGATCTGCTCCATCACCAGCTCGGTAAGGCGCAACGCCGAGAAAAATGTCTCGCGCACCAGCAACTCGACTCCCGCGGCCATCAGCAGATGCACATGCCGCCGGTTGCGCGCCCGCGCCACCACGCGCAGATGCGGAAACCGCCGCCGCACCATCTCGGCCACCTGCAGCGCCTCCTGCATGTTGTCGAGCGCGATCACCAGCACCTTCGCGCGCTCAGCCCCGGCGGCGCGCATCACCTCCTCGCGCGCCGGATCGCCATAAAACACCTGGGAGCCGAAGCGGCGGACCACGTCCACCTGCTCCTGGTTTTTGTCGAGCGCGGTGAAGCCGATCTTCTGCATCGCCAGCACGCGCCCCACGATCTGCCCGAACCGTCCGAACCCGCAAATGATCACCGGATTGGCCTCGACACCCTCCAGCCGGTCGAATGGGCGGATCTTGGCGCGCTCCAGCCTGGGCGCCAAAAACCGCTCGGAGGCCGCGAACAGCACCGGCGCCACCATCATCGACAGCGCGACCACCAGCGTCGCCTCGGCCGCGCGCCCCGCCGCCAGCGCCCTCGCTGCCGAGGCCGCCCCAAACAGCACGAAGCTGAACTCGCTGCCCTCGGGCAAGGCGAGCGCGAAGCGCAGCGCCGCCCAGGCAAGGCCGCGGCGCAGATAGCTCACGGTAAAGGCGATGAGCGCCTTGAGCGCCGTCAGCCCCAGCACCAGCGCCGCGATCTCCAGCGGCTGGCGCAGCAGCAAGGCGAGATCGGCCGACATGCCGACGGAGATGAAGAAGAACCCCAGCAGCAGCCCCTCGAACGGCTCGATATTGGCCTTCAGCTCGTGCCGATACTCGGAGTCGGAGACCATCACCCCGGCCATGAACGCGCCCAGCGACGCCGAGAGCCCGGCCCAGCCCGCCAGCGCGGCGGTGCCCACCACCAGCAGCAGCGCCGTGGCGGTGAACACTTCGGGCGAGCGGGCATAGGCGACTAGCCGGAACACCGGGCGCACCAGATAGGTGCCCGCCCCCAGGATCACCGCCACCGCCAACGCCCCGCGCGCCACCGCCACCCACGAGACACCGCCCGCCCCGCCGCCCGCCAGCAGCGGCAGCAGCGCCAGCACGGGGATCGCCGCCATGTCCTGAAACAGCAGCACAGCGAAAGTGTCGCGCCCGGGAATGGTGGGCAGCAGGTTGCGCTCGGCCAGCAGCGGCAGCGCGATGGCGGTGGAGGACAGCGCCAGCCCGATGCCCAGCACCGCCGCCTCCCGCCCCGGCACGCCCGCGGCCATCGCCAACGCCGCGATCACCGCCGTGGTCGGCACCATCTGCCCGAGCCCCAGGCCGAACACCGCCTTGCGCAAGATCCATAGCCGGTGCGGGCGCAGCTCCAGCCCGATCAGGAAGAGCAGCATGGTCACGCCCAGTTCGGAGACATCGCCAATTTCCGTGACATTGGTGACCAGCCCCAGGCCGGACGGCCCGATCGCCACCCCGGCGGCGAGATAGCCGAGAATACTGCCCAGCCCGGCCGCCCGCGTGAGGGGAACGGCGATGACCGTGGCGGCAAGCAGGATGAGCAGGGAAATAAACATGGCCATTCCCTTAAACCGCAAATACCGCCACGGCGCAGCCCGAAAACGCGCGGCGGCCTCTTCCCCCAGGCATTGTCTGCGCCCGCCATCATGCCAACATGAGGATCGCGAAGCCCGGATTCCCCGAGCCCGCATGTGGTGCCGCGCCTGGAAAGCGGCCGTTTTTGGTGGAGACTTGCAGGGATGCAGAAGGACAAAGACGTCGCCGGTGTGCGGCCCTATGACAAACCGGCAGGCGGCTGGGGGGCGTTGCGCGCCACCGCCAAGGCGATCGCCGAACAGATGCATACTGTCGATGCGTCGCGCATTCTGCTGCGCACCAACCAGCCCGACGGCTTCGACTGCCCCGGCTGCGCCTGGCCTGACAAGAAGCACAGCTCCACCTTCCAGTTCTGCGAAAACGGCGCCAAGGCCGTGACCTGGGAGGCGACCAAGAAGCGCGTGCCGCCCGAATTCTTCGCCAAACACAGCGTGAGCGAGCTGCTCAGCTGGACCGACCACGCGCTGGAGGATGCCGGGCGCGTGACCCACCCGATGCGCTACAACCCGGCCACCGATCATTACGAGCCGGTGGAATGGGAGACCGCCTTCGCCGAAATCGGCGCGCAATTGCGCGCGCTGCCCGACCCGGACATGGCGGAGTTCTACACCTCCGGCCGTGCCTCCAACGAGGCGGCGTTTCTGTTGCAGATCTTCGCGCGCGAATACGGCACCAACAACTTCCCCGATTGCTCGAACATGTGCCACGAGGCCACGAGCGTCGGGCTGGCGGAGTCGCTCGGCTTCGGCAAGGGCACGGTGCCGCTGGAGGGCTTCGAGCATTGCGACCTGATCATCTCCATCGGCCACAATCCCGGCACCAACCATCCGCGCATGATGGGCACGCTGCACGAGGTGTCGCGCCGGGGCGTGCCCATCATCGTGCTCAACCCGCTGCGCGAGCGCGCGCTGGAGCGCTTCGCCGACCCGCAGAACCCGGTGGAAATGGCCACGCTCGGCGCCACGCCGATCGCTTCGAGCTATCTGCAGCTCAAGGTCGGCGGCGATGCGATGGCGCTGAAGGGCATCATGAAGGCGCTGCTGGCGCTGGAGGATAAGCGCGGCGGCGTGCTCGACCACGCCTTCATCGCCGCGCAGACCATCGGCTTCGAGGCGTTGGCGGCGGATCTGCGCGCCACCTCGTGGGAGGCGATCGAGGCGGCCTCGGGCCTCAGCCGCGCGACGCTGGCCGGCGTCGCGGAGGCCTATGCCCGCGCCAACGCCACCATCGTCACCTATGGCATGGGCGTCACCCAGCATCGTCATGGCACCGGCAATGTCCAGCAAATCACCAACCTGCTGCTGATGCGCGGCAATTTCGGCAAGCCCGGCGCGGGCATCTGCCCGCTGCGCGGCCATTCCAACGTGCAGGGCAACCGCACCGTCGGCATCACCGAGAAGCCCAGTGCGGAGTTGCTGCGCGGCATTGAGCAGACCTTCGGCTTCACCCCGCCCGCCGGGCACGGGCACGACGCGGTGGCGGCGATGCAGGCGATCCTGGACGGCCGCTCGCGCGCGCTGATCTGCACCGGCGGCAATCTCGCCGTGGCGCTCTCCGACCCCGAGGCCTGCGCCGCCGCCATGCGCAAGCTGGAGCTGGGCGTGCACCTGACCACCAAGCTCAACCGCTCGCATCTGCTGGTCGGGCGGCATTCCTACATCTTCCCCGTGCTCGGCCGCACCGAGAGCGACGTGCAAGCCAGCGGCGAGCAGGCGGTGACGGTGGAGGACTCGATGTCGATGGTGCATGCCTCGCGCGGCAAGCTGCCCCCGGCCTCACCGCATCTGCGCTCCGAGCCGGCCGTGATCGCGGGCATCGCCAAGGCCACCCTGCCCGCTTCCAGGCTCGACTGGGATTGGTATGTGGCTGATTACGACCGCATCCGCGACGCCATCGAGAAGGTCTTCCCGGCCTTCGCCAGTTACAATGAGCGCATCCGCAAGCCGGGCGGGTTCCAATTGCCGATGCCGCCCAATGAGTTCGTGTGGAACACCCCGGCGGGCAAGGCGATGTTCCGGGTGTACCAACCCGAGGCGACGGCGCCTGCCCCCGACGTGCTCACCCTGACCACGCTGCGCAGCCATAACCAGTACAACACCACGATCTACGACTATGACGACCGCTACCGTGGCGTGTTCGGACGGCGGGACGTGGTGTTCATGAACGCCGAGGACCTCGCCGCGCGCGGGCTGAAGCATGGTAGCCTGGTGGATGTGGAGACCGCCTTCGGCAGCCTCGAGCCACGCAGGCTCAAGGGCTTCACCGCGATTGCCTATAACATCCCGCGCGGGTCCATCGGCGCCTATTATCCCGAGGCGAATTGCCTGGTGCCGCTCGACTATATCGACCACCAGAGCGGCACGCCGGGGTATAAATCGGTGCCGGTGCGGATCAGCAAGGCGGCATGAGGCGGGCGGCGGCGGCCAATTCCTCGGGTGTGTTGAGGTTGAGGAAGGGGTCCGTCTCACCGGGAAAAGCGACATAGCGCGCCCCCGCCAGCGCCAGGGCGCGGCGCACGCTGTCATCGCCTGGCCCTGCCAGATGCGCTGCCAAGCTGCCCGCGAACGCCACCGGCCAGAGCGCCACCAGATGGTGCCGCGCCTCGCCCCATGCGGCGGCGGCGGGGGCTGGGCTGAGCCGCGCGGCGAGATCGGCGGGGATGAACGGGGTGTCCACCGGCACGGTGAGCAGCGCCTCCGCCCCCAGCCCTTGCGCCCAGAGCAAGCCAGCCAGCACCCCGGCCAGCGGCCCGCGCCCCGGCACGGAGTCGGGCAGCACGGGCAGGCCGAACGCGGCGAAGCGCGCCGGGTCGCCATTGGCGCTGAGCGCGCACGCCGCCACTTGCGGCGCCAGCCGCGCCAGCACATGCGCCAGCAAAGGCCGCCCGCACAGCTGCATCAGCGCCTTGTCGGCCCCACCCATGCGCCGTCCCTGCCCGCCCGCCAGCACCAATCCGGCAATTTTCACCTCTGCCCCTCCCGCATCAATCCCTATATGAAGGGGCACCAATCTCAGCAGGATATCAACACATGGCCTTTGATTCGGTTTTTGCGTTCGAGCAGGATTTCGCCGGTAGCCTGCGCTGCATCCCGATGGCGGTGCGCTACAAGCTGGATCTGTGCGGCGTGAAGCTCTCGCTGCGCCAGTGGAGCCACTTCACCGAGGAAGACCGCCACGCCCTGCTGCACCGTGCCTGCGAGACGGCAGACGAGGCCGCGCAATACCGCGCGGCGCTGGAGTCGCTGATCGCGCAGCGCTCCGGGGAGAGCGCGTCCTTCCTGCCGGTCGAGCCCGCCCCGGCCTGGGCCGATACCAGCCGCGTGCCCGCCCAGGTCGCCGATTATGCGCAAAGCCTGGGGGTGGCGGCGCCCTCTCCGGCGCAATGGGCGGGTTTGTCGGCGCTGCAGCGCTTCACCCTCATCAAGCTCTCGCGCGAGAGCCATGACAATGTGAACTTCATCCCCGCCTTGCGCGAATTCGGCCTGCAGGCCTAACCCCCGGCGGGGTAGGTCTCTTTCATCCGGCCAATGGGGATGTAGCCGCAGGTGAAGAGGAATGGCCACGCCGAGCTGGCCGGGCGCAGGTGCAGATGCAGCCCGTGGCGGGCCAGATCGGCGGCGAGGTCGAGCGCCTTGTCCACCTCGAACACGCCATCCTTATGGGGCTGCTCCCAGCTCTTGGCGGCCTCCAGGGCGCGGGCTGTGGCGGCCTTGGCATCCGGCTCCACCAGCAGCAGGTTTTTATGCAGCTCGCCAAATTCCCCCGCGTCGTAGCCGCCGAGATTGACGAAGAATAGCTTCGCCGCCCCCGGCGGGGCCGGAGTCGCGCTCAGGATGATGTCATGCCCATCCGCCTGGGCCAGCTCGCCCCAAGCGTCCAGATGCAGGCTCTCCGGCTCGCCCCACCATTGCCGGTGCAGTTCGGGGTAGCAGGCTTCCTCACTCGCCCCGGCGGCGAAGCGCACATCGTGCAGCTCGACATTGGAATTGCGGAAATCGCCGCCGATGGCGAACATGAACAGCTTCATAGGCCCCTCCGATACCCTGGCAATACCGCGCCCTGCGCCCACGTTAAAGCCCGGACGGCTCGACGCGCCCCGCCCGGATTGATAAGCAGCCCCTCCGCGCAAGGAGGCGAAGACCCGAGTCATGACGGTTGCGATCGAGATGGGACGGAATGCGGCGGGCGAGGCCGCGGCGCTGGACCTGGAAGAACTGCTGGCCACCCGCCTGCTGGTGCAGGGCAATTCGGGCTCCGGCAAGTCGCATCTGCTGCGCCGGCTGCTAGAGCAGAGCGCGCCCTGGGTGCAGCAGGCGATCATCGACCCCGAGGGCGATTTCGTCACCCTGGGCGAACGCTTCGGGCATCTGGTGATCGACGCCGAGGCGCATACCGAGCAGGCGCTGCAACTGGCGGGGGAGCGCGCGCGCAGCCACCGCGTCTCCACCGTGCTGAACCTGGAGGGGGTGGACGCCGAAATGCAGCTCCGCCGCGCCGCCGCCTTTCTGGGCGGGATGTTCGACGTGCCGCGCGACCATTGGTACCCGGTGCTGGTGGTGGTGGACGAGGCGCAGCTTTTCGCCCCCGCCGCCGCGGGCGAGGTCTCGGACGAGGCGCGCAAGCTCTCGCTGGGCGCGATGACCAACCTGATGTGCCGCGGGCGCAAGCGCGGCCTGGCCGGGGTGATCGCCACCCAGCGCCTGGCCAAGCTGGCCAAGAACGTCGCCGCCGAAGCCTCCAATTTCCTGATGGGCCGCACCTTCCTGGACATCGACATGGCCCGCGCCGCCGACCTGCTGGGCATGGAGCGCCGCCAAGCCGAGGCGTTCCGCGACCTGGAGCGCGGGCAGTTCATGGCGCTCGGCCCGGCGCTGTCGCGCCGCCCGTTGGCGCTGTACATCGGCCCGACCGAGACGCAGCCGCGCAACGCCACCCCACGGCTGACCCCGCTGCCCGGCGCCGCCCCCGAGGAGGTGCGCGCGGTGATCCTGGCCGCGCCACCGCCCGAGGCCGCGCGGCCAACCCGCCGCCCGCCGCCGCCCCCGGCGCCAGACCTGCTGAGCCAGCTCATGGCCGCGACTCCGGCGACCGACAAAACGCCCGAGACCGAGGAAACCCCGCCCAGCCCCGAGGAGCTGGCGGCGCGCCGCGCCCGGCTGGAGCGCATCCTGGCCGCCATCCTGGCCGACCCCGAGGCGGGGTTCCGCACCGTCGGCGTGCTGTATCAGGATTTCCTGGTCCGCTGCCGCATCGAGGGGCTGGGCCAGGGCGCGCCGGACCTCGCCGCCTTCCGCCGTATGCTCACCCGCGCGCGCGCCGGCATCAGCGCCGAGATGGCGGAGGACGGGATCTGGCAGGATGTGGCCCGCCGCGCCGCCATCCTGCCCGAAGACATGCAGGGCATCTTCATGATGCTCGCCCGCGCCGCGCATGAGGGCCAGCCCTGCCCCAGCGACCCGGCCATCGCCCGCGCTTACGGCACCCACTCGCTGGGCCGCGCGCGCCGCCTGTTCGCCTATATGGAGGAGCAGGGGCTGATCGTCTGCCAGCAGGATGGCGCCGGGCGGCGGATCGTGACGCTGGTGGAGCTGGCCTGGGCCACCGCGCCGGGCGACCCCAATGCCGAGGAAGCCCTGGCCAGCTAGGCCGCGCGGCTCACCGCGATGCCACGCTCGCGCGCCATGGTCAGGGCGGTGTCCTCGATCATGTCCTCCTGCCCGCCGATCATCTTGCGGCGGCCAAGCTCCACCAGAATGTCGCGCGCGGGCACGCCGTAGCGGGCCTCGGCGCGCTTGGCGTGCAGCAGGAAGGTGGAATACACCCCGGCGAAGCCCAGCGTCAGCGCCTCGCGGGTCACTCGCACCATATGGTCCATCATCGGCACGATGATGTCCTCGGCCATGTCCATCAGCGCGAACAGATCGCAGCCGGTCTCGATGCCCATGCGCTCGCACACCGCCACGAACACTTCCAGCGGCGTGTTCCCTGCCCCAGCCCCCAGCCCGGCCACCGAGGCGTCGGTGCGGCTGGCCCCGGCGGCGATGGCGGCGATCGAGTTGGCGATGCCCATGCCCATGTTGTGATGGCCGTGAAAGCCGATCTCAGTCTCGGGCTTCAGCGCGTCGCGCAGCGCGGCGATGCGCGCGGTCACGTCGCCGGGCAGCATATAGCCCGCCGAATCGGTGACATACACGGTCTGCGCGCCATAGCTCTCCATCAGCCGGCCCTGGGCGGCGATGCCCTCGGGCGAGTTGAGATGCGCCATCATCAGGAAACCGGACGTATCCATGCCCAGCTTGCGGCCATAGGCGATGTGCTGCTGCGCGGTGTCGGCCTCGGTGCAATGCGTCGCCACATGCACGCTGCGCGCGCCGCATTGGAAGGCGGAGTCCAGCTCGCGCATCGTACCCAGGCCAGGAATGAGCAGCACCGAGAGGGTGGCCCGCTTCACCGCCGCCGCCACGGCCGAGATATAGGCCTCGTTGCTGTGCGGCGCGAAGCCGTGCTGGATGGAATTGCCGCCCAGCCCGGCGCCATGCGTCACCTGCAGCATCGGCACGCCTGCCGCATCCAGCGCCGTGGCCACCTTGACCATCTGCTCCAGCGAGATCTGCTCGCGCTTGGCGTGCATGCCGTCGCGCAGGCACATGTCGTGGATGAGAACCTTGCGGCCCTTGAGATCGGGGAAATTCATGCGAGCGCCTCCTGCGGGGCGGGAAGTTTCAACGTGCCCGCGAGGATCTCCTCGGCGAACATCTCGGCGGTGCGGGTGGCGGCGGCGGTCATGATGTCGAGATTGCCCGCGTAAGTGGGCAGATAATCGCCCAGCCCCGCGACCTCCATGAACACGGCGACGCGCTTGCCGTCGAAGACCGGGCCGTTCACCAGCTTGTAGCCGGGCACGTAGGTCTGCACCTCACCGATCATCGCCAGCACGGACTCCGTGATTTTTTCGACATCCGGCGCGTCATCGGTGAGGCAGTAGATGGTGTTGCGCATGATCATCGGCGGCTCGGCCGGGTTGATCACCGCCAGCGCCTTGCCCCGGCGCGCCCCACCCACGGCCACCAGCGCGTCGGAGGTGGTATAGGTGAATTCGTCAAGATTCGCGCGCGTGCCGGGGCCGATCGATTTCGACGCGAGCGTGGCGACGATCTCGGCATACTCCACGCTCTGCACACGCGAGACGGCATGCACGATCGGGATCGTCGCCTGCCCGGCGCAGGAGATCATGTTCACGTTCATCTCCAGCTTGGCGGTGTGCTGCTTGAGATTCACCGGCGGCACGCAGAGCGGGCCGATGGCGGCGGGGGTGAGGTCGATCATCATCACGCCCAGCGCGTTGAGCTTGCGGCTGTTCTCGGCATGGACATAGGCGCTGGTGGCGTCGAACGCGATCTGGATGTGATCCGTGGCCACATGCGGCAGCAGGCCGTCGACACCCGCGGCGGTGGTCTTCAGCCCCATCGCGGCGGCGCGCTTCAGCCCCTCCGAGTCAGGGTCGATGCCAACCATCCACACCGGCTCCAAAACGTCGCTGCGGCGCAGCTTGTAGATCAGGTCGGTGCCAATATTGCCCGAGCCGATCAATGCACATCGGATTTTTGCCATGTCCCCCCACTTTCCGTTTCTGATGAAACGCCGGGAGGCTAGGCGGGGCTCATCATGCCGTCCAATACCGTTTGGCGCCGCGCGCCATACCGCTCAGGCATCCCCGGTCACGCCATTCTCGGCGCGGAAGGCTTCCAGAATACGCAGGAATTCACGCAGGATCGGCGAAGGATCGTCCCGCAGATACAGGCAGCTCACATCGAGCATGGTCGGCGGTGATTCCTTGAGGCGCACATAGACCACGCCCGAGGCTTTGAAATGCGTCGCCGATTCCGGGATGATGCACACGCCAAACCCGGAGGCGACAAGCGCAACGCCGGTGACCGCATCGCCCACCTCCTGCACCACTTGCGGGATGAAGCCATGCTCGCGGCATTGATGCGCGACGAAATCGGAGAAATTCGGATGCCCGGTGCTGGGGAACAGCACCAGCGGCTGCCCGGCGAGATCGGCGATGGAGATCGCGTCGCGCTCGGCCAGCGGGTTGGAGCGCGGCACGCCCACCACCAGGCGCTCCCACATCACCACGCGCGACTTCACGTCGGGGTATTTCGACACCAGCCGGTTGAAGCCGATGGTGATGCGGCGCTGGCGCAGCGCCTCCACCTGCTGCTCCTTGGTCATCGTGTGCATCGCGATTTCCACATCCGGAAAAGCGTTGCGGAATTTCAGCAAAACGCGGGGCACCACGTCGAACACGCCAGTGCCGAAAATGCCGACATCGAGCCGCCCCAACTGCCCGTGCGCGGCCCGGCGGGCGCGCTCGATGGCCAGATCGGTGAGCGAGAGGATCGCCGTGGCATCGGCATAGAGCGCCTGCCCCGCCGCCGTGAGTTCCACGCCCTTGACCGAGCGGATGAACAGCGGCGCGCCGATCTCCTCCTCAAGCTGCTGGATCTGGCGCGTGAGCGGCGGCTGCGAGATGTTCAGCGCCAGCGCCGCGCGGCCGATATTCTGCTCCCTGGCCACCGCCGCGAAATATTTAAGATGCCGAAGCTCGATCATGCTTCCCTCGTGCCGCCTTGTTGTTGAGTCAGCCTTCCGGCGCCGCGATTTTCCATCGCTTACTTCGCGGATGCGCAACCGCGCCATACCGGACAAGTATGACTTACGCCATAAAAAAGTATTTTCTGCCGTTTCGCAAATCCAGCAACATGCACCCATCGTTGATAACAAACGAGGATCGAGGGTGACGGACGTTCAGCTGGCCGCGGCGCAAAACGTGGTGGTGACGATCGCCGAGACTGGCGAGACCTATCGCTGTCGCACGGATGAGAGCCTGCTCACCGGCATGTACCGGCTGGGCAAGCGCGGGATTCCGGTGGGTTGCCGGGGCGGCGGCTGCTCGGTGTGCAAGGTGCAGATCACCGCCGGGGCCTATGCGCAGATGCGCCCGATGAGCCGTGAATATGTCAGCGATGACGACCTTGCCCAAGGCCGCGTGCTCGCCTGCTGCGTGCGCCCGCTGGAGGAAGTCACGGTCGCCGTAATCGGCAAGCTCAACAAATGCGTTACCAGATCCGGCACATAAGGCCGGCAGGTTTTCAAAACCCGAAGGGAGAAACGAGACATGGGTGTTACTGGAGTGATGCGGCCGGGCCACGCGCAGATTCGCGTGCTCAACCTTGAAGAAGACGCCAAGTTTTATCGCGAGGTGTTGGGCCTGGTGGAAACCGGGCGAGATGCGCAAGACCGGGTGTATTTCAAGGCCTGGGACGAGCGCGACCATCACAGCTTGATCCTGCGCCAATCCGACAAGGCGGGCATCGATTTCTTCGGCTTCAAGGTGGATAGCGCCGCGACGCTGGACAAGTTGGAAGGCGATCTCAACGCCTATGGTGTGAAAACCGAGCGCGTGCCGGCTGGCGAATTGCTGGCCACGGGCGAGCGCGTGCGCTTCGAGGTGCCGACCGGCCATGTCATCGAGCTCTATGCCGATAAGAAGGACGTCGGCAACGGCCTGCCCTATAGCAACCCGGCGCCGTGGTGCCCGCAGGCCGAGAAGGGCATCGCCCCCACCCGCATGGACCACGCCCTGCTCGGCGGCGGCGATCTCGATGGCGCGCGCGACATCTTCATTAACGTGCTCGGCTTCTACCTGACGGAAGAAGTCGTGGCCGAGGACGGCAAGACGCAGATCGCCGTATGGCTCTCCTGCTCCAACAAGACGCATGACATCGCCTTCGTCCGCGCACCGGAGAACGGCAAGCTGCACCATGTCTCCTACTGGATCGAGACCTGGGAGCGCGTGCTGCGCGCGGCTGACATTATGTCGATGAACAACGTGCCGGTGGATATCGGCCCGACCCGCCACGGCATCACCCGCGGCGCCACCATTTACGCGTTTGACCGCTCGGGCAACCGCTTCGAGACCTTCTCCGGCGGCTACATCTCCTACCCCGACATGCACAAGCTCACCTGGCCGGTCGAGCACCTGCCCGAAGGCCTCGACTACGCGCAGCGCAAGCTGCACGAGACCTTCCTCACCGTGTTCAGCTAACCGACGAAAGCCTGACCGTGCTCCACATCCAAAACTTTATCGCCGGCGCCTTCACCGAGGGCGCCGGAGGGAAAAACTTTGAAAAACGCTCGCCGCTGACCAACGCGGTGATCGCCACCGTTGCCGAGGCGGCAAAGGCGGATGTGGACGCGGCCGTGGCCGCCGGGCGCGCGGCGCTGAAAGGACCGTGGGGCAAGCTCACCCTGGCCGACCGTGTAGACCTGCTGAACGCCGTGGCGGCCGAGATGGACCGCCGCGCCGAGGATTTCATCGCCGCCGAAATCGCCGATACCGGCATGCCGGCTGGCGTTGCAAAACACATGTGCGCGCGCGGCGCCGCCAATTTCCGCGTCTTCGCCGATGTGGTGAAAAACGTGCCGACCGAATTCTTCGAGATGGCCACGCCCGATGGCCGCGGCGCGCTGAATTATTCGATCCGCCGCCCAGTTGGCGTGGTCGGCGTCATCTGCCCCTGGAACGCGCCGCTGCTGCTAATGACCTGGAAGGTCGGCCCCGCCCTGGCCTGCGGCAACGCGGTGGTGGTGAAGCCCTCGGAAGAGACGCCGCAAACCGCCGCGCTGCTGGGCGAGGTGATGAACGCGGTGGGCGTGCCCGCGGGCGTGTATAACGTGGTGCATGGCTTCGGCCCCGGCTCGGCGGGCGAGTATCTCGCCACGCATCCGCGCATCGGCGCCATCACCTTCACCGGCGAAACCCGCACGGGCGCCGCGATCATGAAGGCCGCCGCCGATGGCGCACGCCCCGTGTCGCTGGAGATGGGCGGCAAAAACCCCGGCATCATCTTCGCCGATGCCGATCTCGACGCCGCTATCGAGGGCACGCTGCGCTCCTGCTTCATGAATACCGGGCAGGTCTGCCTGGGCACGGAGCGCGTCTTCGTCGAACGCGCGTTCTTCGATAAATTCGTCGCCGCGCTGAAGACCGCCGCCGAAAACATGCGCGTCGGCCCGCCGCATGAGCCAGGCGTGAGCATGGGACCGCTCATCAGCCAGGAGCACCGGCGCAAGGTGCTCTCCTATTACGCCAAGGCGGTGGAGGAGGGCGCGACGGTGGTGGCCGGTGGCGGCGTGCCCGAGATGCCCGGCGACTACGCGGGCGGCGCCTGGGTGCAGCCGACCGTGTGGGCCGGCCTGCCCGACGATGCCGCCGTCTGCCGCGAGGAAATCTTCGGCCCGTGCTGCCATGTCTCGCCCTTCGATACCGAGGACGAAGTGATCGAACGCGCCAATTCGCTGGATTACGGCCTTTCCGCCGCGATCTGGACGCGCGACCTGGCCCGCGCCCACCGCGTTGCCGCCGCCGTGGAGGCGGGCGTGGTTTGGGTGAATTCCTGGTTCCTGCGCGATCTTCGCACGCCCTTCGGCGGTGCCAAGCAATCGGGCATCGGCCGCGAGGGCGGCGTGCACTCCCTGGAATTCTACACGGAGCTGAAGAATGTCTGCGTCAAGCTCTGAGCTGCTCACCACGCTCGGCGACGAGCTGCACAACGCGCTCGTCACCCACGCCCCGGTCGCCCCGCTCTCCGGACGCGGACATGATCTCAGCATCGAGGATGCCTACCGCATCCAGGAGCGCATGCTGCGCCACCGCCTCGCCGCGGGCGCGCGCATCGTCGGCAAAAAAGTGGGCGCCACCTCGCGCGCGGTACAGACGCTGCTCGGCGTCAACCAGCCCGATTTCGGGCTGCTGCTGAGCGACATGATCTATAACGAGGGCGACGTGATCCCGATGTCACGCCTGATTCAGCCCAAGGCCGAAGGCGAGATCGCCTTCGTCATGAAGCGCGACCTCACCGGCCCCGGCGTGACCGTGGCCGAGGTCATCGCCGCCACCGAGGCGGTGATGCCGTGTTTCGAGATTGTCGACTCCCGCATCGAAAACTGGAAGATCGGCATCATCGACACGGTGGCGGACAACGCCTCCTGCGGCGTGTTCGTGCTGGGCGGCGCGGCGCTCGACCCGCGCCGGCTCGACCTCGCGCTCTGCGGCATGGTGGTGGAGAAGAATGGCGAGGTGGTGGCCACCGGTGCGGGGGCGGCGGCGCTCGGGCACCCGGCCAATGCGATCGCCTGGCTGGCCAACACGCTCGGCCCGCTTGGCATCTCGCTCAAGGCGGGCGAGGTCGTGCTCTCCGGCTCGCTCGCCACACTCATCCCCATCGCCGCGGGCGATCATCTTTCCATGACCATTGGCGGGCTGGGCTCCTGCGCCGTCCGTTTTGCCTGAGGTGCGGCCATGACCCCTGAAACCATCGCGCAACTGGCTGAATATCTAGAAAACGCCGAGCTCAACGCCCAGCCCGTGGCGCAAATTTCGCGCGCGCATCCAGACATCACCGAGGCAGACGGCTACGCCATCCAGCACGAGATCCGCCGCCGCAAAACCGCGCGCGGCACGCAGATCATCGGCTTCAAGGCGGGGCTGACCTCGCGCGCCAAGATGAAGCAGGTGGGGGTGGAGACCCCCTCTTACGGCTTCCTCGCCGATTATTTCGCCGATGCCGATGGCGGCGAGATCGAGCGCGCCAAGCTGATCCACCCGCGCGTTGAGCCTGAGATCGCCTTCGTGCTGAAAAAGCCCCTGCGCGGGCCGGGCTGCCATATCGGCGCCGTGCTCGCCGCCACCGATTTCGTCATGCCGGCGATGGAGATCATCGACTCCCGCTACGAGAATTTCAAATTCGATTTCCCCTCGGTGGTTGCCGACAACTCTTCCTCCGCGCGCTTTGTGCTCGGCGGGCTGGCACGGAAGGTGGAGGATCTCGATCTGCGCACGCTCGGCATGGTGCTGGAGCATAACGGCAAGCCCTTCTCGTTTGGTGCCGGAGCGGCGGTGCTCGGGCATCCGGCCCTGGCGGTGGCGCTGGTCGTCAACCTGCTGGCCCGGCGCGATGAAGGGCTGGAGGCGGGCAACGTGATCCTGACCGGCGGCATCACCGAGGCCGTGGCCTGCGCGGCGGGCGACCATGTGTGCCTACGCATGCAGGGTCTCGGCAGCGTCTCGGCGCGCTTCGTGTAATGGCGCGCGAACTAGCCATCGTCTCCGGCGGCGCCGGCGCCATCGGCCAGATCATCGTGCGGCGGCTGCTTGAGCGCGGGCTCGACGCACTCATCATCGGTCGCACGGCGCCCGCCGGGCTACCGGCGGGCGCGCGCTTCTGCGCCGCCGATTTGGGCGCCGACACCGCCATCGCCACCATCGCCGCCGCGCTGGACGCCCCGGTCCGCGCCATTGTGCACAGTGTCGGCGTGCCGGTGGCGGGCGGGGTGCTGGAGGCCTCCCCCGAGGCTCTGCTGGGCGCGGTGAATGTGAAGGTCTGCGGCCTGCTGCGGCTGGTGCGCGCGGCCGAGGCGCATTTCGTGCCGCAATCGCGCATCATCGCCATTGGCGGGCATTACGGGCTGGAACCCACCGCCTACGCCGCCACCGCGGGCGTGGGCAACGCGGCGCTGATGAATCTCTGCCGCCAGCTTGCCCTGGCTTACGGCCCGCGCGGGGTCACGGCGCATGTCATCGCCCCCGGCCCGGCGGACACCGAGCGCCTGCGCAATGTCGCCGCCGCGCGCGCCGCGCAGCGCGGCACCGATGTCGAGGCAGTGTTCGCGGAGCTGAAGGCCGAATCCGCCATCGGCGCCTTCACCACGCCCGAACAAGTCGCCTGGGGGGTGAGCCTGTTGCTCGACCCCGAGGCCGATGCCATGACCGGCTCCACGCTGATGCTCGATTCCGGCCGCCGCCGCGGCCTGCCCTAACCCAGAAGGGAGACCCCGACATGCCCGTCGCCCATATCAACCTGCTGCAAGGCCATCCCCGCGCCGTGCTGCGCGCCGTCATCGCGGAGGTGTCCGAGGCGATGTCCAACATCCTCGCCGCGCCCAAGGACCGGCTGGAAGTCTGGATCACCGAGGTGGACCTGGAGCTGTGGGGCATCGCCGGGGTACCCGCCGCCGAGGCGCTGAAGACCACGCCGCGCCCGCAGGTGGAAATGCCCTTCGTGCAGATGGTGCTAATGGAAGGCCGCCCGAAAGAGCAGCATCACCGCATCATTGCCGCCATTACCGAGATCCTGCACCGCAACCTCGGCACCGAGAAAGCCCGTATCCGCGTGCATATCGCCAACGCCCAGCCGGATAGCTGGGGCATTGGCGGCACCCCCGCCAGCGTGGTGCGCGCCGCCGAGCTCGCCGCGCGCGCCGCCAGCGCCGCCTGAATGCGCATCAGGGGGCGTCCTCCGCCCCCTCCTCGCCACGCATCGCGCGCAGCATCGCCTCGCGCATCCTGAATTTCTGGATTTTGCCCGTTACCGTCTTCGGCATTTCCGCGACGAAACGGACATAGCGCGGGATCTTGTGATGCGCGATCTGCCCGCGGCAGAAGGCGCGCAGCTCCTCGGCCTCCATCTCCATGCCCTCGCGCAGGATCACCCAAGCGCACAGTTCCTCGCCATACAGCTCGTCCGGCACGCCGAACACCTGTACGTCCTGAATCTTCGGGTGGCGGTAAAGATATTCCTCGATCTCGCGCGGATACAGATTTTCACCGCCACGGATCACCATATCCTTGATCCGCCCGACAATCTGGCAGAACCCTTCCCCGTCGATGGTGGCGAGGTCGCCGGTATGCAGCCAGCCCTCAGAATCCTTGGCCTTCGCGGTCTGCTCGGAATCGTCCCAATAGCCGATCATCACCGCGTAGCCGCGCGTGCACAGCTCGCCCGGCGTGCCGTAGGGCACGGTATTGCCCTCGGTGTCGATGATCTTCACCTCCAGATGCGGATGCACCCGCCCAACGGTGGAGACGCGCCGCTCCAGCGTGTCATCCAGCCCGGTCTGGAAGCTCACCGGCGAGGTTTCGGTCATGCCGTAGCAGATGGTCATGTCTCGCGCATGCATCTGGCTGATCACCTTGCGCATCACCTCGATCGGGCACGGGCTGCCCGCCATGATGCCGGTGCGCATGGCCGAGAGGTCGAATTCCGCGAAGCGCGGATGGTCGAGCTCGGCGATAAACATGGTCGGCACGCCATAGAGCGCGGTGCAGCGCTCATCGGCGCAGGTTTGCAGCGTCACCAGGGGGTCGAATCCTTCGCCGGGGAACACCATGGCGGCGCCATGTGTCACCGCCGCCAGATTGCCCATGACCATGCCAAAGCAGTGATACAACGGCACCGGGATGCAGATGCGGTCAGCCGGGGTGAGCGCCATACCCCGCCCCACCAGATAGCCGTTATTGAGGATGTTGTGGTGGCTCAGCGTCACCCCTTTGGGCGCGCCAGTGGTGCCCGAGGTGAACTGGATGTTCACCGCGTCATGCGGCTTGAGCGTGGCGGCCACGGCATGCAGCGCGTTCAGCCCCGCCGCGCGCCCGGCCGTCTCCAGCGCCGCGAAGGACATCGCGCCGGGCATGATCTCCTCACCCATCTGCACGACCAGGCGCAGATGCGGCAGCCGCGCCGCCCGCAACGCTCCCGGCGCGCATTCGCCCAGCTCCGGCGCCAGGGTGGCGACCATCCCCGGATAGTCGCTGGTCTTGAAGGGCGGCGAGACGATCAGCGCCTTCATGCTCACCTTGTTCAGCGCGTATTCCAGCTCCGACAACCGGTAGGCCGGATTCACCGTGGTCAGGATCAGCCCGGCCTGGGCGCAGGCGAACTGGGTGAGCACCCATTCGGCGCGGTTGAGCGACCAGATGCCCACACGGTCGCCCGGCTCTAACCCTTGCGCCAGCAACCCCGCCGCCACATGCGCCGCACGCTCGCGCAAGCCCCGCCAGCTCAGTCGCACAGCCTGGGCCGGGCAGACCAGCGCATCCGCCTCCGGCCAATTCGCGGCGGCGTCATCCAGCGCCTGGCCGATAGTCTTTTCCAGCAACGGCGGTTCGTTGCCGCCGCGCACATAACTTTCCTGCATCCGCTGTTTCCCTAGGGTTCTTTTCTGTTTGCTCTTGGACGGACGGCGCGGGGCTGCGAGAGGGTGATCAGTCCTCCCGCATCCTCGCCAAAGTCTTTTGCGCCTGTGTCAGATGGGGTCGATCAAGCATCTTGCCATCCAGCGCCACCACCCCTACCCCCGGCGTGGCGGCAAAGGCGGCAATCACCGCGCGGGCGGCCGCGATGTCAGCCGCCGAGGGGGTCATCACGGCGTTGATCACCGCCACCTGCGCCGGGTGGATCGCCAGCATGGCGGTGAAGCCCTCGCGGCGGCCAGCCTCGGCCCAGGCGCGCAGCCCGGCCTCGTCGCGGAAATCCGGGTACACCGTCTCGATGGCCGGCACCCCCGCCGCCGCCGCGCCAGCGAGGCAAAGCGAGCGCACCATGCGGCAGAGATCGTTCAGCGAGCCATCCGGGTTGCGGCTCTGCGTGGCGCCGATCGCGGCGGGCAGGTCCTCCGCCCCCCAGGTCAGCCCGGCGAGGCGCGGCCCGGCGCTCACATAGGACCCGAGCGAGAACACCGAGGCGGGCGTCTCGGTGGCGATCGGCAGGATGCGCGTACGGCCGGGCGCGAGCCCGGCGGCGGCCTCGAAGGCATCGAGATAATGCGCCAGCGTGACCACATCCGCCACCGAATCCGGCTTCGGCAGCACGATGCCGGCGGGGGCGTGCGGGATCACGGCGGCCAGATCGGCCAGCGCTAGGCCCGAAGCCAGCGGGTTGACGCGCACCCACAGCTCAGGTCCGGCGCGCGGTCCGGCCAGGGTCTGCGCCGCCACCTCCCGCGCCTGTGGCTTGGCGGAGAGCGCCACGGAATCCTCAATGTCCAGAATCACGGCATCAGCGCCACTGGCCTGGGCCTTGGCGATCTTGGCGGGGGCATCGGCGGGAACGAACAGGAAGGAGCGCGGGGTCATGCCGGACGCCTCTGCATCAGCGCGGTGCGTTTGCACTGGCACACCATCTCGCCGCGCTGGTTGAACATGCGGTGGGTGAACACCACGACCCCGGCATTGGGGCGGGATTTGCTCTCGCGCTTGGCGCTCACCACCGTTTCGGCGCGCAGCGTGTCGCCTACAAACACCGGCTTGGACATCACCACTTCGTCGTAGCCGAGATTGGCCACCAGCGTGCCAAGCGTGGTGTCGCCCACCGAGAGGCCCACCATGAGCGAAAACGTGAACAGCCCGTTCACCACGATCCGCCCGAACTCGGTGGTCCCGGCATATTCGGCATCGAGATGCAGCGGCTGGGGGTTATGAGTGAGCGTGGTGATGAGCAGGTTGTCGGTTTCTGTCACCGTGCGGTGCAGATCATGCCTGATCTCATCGCCGATGTTGAAATCGTCGAAATAGCGTCCGGCCATACGTCAGCCCTCCGTTTCCAGGCGCAGGAGCAGCACGCCCTCGGCCACGCGCGCGCCGGGGGCGGCGTTGAGTTCCGCGACCACGCCGTCACACGGGGCGGCGAGCGTCATCTCCATCTTCATCGCCTCCATTACCAGCAAAGGCGCGCCCTTTTTCACAGTCTCACCCAGCGCCACCGCCACCGAAAGCACATGCCCCGGCATCGGCGACAGCACCGCGCCGCCGCTCTCACCACCGCCATGGCCGGTATCATCGGCAGTGGGCTCGGTGAAGGCGAAGGCGCGGGCTTGCGCAAACACCACCGTCTCGTCACCCAGATTATGCACCGGCAGCGCCGAGGGCGCGGCCGGGGCCGTATGCACCGTGGCGCCGTGTTGCAAGCGCACCTCCAGCCGCGCCGGGGCGTTGAGGCGGAATCCGCGCAACGCGGGCGGGGTGTCATGCGCGGCGATGCGCGCCTGCGCCGCGGCCTGCAACACCTCGGGCGAGGGCTCGGGCGAGCCCAGCAGCTCCGGCAGATGCGCGGCGATGAACCCGGTATCGAGCTGCGCCGCCAGAAACGCCCCATGCCGCAGCGTGCGCGCCAGGAAGGCGGCATTGGTCTTCACCGGCCAGATCTGCGCGGCGCCGCAGGCCCCGGCCAGTTTCTGCGCGGCGGCGGCGCGGGTCGGCCCGTGCGCGATCAGCTTGGCGATCATCGGGTCGTAGAACGATGTCACCTCCCCGCCCTGCTCCACCGCGCTATCCACCCGCACGCCCGGCGCGGGCAGCACGAAATGCGTCAGTACGCCGGTTGAGGGCAGGAAGCCGGTATCCGGGTTCTCGGCATAGAGCCGCGCCTCGATGGCATGGCCGGTGAGGCTGATCTGCTCCTGGCGCAGCGGCAGCTTCTCGCCCGCCGCCACGCGGAGCTGCCACTCCACCAGATCCTGCCCGGTGACCATCTCGGTGACCGGATGCTCGACCTGCAAACGCGTGTTCATCTCCATGAACCAGATGCGGTCGGCGCGCAGCCCCTCGGAGGCGTCGGCGATGAACTCGATCGTCCCCGCCCCCTGATACGCCACGGCGCGCGCGGCCTGCACCGCGGCGGCGCAGACGGCTTCGCGCACCGCCTCGCTCATCCCCGGCGCGGGAGCTTCCTCGATCACCTTCTGATGGCGGCGCTGCAACGAGCAATCACGCTCGAACAGATGCACGACATTGCCATGCGCGTCACCGAACACCTGCACCTCGATATGGCGCGGGCGCGAGACGTAGATTTCCAGCAGCACCCGGTCATCGCCGAACGAGGCCTCCGCCTCGCGCTGGCAGGAGGCGAGCGCGGCGGGGAATTCCTCCAGGCTCTCCACCCTACGCATGCCCTTGCCGCCGCCACCCGCCACCGCCTTGATGAGCAGCGGAAAACCGATGCGCGCCGCCTCGGCGGCCAAGCGCTCGGGCGATTGGTCCTCGCCCAGATAGCCCGGCGTGACCGGCACGCCTGCGCGCTGCATCAGCGCCTTGGCGGCGTCCTTCAGCCCCATGGCGCGGATCGAGGATGGCTGCGGACCAACCCAGATCAGCCCGGCATCGATCACCGCCTGCGCGAATTCCGCATTCTCGGAGAGAAAGCCGTAACCGGGGTGGATCGCCTCGGCCCCGGCGCGGCGCGCCGCGTCCAGGATTTTTTCAGGGCGCAGATAACTCTCCCGCGCCGGAGCGGGGCCGATGCAATGCGCCTCATCGGCCTCGGCCACGAAGGGCGCGCTGGCATCCGCCTCGGAATACACCGCGATGGTGCGGATGCCGAGGCGGCGCGCCGTGCGGATGATCCGGCGTGCGATCTCGCCGCGATTGGCGATCAGCAAAGACGTGAACATGCGGGTCACATCCTGAACAGGCCGAAGCGCGGGGCTTCGGGGATGGGGGCGTTGAGGGAGGCGGAGATGGCGAGGCCGAGCACATCGCGCGTCTGGGCGGGGTCGATGATCCCGTCATCCCAAAGCCGCGCGCTAGCGTAATAGGGGCTGCCCTCCTCCTCATAGCGGGCGCGGATCTGGGCCTTGAACGCGGCCTCCTCCTCAGCGCTCCAGCTGCCGCCCTTGGCTTCTATGCCGTCGCGCTTCACCGTGGCCAGCACGCTCGCCGCCTGCTCGCCGCCCATCACCGAAATGCGGCTATTCGGCCAGGTGAACAAAAAGCGCGGCCCATAAGCCCGCCCGCACATGCCGTAATTGCCGGCGCCGAAACTGCCGCCGATCAGCACCGTGAATTTCGGCACGCTGGCGGTGGCCACGGCGGTCACCATCTTGGCGCCGTCCTTGGCGATGCCGCCCGCCTCATATTTGCCGCCGACCATGAAGCCCGAGATGTTCTGCAAAAACACCAAAGGCGTGCGGCGCTGGCAGGCGAGCTCGATGAAATGCGCCGCCTTCTGCGCGCTCTCGGAAAATAACACGCCGTTATTGGCGAGAATGGCGACAGGGTAGCCCCAGATGCGGGCGAACCCGGTGACGATGCTCGACCCGTAAAGCGGCTTGAATTCGTGCAAGGCGCTATCATCAACAATGCGCGCGATCACCTCGCGCACATCATAGGGCGCGCGCACATCGGCGGGGATGATGCCGTATAATTCCTCAGCCGCGTAGCGCGGCGGTTTGGGCGGCGCCAGGTCGAGATCCACGGTCTTGCGCGTGTTCAGCCGCGCCACGATGTCGCGCACGATGGCGAGCGCATGCTCGTCATCCACCGCGATGTGGTCGGCCACACCGGATTTGCGGCCATGCGTATCCGCCCCGCCCAGCTCGGTGGCCGAGATCACCTCGCCCGTCGCCGCCTTCACCAGCGGCGGCCCGGCCAGGAAGATCGCGCCCTGGCTCTCCGCCCCGCGCCCGCGCACGATTACGGTCTCGTCCGACATCGCGGGCACATAGGCGCCGCCCGCGGTGGAGAGGCCCATCACGCAGGCGATCTGCGCGATGCCCTTCGCGCTCATATTCGCCTGGTTGTAAAAAATTCGCCCGAAATGCTCCTTGTCGGGAAACACCTCGGCCTGGTGCGGCAGATTGGCGCCGCCGCTATCCACCAGATAGACGCAGGGCAGCCGGTTTTCGAGCGCGATCTCCTGCGCGCGCAGATGCTTCTTCACCGTCATCGGGAAGTACACGCCGCCCTTCACCGTGGCGTCATTGGCGACGATCATCACCTCGCGCCCGCTGACCACGCCAATGCCGCAGATCAGCCCGGCACCGGGGGCCTCGCCGTCATACAGCCCGCCCGCGGCGAGCTGTCCGATTTCCAGAAACGGCGCGCCAGGGTCGAGCAGCCGCTCCACCCGCTCGCGCGGCAGCAGCTTGCCGCGCGCCACATGGCGCTGGCGGATCGGCTCCGGCCCGCCCAAGCCGGTGGCGGCCGCCTTTTCGCGCAGCTCCGCCGCCAAAGCGCGGTTGATCGCGTCGTTGCGGGCAAACGCCTCGGAGGCCGTGTCGATGCTGGAGGTGAGATGCGTCATGCGTTCATCAACTCGCGGCCGATCAGGTAGCGGCGGATCTCATTCGTGCCAGCCCCGATATCGTAGAGCTTGGCGTCGCGCACCAGCCGCTCGATGCCGGTCTCCTTCAGATACCCCGCGCCGCCAAAGGCCTGAATCGCCTCCAGCGACACCCGCACGGCGTTTTCGCTGGCGAGCAGGATCGCCCCTGCCGCGTCAAACCGCGTGGTGTACCCGGCATCGCAAGCGCGGGCGACGGCATAGACATAAGCGCGGGCGGAATTCAACGCCACGTACATATCGGCGAGTTTGCCCTGCATGAGCTGGAAATTGCCGATCGCCTGGCCGAACTGCGTGCGCTCCTTCACATAGGGCAGCACCGCGTCCATCGCCGCCTGCATGATGCCCAGCGGCCCGGCGGCCAGCACGGCGCGCTCGTAGTCGAGGCCCGACATCAGCACCTTCACGCCGCCATTCAGCGGGCCCATCAGGTTCTCTTCGGGCACTTCGCAATCCTCGAAGATCAACTCGCCCGTATCGGAGCCGCGCATACCCATCTTGTCCAGCTTCTGCCCAGTGGAGAAGCCCTTGAACCCGCGCTCGATGATGAACACCGAGATGCCCTTCGGCCCGGCGGCGGGCTCAGTCTTGGCGTAGACGATCAGCGTGTCCGCGATCGGCGCGTTGGTGATCCAGAATTTGTTGCCGTTCAGGATGTAGCGGTCGCCCTTCTTCTCGGCGCGCAGCTTCATGGAAACGACATCCGAGCCCGCCCCGACCTCGGACATCGCCAGCGAGCCGACATGCTCGCCCGAGATCAGCTTGGGCAAATACCGCGATTTCTGCGCCGGTGTGCCCCAGCGGCGAAGCTGGTTGACGCAGAGATTGGAATGAGCGCCGTAAGACAGCCCCACCGAGGCGGAGGCGCGGGAGATCTCCTCGACCGCCAGCACATGCTCCAGATAGCCAAGCCCAAGCCCGCCATCCTCCTCCTCCACGGTGATCCCGTGCAGGCCGAGCGCGCCCATTTCCTCCCACAGCGACCGGGCGAAATGATTCTCCGCGTCGATCTTCGCGGCGATCGGGGCGATGCGCTCCTGCGCGAAGCGGGCGGTGGTGTCGCGGATCGCCAGGGCGGTCTCGCTCAGGCCGAAATCCATCTGCGCGCTGAAGCTCATGCGCGGTTCCTCCTTTTTGTGCTCTGGGCACGACCTTAGCGGCTCCGCCATGAAAGATGAAATTGAAAGATTTTTGCCGCTTTGATAGATGACATCTATCATGGACTGGTATCTCCTGCGTTATTTCCTGGCTGTAGCGGAGTTGGGCAATTTCTCCCGCGCCGCCGGACGGATGAATGTCACCCAGCCCACCCTCTCCGCCGGCATCGCCAAGCTGGAGGCGCAGCTCGGGCAGAAATTATTCGAGCGCGACCGCCGCCGCGTCTCGCTCACCGAGGCGGGTAGCCGCTTCCTGGTGCATGCCCAGCGCATCGCCCGCGATTACGAGATCGCCCTGCGCGAGATCTCGCAGGCCGCGCCCCGGCGCACGCTGCGCGTCGGGGTGCTGTCCACCTTTCCCTCCGCCCGGCTGGAGGCCCTGGTGCGCCGGCACATTGCGCAGGAGAGCGCGGAGACGCTGGAATTGCTGGACGGCAATGAACGCGAGCTGAAAACCTGGTTGGACGATGAACGCATCGAGCTGGCGCTCACATTGCTGCGCCCCGGCTCCCCCGCCCCGGCGCAGGAGCCGCTCTACCGCGAGGCTTACATGCTGGTGACCTCCAACAGCCACCGCCTGGCACAGATGCACAGCGTGCGCGGCGAGGAACTGGCCAAGGATGCGATGATCATCCGCCGCCATTGCGAGGTGCTGGCCGCCACCAGCCAATATTTCACGCAGCGCGGGGTACGCCCCAGTTTCGCCCTGAAGACCACCAATGACGACAAGGCCCTGGCCATGGTGCGCGCCGGGCTGGGGGTGACGGTGATGCCCGAGAGCTTCGCGGGCGGCGGCATCGCGGCGGTGCGGATGCTGGATTTCGACTTCAGCCGCGAGGTTGGCATCGTCTATTCCGCCAAGGGCCGCGCCCTGGCCCAAGGCGGGTGCTGCTTCGTGGAAACACTAAGGCGCGAACTGGCCCGGCCCGAGGGCTGACATCTCGCGCCGGAACGCGCCGGGGCTTTTCGAGGTCCATTTGCGGAAGGCGCGGTGGAACGCGCTGGGCTCGGCAAAGCCCAGCTCCGCCGCGATCTCGGCCACGCCGCGCCGGCTGCCGGTGAGCGCGGCGATGGCGAGGTCCCGCCTGATTTCATCACGCAGCCCGGACCAGCTTTGCCCCTCCTGGCGCAGCCGATGGCGCAGCGTGGAGGGCGAGAGCCGCATCAGCCGCGCGGTAGCCGCGAAATCGGGCCAGGCGGTGGGCGGCAATTCGCGCAGCCGGGCGCGGATGCCCGCGATCGCCCCGGCATCATAGCGGTAGCGCACCAGCAGGTTGGCGGGGGCGGCGCGCAGAAAGACTTTCAGCGCCGCCTCATCGCGCCGCACCGGCAGGGCGAGATAACTGGCATCGAAGGCGATGCGGCTATGCGGGCGCGAGAAGCGCACCGGCGCGCCGAAGAACAGCCGGTAATCGGCCACGCCCGGCGGCTCGGCGCAGCGGAAATCGACCAGCCGCAGCGGAATCCGCCGCCCCGCCAGCCAGCAGGCGAGGCCGTGCAGGATGATCCAGAAGGTGCGGTAGGCGAAGGCCGAGCGCGCCACCCCGGCATCGTGCAGCACCACCTCCGCCAGCCCATCCGCCATCCGCAGCTCGCCGCGCGGATCGTCGAGCAACACGGCCAGGAAGCGCAGCGCCCGGCGCAGCGCCTGTTCCAGCGTGGCCGAGTGCAGCACGGCGCGGCAAAGCAGCACGAAACCGCCCGGGCGCATCGGCCGTCCGCCCAGGCCGAAATATTCGTCCTGCATCGCCGCGGCCAGGGCCAGCCACATGCGCCCATAGACCTCGGCCGAAACCGGCCCGGCGAGCGGCTCCGCCAGCCCGGCCGCCGCCAGCACCGGCGCCACGGGTAGCCCCTTGCGGCGCAGGCAATCCAGCGCCTCCTCGACAAAACTGGGGCGGATCATCCGCCGCTCGGCATTCGTCTCCGACATGGCGGCATGGTAAAATCGCCAAAAGATTTTTGCCAGAGAAGTCATCGACGGCCATGTTTTTCTGGCGCAATTTGCGGGTCAGACGGCCCGAGAGCCGTGCCGCCCCAAAAGCAACAACACCGCAGAGGAAGTCAGATGTCCGCCACCTTCCCGGTTCCCGACTATGCGAGCTATTACGCCAATTTCCGGCCCGAGGAGCTGGCCGCGAAGCTGCACGGCGATCTCGACGCCGGCATCAATGTCTGCGTGGAATGCTGCGACGCGCATGTGCCAGCGGGCGGCATCGCGCTGGAATGGGAGGGGATCGACGGCGAGCGCGCGTCGCTCAGCTTCGCCGAGCTGAAGGCGCAGACCGCGCGCTTCGCCAACATGATCACCGCGCAGGGCGTGCGCCCGGGCGATGTGGTGGCCGCCATGCTGCCGCGCTGCCCGGAATTGCTGATCACCATTCTCGGCACCTGGCGCGCGGGCGCGGTGTATCAGCCCCTGTTCACCGCCTTCGGCCCCAAGGCCATCGAGCAGCGGTTGCAAACCTCCAGCGCCAAGCTGGTCGTCACCGACCCCGCCAACCGCCCGAAGCTCGACGACGTGCCCAACCGCCCGCAAGTGGCCGTGCTCGCCCGCCCGTCGCGCGGGCAGAGCGTGAACGCGGGCGATATCGACTTCGCCGCCGCGCTCGCCGCCGCCAGCCCCGAATTCGCGCCGGTGATGCGCAAGGGCGAAGACCTGTTTCTAATGATGTCCACCTCCGGCACCACCGGCCTGCCCAAGGGTGTGCCCGTGTCCATCCGGGCGCTACTGCCCTTCCGGCTCTACATGGAGCTGGGCATCGGCCTGCGGCCCGAGGATAAATTCTGGAATATCGCCGATCCCGGCTGGGCTTATGGGCTGTATTACGCCGTCACCGGCCCGCTGCTGCTCGGCCATGCCACCACTTTCTACGAAGGCCCGTTCACGGCCGAGAGCACCTACCGCATCCTCGCCCGCCACGGCATCACCAATTTCGCGGGCGCGCCCACGGCCTTCCGCCTGCTCATGGCCGCGGGGATGGAGGCCGCCGCGCCGCTCAAGGGCCAGCTGCGCGCTGTCTCCAGCGCCGGCGAGCCGCTCAACCCCGAGGTCGTACGCTGGTTCCGCGCCGCGCTCAACGCGCCGATCTGCGACCATTACGGCCAGACCGAGATGGGCATGGTCGTGAACAACCATCACGGCCTCGCGCATCAACAGCGCGCGGGGTCGGCTGGCCTCTCAATGCCCGGTTTCCGCGCCGTGATCCTCGACGCCGAGGATAATGAGCTTGGCCCCGACACGCCGGGCGATCTGGCGCTCGATCTCGCGGCCTCGCCGCTATTCTGGTTCACCGGGTACTACAAAAAGGACACCCCCTCGCTCGGGCCGAAATATTACCGCACCGGCGACATCGCCGAACTCGGCGCGGATGGGCTGATCTCCTTCGTCGGCCGCAATGACGACGTGATCACCTCGTCGGGCTACCGCATCGGCCCGTTCGACGTGGAGAGCGCGCTGATCGAGCATCCGGCGGTGGTGGAGGCGGGCGTGGTCGGCAAGCCGGACCCGGAGCGGACCGAGATCGTGAAGGCCTTCGTGGTGCTGAAGCCCGATGTTGAGGCCAGCGAGGCCCTGGCCGAGGAGCTGCGCCAGCATGTGCGCAAACGGCTCTCCGCCCATGCCTATCCGCGCGAGATCGAATTCGTCGAGCAATTGCCGAAAACGCCCAGCGGCAAGCTGCAGCGCTTCGTGCTGCGGGCGATGGAAAAACAGGCGCAGCATTAAACGAAGGACGGAACCATGCAGATCGACTCCCGCGTCTTCCTCATCACCGGCGGCGGCTCCGGCCTTGGCGCGGCCACGGCGCGGCATCTGGCCGCGCGCGGCGCCAAGGTGGCGCTGGCCGACATCAACGCCGAAACCGGCGAGGCCCTGGCCGCCGAGCTTGGCGGTGTGTTCGCGCGCACCGATGTTACCTCCGAGGCCGATGGCCAGGCGGCGGTGGCGAAAGCGCTCGCCGCGTTCGGGCGGCTGGACGGGCTGGTGAACTGCGCCGGCATCGCCCCCGGCGAGAAGGTGATCGGGCGCGACGGCCCGCACCGGCTGGAAAGCTTCGCCCGCGCGGTGAGCATCAACCTGATCGGCACCTTCAACATGCTGCGCCTGGCCGCCGACGCCATGGCCAGGCAAGAGGCCGGGGCGGAGGGCGAGCGCGGGGTGATCATCAACACCGCCTCCATCGCCGCTTATGACGGGCAGATCGGCCAGGCCGCCTACGCTGCCTCCAAGGCCGGGGTGGCGGGGCTGACCCTGCCGGTGGCGCGCGAGCTGGCGCGCTCGGGCATACGCTGCGTCACCATCGCGCCCGGCATCTTCGCCACGCCGATGATGGCGGCGATGCCGCAGGCGGTGCAGGACAGCCTGGGCGCCACCGTGCCCTTCCCGCCGCGCCTCGGCCGGCCTGAGGAGTTCGCCGCCCTGGCCGCGCATATCATCGAAAACATCATGCTCAATGGCGAGGTCATCCGCCTCGACGGCGCGCTGCGCATGGCGCCGAAATAACGATCCCAGGAGTGTCCCATGTCCGCTGATCCCATCGTCATCGTTTCCGCCGCCCGCACCCCGATGGGCGGGTTCCAGGGGGATTTTTCCACCGTCGCCGCCGCCGATCTCGGCGCCGCCGCGATCAAGGCCGCGCTGGAGCGCGCCCGCCTCGCGCCCGAGGCCGTGGAGGAGATCCTGTTCGGCTGCGTGCTGCCCGCGGGCCAGGGCCAAGCCCCGGCCCGGCAGGCGGCGCTAAAGGCCGGACTGCCGCTCGCCGCCGGGGCGACCACGGTGAACAAGATGTGCGGCTCGGGCATGAAGGCGGCGATGCTGGCGCATGACCTGATCACCGCCGGCAGCGCCGGGATCGTGGTGGCCGGCGGCATGGAGAGCATGACCAACGCCCCCTATCTGCTGGAGAAGGCGCGCGCCGGCTACCGGCTCGGCCACGGCAAGGTGCTGGACCATATGTTCCTCGACGGGCTGGAGGACGCCTATGACAAGGGCCGCCTGATGGGCACCTTCGCCGAGGATTGCGCTCAGGCCTACCAATTCACCCGCGAGGCGCAGGATGCTTACGCCATCGCCTCGCTTACCCGCGCCCAGGCGGCGATCGCCGAGGGGCGCTTCGCCGGTGAGATCGTGCCGGTGGAGACCGGCAAGGCGGTGGTCAGCATCGACGAGCAGCCCGGCAAGGCGCGGCTCGACAAGATCCCCACGCTCAAGCCAGCCTTCCGCCAGGGCGGCACGGTCACGGCGGCGAATTCCTCCTCGATCTCCGACGGCGCCGCCGCTTTGGTGCTGATGCGCGCCTCGGAGGCCGAAAAGCGCGACTTCACCCCGCTCGCGCGGATCGTCGGCCACGCCACCCATGCCGACGCCCCGAATTTATTCCCCACCGCGCCGATTGGCGCCATGCGCAAGCTCGCCACCAAAACCGGCTGGGCGCTGGGCGATGTCGATCTGTTCGAGATCAACGAGGCCTTCGCTGTGGTGGCGATGGCGGCGATGCGCGAGCTCGACCTGCCGCATGACAAGGTGAACGTGAATGGCGGCGCCTGCGCGCTGGGCCACCCGATCGGCGCTTCCGGGGCGCGCATCCTGGTCACGCTGCTGGCGGCGCTGGCCGAGCGCGGCGGCAAGCGGGGCGTCGCCTCGCTCTGCATCGGCGGCGGCGAGGCCACGGCCATGGCCGTTGAGCTGATGCACTGAGAGGATGTGACGCATGATTCTGAACGAGACCCAGGCGGCCATGCGCGACATGGCCCGCGGCTTCGCCCGCGAGCGCCTCGCCCCCGGCGCCGCCGCGCGCGATGCCGAGCACCGCTTCCCGCGCGAGGAGCTGCGCGAGATGGGGGCGCTCGGCCTGCTCGGCATGACGGTGCCGGAGGACTATGGCGGCTCGGCGCTGGATGCGGTGAGCTACGCCGTGGTGCTGGAGGAAATCGCCGTGGCGGATGGCGCCTGCTCCACCATCCTCTCAGTGCATAACTCGGTCGGCTGCGGTCCGATCGTGAAATTCGGCACTGAGACGCAGAAGCGCGAATTCCTGCCCAAGCTGGCCTCAGGCGAATGGATCGGCGGCTTCGCCCTCACCGAGCCGCAAGCGGGCTCGGATGCCGCGGATCTGCGCACCCGCGCGCGCCGCGAGGGCGACAATTACGTCATCAACGGCGCCAAGCAGTTCATCACCTCCGGCCAGAATGGCGATGCGGTGATCCTGTTCGCCGTCACCAATCCCGAGGCGGGCAAAAAGGGCATCTCCGCCTTCATCGTGCCCACCAACACGCCGGGCTACCGGGTGATGCGGGTGGAGACCAAGCTCGGCCAGCACAGCTCGGACACCTGCGCCCTGGCCTTCGACGACATGGTGATCCCCGCCAGCCTGCGCCTGGGCGAAGAGGGCGAGGGCTACAAGATCGCGCTGGCCAATCTCGAAGGCGGGCGCATCGGCATCGCCGCCCAGGCGGTGGGCATGGCCCGCGCCGCGTTTGAGGCCGCGCGTGATTACGCCCGCGAGCGCCAGACCTTCGGCAAACCAATCGCCGAACATCAGGCCATCGCCTTCCGGCTGGCCAGCATGGCCACCGAGATCGAGGCCGCGCGGCAGATGGTGTGGCACGCCGCGGCGCTGCGCGAGGCCGGCGAGCCCTGCCTGACGGAAGCCTGCATGGCCAAGCTGTTCGCCTCCGAGATGGCCGAGCGCGTGGTCTCCGCGGCGCTGCAAATCTTCGGCGGCAATGGCTATATCGCCGATTATCCGGTGGAGCGCATCTACCGCGATGTGCGCGTCTGCCAGATCTATGAGGGCACCAGCGACATCCAGCGGCTGGTGATCGCGCGGGGGATCGCGTGAGCACAGGGCCGCTCGCCGGGTTGAAGGTGCTGGAGTTCAACGGGCTGGGTCCGGCGCCCTTCGCCTGCATGGTGCTGGCCGATCTCGGCGCCGACGTGCTGCGCATCGACCGCGCCGGAGCGGAGAACCTGCTCGGGCTGCAACGCGATTTCATGGAGCGCGGGCGGCGCTCGCTGCTGCTCGATCTGAAAACGGCCGAGGGGCTGGAAACCGCGCAAAAATTGGCGGCGAGGGCCGATGTGCTGGTCGAGGGCTTCCGCCCCGGCGTGATGGAGCGCCTCGGCCTGGGACCGAAACCGCTCTGCGCGGCCAATCCGGGGTTGATCTATGCCCGCATGACCGGCTGGGGCCAGACTGGCCCGCTCGCCCCCACCGCCGGGCACGACCTCACCTATCTGGCGCTGACCGGCGCGCTGCACGCCATCGGCACCTCCGCGCAACCCTTGCCGCCGCTCAATCTGGTGGGCGATTTCGGCGGCGGCTCGATGTTCCTGATCACCGGCATCCTGGCCGCGCTGTATGAGCGCCAGCGCTCCGGGCTGGGCCAAGTGATAGACGCCGCGATCACCGACGGCACGACGGCGCTGATGGCGATGATCTACGCCATGCGCGCCGAGGGGCTGTGGAGGGATCAACGCGCGGCCAACCTGCTGGATGGCGGCGCGGCGGTGTATCGCAGCTATGTCTGCGCCGATGGCAAGCATGTCGCCATCGCGCCGCTGGAGCGCAAATTCTTCGAGATCTTTTGCGCCAGGCTGGGCCTGAACGCGGCGGAATGGCCGGACCACACCGCCAACCCCGCCCTGCACGCCAGGCTGGCCGCGCTCTTCCTCGGCAAGCCGCGCGACGAATGGTGCGCGCTGTTCGAGGATAGCGATGGCTGCGTGGCGCCCGTGCTGTCGCTCGACGAAGCGCCGCGCCACAAGCACAACCAAGCGCGGGGCAGCTTCATGACCGTGGACGGCGTGGCGCAGCCCGCCCCGGCGCCGCGCTTCTCGCGCTCGGTGCCACCCCCGCCAGCGCCTCGCCCCGCCCCCGGCGAAGGCGGCGCCGACGCCCTGCGCGACTGGCTGGGCGAATAATCAGCCGATCGTCATCAGGCTGGCATTGCCACCCGCGGCGGCGGTGTTCACGCTCACCGCGCGCTCCTGCAACAGGAATTCGAGCGGGTAATCGCCCTCCGGCGCGGCGGCGTAGATTGGCACCACGGCGTGTTTGTAGCCCAGCATCTCGCGCTGCAATGCCGCCAGACCATCCGCGCCGCCCTCGTACAAGGCGGCATCGGGCAACCCGGTCTCGGCGGCGAGGCCGGGCGGCAGCGCCGGGCGCAAGGCCTCGGCCACAGGCCCGGCGAGTAACGGCTTGTTGCCGGTGGCCAGCACGGCGCCGAGCTGGCCCAGCAACCCGGCGCGGGTGGCGGCATGGCACAGCACCAGCCCGCGCGGGGCCAGCACATAGCTGTTTTGCTCGCCCACCGGCCCCGGCAGGATGGTGCCCCCCAGGACCGGCGGGCACCAGCCCGGCTGCCCGGCGCAACGCTTGGCGCCGCTCTGGAGGACGGGGCGCCCGGCATAATGCTCCAGCGCGCTCACATCCTCGCCTTTGGCGCGCAGCGCGGCGATGGCCTCGCGCAGCGCCGCCGGGGCCTCGCCTAAGGCCAGCGGCGGCAGGCCGTCCTGCACCACCAGCCGGCGCAGATAGAGCGGCCCGCCCGCCTTCGGCCCGGTGCCTGAAAGCCCATGCCCGCCAAAGGGCTGCACACCCACCACCGCGCCAATGATGTTGCGGTTCACATACACATTCCCGGCGCTGATGCGCGCGGTGACATGCTCGATCGTCTCGTCGATGCGGCTATGCACGCCGAAGGTCAGGCCATAGCCCAGCGCGTTGACGGCATCGACCGCCGCCGCCAGCCCGGCGCGCTCATAGCGCAGCACATGCAGCACGGGGCCGAACACCTCGCGCCCCAAGACCTCGATGCCGGGGATTTCGATGATCGCCGGGGCGACGAAAAATCCCGCCGCCGTCTCGTCCGGCAGCGCCGCCTGGGTGACCGCACAGCCACGGGCGCGCATCGCCTCGATATGCGCGGTGATGGTGGCGCGGGCTTCGGCGCTGATCACCGGGCCGATATCGGTGCTCAGCCGGTCCGGGTGGCCGAGGCTGAGTTCTGCCAGCGCGCCGCGCAGCATCGCCAGCAGGCGCGGGGCAATTTCCTCCTGCACCAGCAGGATGCGCAACGCCGAGCAGCGTTGCCCGGCGGAATCGAATGCCGAGGACAGGATATCCGCCACCGCCTGCTCGGGCAGGGCCGAGGAATCCACCACCATCGCGTTCTGCCCGCCCGTCTCCGCGATGAGCGGGATCGGCATTCCGTGCGCGTCCACCCGCCCGGCGAGCTGCGCCTGCAACAGCCGCGCGACCTCGGTGGAGCCGGTGAACATCACCCCGCGCACACGCGCATCGGCCACCAATGCGGCGCCAACCTCGCCGCCGCCGGGCAGCATCTGCAACGCGCCCGGGGGCACGCCCGCCGCGCGCAGCATCCGCACCGCCTCGGCCGCGATCAGCGGCGTTTCCTCGGCCGGCTTGGCCAGCACGACATTGCCCGCCGCCAGCGCCGCCGCCGCCTGGCCGGTGAAAATCGCAAGTGGAAAGTTCCACGGGCTGATCGCGACCACCGGGCCCAGCGCGCGCGGCGGGTTCAGCGCCTCGGCCTGCACGGCGTAATAGCGCAGGAAATCCACCGCCTCGCGCACCTCGCCGATTGCCGCCGCCAGGGTCTTGCCCGCCTCGCGCACGATCAGCCCGATCAACTCAGGCATCCGCGCCTCCAGCGCCTCGGCGGCGCGGCGTAGGATGGCCGCGCGACCGGAGGCGGGCAGCGCCTGCCAACCCGGGGCGGCCTGCTCGGCCAAGGTGAAGGCCGCATCAACATGTGCCGGCGCGGCATCGGCCACCTCGCCCACCATGTCGCGCTGGTCAGCCGGGTTGCGCAGCGCGCGGAGGCTCCCGCGCGCCTCGCCGTCGCCCAGCAGCGGCGTGGCCCGCCAGCTCGTCTTCAGTCCCGCCCGCCCGGCCTCCGCCAGCGTCGCAAGGCATGGCTCGCTGGCCAGATCGAGCCCCGCCGAATTCGCGCGCGCGGCGCCAAACAGCGCAGGCGGGCGCACGATCTTTTCATGCGGTACGCCGGGCGGTGCAATCCGCCGCGCCACCGCCACCGGATCGGCGATAATGTCGTCGAGCTTCAGCTTCGGATCGTTGATCCGGTTGACGAACGAGGTGTTCGCGCCGTTTTCCAGCAGCCGCCGCACGAGATAGGCGAGCAACGTCTCATGCGTGCCGACCGGCGCATAGATGCGGCACGGGCGGTTAAGGCCGCCCTGCCCCACCACTTCCTCATAAAGCGGCTCGCCCATGCCGTGCAGGCATTGGAACTCATATTGCCCGGCATAGAAATTACCGCCCGCCATGGCGTGGATCGCCGCCACGGTGTGCGCGTTATGCGTGGCAAATTGCGGAAAGATCGCCTCCGGCACCGCCAGCAGCTTGCGCGCGCAGGCGAGGTAGGAGACATCGGTATGCACCTTGCGGGTGAAGACCGGGAAATCCTCCAACCCATCGAGCTGGGCGCGTTTGATTTCGGAATCCCAATAAGCGCCCTTCACCAGCCGCAACATCAACCGGCGGCGCGTGCGGCGCGCGAGGTCGATGAGGTAATCGAGCACGAAGGGCGCGCGCTTCTGATAGGCCTGCACGACAAAGCCGATGCCGTTCCAGCCCGCGAGATCCGGGTCAAGGCAGAGCTGTTCGAGCAGGTCGAGCGAAAGCTCCAGCCGGTCGGCCTCCTCGGCATCGATATTGATGCCAATATCATAGCCACGCGCAAGCTTCGTCAGCCCCAGCAGGCGCGGCAGCAGCTCGGCCATCACACGCGGGCGCTGGGCGCGCGCATAGCGCGGATGCAGGGCGGAAAGCTTGATGGAGATACCAGGGCCTTCGTAAATGCCCCGGCCCTTGGCGGCTTTGCCGATGGCGTGGATCGCCTGTTCATAAGCATGCAGGTAGTGCGCGGCGTCCTCCGCCGTCAGCGCCGCCTCGCCCAGCATGTCGTAGGAATGGCGGAAGCCTCTCGCCTCGGTCTTGCGGGCATTGGCCAGCGCCTCGCCAATGCTCTGGCCCAGTACGAATTGCTCGCCCATCAGGCGCATGGCCGTGTTCACCGCCGCGCGCACCACCGGCTCGCCGCCGCGCGCCAGCAGGCGGGTGAGCACCGAGGCCAGGCTCGCCTCGCTGCTGGTGGCGGTGAGTTTGCCGGTGAGCAGCAGCCCCCAGGTGGCGGCGTTGACGAAGAGCGAGCGCCCGCCGCCGAGATGGCTCTGCCAATCGCCGGCACCGATCTTGTCGCGGATGAGCGCGTCGCGCGTCGCGGTATCGGGGATGCGCAGCAGCGCCTCGGCCAGACACATCAGGGCCACGCCCTCATGGCTGGAGAGCGCGTATTCCTGCAGCAGCGTCTCCACCATGCCCCGCGCCTGCTTGGCGCGCAGCCTTGTGGCGAGGTGGCGCGCCGTCTCCTGCACCGCGGCCGCCTGGGCGGGGGGCAGTTCGGCCTGGGCGATGAGCGGCGCCACGCAATCCGGCTCCGGGCGGCGGCAGGCGGCGGTGATGGCGGCGCGCAGCGCGCTTTGCGGCTGCACCTCCCGCGCGAGATCGTGAAACGGTGTGATCTGGTCCGTACTCATCTGGTTCTCTCCCGCCGCGTCTTTGCCGCGTTTTATGGTTCCGCCACGCAATCCAGCAGGAAGCGCCCGTCCGCCCCTTGCCGCACGCCGTGAATATCGATCTCGAACCCCGGAAACCGCCGCCCCCACGCCTCGGCGAAGCGCAGATAGCGCGTGATGGAAGGCAGGCTCACCCGCTCGCCCGGGAAGATGAGCGGAATGCCCGGCGGATACGGCACCACCATGCGCGCCAGCACGCGGCCATGCAGATCGTCCAGCCCCACCTGCTCCACCCGCCCGCCGACCAGCGCGGCATGCGCCATCTGCGGCGTCATCGCGGGCTGCGGCAATTCCGCGAACATCTCGTTCTGCAAGGCCAGCACATCATTTTCCCGATAAGCCGCGTGCTGCATCGCGCATAAATCCGCAAGCCCCAGCCGCTCATAGGTGTGCGGGTGGGCCTGCACCAGCTCGGGCAGCACATCGGCCAGGCGTGTATTGGCCTGGTAATGCGCGCGGAAGGCCAGCAGCTCGGTGATCAGATTGCTCCATTTGCCGCGCGAAACGCCGAGCGTGAACAGGATGAGGAAATGGTACAGCCCCACCTTCTCCACGACGATCCCGCGCGACCACAGGAATTTCGCCACGATCGGCGCCGGGATGCCCGGCGCGTCCGGCGCCAGGCCAGGACAGAGGATCGTGACCTTCACCGGGTCGAGCAGAGTGAAATCCTCGCTCACATCGTCAAAGCCGTGCCACGCCTCGCCGGGCTTGAGTGTCCAGCCCGGCTGCGAGAGCGCGGTCTCCTCCGGCTGCCAGAGCCGGAACCACCACTCGCCTGTGCCGCGCGCCTCCTCGCCAATGGCGGCGATGCTGGCGCGGAATTCCGAGGCCTCCTGCAGCGTCTCATCCACCAGCGTGCGCCCGGCGGTGCCACGCATCATGCGCGCCGCCACGTCGCAGGCGGCGACGATGCCGTACCAGGGCGAGGTGGAGGAATGCATCATGTAGGCTTCGTTGAAATTGTCGCGGTCGAGCGGCGCGGCCGGATTTTCCTTGATGTGGATCATCGAGGCCTGCGAGAACGCGGCCAGCACCTTATGCGTCGATTGGGTGGAGAAGATCAGCGGCGTGCCCTCCTCCACTGGCACGCTCATCGCGTAGAAGCGATGATAGAACTCATGGAACCGCGCCTGCGCCAGCCAGGCCTCGTCAAAATGCAGGGCATCCGTCACCGGCGCCAGGGCGCGCGCCACCTCGGCGGTGTTCACGCACAGCCCGTCATAGGTGGAGTTGGTGATGGTGGCGATGCGCAGCCGCGCGCCCGGCGGCAATTGTTCCGCCAGCGCCTCGACCGAGAACGCCGAACGCGGGATCGGCCCAATAATGCCATAGGCGTTGCGGCTGGGGCGCAGATACACTGGCCGCGCCCCGGTCATGATGAGCGCATGCACCAGCGATTTATGGCAGTTGCGGTCCACCAGCACATAATCGCCGGGGGCGACCAGCCCGGACCAGACGATCTTGTTGGCGCTGGAAGTGCCGTTGGTGACGAAGAATGTCGCATCGGAGCCGAAGCTCTGCGCCGCCTCACGCTCGGCCTCGCGCACCGGGCCGGTATGGTCGAGCAGCGAGCCGAGATCGGGCACCGAAACGGAGAGATCGGCGCGCAGCGTGGTCTCGCCGAAAAAGCGATGGAACGCCTGCCCGACCGGCGAGCGCATGAACGCCACACCGCCGCCATGGCCGGGCGTGTGCCAGGAATATTTGCCGCCCGAAGTGTACCGCTTCAACGCCTTGAAGAAGGGCGGCAGCATCGCCTCCAGATACCGGTGGATGGTGCTGGAGACATAACCCGCGATGAAGCCCGGCGTGTCCTCATGCAGATAGAGATAGCCGTCGATCTGGCGCATCAGCCCGGTGGGCAGGTTTTCCTGAATCCGCCGCTCGCCATAGAGGAACACCGGCAGATCCGGCGCGCGCGCCAGCGCCTGGGCGAGCAGCGCGCTAAGCGTGCCGATCAGCGCCTCGCGGCTGGCGAAGCCGTCAATGCCGATCAGCACCGCCGAGAGCCCCGTGTAGAGTACCCGCCCGGCCTGGGCATCGGCCAGGGTGATGCCGGTGAGCACGGCGTGGTTACGTTCCTCGAACGCCGCGATCAGCGTGGCGATGGCGCGCGACGACAGCGCGCCGGCGGCCAGCGCGTCATCGACAACGGCGATGGGATAATCTGTCAGTTCCGTCATGGCGCCTCGCTGCTGAAGTATCGCGCCGCGCTCAGGCGGCGCGCAGAATCATGCCGAACAGGTCGCGCGGGTCGTCCGGATCGGCCAGCATGTCGAGCTTCTCGAAATACGGCGTATCGCGCACCTTGTCGCGAACATAGCGCAGGGCGGAGAAATCCTCGATGGCGAAACCGACGGAGTCGAACAGCGTGATCTGCGAGGCCGAGCGGCGGCCCGGCGCGGTGCCGTTGATCACCTGCCACAGCTCCTGCACCGGATGATCCCCGGCGAGTTGCTGGATCTCGCCCTCGATGCGCGTCTGCGGCGTATATTCCACGAAGATGTCAGAGCGCAGCAGAATGTCGCGGTGCAGTTCGGTCTTGCCGGGGCAGTCGCCGCCAATGGCGTTGAGGTGCTGGCCCGCGCCCACCATGTTGTCGTTGAGAATAGTGGCGTATTGCTTGTCGGCGGTGCAGGTGGTGATGATCTGCACCCCTTGCACGGCCTCGGCCGAGGACCCGCAGGCGACCATCTCGAAGCCGAATTTCGCCAAATTGCCCATGCATTTGCGCGTCGCTGCGGGGTCGATATCGTAGAGCCGCAGCTTGTTCACGCCGAGCAGCGCGCGGAACGCCATGGCCTGGAACTCCGACTGCGCGCCATTGCCGATGATCGCCATGGTCTGCGCATCCTGCGGCGCCAAATATTTCGCCGCCATCGCCGAGGTCGCGGCGGTGCGCAGCGCGGTGAGCAGCGTCATCTCCGAGAGCAGCGTGGGATAGCCGGTGCCGACATCGGCGAGCAGCCCCATCGCGGTCACCGTCTGCCGGCCCTCGCGCGTGTTCTTCGGGTGGCCGTTGACGTATTTGAAGGCATATAGCGTCTCATCGCTGGCGGGCATCAGCTCGATCACGCCCTCGGTGGAATGCGCGGCGACGCGGGCGGTCTTGTCGAAATGCTCCCAGCGGCGGAAATCCTCCTCCACATATCCGGCGAGCTCGACCAGGAAGGTCTCGATGCCGATATGCAGGATCAGCTTCATCATGTTGTCGACGCTGACGAAGGGGACGATGTTCAGATCGGCGGGCGGTTTCATTGGAAGCTCCAGGTTGGACGGTCCATGACGCGGCGGCCCATCAGGCTGGCCACCAGATCGACGAGCAGCGTCGCGGTGCGGCCGCGCTCATCGAGAAACGGGTTGAGTTCGGCGAGGTCGAGGCTGCTCACCAGGCCGCTATCATGCAGCATCTCCATCACCAGATGCGCCTCGCGGAAGGTGGCGCCGCCGGGCACCGTGGTGCCCACGGCGGGGGCGATGGCGGGGTCGAGGAAATCGACATCAAGGCTGACATGCAACAAGCCATTGGCCGCGCTCACGCGGTTGAGGAAGCTGGAGAGCAGCGCCTTCACGCCATGCTCGTCGATGGCGCGCATGTCGAACACCGTCAGCCCGGTACCGGCGATCATCCGCCGCTCCGCCTCATCCACGCTGCGCACGCCGAGCATCGCCACCTGCTCCAGCGGCACGGGCGCGTGGGGGATGGGGAAACCAGGGGCGAAGCCGGGCTGGCCGGTGAGGTAAGCCACCGGCACGCCATGCAGATTGCCGCTGGCCGTGGTCTGCAGGCTGTGGAAATCGGTGTGCGCGTCCAGCCACAGCACGAAGAGCGGGCGTCCCTGCGCGGCGGCGCGGCGGGCAAGCCCCGCCACCGTGCCCGCGCTCATGCTATGGTCGCCGCCCATGAAGATGCACATGCCATCCTCGCTGGCGGTGTAGGCGATCTCCGCCGCCGCCTGCACCCAGGCGGCCACCTGGGCCAGATTCTTGATCGCCGCGTTGGCATGAGAGACGGCCAGCGGCGGTGGCGGCGCCAGCGTGCCAAGATCGGTGACACGGTGGCCAAGCCCGGTGAGCGCCTGGGCCAGCCCGGCGGTACGCAAAGCGCTGGGGCCCATCTCACAGCCCAGCCTTCCGGCGCCATCCTGCACCGGCACACCGATCAATTTGCAATGTCGCGTGTTCATACGTTCCCCATTCCGGCGATGATTGCCAGTTGAAAAGCAGAGTACCGCGCCAATCCGCCAGAATAAACGGGGATTATTGTCAGTTTTGTAGGATTGCGTTAGCATTTTGTGCAAGATAATTTCGCATATTGGAAGATCATGGACGAGCTTGACCAGCAATTACTGACAAAACTCCGCCATAATGGGCGCGAGAGCCTGACCACCCTGGCGGCGGATCTCGGCGTCTCCCGCGCTACGGTGAAGGCGCGCATGGAGCGGCTGGAGCAGAACGGCACCATCCTGGGCTACACGGCGGTGTTGAAATCCGACCTCGTGGAACTGCCGGTGCGCGGCGTCATGCTGGTGGAGATCGAGGGGCATGAGACCGACAAGGTCATCCGCCAAATGCTCGGCCTGCCCGAGATCATCGCCGTGCACACCACCAACGGGCGCTGGGACCTGGTGGTGGAACTCGGCGCCGCCACATTGGCGGAGTTTGACGTGGTGCTGCGGCGCATCCGCCTGATCCGCGGCGTCACCAACAGCGAGACCAATCTGCTGCTGAGCACGCCGCGCTCGACCAAGCGGGCATTCAGGCCGCTTACGGGGCCGGATTAAGCAGAAAGCGCCTATCCGGGCCGGGGCGTCCATTCGCCCAGGCGGTAGCGGCTGCCCAGGCTGTAGCGGCTGCCCGGATGCGTGAGCACCGAGCTGGTGGCCGGGCTGGTCTTGGCCCAGGTGCGGCGTTGCAGGCGCAGGCAGGGTTCGTGCGGGCCAATGCCGAGCAGTTCCTGCACCCGCGCATCCGGCGTTACCGCGTGGATGATGTGCTCCACCTCGTCAGGCGGGGCGATGGATTGCAGATAGCGGTTGGGCGTGACCAGTGTGAAATCCTGCGCCAGATAATCGGGCGCGAAGGCCGGGGAGATGATCCTCTCCTCCAACTGTACCGCAGCGCCATCCTCGTAATGCACGATCTCGGAGTGGAACAGCCGGGCTCGCGGTTTCAGCCCGAATTCGGCGGCGAGGGCGGCATCGGCGGCGATCGCCTCCAGCCGTAGCACCTCGGCCCTGTGGGCATGGCCGCGCGCGGCGATGTCCTCGGCGATATCATACACCTCCAGCAGCGTGGAGCGCGGGGCGCGGGGCTGCACATAAGTGCCCGCTCCCTGCACGCGCAGCAAAATCCCGTCAGCCGACATCTCGCGCAGGGCGCGGTGCACGGTCATGCGCGAGGCGCCGAGCGTCTCCATCAGTTCGAATTCCGACGGGATGCGCCCGCCCTCCGGCCAGCGGCCGGCGGCGATGCCGTCCAGCAGATATTGCTTCACCTGCTCGTAGAGTTTCGGGGGCTTGGCGTTCATTTCAGACCAGTCTGTTCACCATGTCGTCAAACCGCGCGCGGGCGGCGGATGCAAGGGGGTGCCAGCCATCCGCCACCACTTGGCGCCCACGTACCCAAACATCACGCACCGCCGGGGCGCGGGCGCAGAACACCGCCTGGGCCAGCGCCGTCTCCGGGTCATCGCCGGCCAGGGTGACGAAGCTGGCCGAGGCGCCAACCGCCAGCCCGCCCGCCAGCCCCAGCGCCTGCGCCCCGCCCGCGGCGGCGGCGTTGTAAAGGCCCGCCGCGGTGGCGGCCATCATGTTGCGCCCGCGCCGGGCCAAACGCTGGGAATATTCGAGCATCTGCAACTCCCGCCCGGCATCGATCAGCACATTGGAATCGGAGCCAATGCCCCAGGCGCCGGAAAATTGCGCGGCGGGGAAGATACCGTCGCCCAGATTCGCCTCGGTGATCGGGCACAGCCCGGCCACCGCGCCGCTGGCGGCCATGCCGGCGGCCTCCTCGGGCGTAACATGGGTGGCGTGCACGAGGCACCAATTCCGCCCCACCGGCGCGTGGTCGAGCAGCCACGCCACCGGGCGCTGGCCGGTCCAGGCCAGGCAGGCTTCCACCTCGGCGGTCTGCTCGGCGATATGAATATGCAACGGCCGCGCGCCCGCCAGCGCCGTCAGCGCCTCCAGTTCGGGCGGCGTGGCGGCGCGCAGCGAATGCGGGGCGACTCCGGTGGGGGCCTGCGCGGCACAGCGCTCGTGCAGCCGGGCATAGCTCTCCAGCGTGTTGATGAAGCGCCGCTGCTCGGGCAAGGGCGCGGCGCCGCCAAACCCGGCATGGGCATAGAACACCGGCAGCAGCAGCAACTCGATCCCCGCCGCTGCTGCCGCCGCCGCCAGCCGCGCCGCCATCTCGCCGATATCGGCATAGGGCGCGCCATCGGGCGCGTGGTGCAGATAATGGAACTCCGCCACGGCGGTGAATCCGCCTTCCAGCATCTCGATGAAGGCCTGGGTCGCGGCGATCTCCATATCCTCGGGCGAAAGATTCAGCGCCAGCCGGTACATCAGTTCCCGCCACGTCCAGAAACTATCCCGCCCTGAGGGACCGCGCCGCTCGGCATGCCCCGCCATGGCGCGCTGGAAGGCATGGCTGTGCAGATTGGGCATCCCCGGCAATGCGATGCCGGCACCGCCCGGCACACCGGCCTCGATGCGGGCAATCACCCCGCCCTCGACACTCAGGCGCACATTCTCATGCCAGCCATCGGGCAACAAAGCGTGACGGAAGATGAAATTTGGCACTGGACAAGCTCCTTCAGACGCAGATATTGTATATACAACTTTTCCACCCCCGCCAAGGCCGATTCACGATGCGCGTTTTCACCAATGCCCGTCTCGCCACCATGGACCCCGCCCTGCCCGGGCTGGGCGTGGTGGAGCATGGCATGGTGGCCGAGCAGGCGGGGCGGATCGTCTATGCCGGGCCGGTGCGCGCGCTGCCGGCCGATGAGGTGGTGGATTGCGCCGGGCGCTGGATCACGCCCGGGCTGATCGATTGCCACACGCATCTGATCTATGCCGGCAACCGCGCGGCGGAGTTCGAGGCGCGGCTGGACGGCGCCAGCTACGAGGAGATCGCCCGCCAGGGCGGCGGCATTCTTGGCACCATGAGCGCCACCCGCGCGGCCAGCCCCGCCGCGCTGGAGGCCGCCGCGCGCCATCGCTTGGCCCCGTTGCTGGCCGAGGGCGTGACCACGGTGGAGGTGAAATCGGGCTACGGGCTCGCCCCCGAGGCGGAGTATAAATGCCTCACGGTTGCCCGCGCGCTGGGCGACGTGGCGGATATCTCCCCCACCTTCCTTGGCGCGCATTCAGTGCCGCCGGACATGCCGCGCGCGGATTATCTCCGCCTGGTTTGCGAGGAAATGATCCCGCATGTCGCGCGCCACGGGCTGGCTGACGCGGTGGATGCGTTCTGCGAGACCATCGCCTTCTCGCCTGAGGAAATCGCGCAGGTATTCGCTGCCGCCGCCGCGCACGGGCTGCGGGTGAAGCTGCATGCCGACCAGCTCTCCAATTTGCACGGCGCCGCCCTGGCCGGGCGCTTCAACGCGCTCTCGGCGGACCATCTGGAATACACCGACGAAGACGGCGTGCGGGCGATGGCGCAATCGGGCACCGTGGCGGTGCTGCTGCCGGGCGCCTTCTTTACCCTGCGCGAGACACGCCTGCCGCCGATCGAGGCGCTGCGCCGCCATGGCGTGCGCATGGCGGTGTCCACCGACCTCAACCCCGGCACCTCGCCGCTCTTCTCGCTGCTGCTGGCGATGAACATGGCCGCCACGCAATTCCGCCTCACCATCACCGAATGCCTGCTCGGCGTCACCCGCCACGCCGCCGCCGCTTTGGGCCGGGCCGATGTGGGCGTGCTGCGCCAGGGGGCGAAATGCCATCTCGCGATCTGGGACATCGAGCATCCGGCGGAGCTGGTGTACCGCATGGGTTTTAATCCGCTTTATCAACGAATCTGGAGTGTGTCATGATTTTTACCCCCGGCGCCGTCACGCTGGCCCAATGGCGCGATCTTTATCAAGGCGCCGCTTTCAGCCTGGACGAAGGCGCGATTCCGGTGATCGCCGCGGGCGCGGCGGCGGTGGACGAAATCCTGGCTCGTGACGAGCCGGTTTACGGCATCAATACCGGGTTTGGAAAACTCGCCTCGGTGCGCATCGCGGCGGCGGATCTCGCCACCTTGCAGCGCAATCTGGTGCTCAGCCACGCCGCCGGGGTGGGCGCGCCGATGCCGGTGCCCGTGGCCCGGCTGATGCTGGCGCTCAAGCTCGGCTCGCTCGGCCAGGGGGCGTCCGGCGTGCGTGTGGAAACGGTGCGGATGCTCGCCGCGCTGCTCGAGAAAGACCTGATCCCGGTGGTGCCGTGCCAAGGTTCGGTGGGCGCCTCGGGCGACCTCGCGCCACTGGCGCATATGACCGCCGCGATGCTCGGCGTTGGCGCGTTTTTCGTGCGCGGCGTGCGCGTCCCCGCCCCGCAGGCGCTGGCCGAGGCCGGGCTCACGCCGCTGACGCTCGGACCCAAGGAAGGGCTGGCGCTGCTCAACGGCACACAATTCTCCACCGCCAACGCGCTCGCCGGGCTGTTCGAGGCCGAGCGCCTGTTCCGCGCCGCGCTAATCACCGGCGCGCTCTCCACCGACGCCGCCAGGGGCACTGACGCGCCGTTCGACCCGCGCATTCACGCCGTGCGCCGCCACAAGGGCCAGGCGGAGGTGGCCGCCGCGCTGCGCGAATTGATGGCGGGCAGCGAGATCCGCGCCTCGCACCGAGTGGACGACCCGCGCGTGCAGGACCCGTATTGCCTACGCTGCCAGCCGCAAGTGATGGGCGCGGTGCTGGATATTCTGCGCCAGGCCGCCGCGACGCTGGAGACCGAGGCCAATGGCGTGACCGATAATCCGCTGATCTTCACCGGCCCGGCGGTGGCGCTCTCGGGCGGCAATTTCCACGCCGAGCCGGTGGCCTTCGCGGCGGATATCATCGCCATGGCGATCTGCGAGATCGGCTCGCTGGCCGAGCGGCGGCTGGCCATGCTGGTGGACCCGGCGCTGTCGGGCCTGCCCGCCTTCCTCACCCCCAAGCCGGGGTTGAACTCGGGCTTCATGATCCCGCAAGTCACCGCCGCCGCCCTGGTCTCGGAGAACAAGACCCGCGCCTTCCCTGCCTCGGTGGATTCGATTCCGACCAGCGCCAATCAGGAGGATCACGTCTCCATGGCCGCGCATGGCGCGCGCCGTCTGCGCGAGATGGCGGATAATCTGCGCGGGGTGCTGGCCATCGAGTGGCTGGCCGCTGCCCAGGGCTGCGATTTCTGGCCGATGAAATCCTCCGCCCCGCTGGAGGCGGCGCGCGCGAAACTCCGCGCCCAGGTACCGCATCTGGACGATGACCGACATTTCGCCCCGGATATCGAGGCCGCAATCGCCCTGCTCGCCGCCGGGGCGCTCGATGATCCGCGCCTGCCGGGGGTGGCATGAGCCTGTTCACGCTGCGCCGGGGCAAGGCGCCGCTCATCCTCTCGATGCCGCATGCGGGCACCGAAATCCCGGAGGAATTTGCCGGCGCGTTTGCTTCCGACTGGCTGGCGCGCAAGGATGCCGACTGGCATATCCCAGCACTCTACGCCTTCGCCGAGGCGTTGGACGCCACCATCATCCGCGCCACTGTCTCGCGCACGGTGATCGACCTGAACCGCGATCCCTCGGGCGTCTCGCTCTATCCGGGCCAGGCCACCACCGGGCTCTGCCCAACCGAGACCTTCGATGGCGAACCGCTCTGCGCGGCGCCGGACGAGGCCGAAACCACACGGCGGCTGGGACGCTATTTCTGGCCCTATCACCACGCGCTCTCGGCGGAGATCGCCCGGCTGCGCGGGCTGCATGACGAAATCACGCTGTATGACTGCCACTCCATCCGCAGCCGCATCCCCCGGCTGTTCGAGGGCGAGCTGCCGCAATTCAACATCGGCACCAATGATGGCCGCTCCTGCGCCCCGGCGCGGGCAGCGCATGTGGTGGAGGCCTGCGCCGAAAGCCACTTTTCCTGGGTGCTGAACGGCCGCTTCAAGGGTGGCTGGATCACCCGCCATTACGCCGACCCGGCGCGGGGCGTGCATGCCATCCAGATGGAACTCGCCATGCGCGGCTACATGGATGAGCCCGCCGCCCCGGCCCCCGAAAACTGGCCCACACCCATCCTCTCGCCGGCGCCGATCCAGCCGGTTCTTGAAACCATCCTGAAAGGACTTTGCTCATGACCCGCCTGGACAATGCCCGCGTCATCCGCGCCCCGCACGGGCCGGAACTCTCCGCCAAATCCTGGCTCACCGAAGCGCCGCTGCGCATGCTGATGAATAATCTCGACCCGATCGTGGCCGAGCGCCCGGAGGAACTGGTGGTGTATGGCGGCATCGGCCGCGCCGCGCGCGATTGGGAGAGCTATGACCGCATCGTGGCCGCGCTGCGCCGGCTGGAGGCCGACCAGACCCTGCTGGTGCAATCGGGCAAGCCGGTCGGCATCTTCCGCACCCACCCCGACGCGCCGCGCGTGCTGATCGCCAACTCCAACCTCGTGCCGCACTGGGCGAATTGGGATCACTTCAACGAGTTGGACCGCAAGGGGCTGATGATGTACGGCCAGATGACCGCTGGCTCGTGGATCTATATCGGCTCCCAGGGCATTGTGCAGGGCACTTACGAGACCTTCGTGGAAGCCGGGCGGCGCCATTACAATGGCGATCTCGCGGGCAAATGGGTGCTCACCGCCGGGCTGGGCGGCATGGGCGGCGCGCAGCCTCTGGCCGCGACCATGGCCGGCGCCTCCTGCCTGGCCATCGAATGCCAGGCCAGCCGCATCGATATGCGCCTGAAGACCCGCTATGTGGATGTGCGCGCCGACACGCTGGACCAAGCGCTGGCGATCATTGAGCGCGCCTGCGCCGAGAAAAAGGCCGTCTCCGTCGCCCTGCTCGGCAACGCCGCCGAGGTGCTGCCCGAGTTGCTGCGCCGGGGCGTGAAGCCGGACATGCTGACCGACCAGACCTCGGCGCACGACCCGGTAAACGGCTATCTGCCCGCCGGGTGGACCGTGGCGGAATGGGAAGCCAAGCGCGAGACCGACCCGAAAGCGGTGGAGGAAGCCGCCTGCGCCTCGATGGCGGTGCATGTGCGGGCGATGCTGGAATTCATGAAGATGGGCGTGCCCACCTTCGATTACGGCAACAACATCCGCCAGCGCGCGAAAGAGCATGGCGTGGACCATGCCTTCGACTTCCCCGGCTTCGTGCCCGCCTATATCCGCCCGCTCTTCTGCCGGGGCATCGGGCCGTTCCGCTGGGCCGCGCTCTCGGGCGACCCGGAGGATATCTACAAGACCGACGCCAAGGTGAAGGAGCTGCTGCCGCACGACAAGCACCTGCACAACTGGCTGGACATGGCCAGGGAGCGCATCGCCTTCCAGGGCCTGCCCGCGCGCATCTGCTGGGTGGGGCTGGGCGACCGCCACCGGCTGGGGCTGGCTTTCAACGAGATGGTAGCCAAGGGCGAGCTTTCCGCCCCGGTGGTGATCGGGCGCGACCATCTGGATTCCGGCTCCGTCGCCTCGCCCAACCGCGAGACCGAAGCCATGCTGGACGGCTCCGACGCTGTCTCCGATTGGCCGCTGCTGAACGCGCTGCTCAACTGCGCCTCGGGGGCGACCTGGGTGTCGCTGCACCATGGCGGCGGCGTAGGCATGGGCTTCTCGCAGCATGCGGGCATGGTGATCTGCGCTGATGGCACGCCGGAAGCGGCGAAGCGGCTGGAGCGGGTGCTGTGGAACGACCCGGCCACCGGCGTGATGCGCCATGCCGATGCGGGCTACGATATCGCCAAGGATTGCGCCCGCGAATTCGGGCTGGATCTGCCGAGCCTGTAAAATAAAACACCCGTGCCGGGTCATCCCCGGCACGGGCATTGCGTCAGTCTTGTCGGGGGGCCTTAGTTGAAGGCCGCCTGCAATTCCGCCTTGCGGATGGCGGCTTCGGCGATCGCCTTCTCCTTCACATGGCCATAGCCCCGGATCTCATCCGGGATATTGGCCAGCGCCACCGCCGTGTCGTAATTCGCGGCGGTGAGGCGGGCGGAGATATTGCCCAGGGTTTGCAGGTAGTCGGCCATCAGTTGGCGCTCCGTGCGGCGTTCCTCGGTCTTGCCAAACACATCTAGCGCGGTGCCGCGCAGGCCCTTGAACCTCGCCAGCACGTTGAACGCCTTGCCCATCCAGGGGCCGTATTCCTGCTTGCGCAGATGGCCGGTGGCGGGGTCGCGCTTGGCCATCATCGGCGGGGCGAGGTTGTACTTCACGCTGTAGCCGTTGGGGAACATCGCCTTCAGTTCGGCCTGGAACTCCGGCAGGCTGTGCAGGCGCGCCACCTCGTACTCGTCCTTATAGGCCATCAGTTTGTACAAGTTGCGCGCCGCCGCTTCGGCAAGCGCGGTGCTGCCCGGCTTGGCCTTGGCCTCGGCCGCCACCACGGCGCGCAGGGCGTCGGCATAGCGCTGGGCATAAGCCTCATTCTGATAGGCGATCAGCTCCGGCACGCGGGCCTCGGCCAGACGCCGCACTTCGCCCTCGGCGCCGATGCTCCCGACGATCCGCTGCGCCGCGGCCGAAAGTTCCGGCACGGTCACGGCCGGGGCGTATTTGGCGATCTCGGCCAGCACGAAGTCGCGGTCCGCCAGCGACATGCGGCCCCAGCGGAAGGCGGCGATGCCTTGCTCGACGCCCACGCCCGCCATGCGGATGGCCTGCTCCAGCGATTCCGCCTTCAGCGGGATGCCGCCCGCCTGATAGGCGACGCCGACCATGAACAAATTGGTGGCCATGGAGTCCGCGAACAGCCCATCAGCCAGCGCCTGGCCGTCGAGGAACACGTTGTCCTCGCGGCGGGTGACGTTGTTGATCGCCGCCACCAGCGGCTCCACCACCGGGAACGGCTTGTGGCGGTTGGTGACATTGTGGCCGGTCGGCGTCTTGGTGGTGGAGACCACCGCGATGGTGCGCCCGGACAGGCATTTATCGAGGTTCTTGGGATCGGTGGCGTTGAGGATGTCAAAGCCGAGATACAGATCGGTGCGCCCGTCGGTGATCTTGTTGGAGCCATCGAACGGCTTGTGGCTCACCTTCACGTCGGAGATCACCGCGCCGCCCTTCTGCGCCAGGCCCGTCTGGTCCAGGCTGATGACATGCAGCCCCTCCAGCCGCGCCGCGTTGGCGATGGTCGCCGCCACGGTGACGGAGCCGGTGCCGCCAATGCCCATCAGATGCACATTGAAGCCGACCGAGGTATCCACCTTGAACGCGGGCTGCGACAGCTCGCGGGTGAGTGCCGGAATGCGGCCCTTCTTTTTCTTCTTCGGCTTATCGCCCTCCACCGGCTCGGGGTTCGGGGTGACGGTGAGGAAGGACGGGCAGAAGCCCTTCACGCAGGAATAATCCTTGTTGCACGAGGATTGGTGGATGCGCGTCTTGCGGCCGAACTCGGTGTCCACCGGCTCCACGCTCATGCAGTTGGAGACCTCGCCGCAATCGCCGCAGCCTTCGCAGACGCGTTCATTGATGATCATCTGCTGCGCGGGTTCCTCGGCCTTGCCGCGCGAGCGGGCGCGGCGCAGTTCGGCGGCGCATTCCTGGTCGTGGATCAGCACCGTGGTGCCCTCGACGGCAGCCAGGGCGCGCTGCGCCTCGTCCAGCCGGTCGCGGTGCCAGATTTCGGTGCCGCCGGCCAGGGTCAGGCCCTTGTAGCGGTTGGGGTCATCGGCGGTGACGATCACCTTCTTGACGCCATTGGCGAGCAGCTCGGCCACCACCTCGGCCACCTTATGCGCGCCCATGATCTCCTGCCCGCCGGTCATCGAGGTATGGGCGTTGTAGAGCAGCTTGAAGGTGATGTTGGCGTTGGTCGAGGCGCAATAGCGGATGGCGAGGCTGCCCGAATGGGCATAGGTGCCGTCGCCCATGTTCTGGAAGATGTGCTTGAGATCGGTGAAAGGCTGCATGCCGATCCATTGCGCGCCCTCGGCGCCCATATGCGTGCCCATCACCGTGTTGCGGCCCATCCACATCGCCATGGTGTGGCAGCCAATGCCGGCCGACACCACCGCGCCCTCGGGCGCCACGGTGGAGGAGTTGTGCGGGCAACCCGAGCAATACCAGGCGGTGCGCGTCATCGTCGCCACCTTGTCGCGGACCTTGATCTCGTCCAGCCGGTTCAGCCACGCCTCGGCGGACTCGATGCGCCCCTTGCGCGACAAACGCTGGACCAGGGCGCGGGCGATCACGTCGGACTCGAACTCACCGTAATGCGGCAGCAGCTCGCGCTCCTGCTCGTCGAACTTGCCGACCACGCGCGGCGCGTTGGCGGTGCCGTAGAGCACGTTCTTGGCGAACATTTCGAGGAACGGACGTTTCTCCTCGATGACGAAGATCTCCTCCAGCCCCTGCGCGAAATCGCGCACCACCGATGGCTCCATCGGGAACAGCATGCCCATCTTGAGGATGCGCACGCCCAGGCGCTTCAGATCGTCATCATTCAGACCCAGCTCGAAGAAGGCCTGCTTGACATCGTGATAGGTCTTGCCGGCGGTGATGATGCCGAGCCAGGCGTTTTCGTTACGCAGCACCACGCGGTTGAGGTTGTTGGCGGCAGCGTAGCGTTTGATGATCTCGTGGCGGCGGGTGTAGAGCGACTGCTCCATCTCCAGCGCCTCGGAGCGCACATTCATGCCCAGGTTCATGTTGGGCAGGAAGGGCACGCCGTCGAAGGTGAGGTCGGGCGTCACGAAGTTCAGGCGGTCGAGCGAAACCTCGGCCTCGCCCGCGCCATCGGCGATGTTGGTGACGATCTTCATGCCCATCCACAAGCCCGCGAGGCGGGACATGTTGTAGCCATGCAGGCCGAAATCGAGAATTTCCTGCTGGTCGGCCGGATATAGCGAGGGGATGCCGACATGATAGAGCATCGGCTCGGACTGGCTGCACAGCGAGGAGGATTTGCAGCTCGGGTCGTCACCCGCGATGGCGAGCACGCCGCCATTCTTGTCGATGCCGGTATAATTGGCGTGCTTCAGCGCATCGCCCGACCGGTCCACGCCCGGCGCCTTGCCATACCACATGCCGGTCACGCCATCGAGCTTTTGCTGGCCCACGGCGTGCAGCATCTGCGTACCCCACACAGCGGTGGCGGCGAGGTCCTCGTTCAGGCCATCAACGAAATGGATATTGTTCTTGATCAGCAATTTTTGCTGGCGCAGCAAGGCGGCGTCGAGCATGCCGACCGGCGAGCCGCGATAGCCCGAAACGAACATGCCGGTCTTGAGGCCACGGCGGGCATCCATGCGGATCTGGTCAAGCGTCAGACGAACCAGGGCGTCGATGCCGCCAATGCTGATAACGCCTTCTTCCTGCGTGAAAATATTCGTGATGTCCTGCTTGGACGACATGCGTAATCCCCTGTTTGTGAGCGCCCGCGCGGCGCAAGCAGACAAACCTCTCGCCGAAACAATGTTCGTAAGAGCCTCGCCCGTCTTTTACGTTGACCGATCTGGCTCACGCTTCAGCCCAGAATTGTTGTACCGCCGGAAAAAGGGCGAATCCAGGGCTACACCCCCTCGAAACCAAAAAATTTTCGATATTTTTTAAAATACCGGTTTCGATGAGAGTCAGGGCCGGGGGAAGGCTTTACGGGCGCGCTCGGCTTCGGGGCGGATGGCGCAGCCCTCGGCATGGTCATTGACCAGCCCCATGGCTTGCATGAAGGCGTAAATGGTCGTGGGGCCGACAAAGGCCCAGCCGCGCGCCTTCAGAGCCTTGGAGAGGGCGATGGACTCTGGCGAGGTGGCGATATGGCGCAGCCCGGCCGGCGCGGGCGGCGCGAAGCGCCAGATGAAGGCGGCCAGCGACCCAGCCTCGGCCACCAGCTCCCGCGCTCGTTTGGCGTTGTTGATGGCGGCTTCGATCTTGCCCCGGTGGCGCACGATGCCGGGGTCGGCCAGCAGCCGGGCGACATCAGCGGGCCCGAAACGCGCCACCGCCTCGATCTCGAAGCCCTTAAACACGCTACGGAAATTCTCCCGCTTGGCGAGAATGGTGCGCCAGCTCAGGCCGGACTGGAAGCCCTCCAGGCACAGCTTCTCGAACAGGCGGGTATCATCCGCCACGGGGAAGCCCCATTCGGTATCGTGGTATCGCAGATAATCCGGCGTCGCCATGCACCATGCGCAGCGTGGGCGGCCATCCGGGCCGGGTGTGGTCTCGCTCATGCCTGCCTCCACAGATCGAACGCGGTCCGCCCCCAATGCGCCATCATCGCCGGATCGGCGCCGCGCATGGCCCGCGCCGCCAGAGGCAAGACGCCGCCCACCTCATAGCGGGGCGGGCAGACTCACGGGCATCGCGCGCAGCGCCGGACGGTCGAGCTTGCCGCCGGGGCTAACCGGCATGCGGTCAAGATAGATGAGGTATTTAGGCTGTTTCTCCGCTGGCAATTGCTTGCGGCAATGGGTGGCGATGGCGTGCCTGTTGGCGCCCGGGCGCGCGACGATGAAGCCGCAAAGCTCGGCGCTCCCGCCCGGCACCGGCCGACTCACTACGGCCGCGTCGAGCACATCGGGGTGGCGGGTGATGACGCTTTCCACCTCGCCCGGATAAATCGTCCGGTTGCCCAGCCTGATGGCATCGGCCAGCCGCCCGAGCAGCACCAGGTAGCCCTGCTCATCCACCCGCGCGACATCGCCGGGATAATACCAGCCGTCGAGGAACCGCTCGGTGCCGCGGCTGTTATCCTCGGCATGGAAGAACCCCTGCGCCATGGTCGGGCCGCGCATGCGCATCTGCCCGCCGGTGCTGGCGGGCACGGGCTGCCCATCGGGGCCCAGGAACTCCACCTCGACGCCGGGATGCATGATGATCCGCCCGACACTCTCGGCATGTTCAGCCTGCTCGGAGGCGCCGATCATCGACACCAGCCCATAGCCCGACGAGCCGTAAACATCGTAAACCCGCGGGGTGAGCTGCTCGAGCAGCGCCAGCTTATGGTGCGCGGCCAATGGCTGCCCGGCCATGACGAGCGCCGCCATCTCGGGAAACAGCTTTTCGCCGGGGGTGGCGAAAGCGAGCATCTCCAGCGCCAAGCCGGGCGGCATCGGGCAGATCACCTCCCCCCAGCTTGCGCATTCACGGGCCAGATCGATCAGCCGGCGATACAGTGGCAGCAGGATGCAGACCCCGCCCATCATCAATTGCACCGGGAAGAAATGGGTGATCAGCCCATTATTCGGCGCCGCCGCCAATATCACAGGCAAGGGCGCCTCGGGCCGCCAATAGGGTTCGGTTTCGGCATAGACCTGCATCCGCCGCAGCCGCTGCGCATGGCTCACGACAACGCCTTTCTGAATCCCGGTGCTGCCCGAACTCAGCGAAATCATGAAGATCTCATCCCCGCTCGCGGCACAGCGCCGGTCACCCTGCAGGGTGGCCAGTTCCGCGCGCCAGCCCAGGCCGATTTGCAGCGCCAGCGGCGCGTTGGAGGACGGGCCGCCAATATCAGTGAAAGTCGCGGCCATCTGGTAACGGGTAACCAGGGCGGCGAAGCCGGCGCGGTCGAGGTCGATGGAAAGCTCGATGGGTGTCGCCCCGATGCGCAGCAGCGCCAGCAGCAGAATGCTATGCTCCAGGCTGTTGACCATGCTGAGCCCCACGCGGTCGCCCTGTTTAAGCCCGCGCTCGCCCAGATAAACCGTGGCCTGGGCGACCAGCCGGGCATATTGGGCATAAGAGAGCGTCTCGCGCCCCATGATCAGGGCTGGCGCCTCTGGCTGGCGCTCGGCGTGATAAAAGACGATGTCGCTGACATTCTCGAAGCTGGGTAAATTCATCGGCCCTCGTCTGTCGCCGCACCCGGCGCTCCGCCCTGTTGTCGATTATGCGCAACCTCCTGCCACAGCGCTGCGGGTGGGGCAATCGCGCATCCCTCCGGGCGCCGCTAAAGGCTGCCGCCGAGATGCTCGTCGTAGAGCGCGTATTGATTACCGCCGTCGCGCTTAGCGCGGTACATGGCCTGATCGGCGTGTTTGAGCAGGGTATCCGGCGCCACGAAATCCAGCGGATAAACGCTGGCCCCGAGGCTGGCGGTCAGTTTCTGCGGCGAGTCCCGGTTGCCCTCGTTATTGGCCACCGCCGCCACGATGCGCCGGAGAATGGCCCGCACCTCCCGCACCGAACAGATATCTTCGAGGATGATAACGAATTCATCCCCGCCGAGGCGCGCGACCATGTCCACCTCGCGGATGCTGCGACGCATCGCCTCGGCGGCTTGGCAGAGCCGCTGATCGCCCATGGCGTGGCCGTAAACATCGTTGATCGCCTTGAAACCATCAAGGTCGAGAACCGCGAGCACCATCAGCGACTGGTTGCGGATCGCGCGGCGCTGCCCTTCGCGCAGGCGCAGCATGAACATGCGGCGATTCGGCAGGCCGGTGAGCGGGTCGGTGAGCGAGCGGTGTTCGAGTTGGCGCTCCAGCCCCTCGCGGTACAGCGCATTGCCAATCAGGGCCGCGAAGAACTCGGCATAGGCGAGGGCGTCAGCGGTTAACGGTGGCGGCTTGCGATATAGCCACGCCACCGCGAGGGCGCCGAGCGGCCCGCTCGGCCCGCCCAGCGGCAGCACCAGATTGGCGAACAGCCCAGCGGCGATGAATTCGGGCATCGCCGCCTCGCTCGCGGCATAATCGGCGGTGAAGCGATATTCGCCCGTGGCCAGCACCTGCCCCACCGTACCGCGCTGCGCGGGGAAACTGAATTTGGTGATCGGCGCCTGGCCGAGCGTCTCCAGCCCATGAAACAGCCGGTAGCGCAACCGGTCCGCCCCGTCGGGCACCACCAGGGCCGCGCCATCGGCCCCGACCAGCCGCGCCAGCGCCGCCGCCGCCGCATCGAAAAATTCCGGAAAGCCATGAATCTTCAGCAGGCCGGCGATGATGTCCAGCACCGCCCTGTCGTGCCAGGCAGGCGCGGGAGCATCAACGATTGCCGTGTCCTCATGTGCCATGCGACGAATGATCCCAAGCCCGCTTTTGCATTTACGGCTTTGGACATAACGTCAAAACGATTAACGCCAGGGAAACATCGCCGGGCGATGGCCAATGTTGACAGGACCGGCCATTGGATTAACTTTTTAATCGAATGATCGGTTAATTAAATGGGGCTGGACCGCCCGAAATCGGAGGAACAGGTGAACGCAACGGTGCTAGTATCCCAGCATGAGGGTTGGACCGAGTTGACCCTCAACCGGCCCGAGCGGCTGAATGCCTTCAACGAGGAGCTGCACCACGCCTTGGCCGCGGCGCTTGACGCCGCCGCCAGCGATGACTGCCGCGCCGTGCTGCTCACCGGGGCCGGGCGCGGGTTTTGCGCCGGGCATGATCTGGGCGACAGCGCCGAAAGCGCCGCCCCGCCCGATCTCGGCGCCGCGCTCGACACGCTCTACAACCCGCTGGTGCGGCGTATCCGCGCGCTGCGCAAGCCGGTGGTCTGCGCCGTTAACGGGGTCGCCGCCGGGGCGGGCGCCAATGTCGCCCTGGCCTGCGACATCGTGCTCGCCGCGCGCTCGGCGAAATTCATCCAGGCCTTCGCCAAGATCGGGCTGGTGCCGGATGCCGGCGGCACCTTCTTCCTGCCCCGGCTGATCGGCGAGGCCCGCGCCCGCGCGCTAATGCTGCTGGCCGAGCCGGTGAGCGCCGAGCAGGCGGCGGCATGGGGGATGATCTGGAAAGCGGTGGACGACACCGCGCTGCTCGACGAGGCGCGGGCGCTGACCGCGCATCTGGCCACGCAGCCCACCCAGGGGCTGGCGATGACCAAGGCGGCGCTGAATGCCTCGAGCGGCAACGCGCTCGACGCGCAGCTCGACCTTGAGCGCGATTTGCAGCGCGAGGCCGGGTACACACCGGATCATCAAGAGGGCGTGCGGGCCTTCACCGAGAAGCGCCCGGCGCGGTTCACGGGGCGGGCGCGATAAGCTCACACGGGCCCGGTCATCGACAACCCCGTGCAGCGCGAGGAGACGAACACGGTGCCGTCAGCGCCGCGAAGGGCGCCCTCGAAGCTGATGAGATAGCCGCTCAGGCTCAGCTTGGGCGTGATCTCGATGATGCGCCAGGACAGCGTCAACGCCGCCGTGGCGGGCACCGCCTTGAGAAAACGGAAGCTGAACTCCAGCCCCAGTGCATTGCCGCGGCTGGTCATGAAATCCGCCACCGGCCCCATCATCACCGCCGTGCAATGGCCGCCGCTGGCGATGAGCCCGCCAAAGCGGCTGGCACGGGCGCGGGCTTCGTCGTGATGCAGCGGGTTGGTGTCGCCGCCGAGCAGCGCGAATTCGCGCACCAGCTCTGGCGTGAACTGCAAGATGCGGGAGAATTCCTCGCCCACCGCATAGGCGCAGGGGGCAAGTCCGGTGGCAGCGGGGCTCATGCTTGTTTCATTCCCATCATTAAGTAATCTGGTCGGCCTGGATGGCGGCGGCGGCCGGGGCAGCGCCGGAGAGGATCATATGCGTGACCAGCCGCGCATATTGCGCGCGGCTCAGCCCCCGCCCCTCGCGGAACCACAGGTAGTGCCAGTTGAGCATGCCGAAGGCCGACATGGTGACGGGCTTGAGCAGCGGGCCGTGGCCGATCTCGGGCACCGAAGCGGCGATGGCATCGGCCATCAGCGTCACCAGACGCCGCTCGATCGCGCGCAGCTCTTCCTGCTGCACCACCGGCAGCAGCTTGAGCGCGGCGATCTGCACCTGATGCTCGGCATCGGCGGCACGGTAGCAATCGAGCAGCGCGAGGGCGATGGCGTAGACACGCTCATCCGGCGGCGCGGCGGCCGCCGCGCGCTCCACCGTCTCGACAAGCTGCCGCAGATGGCTCGACAGAATATCGACCAGCACCGTCGCCTTGTCCGGGTAATAATGGTAGAGCAACGCCTTGGAGACGCCGCAGGCCTCGGCGATCATGTTGATGGAGGTGCCGGCATAGCCGAACCGCGCGAAGAGTTCGGCGGCGCGATGCAAAATCGCCGAGCGTTTAACCTCGTAATCCTGCGCGCGCGGGCGAGCCATCCAACTTACCTTACGGGCCGCGGATGGGCCCTGCCTCCCTCTCAGGGCAAAGCTTTAGTCATCTTTGCAGCGGCGAGGCAAGCATGGCGGCGCGCAGGCTCGCCGCATCGTCGACATCGCTGAGGCGGCGCAGGAAAGCCGCCTCGCGCCGGGGCAAATTGCACAGCGTGTCGGCCAGAGCGTAGGGCGAGGACCAGCGCACGCGGGCGAAGGGCGCGGCCACCCGGCGGCCTGACAACCCGACTAGCCAGTAACCGCCATCGGCGGCGGGGCCAAACACCGCCGCCGCGCCGCGCAGCCGGCGCAGCGCCGCACGGATATCCGCGGCTTGGATGCCGGGAATATCGCTCCCCACCAGCACCACGCGCCGGCGTGGAAAGCGATTGAAGATGCGCTGCATCCGCACGCCGAGATCGCCCCGGCCCTGGCCGATGCGCCGGAAACCGGGGGCGGCGAAGCGGGCATGAAGGTCGGGCGCGGCGGCGAGGACCAGTTCCACCCCGCGCAAGCCGCGCAGCCGCCGCAGCAGCCGCAGCAGATTATGCCGGGCGAAATTCAGCGCCGCGCGGTCACCCGCCTCGCGCGCCAGCCGGCGCTTGCCGACACCAAGGCGCGGAATGCGCGCGAACACCACGGCCACGGCCAGGCTCATCGTTTATACCGCGCCGCCAGCGCCGTGGCGCTCGCCCCGCCCCAGAAACACCCCAGCCGCCAGAGATTGCCGAACGCCCTGCGCAACCAGCCATCGCGGACATAGGCGCTGGCATCGGTGGTGATGGCCAGCCGCATCGGGCGCAGATGCCGCCGCAACCGCCGGGCCAGGACCACATCCTCCATGAGCGGGACTTCCGGGATGCCGCCGATGGCGTCGAGCAGGGCACGGTGGATCAACAAGCCCTGATCGCCATAAGGCAGGCGCAGTAATGCGCAGCGCAGCGCCACCCCGGCTTCCAGCAACCGCGCGCGCGGATCGGCGCTGGCGAAGCGCAGGCGCGCATACCAGGCGCGCTCGGGGTGCTCCAGGCAGGCGCGCACCGCCGCGGGCCAGCCTTCCGGCAAGCGTGAATCGGCGTGCAGCAGCCAGACCCAGGGGGTAGGCGCGGCTGCGGCGCCACGGCGCAACTGCCCGCCGCGCCCTGGCGGCCCGGCGACCACCATCGCCCCCGCCGCGCTCTCGACCGTGGCATCCGTGCTGCCGCCATCAGCCACGATGACCGCCGCCACCAGATCCCCGCCCGCGCGCAAATCGCACAGCAGCGCGGGCAGATGCTCCGCCTCGTTCAGCGTGGGGATGACGACGGAGACGCTCATCCCCGACGCCAGCGGTGCAGGCGCTCCAGCCACACCAGCGCGCCGCCCGGCGCGTGCGCCTGCCGCCATTGCCCGGCCACGGCGCGGATCGCCTCGCCCCGCGTCGGATAGGGGTAGATCACGCCAAGCAGCTTCTTCAATCCCAGCCCGTGCTGCATGGCAATGGTGAAGCCGGTAAGCATTTCCCCCGCATCGGTGCCAACGATCGTCGCGCCCAATATCTTGTCGCTGCCAGGCCTGGTCAGCACCTTCACGAAGCCGGCGATGTCGGCCTCGGTGATTGCGCGGTCGAGTTCGGTGAACACGTAACGCGTCACCTCGTAAGCGACATTGCGGGCCTTGGCCTCCTGCTCGTTCAGGCCCACGCGGGCAATCTCGGGGGTGGTGAAGGTGACGGCGGGCACGGCATGGTAGCGTGGGCGCAGCCGCCAGAATGGCGCGAGCAGCGCGTTGATCGCGGCGAATCCGGCTTGATAGCCCGCCATATGGGTGAACTGGTAAGGCCCCGCGACATCGCCGCAGGCGAAGATATTGGGATAGAGCGTTTGCAGCCCGTCATTGGTCTCGATGGTGCCGGGCTTGGTCAGCGGAATGCCCAATTCCTCCAGCCCGTAACCGCTCACCCGTGGCTTTCGGCCTATGGCCAGCAACAGCCGGTCGAAGGGCAGGTCCACCTCTCCCTGCTCCCCCGCCACCCGCAGGAAGCCGGGCCTGGCGGCGATGGCGCGATGGCCCGTGCGCACCTCAACGCCCGCGGCCCGAAGCGAGGCCATGATCAGGGCGGAGACCTCCTCATCCTCACGCACCAGCAGGCGGGGCGCGGCTTCCACCAGCGTCACCGCGCTGCCCAGCAAGGCGAAGGCCTGTGCCATTTCACAGCCGATCGGCCCGCCGCCCAAAATCACCAGCCGCGCCGGCAGGGCGTCGATGTCCCACAGCGTCTCCGAGGTGGCGTAGGCGCAATCGGCCAGCCCCGGAATCGGAGGCACGACCGGCGCCGCGCCTGCTGCGATGATGATGGCGCGGGTGGTGATGCGTTCGCAGCCCGCCCGCACCTGCCAGGGCGTTTCGATGAAGGCCTGCCCCTCGCGCACATCCACGCCGAGCGCGGTATAGCGCGCGCGTGAATCATGCGGCGCGATGCCGGCCACCGCCGCGCGCACCGCTGCGCGGGCGGCGGTGAAATCCTGTCCCGCGCGAGCGGCGTACAGCAGAGCTTTGGACGGCACGCAGCCCGTATTCAGGCAATCGCCGCCCATCTCGGCGCGCTCGATGAGCGTGACCTTGGCCTTCAGCGCGCTCGCCACGTAAGACGCCACCAGCCCAGCCGCGCCGCCGCCGATCACGACGATATCGCGCTCGAAGCGCTTCGGTTTTCGCCAGCGCGCGTAAAGATGCTTCGCGGTCAGCGCGTCGCGCAACCGCGGCGCCAGCACCGGCAGCAGCGCCAGCAGCACGAGCCCGGTGGCCAGACGCGGGGTCAGCACTGGCCCGTGCCCGGCCAGCCCGGCAAGGCCCGCCCCGGCATTCACGAAAATCACCGTCGCGGGCAGCATGCCGATCTGACTGGCGAGATAGAAGCGGCCCAGAGACAGGTTGGTCAGCCCGGCCAGCAAATTGAGCGCGAAAAAGGGAATGGCCGGCACCAGCCGCAGCGAAACAAGGTAGAACGCGCCATCTCGGGCGATGCCCGCATTGACGCGCGCGAACAGGCCGGGAAACCGCGCCAGAGCGAAATCGCGCAGCAGAAACCGGGAAGCGAGAAAAGCGAGGCTGGCCCCGAGGCTGGCGGCGAAGGAGACCAGCACGCTACCCTCGGCCACCCCGAACAGCGCCCCGGCCGCGAGCGAAAGGAGCGTGGCGATGGGCAATGACAGCGCGGTGATGACGACATAGGCAGCGAAGAACACGGCTGGGCCGAGCACCGGATGCGCCCCCAGAGCCTGCCGCAGCACCGCCAGATCGGGCACACGCAAATGCATGGTCAGCACCACGCCGAGCAGCACCAGCAGGCCGAGCGCCAGCAGGCGGTGGCGCCGGTTCATCGGACGCTCATGCAGGACGACGCCCCGAACACGCAGAACCGCGCACAATGCGGATGATCCAGCGTGACCGGGCGGGCCGCCTCGGCCAAAGTGCGGCCAAGCGAGAAGCGCGGCGCGAAGGGCAGCAGCGTGCAGGCGGTGATGGCGATATCCGCCTCGCCCTTGCGCTGCACCACCATGCGGGCGGTGCGGCACATCGCGTCCGCGCCGCGCGGATGCAGCGCCGCCCAGGCGGCGGCGCTCACGCCGGGTGCGGCGGGGGGCGCACTCATCTCCGGAAACAGAACCAGATGCTGATCGTCAGCAGCATCAATCTCCCAGCCCTGGGCGGCGAACAAGGCGGCGAAACCGGCGCGGGTGGCGGCTTCATTCTCGCGGGCGCGGTCAAACCGCGCCGCGATGGAGGGCGCGAACCCGGCGGCGAACAGCGCGGATATCCCTTCCAAAGCCGCCGCCCAGGCGCGCGGGCCGCGCAAGGCGGCGTGTCCGGCTTCGGTGTAATGGTCGAGCGACACGCGCAAATGCAAATCCCGCTCCGCCAGGGCACGCAGCGCGGGCAGATGGTGGCGCAGCGGCGTCATCGCGTTGGTCAGCACCAGCACGCGCAGGCCGCGCTCAAGCGCCAGGGTGAGCATGGGCATGATCTCGGGATTCATGAACGGTTCGCCGCCAGTGAAGGCGGCTTCACGCAATTCCGGGTGGCGCGCGGCGGCTTCATCCAGCAGCCGCCGCACCGAAGCCAGGCGCAGCCAAGAGAGCGCGTCGTTGCGCGGGCTGCTCTCGATATAACAATCCTTGCAGGCCAGGTTGCAAAGCGTGCCGGTGTTGAACCACAGCGTCTCCAGCCGCTCCAGCGCCACGCGTGCATCGGCCTTGGGGGCGGCGGGCAGCGGCGTGGCCGTGGCGGCGCGCTCGGCATGGGGCAGGATATCGAGGCTGGGCCAGATGCCGGTTTCCAGCGCGGCCGCATAATCCTCGGGCAGCCCGGCGTGGCGCATGGCGGCGGCGGCTTCGTGATGGGCGTAATCCAGCGGATGCAGGCTGAAGGCGAGGTCTTCGCCCCGCTCCTCGATGATCGCGTACCAACCGCGCGGCGTGCCGTCATTGGCCGGCATGCCGATGGCCCCGGCATTGTGCCACACCGCGCCGCCCGGCAGATGCCGCGTGAAGGGCAGACCGCAATGCCCGGCGATCACGCCGTCCGCCCCGGTGGTGGCGATCTCGTCGAGAAACATTTCATCTGGGTCGGAGGCGAAGAGAAACCTGTTGATGCGGCTGGGCGCGCCATGCACCACGGCCAGATGATGGCGGCCCAGGCGCAGATCCAGCCGCCGGGGCAGCGCCGCCATCCAGGCGCGGTCGCCATCGCTCACCGCGCGGCGGGCATGGGTGAACCACGCCGCCGACAAACGGTCACAGGCGGAGCCAGGGGTGAAGCCGCAGCCGCACTCGGCGGCGTCCGCGGCGAGCTGCTCCTCGCAATTGCCCCTGATGGCGGCCACACCCGCCGCGCGGATCATGCCGATGCAAGCGGCGGGATCAGCGCCATAGGCGACGATATCGCCGGTGCAGATCATGTGATCGGGCCGGATGCCGTGCCGCCGCGCGGCGGTAAACAGCGCTTCCAGGGCCTGGATGTTGCTGTAAGGCCCGCCAAACAGCAACACCGGCGCGTTGAGGATCAGTTCAGCCATGGGGCGCCAGACTCTCCAGGGCCAGCCCGCGCGCCTCAATGCCACCACGCAGCCGCCAGACCAGAATCGCCACCGCCCCCAGCGCCCAGGCGCCCGCCAGCAGCAACAGCGCCGCCGCCATGCTGCGCGCGCCCACATAGCCCACGGCAAACGGCGCCAGCGCGGCGCCCACCCGCCCCACCGTGACCGAGGCGCCGATGCCCGTGGCGCGCAAGGCGGTGGGGAATAATTCAGAGAATGTCGGATAGGCGGCGATCCAGCTGCCGGTGGCGAGCAGATTCACCAGCGCGAAGCCGAGCATGATCGCGCCCGCCCCCCATGAGGTGATAGCGGCAAAGCCGACCAGCCCGAGCGCGGTGGCTAGGTAGAAGCCCCCCACCGTCCAGCTCCGGCCCACACGGTCGAGCAGCCCGGCCGCCGCCAACCCGCCAATGGCGGCGCCCACACTGCCCGCGAGATAGAAAAGCGGCAGCGAGGCCGGGGGCAGATGCAGCGCCGGCAGAACCACGACGGGCAGGAACGCGAACAGGCCGTAATAGCCTGAAGCCTCGGCAAAATCGAGAATCGCGCCCAGGGCCAGACGCCCCGGATATTGGCGCAGCAGGCGCGAAAGCTGCCCGGCTTCACGGCGCACGCGCCTGATCACCGGCGCGGCGGCGGGCGGGGTAATGTTGGTCAGCCCGGCCTCGATCCCCGCCACGATGGCGCGCGCATCGTCTCCACGCCCCACTTGCAGCAGCCAGCGCGGGCTCTCGGGCAAGTGCCGGCGGAACCAGGCGGCCGAGAGCGCCACCACGCCGCCCAACCCAAACACCACGCGCCAGCCGAGATCGGACGGCAGCGCGGCGAACACCAGCCATGCCAGCAGCGCCGCCGCGAAGCTGCCGAGCGGCCAGAAATTCAGCACCAGCGCCGCGGCACGGCCACGCGAGCGGCTTGGCACCAGCTCGGTGATGGCGGCATTGATGGCGGAATATTCGGCGCCCACGCCCAGGCCGGCGATCAGCCGCAACGCGAGCAGGCTGCCGAGATTGGGCGCGAAGCCGGTCGCGAGCGTCGCCAGCCCGTACACCACCAAGCTGATCAGAAACACCCGCCGCCGCCCGAACCTGTCGGACAGCACGCCGAAGCCGGAGGCCCCGAACATCAGCCCCACGAACCAGGCCGCCAGCAACAGCGACATGCCATCCGCCCCCAGCTGGAACCGCGCCCGCAGCGCCCCCATGACATTGCCGATCAGCGTGACCTCAAACGCGTCCAGCGCCCAGCCGAGGCCGAAAAGCAGCACGGCCACGGTGTGAAAGCGGTTCCAGCGCAGGCCGGAGAGGGTATCGAGCACAGCGGCGTCGGCGCTTGGCGTTTCCATGAGCGGGCTCCCGATTTAATGTTACGATAGACGCGAGCGGGCGAGCCGGGCAATCAGCGCGTCGAGCGAGAATTTGCCGCCGCCTTGCGAGATCAGCACGAGCATCATCGCGGCCCACTGGATATGCGTCGGCCAAGCCTGCGGATAGACGAAAATTTCGATCACCGCCGTCATGCCGAGCAGCGCCAGCGCGGCGAAACGGGTGCCGAGCCCGAGCAGCAGCAAGGGCGGCATCGCCACCTCCTGCGCCACCGCCAGATAAGCCGCCAATATCGGCGGCAGCAGCGGCACCTGGTAGGAGTTGGCGAACATGTAGAGCGTCGTGTCCCAGCTGGCGAGGTGCGTCCGCGCCGAGCTCCAGAACACCTGCGCCAGCGCCACGCGGGCCGTGAGCGCCACCACCGCATAGGGAAAATGATTGAACAGACCAACGAGTTTGGTCAGGCGCGCGAGAAGATGCGAAGGCTGGCCGAGTGTCGCGGCTATGGACATGGAAGTTCCTCCCTTCCTGTTGGCGTGAAACCGGTGAATAAGTTGCGGGTGAGACACAAGCCAAGCGCCTCGGCGGCCTCGGCATCGCCCATGCCGGCGCAGGCTTGTTCCAGCGTGAGGCCCTGAACGAGCGCCCCGGCGAAGGCGAATATCTCTGGCGAGACCTCGAAAATCTCCAATCCGCCCAGGCCGCGCATGACCATGACATGGATTTCGCCGGGGTCCGGTACGATGCGGGCGAGCGCGGCGTCGTCCTGCTCAAGCACCGCCGTCCAGATCGCGCGGGCATCGCGGCGCAGGGTGAGCCGCGAGAGCGAGGGCTGCGCGACGAAGACGCTATCCCCCTGCGCAGCGCGCAGGGCTTGCGGAGTGAGCAGCGCGGCCAATGGGGCGTGCAAGGCGCGATGCGCCGCCCAGTCGAGCCGGGCCACATCGGCGAGGTAAGGCAGCGCCGCCGCGAGCGGCGAACCCGCGAGCGCGGCGGCAAAGGCGTCGCCATAAAGGTGCAGATCGCCCTCGCGTGGCGGCTGCGCGCAGATGAACCGCGCCGCATGGGCGCGGAAACAATCCTCGCCCAAAAGCCGCAGGATCGCGGGAAAGCTCAGGCGCAGGGCGAGGGTTAGGGCGGCGCGTATGTTGTTGCGGTACACGGCGATGCCGGCTTGCCGCTCATCGCTGCTGGAGGCCAGCAGCATCGCCTGAAATGCCTGCTGACGCTCAAGCAGCGAGAGCATTGGCGGCGCTCCTCTCGAGCATGGTTTGCGCCTTCCAGGCTTCGGCCAGCAAGTCTGCGAGGGGCGGGAGATGGGCGTCGCGCTCGATCATCGCCGGGCGCGGGCCGATGATGCTGAGCGCATCTTCAAACAACGCCCAGACAGGCTCGGCGATCTCGCGGTCATGCGTGTCCAGCAGCAACCCGGCGGTTGCGCCGTCGCCCGCCATGTGCCCGGCCAGATGATATTCCGCCACCGCTGCGGCAGGCAGGGCGCGCAAATAGGTGTGCGCGTTCCATCCGTGATTATGCGCGCCGACATGGATGTTGTTGATATCGCAAATCAACCCGCAGCCGGTACGGCGCGTCAGCTCGGTCAGAAATTCCGGCTCCGGTATCGTGGATTCCGGAAAACGCAGATAGGTCGACGGGTTTTCCACAAGGATACGGCGCTTCAACGCCTCCTGCGTGCGCTCGACGTTGCGGCAGAAAAGGGTGAGACTATCCTCGTGCAGCGGCAGCGGCAGCAGATCAGCGAGATGCACGCCGTTGACGCCGGTCCAGGCGAGATGCTCCGAAACCAGCACGGGCTCGATGCGCTCCGCCAGCGCCCGCAGGCGGGCGAGATGTGCCGCATCCACCCCATCAGCACTGCCAAGTGAAAGCCCGACGCCGTGCAGCGAGACCGGATAATCCTCCCGCACGCGGGTCAGCACCGCCAGCGCCGGCGCGCTGAAATAGTTCTCGCTATGCACTTCCACCCACCCTGTATCCGGCTTGCTCGCCAGAAACGTGGCGTGGTGCGGCAGGCGCAGCCCAATCCCAGCGGAAACTGGCGGTGCCATCGCGCGGCTCTACGAGGCTTTACCGGGGGTCAGGGAGCCGCCAGCGATCTTCGAGCAGTCACCGGTTGGCAGTAGCACGAAGGAGGCGGGATCGCGCGCCATGGTCGCCTGGCCGGCACAGGAATGGGTGCCGGCGGCGCAGTCATTGCGGCCGATGGCGTTAATACCGTAACATTTTTCCAGCTTGGCGCCGGAGGTTTGCGCATTGGCGGCAATCGGGGTGGCGACGGCGGCGATGCCCGCGGCGGCGGCGAGAATTTTGGCGGCGAAATTGCGGCGTTCCATACTGATCTCCTTGTGGTTCAGGCCGCAAGGTGCGGCTGCATCTGACTATTCGCGCCGATCCGGCGAAAGGTTACAGGCGGAATCCAAAAACCGCACAAAAAAGCCGGCCGGGCGCTGGGGCCGGGCCGGCTTTTTGCCGGACAACGTCATGCGGGGCTCGGCGCTATAGGCCGGTCACATAAACCTGCACGGTCTCGCCGCTCTTTTGCGCCACGCCGTTCCAGCCATTATGCACCGGCGTCAAGGCGCAATGCTGGGTGTTGGACGGGCTGAGCTCGGGATGCGGATTTTCAAGGCTGGGCCGGGCCGAACTCAGTGTGATATGGCTATAGCCTTGCGCGGCGAGGGTCTGTGCCAACTGGGCCTGCGATTCCACGGCCGCCACATTCACGCTCACGGTGGGAACCCGGGTGGCGAAGGATGCCGCCTGCGCGGGAAGGCTGGCGCCGATGCCGAAGGCGACGGTGAGGATGATCACGGCGAAGCTTTGCTGTTTCATGGTAGTCTCCTGATCGAAATGCAGCGCGGAATGTCGCTACATCTCAATGTTCGCCACATCGCCTGCACAGGTTACAGAAGATACCAGGTATTTTCAGGCTGCGCCGTCATCCGGCGTCAGGAAGGGCTGCACCAGCAGCGCATCCAGGCGGGAAGCGCCGGGCTTGCGGAAGGCGGGCAACCCAATCATCATGCCAAGCTGCCCCTGCGCCGGCTGCGCGCGATAGGTGGCAAACAGCCGGTCCCACCATGGCACATTGAAGCCGAAATTGCTGTCGGTCTCGGCGCGAATCACCGAATGATGCACGCGGTGCATGTCCGGCGTGACCAGCACGAGACGCAGCACGCCATCCAGCGCGGGTGGCAGGGCGAGGTTGCTGTGGTTGAACATCGCTGTCGCGTTCAGGATGATTTCGAACAGCAGCACCGCGAGGGGCGGTGCGCCGATGAGCAACACCACGCCCATCTTAATGAGCATGGAGAGCATGATCTCCAGCGGGTGAAAGCGCGCGCCGGACGTAACATCGAGATCGAGATCGGCATGGTGCATACGGTGCAGCCGCCACAATACCGGCACGGCATGGAATACGCGGTGCTGGATATAAATGGCGAAATCCAGCGCCAGAACCGCCGTGACGATCTTCAAACCCTCCGGCATGGACGCCAAATTCAGCACGCCCCAGCACGCCCGCGCGGCGAGCGCGGCGACACCGAGGGCCGCTACCGGAAACGCCAGCTTCACCGCCAGCGCGCCCAGCGCCGCGATGCCGAGATTCCCCGGCCAGCGCCCCCAGCGCGAGAGCGCGCGCGGCCGCCGCGGCCATAGCGCCTCAGCCCCGGCCAGCAGGAACAACAAACCAAACGAGATGACGGGCCGCAGCGCGGCGGCCTCTTGCGACAGGGGCGGCATGATTGCCCAATATAGCGCGGCCAAAAAAATTTTCGCCCCCCTGTAACCAGACCGCGCCTCGCGGCGAACTCCTTATCAGCGGCACCCGGATGGTCCGGTCACCGCGCTCTAGAAAAGGTTATTGCCATGAAATTCAAAGCCTCCATGCTGACCCTCGGTGCCGCTGTCTCGCTCGGTGGTCTGGTCGCCGCCACCACCCCGATGCTGGCGCATGCCGCCTGCGCCGGCCAGACCAGCGCGAGCTGTGCGGGCAAGACTGGCGCCTGCGCCGGTAAGACTGGCGCGTGTGCGGGCAAGACTGGCGCCTGCGCCGGCAAGAGCAACTAACGCCTGGCGGGGCGCGGTCATTCGTACCGCGCCCGCTTTCACCCCCTGGAGACACGCCATGATTCCCCGCCAACCCAAGATGCCGCCGGACGACCAGGTGCAAGCGGCTGTCGAACTGGTGGCGGCGCTCGGCGAACTCGAAACCGCGGGGCGCAATCTTGTCACCACGCTGCTCGACGGCGCCGCCTTCGAGGCGCTGACCCATTACCCGCCCGACGATGTGAGCGATCCCGCCACCGGCGCGCAATACTATTTCCATGCCCATCGCGGGCGTGTGGAGAGCGGGCATATCCATTGCTTCCTGCGTGGCAAGGAAACGGGCCGCCTCACCCATGTCGCGGCCATCGGGCTGGACCAAACCGGCCGCCCTGCCCGCGTCTTCACCACCAATCTTTGGGTCACCGCGGATGAGTTTCACCCCGCCGAGGCGTTGATCCCGCGGCTGCCCCAGATGCGCTGGCACGACGCCCCTGGGCCGGAGCCCGTGAACCGCGCGCTCGGCGCGCTGTTTGTCCTCTACCGCCCCGAAATCGTCGCGTTGCTGCGCCGGCGCGATGCGCGCCTGACCCGCCACGGCGCGCAAATCGCCCCGGCCGATCCTCTGGCCGATGAGCGCCTCGATATCCTCAGCACCGCGCGCATTGACCTGCCCGCCAAGCTGGCCCGCCTGCGCGATAAATTGGCGTTGAGCGATGAGTAGCGCCATTGCGGATTGGCAACCCCCCATGCAGGCGGTAGCGTCGCACCGCTCGGGAGGAAGAATGTCGGACGAGGATCCAAATTGGCGCGTCTGGCTGGCCGCGGCGCAAGATGGCGACGCGCGCGCTTATGCCAGGCTGCTGGCTGCCGCCTTGCCCTGGCTGCGACGGCGCGCGCGGGCACGCTGGCCCGGCTCCAGCGCCGCCGACATCGAGGACATCGTGCAGGAAACATTGCTCGCCCTGCACCAAAACCGCCATCTCTACGACCCGGACCGCCCCGCGCAGCCCTTCCTGTTCGGCATCATGAAGCTGCGCGGCGCGGATGTGCGCCGCCACCGCCAGCGCCATAGCGGGCGCGAAACGGCGATCGACGATATCTCCCCCGATGCGGGGGCGCTGATGACGCGCGACACCCAGGAGCAAGACGCCGACCAGCATCGCGTCATGGACGCGCTGGCGGGGCTGGGTGCGCGCGACCGGCAAGTGCTGGAGATGCTCAAACTGCGAGAACTCTCATTGAAGGAGGCGGAAGCCGAGACCGGCCTGTCGATCTCCGCCTTGAAAGTGGCATCCTTCAGAGCCATGCAAAGGCTGAAACAGGCCCTGAAAGGGGGCAGTGATGAAAACTGAAGATCTGATCGCCCAATTGGCGCAGAACGCCAAACCCGTGCGCCGGGCCCTGCCGCCGGGCGCGCTCACCGCACGTTGGCTGCTGGTCACGCTGCCGGTGCTGGCCGTGATGGTTTTGGTGATGGGGCCGCGCCCGCATCTGCTCGCCTTGCTCATGCAGCCGCGTTTCGCCACTGCCGAAATCCTGGCCGCCGCCACCACGGTGATCTCGGCCTATGCCGCCTTCTGCGCCGGCCGGCCGGACGAGCCGGGTTGGAAGCTGCTGATGCCGGTCGCCGCCTTCCTGCTCTGGCTGGCCGAACTGGGCCGGCAATGCTTCGTGCTCGCCGTGCAAACGAACGGCGCCGCGCTGGAACTGCACGCGGACTGGATTTGCGTGCCCGCCATCGCCATCACCGCGCTGATGCCGGCCGTGGCGATGGTCTGGCTGTTGCGCCGCTCGGCCAAATTCCGCACCACACATGCCTGCCTGTGCGGGGCCATGGCCGCCGCCGCCGCCGCCGAGCTGGCGCTGCCGCTGTTCCACGCGGCGGATACGATGATGATGGTTCTGGTCTGGCAGATGGGCAGCGTGGCGCTGTTCACCATGCTCGGCGCCCTGGCCGCGCGGCTGGGGCTCACCGCTCTGCACGCGTGAGATCCCACGCTCCCAAAACCGCCTCAACATGACGACGCTAGACGCGGAAAGTTAAAATTCCCCCAACATAAAACGCGAACAGGGCCCCTTGCGGGACCCTGCGCGATGATGCCTCGGCTGCAGGCTGGCTCAGTTCAGCGCCTCAGCCGGGCCGAAGAACTCATAGCGGCGGCGCTCATCGGGCAGCCCGAGCGCGGCGAGGAAGCGCTTGATCGCCGCCATGAACGGCTTGGGGCCGAGGAAATACACGTCGCAATCGAGCCCGGCGGGCAGCCAGCGCTGCAACTGCTCGGGCGTGGGGCGGCCCAGCGCGTCCACCTTGTCCGCCTCGCCGTGCTCATACACGATGAAATTGCGGAACTTCGGATAGCGCGCCGCCCAATCCTTCAGCGTCTTGCCGAAGGCGTGAACCTCCTTGTTGCGGGCGTAGTGCAGGAAGATCACCTCGCGGTCGCCCTTGGCCAGCGCGGCCTCGGCCATCGCCAGAGTCGGGGTGATGCCGACACCACCGCTGATCAGCACCAGCGGCGCCGCGCCATCGCGCAGCACGAACTCGCCCGCCGGCGGGAATACCTCCAGCACCGCGCCCTCGGCCACCTGGTCGTGCAGGTAGTTGGAGACGACACCGCCCTGCTCACGCTTCACGCTGATGCGGTAGGAGCGGCCATTTGGCGCGGCGGAGAGCGAGTAGTTGCGGCGCACCTCCTGGCCGTCGATCACCAGGCGCAGACCGAGATACTGGCCCGGCGTGAAATCGACCACCGGCTGGCCATCCACCGGCTCCAGGTACAGCGACACGATCTCGGCGCTTTCGGCCACCTTGCGGGCGACGCGGAAGGCCCGCGCGCCACGCCAGCCGCCCGGCGCCAGGGCGAGCCGGTCATACTCGGCTTTCTCCGCGCCGATCAGCAGATTGGCAAGGTCCCAATACGCCGCGCCCCAGGCCTCGATCACCTCATCAGTGGCGATGCCCGGCCCCAGCACTTCGCGGATCGCGCGCAGCAGGCAGGTGCCGACGATGGGGTAATGCTCGGGCTGGATCTGCAGGGCGACATGCTTCTGGATGATCTGGGCCGGGAGATTGCCGAGCGCGCCGAGATTATCGATGTGCTTGGCGTATTGCAGCACGCTGTTGGCGAGCGCGCGCGGCTGCGCGCCGCTGGCCTGGTGCGCCTGGTTGAACAGCGGGCGGACCTCGGCATACTCACCGAGCATGACCTTGTAGAAATGCGTGGTCAGCGCCTCGCCGCCGGTCTCCAGTAGCGGAACGGTCGCCTTAACGATGGCGGTTTGCGCGGGGGTAAGCATGGGGAACACTCCTTGGTTGAGGCCGTAAAGAGGCCGGCCGGGCGCCATGCGGCAGCCGGTGCGGCAGGTGAAAAATGGGAGGCGCGGCTTAGCGGCTGGCGCCCACGCCCGCAGGCCGGGGCGGCACGGGGGGCAGCAGCTCGAACAGCGCCATCTGCAAGCTGGCCGCGATGCGGTGCGCCTTGGCGATGACCGCCGCGGCGGCGGCGGGCGGCAGGGAGTCCACCGCGCAATCTTCCCACAAGGCCAGCCACCGCCCGAACATCTCGGGCGTGATCTCGGCCTGATGGCGCAGATGGGCGGGCAAGGGCTGGCCCTTGTAGCGCCCCGAGGTGAGCATCACCGACGACCAGAAGGCCGCCAGCTTGTCGAGATGCGCGGACCAATCGGCGATCGCCCGGTTGAAGAGCGGGCCGATCAGGTCATCCTCACGCACCCGGGCGTAAAAGCGGTCCACCAGCCGGGCGAGGCTGGCATCATCGAGACCCTCGGCAACATGCATGACATTCGACCTTAAAGGTTCATATAAAATGATTCTTTATACCACCCCCAGAATTCCGCAACCCGGCGCGCGTTTCGATTTCCGCATTGCTGCCAACAAAAATAAATAATTGCTGAGGATCGCCTGGTCTTTGGAGCGTTTTTGCACGCCGCCGGGGGCGTACCACAGCTTTGTCCCCGCTCCCGCACAAACACGAATTTTTTTGCTGTTAACCAAAAAAAATATGAATTTGTTTTCGTTGCGGCCGCCTGCCAGACAACCCCGGCGGCGGTGGGGCGTCAGCCTGCGCCGCGATCATGACTGGTTGATGATATGGAATGTTGATGATGCTTTGTCCGCGCGGCCACCTCGCCACCCGCGCGCCCCGCCGCCTCTTCGCCACATCACGCAACCCCATCCGCCTCGTCTGACAGAGCATGAGTTCCAGCCTTGCCAAACGCGCGGTACTGCCGCCATGGCCGTTTGATCCGCAGAATCTCCTGTTCAGCCTGGGCAGCTATGCCGCGGCGGCGCTCACGCTTGGCGTCTGTTTCGCCTCCAGCCTGGACCGCCCCTGGTGGGCGCTTCTGACCATCTACGTCACCGCGCAGCCGATGTCGGGCGCCATGCGCCCCAAGGTGCTGTACCGGCTGGCGGGCCTCGCCGTGGGCGGGGTTACGGCGATTCTCACCGTGCCCAATTTGCAGAACGCGCCGGTCTTGCTGATCCTGGTGCTATCCTCCTGGGTTGGGCTGTGCCTGTATTTCGCGGTGCTGGACCGCACGCCCCGCGCCTTCCTGTTCCAGATGGCTGGGTTCAGCTCGGCCATTCTCACCTTTCCGTATCTCGACACGCCGGGCGATATTTTCTTCAGCACCATCGCGCGGGTGGAGGAGATGAGCGTCGCCATCGTCGCCGTGACCCTGGCGCATGCGGTGTTCAAGCCTTGGCCCGCCGCGCGCATCGTGCAGGCGCGGATGCGGGTCTTCGTGCTCGATGCCTGCGTGTGGACGGCGGATGTGATCGGCACCGAGCACGGCCCGCTGGAGGCCGCGCATCTCAAGCGCCTGGCCACCGACATCACCGAGCTCGGCATGATCGCCCTGCATCTGCCCTATGACAGCAGCGGCGCCCTGCTCAGCCGCCGTCTCGTCTGGGCAGTGCGCGAGCGCCTGGCGCGGCTGCTCTCGCTCGCCTCGGCGGCCGCCGACCGGCTGGCTCTGCTGCGCCGGAGCGGTGCGCTCCGCGCGGATGTCGCCGCCCTCATCGACACCGCCACGCAATGGCTGGGCGCGCCGGCCGGCGTACCGCTGGAGGAGGCCGTTATCCTGGCCGCGAAATTCCGCGCCCTCTCGCGCCAATATGATCATGCCGGCGGTTGGCACGCCCTGCTCACCGCCAGCCTGTGCGAGCGCATGGCCGAATGCATCGACAGCCTGCGCGAGGCGCGGCTGCTGTTCCGCGCCCTCAGCGGCACCACAGCGGAGACAGCCCAGCATCTCGGGCTGATCGACGCCGCGCCGCGGCACCTGCATATCGAGCGTGACCACACGCTGGCCATTCTCTCCGGCCTCGCCACCGCGGCGGCGCTGATCCTGTATTGCACGCTCTGGATCATGCTGAACTGGCCCTCCGGCTCCACCACCGCCGCCTTCGCCGCCATGATCACCCTGTCCTTCGCGGTGCAGGAGGACCCCTCGCCCCAGATCCTGCGCTATCTTCTGGCCACGCTGATCACCTACCCGCTCGCCGCGTTTTACGATTTCGTCATCTTGCCCGTGATCGAGGGGTACACGCTGCTGATTGCGTTTCTCGCCCCGCCCTTTTTGTGGCTCGGCTATCTGCAGGCCCGGCCAGCCACCGCCGCCATCGCCCTGCCGATGCTCGCCGGGCTGATCATCGAGCTCGACCTGCTCGCCCGTTATCAGGGCGATTTCAGCGTGTTCATGAACACCGCCAGCGCCCAAATCGTCGGCATCGCCATCGCTGTCATCGTCGCGCGGCTGTTCCGGGCGGTGGGGGTGAGCTGGGTGGCGCGGCGGATGATCCATGCCAGCTGGCGCGACATCGCCACCCTGGCCGGTAGCCAACAGCGCCTGGAAACCGGCGCCTGGACCGCCCGCGCCGTGGACCGGCTGGGGCAGATCGCCGCGCGCATGACGCTGACTGGGCCGAGTGATCCGTTGCGCGGGTTTAACGGGCTGGCCGAGCTGCGCCTAGGGCGCAACCTGCTGCATCTGCGCCGGGCGACGGGCGCCGCGAAGCCAAGCGCGCGCCGCGCCATGGCGCACGTGCTGGAGGAAATCGCCGCCCTGTTCACCGCGCGCCATAAGCGGCGAGCAGCGCTGCCTCCGCCCGCCTCGTTCCTGCACGCCATCGACACCGCGCTGGACGAGGCGGGCGGCATAAGCGACGCGCGCCTGCGCCACCAGGCCGTGCTGGCTCTGGTGGGGATGCGCTGCAACCTGTTCCCCGCCGCGCCCGACTACCAGCCGGACAGCCGCGCATGATCGACGAGCTTGATATCTTCGGCGTGTACATGCCCGCCGCGCTGGTTTGGGCGATCATCGGGGGGATTCTCGCCTTCACCGTCCGGCTCGCGCTGCAACGCCTGCCGCTGGAGCGCCAGCTCTGGCAGACCGGGCTGCTCGATATCGCCTTGTTTCTCCTGCTCTGGTGGGGCGTTTCCGCCCTCGCCGATCTGCTCCTGCCCCTTGTGACGATACGATGATATCCTCAGACACATTCCGCAAAACCGTTTTCAGCCTGCTCCTGCTCGGCATCGCTCTGCTCGCGCTGTTCGGCCTCTGGCTCCGCTATGAAGTCGAGCCGACCACGCGCGACGGCAAGGTGCAGGCCGATATCGTGCGCGTCGCGCCGGATGTGGGCGGCTGGGTGACCAGCGTGTTGGTGCAGGACAACCAGGTGGTGAAACAGGGCCAGCCACTCATCATCATCGACCAGTCGCGCTATCTGCTCGCCCGCGACGACGCCGCGGAGAAACTGCAAAGCCAGCAGATTGCGCTGGCCGAGGCGATCCGCATCGATAACCGCAACCATGCGCTGTCCTCCGAGGTCGATACCGAAACCACGGAACTCGGCCAGGAGAAGGTGGATCTGCTGAAGATGGCCGTGGCCCAGGCGAAAACCGCGCTCGCCGTGGCGCAGCTCAATCTCGACCGCACGGTGCTGCGCGCGCCGGTCAACGGCGTGGTCTCCAACATGACCTTGCAGCCCGGCGATTACCTGACCGCCGGGCAAGGCGTGATGGCCATGGTGGATACCGATACGCTGCGCGTGGAAGGCTATTTTGAGGAGACCAAACTGCCCGCCGTGCAGGTGGGCGACAAGGTGACAGTGCGGCTGATGGGCGTAGCGGAACCACTTGAGGGGCATGTCGAGAGCATCGCCGCCGGGGTGGTGGACCGCGAACGCGACGATCAGCCGAACACGCTCGACAACATCAACCCCTCCTTCACCTGGGTCCGGCTGGCGCAGCGCATTCCGGTGCGCGTCGCCATCGACCATGTGCCCGACCATGTGCGCCTGATCGTCGGCACCACCGCGACGGTGGATATCGAACCCCGCCCCGGCGCGCCGGTGGAACGCCGGAGTTGGCCATGGTGAGCCGCGTGCCGCGCCGCGCCGCGCTGGCGCTGGGCCTGCTGCTCGGTGGCTGCACCGTCGGCCCCGATTACAAGCTGCCCGGCAACGCGCTGGTCAACACGCCTGCATCTCAGCTTGCCTTTCCCGCCAGAGGCGGCACCCAGCCCGCCGCGCCGCCGGATGATTGGTGGCAGCTCTACAGCGACCCGGTATTGGACCGGCTGGTGCCGGAAGCACTTGCCAAAAACACCAATATCCGCGAGGCGCAGGCAAATCTGGAACGCACCTACGCCCTCATCACCGAAACGCGCGACAGCCGCAGCTTCAGCGCCTCCGCCGCCGCCACCGCCATTTACGCGCAGGATTCCGCGCAGGCGGTGCTGCAAAACGTACAGCCTCCGCGCATGGAGGAATACAATACCGGCATTTCCGTCGGCTATGATCTCGACCTGTTCGGCGCCATCCGCCGCGGCGTGGAAGCCGCCACCGCCACCAGCGAGGCCGCCGCCGACGCCCGCGACCTCGTACGCGTGAACGTGGCGGCGGAAACCACCCGCGCCTATGCCGAAATCTGCGACGACGGCAACGAGATCGCGGCGCTGCAAAATGTCATCGCCTTGCAGCAGCAGCGCGCCAGCCTCGTCGCCTTGTTGCGCACCGATGGCCGCGCCGTGGATTTCGACGTGGACCAGCAGCAAGAGGATGTGGGCACGCTGCAAGCCGAGTTGCCCGTGTTGCAGGCCCAGCGGCTCAACGCCGCCTACCGGCTCAGCACGCTGCTGGGCCAGCCGCCCGCGGCGTATGATCCCGCCTGGCTCGCCTGCACCCGCCCCTTGCGCCTGCGCCAGCCGATCCCGGTCGGCGATGGGCGCGCGCTGCTGCGCCGGCGGCCCGATGTGCGGGAGGCGGAGCGCGATCTGGCCGCCGCCACCGCGCGCATCGGCGTGGAGACAGCTGATCTCTACCCCGATATCCGCCTCGGCGCCTCGATCGGCTCGACCGGCGTGGCCGCCAACGCCTTCTCGCCGCTAACCAACCGTTTCGCCCTGGGGCCGATGATCAGCTGGGATCTCAACCAAGGCGCCACCCGCGCGCGCATCGCCGCTGCCAAGGCGGCCACCCGCGCCAGCCTCGCCGCGTTCGACGGCACGGTGCTCAAGGCCCTGCTGGAAACCCAGACCGCCCTGCAATCCTACGGCGCGCAGCTCAACCGGCTGGGCGATCTCAGCGCCACGCGTGACGACGCCGCCAAAGTCGCGGCGGATCAGGCCGCGCTTCGCGCTGGCGGGCGGGTAGACGCGCTCACGGCGCTAACCGCGCAGCAGACACTGGCGGCGGCGCAACTCACCGTGGCCACGGCGCAAACCGATGTCACGCAGAGCCAGATCGCCGTATTTCTCGCCCTGGGCGGCGGCTGGAAAACTACCGGACCGTAGCCGCCGCACGCAGCCCGGCGCGGATGCGGGCCAGCGTGTCCTCATCCGCCTTGGACGAATGCACCATGTACACTGAATACGAGAAGACCGGGCTGTGCGGCACCAGCGCCAGCGCCCCGCTCGCCAGCAGCGGGCGCGCCACGCTCAAGCGGAAATAGCCGCTGCCGCCCACGGCCAGGATGTAATCGAGCGCCAACGGACCGTGGCTGATGGCGATGCCGGCGTGGGCCAGTTCGGGAAACGCCGCCTCATGCGCGGCGGCGAAGGCCTCGCCCCAATCCACCCGCACATGCGCCTCGGGCGCCACCTCTCCCTGCTCGCCCGCCTTGCGCACAAAGACCAGCTTGTCGTCGATCAGCAGATCGTTGATCACCCCCTGGCGGCGCTGGGCGTCATACACCACGGCGATATCGAGCGCGCCGCTCTGCACCTGCTCCAGCAACCGGGCGGCCGCATCGATGCGGATATTGGCCGCGATCTCCGGGCATTCATCATGCATCCACACCAGCCAGTCGCGGATCAGCGGATTCCACACGCTGTACTCCGCGCCCAGGGTGACAGCCAACTCACGCCCCGGCGGCAGCGCCACAGATTGGCAGGCGCGCTCCCACACCTGCACCAGTGTCGCGGCGTAACGCTGGAACTCCCGCCCCTCGCGTGTGAGCTGCGCACCCGTCTTGGCGCGCACGAACAGCGCGCAGTTGAGCTGCTGCTCCAGCACGCGCACCCGCGCGCTTACCGCGGTCTGGGTGAGGTTGAGATTGGCCGCCGCGCTAACAAAGCTGCCGGTCTTCACGATTTCCAGAAATGTCCGCGCCGCGTTGATATCCAAACCATCCCCCTTGCGCGGGCCGACACGCGGCCGCCTTGGCTTTGAGCTAAAAAATCTTCATATGAAACGCATATTTAATCAATTTTTCCTTTTACATGCCAGATCTCCGGCGGGCACCGGGCTCGCAATCCTGACATGGTCGCCTATCTCCATATGGTCCATGATTTCAGCCACATGAGGCGGCGTGAGAATGACAACCGCGAACCCTGATCTGCACGTCAAACGGGTCTATGACCCGCCCGCAACCAGCGACGGCGCGCGCGTGCTGGTGGACCGGCTATGGCCGCGCGGTTTGCGCAAGGAGAATGCGGCGCTGACACTCTGGCTGAAGGAGATCGCGCCCAGCGCGGCGCTGCGCCAGTGGTTTGGCCATGATCCGGCGCGCTGGGCGGAATTCCAGCGGCTTTACCGCCAGGAACTCAAAGCCAAGGATGAGCCATTGGCCGCGCTGGCGGCGCTGCTCCGGCACGGCCGCGTGACATTGCTCTATGGCGCCCGTGACACAGCGCATAATCACGCGCTGGTTCTGGCCTCATTTATCGCGGATGCGCAGCATCGGCGCGGCACGGCCCTCAGCGCCGCGCCATCCACGCGGCCAGTGCGATGAACAGCAAGCCCAGCGCCTGCGCGCCGACGCCGACCCGGAACAGAATGCCGTAACTCCCCGTCAGCCGGAATAAATGCGAGAGCAAGGCGGCGGCGGTGATCTGCGTGATCGCGTAAGTCATCGCCGCCAAGCCCCAATCCGTGGAGAGACGCGCGGGCGGCACCATCCCGGCAATGGCGCCGGCGACCAGCATGACTGTGCCCAACGCCACCGCCCCGACGCAAAGGGCCGAAACGACCAGGGCCGGGGCGGCATCGGTGAACAGGGGGATGGCGACAGCCCCGCCCATGATCAAAAACCCCGCCGCCAGCGTTGGCAGAAAGCCGAAGCGATCGGCTGCGCGGCCCAATAATGGCGGCCCTAGCGTGGCGGCCAGCCCGATCCAGGCAGCCATCACCGCGCCAGCGGCGACGCCGCGCCCCAGCCCGATCGCGATGAAGCTCGACCAGAACAACATATGCGGCATGAAACCAAGGGCCGAAAACGCATAGGCTGAAATCAGCAACACCACCACGAGCGGCGGCGAGCCCTTGGCCGCATGCCGTTGCGGCGGCTCGATGCGCGCGGGCGGCATGATCAGCGCCACAATCAGCGTGGCGCCCGCGCAGAGCGCGCCGAGCGCCGCCCAGGTGAACACCAGCCCGTGGAGCAGCAGATGCGGGATCGCCAAGGAGCTGAAGGTCATGCCCGCGCCCATTCCTGAAAAGGCAAACCCGCTGACCCGTCCGCGGGAAGCGGGCGGCGCGCGCCCGACGACGGCGGAGGCCATGAGGACCATCAGCACCCCGCCGGTGAGCCCCGACACCAGCCGCCAGAACCCGAACCAGGCTGGCCCCCAGTTCAGCGCGCAGCACAAGGTGGCGGCGGCGGTGAGACCCATGGCCAGCACCATCGCCGGTTTGGCCGGATAAGCGCCGCGCCACGCGCGGATGGCGGCGACGCCGATGAAATAACCCGCGAGATTGACCGTTGCGAACCAGAAGGCGCTAGATGCGCTATACCATTGCGCCTTGACCAGCGCCGGCACCAAGGGGGCGAAGCTGAAACGCGCCACGCCAATGCCCACGAACATGGCCAGTAAGCCGCTGAGAGCCGTGCGGATGACCGGAAACCCCGGCATCCTGTGCGCCACGACGCGGCTTGGCGTCATGGTCGCGCCCATGGCGCTCCGGCCCTCATGCCAGGATCATCCCCTTAACTCCAGAATACGACGGTTTTATTGCCATTCATCAGCACACGCTGGGCGAGGTGCCAAGAGACGGCGCGGGAGAGCACGCGCTGTTCGATATTGCGGCCCTTGCGCACCAGGTCATCGGGCATGTCGGCGTGGCTGACGGCTTCGACATCCTGGTAGATGATCGGGCCTTCATCGAGATCGGCGGTGACGTAATGAGCGGTGGCGCCGATCATCTTCACGCCATTCGCATAGGCCTGGTGATAGGGTTTGGCGCCCTTGAAGCTGGGCAGGAAGCTGTGATGAATGTTGATGCAGCGCCCGCTGAGCGCCGCCGCGAAGGAATCCGACAAGATCTGCATGTAGCGGGCGAGGATCACGAGATCGATGTTGAGGTCTTTGACCAGGCCTAGGATTTGCGCTTCCTGCGCCGCTCTGTTCTCCGCCCCCACCGGCAAATGGTGGAACGGAATGGCGCCGAGCTCGGTGACCTTGAGCGCGGTCTTGGGATGGTTGGAGACGATGCCGCAGATCTCCATGTCCAGCTCGCCGATGCGGGTGCGGTAGAGCAGATCGGCGAGGCAATGGTCGAATTTGGAGACCAGCAGCAGCACGCGCTGGCGCTCGTCTTTCGAGCGCAGCTCCCATTTCATCTGTAGGCTCTGGGCGAGAGCGCCCAGGGTGCGCTCCAGTTCGTCCCGCACGCAATCGGTGACGAACGCCATGCGCATGAAGAACAGGCCGGTATCGGGGTCGTTGAACTGGTTGAGCACGCGGATATTGCCGTGATGCTCGAAGATGGCGCCGCTGACCTGGGCGATGATGCCCGCGCGGTCGGGACAGGAGAAGCTGAGCGTGTAGGAGACGGTCATGAAATTCCCACCTTGACGAGAGGCGCATGCACGAAGCGCTGGCGGTCAAGCCAAGCGCCGAGGCTCGACATGCCGCCGAATGGATAGAAATGCGCGAAGACCTGGCCGTGACGCCCTGGCGCGAGGCCGCTGGCCAGCGCGTGCACGAGCTGGTCGGGGCCAGCATGGCTGCGCAGCTTGGTCAGGGAGAAGCCATAGCGGGCGAGCACAGCGGCGGAGGCGCTGACGCCGCACAGGGCGGCGTAGCGCAGCAGGGTCCGCAAATTGGCGGGGCCTGGAATGCCCAAGCGGACCGGCGCCAGCACGCCCCCGGCACGCAGCTCCTCCAGCCAGTCCAGCAGCCGCTCGGCGGAAAAGCAGAATTGCGTGGCGATTTCGGCGGCGAGCCCCTGATCGGCGATGGCGGCAAGTTTGTCGCGCATGGCGCGCGCGAGGCGCGGGTCGGGGATTTTGGGGTGGCCTTCCGGGTAGCCGGAGATCACGGCGGTATGCACCCCATGACGCGGGAGCAGGCCGGTTTGCAGCAGCGCCAGCGCGTCCTCGAACGGGCCCGCCGGGCGCGCGCAATCGCCCGCCAGCACCAGCATCCGCTCGACCTTGGCCCGTGCCGCCCAGCCTTCCAGCAGGCGCTCTAACGCGTCGCGGCTGGTTAGGCGGCGCGCGGCGATGTGGGGCATGGGCGTGAAGCCCAGTTCGCGGATGGCGGCCGCGGCGTCGAGCCGGTCGGTGTCGGACTCACTGGCCAGATAGGGAATGGCGACGATGGTGCCTGGCGCGAAGCGGGACGCCATCGCCGCGAGGTTCGGGAGGTCGCGGGCAGTGGCCTCCATCGACAACCCGTCCAGACAGTTCCATTGCATCGCCGCCGTCATCTCCTCGTGCATCTCGTTCAAATCCGTTTGCGGTTGCGGGCGGGCCGGAGTGCTCAGCACTCGATGAAATTGGCGGCGAGGCCGCCGAGCGAGGTCTCCTTGTATTTGGTGTTCATATCGGCGCCGGTCTGGCGCATGGTGGCGATCACCTGGTCGAGCGAGACGATGTGCGAGCCATCGCCACGGCGGGCGAGCGAGGCGGCGCTGATCGCCTTGATCGCGCCAAAGGCGTTGCGCTCGATGCAGGGGATCTGCACCAGCCCGCCGACGGGGTCGCAGGTCATGCCGAGATGGTGTTCCATGGCGATTTCGGCGGCGTTTTCGACCTGCGCATTGGTGCAGCCGCGCGCCGCCGCCAGCCCCGCCGCCGCCATCGAGGAGGCGACGCCGACCTCGCCCTGGCAGCCGACTTCGGCGCCGGAAATCGAGGCATTGGTTTTGAACAGGCCGCCAATGGCGGTGGCTGTGAAGATGAAATTGCGCATGCCCTCATGCGAGGCGCCGGGGCACATGTCGCTGTAATAGCGCAGCACCGCGGGAATGACGCCGGCCGCGCCGTTGGTGGGCGCGGTGACGACGCGCCCGCCGGCGGCGTTCTCCTCGTTCACCGCCATGGCGAACAGGCTGACCCAGTCCATCTTCTCATGCGGGGCGAGATCGTTGCGGCTGGTATCGGCCTCCAGCCGCTTGCGCAGGGCGCGGGCGCGGCGGGGGACTTTGAGCGCACCAGGGAGCACGCCTTCGCCCTGCAGGCCGCGATCGATCGCCGCCATCATGGTGGCGATCACGCGGTCGACATGCGCCAGCACCTCGGGCGCCGGGCGCAGCGCCACCTCGTTCGCGCGCACGATCTCGGCGATGGTCAGCCCGGTCTCCTGGCCGATGCGCAGCAGATCGACCGCGTTGGCGAACGGATAGGGCACCTGCGTGGTAATCGCGCCGAGATCGGCGGGTTCATCCTCGCGGGTGACGAAACCGCCGCCGACGGAGCACCAGCGCTCGGCGGCGACCAGGGCGCCGGCGGCATCGAATGCCTCGAAGGCCAGGGTGTTGGGATGGCGCGGCGGCGCCGTCTCGCGGTCGAACACGATGTCTTCGGCCGGGGCGAAGGCGATGTCCCTGCCCTCCAGCTTGAGCACGCCGCGCGCGGCGATCTCGGCGACGAGCGCATCGGCATGGTCGGGATCGACCGTCTCCGGCAACTCACCCGCCAAGCCGAGGACCACGGCTTTATCGGTGGCGTGGCCTTTGCCTGTCCAGGCCAGGGAGCCATACAACGTCACCCGCAGCCGCGTGACGCGGGACAAGCGCCCCGCCTCCTTCAGCCCGCCCGTGAAGAGATGGGCGGCGCGCATCGGCCCAACGGTATGCGACGAGGAGGGGCCGATGCCGATCTTGAACAGATCAAAGGCGCTGATCATCGGTTAATCCGCGTATTCACGGCCGACATTGGCCAGCAGCGACCACACATAGGGCGCGAAGGAGCGCCAGACTTCCATGTGGAAGCGCGCCGTATCCTGGCGCCACAGCACGATCTCGGCCTTGAAGAAGATGGTGCGCGTGGCCATGCCGACCGGAAAGGCGGCGAGGTCGAAATCAAGCGGGCAGCCGCCGTTGAGGAGATCGGTGACCGCCGCGCCCTCGAGCGCGATGCCCGTCTGCCGGTGGCTGATATCAGCGAGCGAATAGAGCCCATCGGTCAGCCGTTGCGCCAAGCTGGCGGCGACGCTGGCGGCGTCGGCCTCCGCGAGCAGCAGCAGCCACTCATCGGGGCCGAGGCGCAGCGCGGTGCGCTGGCCCGAACTGACCGCGCGGTTGATCGGCCCGGTGAGGTCGAGGCCCAGGGCCTCGCCCGCCGCGCCGAGCGATGCCTGCTTCACGCGCAGCGAGAAGCGGGCGCCGCCGGTGACGGGGCGGCAACGCCGGTCGCCGGCCTGGCCGCTGAGCGCAAAGAGCCGCGACAGCGAGGTCGTCTCTGCAAGATTATCCATTGAGCCTGGTTCCTTCCGGATCATAGAAGACGGGCGCGACGACGCTGACGCGGGCATTGCCGGTGGCGAGCGGCACGTAGAGCTGCTCGCCGGTACGCGCCCGGCCATCGCGCAGCAGCGCCAGGGCGACGGAGCGGCCAAGCGTCTCGCTCCAATACGAGGAGGTGATGTGGCCGAGCATGGTCATCGGCTTGGGTTGCGCGGGATCGGCGACGATATGCGCGCCCTCGTCGAGCACGAGCGTGGGGTCGTCGGTGAGCAGGCCAACGAGCTGCTTGCGGTTGGTCTGCTCGGCAAAGGCCTTGCGGGCCAGAGCGCGTTTGCCGACGAAATCCGGCTTGGCCTTGCCGATCATGCCGGCATAGCCGACATCATCCGGGGTCACCGTGCCGTCGGTCTCCTGGCCGACGATGATGTAGCCCTTCTCGGCGCGCAGCACGTGCATGGTCTCGGTGCCATAGGGCGTGATGTCATACGGCTTGCCGCTGGCCATCAGCGCCTCCCACACGGCGCGGCCGTAATCGGCGGGCACGTTGATCTCGAAGCCGAGCTCGCCGGTGAAGCTGACGCGGAACAGGCGGGCCGGGACACCGGCGATCTTGCATTCCACCATGCTCATATGCGGCAGCGCCTCGGCGGAGATATCCGCCCCCGTGATCAGCGGCGCCACGACCTTGCGCGCCATCGGCCCCTGCACCGCGATCACCGCGTATTGCTCGGTGGTCGAGGTCAGCCAGACATTGAGTTCGGGGAACTCGGTCTGCAGGTAATCCTCCATCATCGTCAGCACGCGGGCCGCGCCGCCGGTGGTGGTGGTGACATGGAACCGCGTATCGGTGATGCGGCCGATCACGCCGTCATCGATGACGAAGCCGTCCTCGCGCAGCAGGATGCCGTAGCGCAGCTTGCCGGGCTGCAGCTTGGTCCAGGCGTTGATGTACATGCGGTTGAGGAACTCGGCGGCATCGGGGCCGACGACCTCGATCTTGCCCAGGGTGGAGGCATCGAAAATGCCAACCCCGTTGCGCACGGCGCGGCATTCGCGCGCCACCGCCTTGTGCATGTCCTCGGAGCCGCGCGGGAAGTATCGGGCGCGCTTCCACAGGCTGACATCCTCGAACACCGCGCCCTGGGCCTCGGCCCAGCTATGGATCGCGGTGCGGCGCTCGGGCTCGAAGAGTTCCCCGCGCGCATAGCCCGCGAAATAGCCGAACGGCACCGGCGTATAGGGCATGCGGAAGGTGGTGGTGCCGATCGCGGGGACCGGCTTGCCCAGCACGGGCGACATGATCCCGAGCGCGTTCATGTTCGACAGCTTGCCCTGATCGGTGGCCATGCCGTTGGTGGTGAAGCGCTTGACATGCTCGACCGACTTCATGCCCTCGCGCATCGCCAGCGCGATGTCCTTGGCGGTGACGTCGTTCTGGTAGTCGAGGAAGGCGCGGACCGAACCGGGATCGCCATGATAGGGCACGGCGCCGATGAAGCCGCCTTGCGCCACCGGCGCGTTGGTCACCTGATAGCTGACAGCGCTGCCCCCCGCGGCGGCGGCGCCCGCCTCGGCGCCCGAGGCCAGAACCTCGGCCAGAGACGGCACACCCGCGGCGCTGCCGGCGACGCTACATGCCTCGGCCGGCGCGCCGGGGAGGAAGGCGTCCAGCGTGGCATCGAACACCAGCTTGCCGCGGCTTTGCGAGAACAGATGCACGCTCGGCGTGAAGCCGCCCGACATCAGCAGCGTGTCGCAGCTCACGCGCTGCCCGCTGCCGCCGGCGATCGGCTTGATGGTGGCGCCGGTGATGCGCAGGCGCCCATCCGTGGTGGCGATGGTCGAGGCCGGGTATATGGCCAGCCCCGCCTTTTGCGCGGCGGCCACCCAGGGCCCGCCCGCATTCGGCCGCAGATCGACGATGCCGGCGATCGCGCAGCCGGCGCGGTGCAGCGCCAGCGCTGTGCGGTAGGCGCCATCATGCGCGGTGAAGATCAGCGCCCGGCGGCCGGGCAGCACGCCGTAGCGCTCGAGATAGATCCGCGCGGCCTCGGCCAGCATGATGCCGGGCCGGTCATTATCCGGGAACACCAGCGGCCGCTCGATGGCGCCCGCGGCGATGACCACGCGCTTGGCGCGCACCTGCCACAGCCGGCCGCGCGGCTGCGCGTCGCTGCGCTCGCCCTCGTGGTCGGTCAGCGCCTGGGCGAGGCCGATCATGTTGTGCGGAAAGTAGCCGAAGGCGGTGGTGCGGGTGAGCAGCTTCACCTGCGGATAGGCGGCGAGCTGGGCCAGCGCGGTCTTCAGCCATTCGGCGGCGGGCAGGCCGTCGATCTGCGCGTCGGGCTCGGCCAGCAGCGATCCGCCTGCCTCGGATTGCTCATCGCACAGGATCACCCGCGCGCCGGTCTTGGCGGCGGCCAGGGCGGCGGCGAGGCCCGCCGGGCCCGCGCCGACCACCAGCACGTCGCAATGCGCGAAGCGCTGGGCGTAGCGGGCGGCATCCGGGGTTTGGGGCGAGCGGCCGAGGCCGGCCATCTCGCGGATGCGCGGCTCGAAGAACTTCGTCCACGCCTTCCGCGGCCACATGAAGGTCTTGTAGTAGAACCCGGCCGGGAAGAAGCGCCAGAATACATCGTTGATCGCGCCGTAATCACGCTCCAGCGAGGGCGCGCGGTTCTGGCTCTCGGAGGTCAGGCCATCATAGAGCTCGACCTGGGTGGCGCGCAGATTGGGCGTGAAATGCGCATCATCGCGCCCGACGCCGACCAGCGCGTTGGGTTCCTCGCCGCCAGCGGTGAGGATGCCGCGGGGGCGGTGATATTTGAACGAACGGCCAACGAGATGCACGCCATTGGCGAGCAGGGCCGAGGCGAGCGTGTCACCGGGATGGCCGGTGTAGCGCTTGCCGTCGAAGCTGAAGGTGAGCGTGCGGGCGCGGTCGATCCGGCCGCCTGCGGAAAGCCGATAGGGCTGCGTCATGGGAGCGTCTCCCCGATGCGATAACTCGCCTCGATATGGTCAGTGTAGGTGTTGCGCTTGACGTTGAAGAACCGGCCACAGCCAAACGCGTGGCGCCAGCGCTCGGCATGGTCGCCGCGCGGGTTCTTCCGGAAATAGAGGAACTCGGTCCAGGCCGCGTCGTCCTCCTTGCGAGGATCGGCGGCGCGCACGACGTGCGCCTCGCCGCCATAGGCGAACTCGATCTCGGGCCGGTTGCCGCAATAGGGGCAGGGAATTAGGAGCATTGCTTGGCGTCCTTCAATGGGCGACCGCGGCGGCGGCGGCTTCGTCGATCAGCCGGCCGGCGCCAAAGCGCTCGAGGTTGAATGGGGCGTTGATCGGGTGCGGCTCGTCCTTGGCGATGGTGTAGGCGAGCAGATCCGCCGAGCCTGGGGTGGCTTTGAAGCCGCCCGTGCCCCAGCCGCAATTCACGTACAAACCAGGCACCGGGGTCTTGCCCAAAATCGGCGAGCGGTCCGGCGTGACATCGACAATGCCGCCCCAGTTGCGCATCATCCGCATACGGCGGAAGATCGGGAACAGCTCGCAGATCGCCTCCAGCGTGTGCATCGGAATATGCAGCGCGCCGCGCTGGCTGTAGGAGACATAGGAATCCGTGCCCGCGCCGATCACCAGCTCGCCCTTGTCGGACTGACTGATATAGGCGTGGATGGTGTTGGACATCACCACGCAGGGGAAGATCGGCTTCACCGGCTCCGACACCAGCGCCTGCAGCGGATAACTCTCCAGCGGCATGCGCAGCCCGGCCATCTCCATCACCAGCGAGGTGCTGCCCGCGGCGCTGACGCCGATCTTGCGCGCGCCGATGCGCCCGCGCGTGGTTTGCACACCCGTCACGCGGCCGGTGGCGTCGCGCTCAATGCCGGTGACCTCGCAATTCTGGATGATATCGACCCCCAGCGCGTCGGCGCCGCGGGCGTAACCCCAGGCCACGGCATCGTGGCGGGCCGTGCCCGCCCGGCGCTGCAGCGCCGCGCCGGTGACGGCATGGCGCATGCCTGGCGCGATGTTCAACGGCGGGCAGAAGGCCTTCGCCTGTTCCGGCGTCAGCCACTCATTGTCAACGCCGTTCAGGCGGTTGGCATAAACGTGGCGCTTGAAGCTCTGCTCGTCGTGTACGTTATGCGCCACCATCAGCACGCCGCGCTGCGAGAACATGACGTTGTAGTTGAGGTCCTGCGACAGGCCCTCCCACATCTGCAGCGCGTGATCGTAGAGCGCGGCGCTCTCATCGAACAGGTAATTCGAGCGGATGATGGTGGTGTTGCGGCCGGTATTGCCGCCGCCGATCCAGCCCTTCTCCAGCACCGCGACATTGCGGATGCCATGCTTCTTGGCCAGGTAATAGGCGGCGCCGAGGCCGTGACCACCACCACCGATGATGATCACGTCGTAAGACGATTTGGGTTCGGGATCGCGCCATTGAGGCTTCCAGCCTTTGTGGCCGTTCAGCGACTGCTTGATCAGCGCGAGAGCGGAGTAGCGTTGCATGAGATGGTGACGCCTTAAGCTTCGGGTTGGTTTGTGTTGGTTTTGGAAATCCCGCTGCCGCGGGGATCTCTCAGCTGAGCGACGGATAAAGCGGGAAGGCTTCACACAGCGTGTTGACCTTCTGCCGCACCGCCGCGGTTACGGCCTCCTCGGCAGGCTTGCCGATGACGTCGAGCATTTCCACGATCAGGTCCGCCACCTGCACGAACTCGGCGGTGCCGAAGCCGCGCGTGGTGCAGGCCGGCGTGCCCAGGCGGATGCCGGAGGTGATCATCGGCTTCTCCGGATCGAACGGGATGCCGTTCTTGTTGCAGGTGATGCCAGCGCGGTCGAGCGCCTGTTCAACCGCCTTGCCGGTCAGCCCCTTGGGCCGCAAATCCACCAGCACGAGATGCGTGTCGGTGCCGCCGGAGACGATGCCGCAGCCATTGCCGGCCAGACGCTCGGCCAGCACGGCAGCGTTGGCGACCACCGCCTGCGCGTAGGTCTTGAATTTGGGGCTCAGCGCCTCGCCAAAGGCCACCGCCTTGGCCGCGATCACGTGCTCCAACGGGCCGCCCTGCAGGCCAGGGAACACCGCCGAGTTGAACTTCTTGGCCAGCGCCTCGTCGTTGGTGAGGATGAGGCCGCCACGGGGGCCGCGCAATGTTTTATGCGTGGTGCTGGTGGCCACATGCGCGTGCGGGAACGGGCTGGGATGCACACCCGCCGCCACCAGGCCGGCGATATGGGCGATATCGACCATCAGATACGCGCCCACCTCATCGGCAATCGCCCGGAAGCGGGCGAAATCGATGACGCGGGGAATGGCCGAGCCACCGGCAATGATCAGCTTCGGGCGGTGCTCACGCGCCAGCGCCGCCACCTGGTCGTAGTCGATGGTCTGCGTCTCGGCGCTGACCCCGTACTGCACGGCATGCAGCCATTTGCCGGAAAGCGTCGGGGCGGCGCCATGCGTCAAATGCCCGCCATGGGCCAGGCTCATGCCCATGATGGTGTCGCCCGGCTGCAACAGCGCGAACAGCACCGCGCCATTGGCCTGCGCCCCCGAATGCGGCTGCACGTTGGCGAACTCACAACCGAACAGTTGCTTGGCACGGTCAATCGCGAGCTGCTCGATGACATCGACATGCTCGCAGCCACCATAATAGCGCTTGCCCGGATAACCCTCGGCGTATTTGTTCGTCAGAATGCTGCCTTGCGCTTGCAAAACCGCACGCGAGACGATGTTTTCGCTGGCGATCAGCTCAAGCCCGTGGCGCTGGCGGCCAAGCTCGTGCCGAAGGGCATCCGCGATCGCTGCATCGCTACGCGCCAAATCAAGGTCAAAAAATTCGCGCACATCCTGTGATGCGACAACCTGCTCGGTCTTGATGTTTGCAATAACATCCATGAGCTTGCCCCTCCCCATCCGTCGTTTTCAAAATTTAAAGCATTGCGGCGTGGCGGAGCCTTGAACCCGCCACGCCGCGGGACATTACTTCACGATCAGGTGCTCAGGACCGTAGGGGAAACCGGTGATGTTACGGTTGCCGCCCTCGGTGATCACGAGAATGTCGTGCTCGCGATAACCACCGGCACCCGGCTTGTCCTCGGGGATGGTGATCATCGGCTCCATCGATACGACCATACCCGGCTCCAGCACGGTGTCGCAATCTTCGCGCAGCTCGAGCGCGCCCTCGCGGCCGTAGTAGTGGCAAAGCACGCCGAAGGAGTGGCCATAGCCGAAGGAGCGGTATTGCAGCAGCCCCTCGGTGGCGTACATCTCATTCAGTTCCTTCGCCACGTCGGAGCATTTATTGCCCGGCACCAGCAGGTCTTTGCCGCGATCATGCACACGGCAATTGAAGTCCCACAGACGGATATGCTCGTCGGTCGCGGTCTCCGCGAACAGCGTGCGCTCCAGAGCTACGTAGTAGCCAGCCACCATCGGGAAACAGTTCAGGCTGAGGATGTCGCCGCGCTCGATCTTACGGCTCGTGACCGGATTATGCGCGCCGTCGGTGTTGATGCCGGACTGGAACCAAGTCCAGGTGTCCATCAATTCCGCATGCGGCCAGGTATTCGCGATTTCACGCACCATCGTCGCGGTCGAGTGCAGCGCCACCTCATGCTCCGGCACACCAACCTTGGTCGCCTCAACGCAAGCCGCACCGCCGATATCGGCAATCTTCGCCATCTTGGTGATGTGCTCGATTTCCTCAGCCGACTTGATCATACGCAGACGCTGTGCAGGATAGGCAATGTCAACAAATTCGATGGTCGGGAACTCGGCCTTGAGCAGGTTGAGCAGGTCAATGTTGACGTGGTCGAATTCAATGCCCAGACGCTTGACACCACCAACCAACTGGCGGACGGCGTGGAAATAATTATCCTTCTGCCAGTCCGTATAGGTGACATTACCGCCAAAGGTGCGGCGCCAGGGCTGGCCACCATCAATGCCTGCCGAGATGCTGGTCGAGTTGTTGTGATCGACGAGCAAGCCATAACGGCGGCCAAAATAACAATACGTGAAATCGGAATAATAGCAGATATTGTGATACGACGTGAACAAAGCCGCATCAATCTTATTCGCCGCCATATGGTTGCGAATCGAGGTCAGACGCCGGGTCATCTCACCCGCCGAGAAGGTCGGCTGTACCTTCACGCCATTATTCGTGAAATCCTGTAAACGCTCCCGTTCCATAACCATTTTCTCCGTTAGATTTTTTCATCGCCGGCGCATCCGCCTGGGCTTAAATTGTTAAGTATTCTGGAAAACGTCAAATGATAAGTTTTCATCGACAAGATGAGTTTTTCTCTTTTGAGAACACATCAATCGCTGCGACGCTCAACACTGAAATCACAAGTAAATACCAATGAAATTCAGAATATTTCGATTTGTTTTTACATCGCCAGGCGATCAAACTCATGCAATTTTCGCGTTTAATCTTCGGATCATTTTACCGCGATCAAATAAAGAGCAGCCGGACACGTCGTGTCCGGCTGCAAAAAATCAAACTGATATCGACGACTCGACTGCTCGATCGCTTTTTCATATCCCGTGTCAGGGCACGATTGATTATCGTCTATAGTCAGCCGATCTCTGTCGTGGAAGACGAACGATCATTCGCAGATCTATCCATCTCCACCAAAAACAGTCGACTAAACCAACTCGGTGTTTCCATGCATCATCCACGAACCTCCGCAAACGCTCCAGCCTTATATTTAGATTTCGCCAACGCCCAATAAACCAGGGCAGCGGAAAGTATACCGGCTTCGAAGCTCAGATCTCCCCACCCCAACACATTCGTCATCAGCGGGCTTGCGTATGTTTCTGAATTAGAAAAAACGAGCGACATGATGATGCCCGCCGCGAAAGCGGTAACACCGGGCCAGAATATGCCATTGCGATACCAATAACGCCCGCTACCCCATTTCATCATATCGACCGAACTGTAATTTCCGTCACGCATGAAGTAGTCGACAATCACAATTGCCGCCCAGGGGCCGGTCCAGAACACCATGTAATTTAAGAAGTTCTGATAGACATCGAAAAACTCGCCATAATACACAACCGCGACACGAACACACACGGTAAACAAGGCAATGACGGCCAGAGAGACAACACGCGTCATGGGCAGGCGCAGAGCAAGCAGCCCAAGGCTGGCAGTGTAACCGTTGGGAACATTGGCCGCGACACCGCCAAATATCACGGCGATCAGCAACGGCACCATGAACCAGGTCGGCAGAAAATGTCCAAGCTGGCTGACAGGATCATTGCCAAGGTTACCACCGACGGCAATCGCAAACACCACGCCAATGATCTCACACAGCGTAAGGGAAACAAACTGGCCGAGACCAGCGGAGAGGGCAATCTTCTGCCAGCTCATTGTGGGCGGGAAATACCGGCTGTAATCGGAGGCAAAATTCGTCCAGCCAATCGGGTAGGATACGATGATCCCCAGCGCCACAAGCCATGCGCTGAACGTGCCTTGATGAGAGTTGAACGTCAGCATCTGCTGCATCGGCACGTGCGGCACAACGAAGTATGCCAGGCCCAGGAACAGCACCGCCAGGACCACGGCAATGAGACCCTCAGCCGCGATAATCGTGGCGTGACCGTAGACGGCAACAATGATCTCTGCCGCGAGAACGATACCAAGTGCGACCCACACGGCGCTATGCCCGGTATATCCGGCGATATTAAATAGCTCATTAAGCGCTTGCGTCGCGACAATGGAGTTGATTGAGAACCAACTCAGAGCTGATACGACGTTGACGATCTTTGGCAGCATAGAGCCCAACTGCCCGAAGCTGACCCGCGATGTCATCATCCCCGAGGTGCCCGTTCTCGGGCCTTGGATCGAGGTGAGACCAACCATCAGGCAGCCAATCAGATTGCCAAGCAAGATCGCGGTCACGGCTTGAACGAATGTCACCCCCACCGACAATGCGAACGCGCCTGTGACGATGACGACGTAGTTGACGTTGGCGCCGACCCATAATTTAAAAAGTTCAAACGGTGATCCGTGACGATCCGTGGTCGGTATCGGGTCGATGCCGTGCTGCTCTATCGCGCCAACCTTGTCTGACTTTATCGTATAACTCATTACGTTTTCCTCCGATTTTTTTGTGTTTTGTCGCTTTATGACGGCTGCCACCACGGCTCGTGCTTGAGAGCCTCCGATATCCCCGCCACCGTCACGTCGAAAAGGATCTGACCTTTTTCCGCGGTCGCCGCCGCGGGCGAAGAAAGGCAACCCGATTCTGGGGTCCACTCCGGAATTGGCGGGAACACGGTATAGGGCGGGAATTTTGCCGGTGCCTGAATGGGCGCCAGCGACATATCGACCATTTCCGGCTTCAGATGCAGCATCAGCGATGTTTCGAGTATGCCGCCATGCTCGACATCCCATCCCGTGAAATCGTCAGGAAAAACCTTCTTGATCGTCTCCTGCGTCACGAAGTCCCAGTAGGAGATGATGATCACCCGAAAATCATCTATGCCGCTCCATTTGAGTTCCTGAATTGCGAGCTCAACCCCCTCGGTAGCGAAGGGAAGATTTTCGTAATGACCGTTGATCACAGCAATCCGGCGCACGCCATGGCGGCCAAACTCCTTCAGGACATCCTTCAGCGCGAGGCTCAGCGTGTGCCCGTCCAGACTGGTGGTGCCACACATATGATTGCCACCACCACTCTTCTGCTGTGACTTGGCGCCATATGCGAAGGCCGGCGCGACGAGAGCGCCAATATTCCTTGCCACGGCGCCAGAAATGGCAGAGGGGATGACCACATCCGGGTTCATCGACATATGCGGCCCGTGTTGCTCTAACGCCCCCAACGGAATCAACACGGGCTGGCGCTCGTCAACCACGCGGCGGCGGTATTCGGTCCACGCCAATTCATCGATCATCACGTTAACCATAAGAACATGTTCCTCGTATTGAAAACGGCAATCCGCCGTGTCGCGCGTTTTATCTTAATTGACCGGTTATTGGCCCGGCTTTCTGCTACGCGTTGCCATAAAAGACGCAAAACGTTGTCACGCCTGAAAACCCCGCCCCCAGCACACAACGATAAGGCTGAAGCGATTCGTTCAGGCTTGCTCTGGGAGAGCGGGAGCTGGCTCACGACCACTTGTTAGCAATAGATATTTTCTTTTGTTTGTAGACTTTTCCATTTCCCGTTTAATCCTTGCTTGCTTAACTCTTGCACCGGAAAATCCGGCCCCCCCCCGGCCGCAACATCCACCGGAGACATCGGAAAACCGTCGTTAGCGTTGGCGCTGCGGATATTCCCAAGGCGTTCAGGAGCTGCTATATTTAGTTTTATTCAATATAAACCGCTTGTCAAAGGAGAAAATCTCACCGTATAGTGAGAAAATCTCAAGAAAAAGGGGCCGAGGGTGGGGTATGCGCCGTTAAACGCTCTAAAGGTATTTGACGCGGTGTTCCGGCATGGAACGTTCTACGGCGCTGCCGAAGAGTTGAGCGTCACGCCATCAGCGATCAGTCATCAGATGCGACATCTTGAAGAATGGCTCGGGATAAGTCTGTTCGAGCGGCGTGGAAAGCAGCTTAAGTTTGACGCTCACGCGGTTTCGTTGGCCAGCGCGCTGCGCCTCGCGTTTTCCGACATTGACCGCGCTTGCCAGGAGGTGCGCCGAAAAAACAAAAACCAGCAACTAACGGTTGCGGTTATTCCCTCGGTTGCGATTTGCTGGCTGATCCCCAGGCTCCCGCTCTTTCGCGAGCTTGAGCCAAAAATCGACCTGAAGATTATTTACGCCATTTTTGGCCATGAGATTAACTTTGAGGACGTTGATATCGCGATTATTTATGCGAGAGACATGCCCGTTGTGCCGAAGATGCATGCGATACAAATCCTGTCCGGCGCGAGCGCGCCAGTTTGCAGCCAAAGTTTTGTCGACAGCCACCCAAGATTGAACGACGCCGGCGATGTTGCCCGCTGCAATCTGCTACATGATACAGATACGGGAGGCTGGCGCGCCTGGCTTGGCGATGCCTACCCGGTGAAGACCGGCGCGGCCGCAGACATCATCTTCGAGGATTTCAACCTGCTGCGGGCCGCTGTGCTTGCGGGCCAAGGGATTGCGCTTTGCCCCACAGCCATCATCCAGGACGATCTGGAGACCGGCCGCCTCGTTAAATTATCCGATCGTACGATCAACAATGAGTATAATTATTTTGCGGTCTGCCGGGAGTCACTCGATATCGGCCCTGTCAGTATTTTCTTCGAGTGGTTAAGTGGCGCGACAGGATCGGCATAATGCCCGATCTCACGGCCCCGCGCGGCTGTCGCCGCGTACGCCGAGCCGGGCATTCATGTCTCCCCTCCATCGCGCCAGGTTAGCGTCCCGGCATCATCCGCCGCAGCACGTCATCACGCATCAGATAATGATGCACCAGCGCCATGGCGGCATGTGCGCCTGCGAGGATGATGATGCTCCACGCCGTGATGTCATGGATCTGATCAACCCATTCGCCGGTAACCTTCGAGAAAGTGCCAAAGGGCGATGGAATCAGCAGCCCGAACAGGGTTAGCGGATGATTGTCGGTCCAGCGCGTGAACACCCCCAGGATGATTTCAGCCCCCAGCAGGAGGTAAAGCAAGCGGTGCATCAAGCGTGCCGCGCGGCTGGCGAGATCCGGCCCATCGTTGAAATGCCGCCGCCCTGGCGTGGCGCGCCACAGCAGACGCGCTCCAAACACCGCCGCCAGCACCAACCCAAAGGAAATATGCCCCACGATCATCAAGTGCCGGGCCGGTTTGGGGAAGAAATCCCAGGTTTCCGCGAGCAAAAACTGTAGCACCACCAACGCCGCGGTAAGCCAATGCAGAGCGATGGTGAGGCCGTCATGGCGCGTGGCGGACAAGCTGGCGGCACTCGGTGTTATCTTCATCATCGTCATGTTCTCAACCTTGTGTTGCCACACCAAACAAATGGCCGATCCCTGTGGTTGCGGCCATCGCCAGCGCGCCCCAGAAGGCGACGCGAAGAGCCGGCTTGGCCATGGGCGCGCCGCCCGCCCTGGCACCCACCGCCCCCAGCAGCGCCAGAAACAGTAGCGCGCCGAAGCCAATGCCCGGCATTAGCCAGGGCATGGACAACACCACCACGAGAATCAGCGGCGCGGCCGCCCCGATGGAGAAGGTGGCCGCCGATGCCATCGCCGCCTGAATCGGATTCGCTGTCGTCAATTCGGAAATGCCGAGCTCATCGCGCGCATGGGCGGCCAGCGCATCATGCGCCATCAACTGCAGCGCGACCTCCCGCGCCATCCCGGGCTCAACGCCGCGCTGTTCATAGATATGCGCCAGCTCCGCGACCTCTAAGGCATGCTCCGTGGCCAGTTCGTGCCGCTCCTTGGCCAGGGCCGCGCCTTCGGTATCGGCCTGTGAGCTGACGGAGACATATTCCCCCGCCGCCATGGCCATCGCCCCCGCCACCAACCCCGCCACACCGGCCACCAGCGCATCATGCCGAACGCCGCCAGCCGAGACGACGCCGAGAATTAGGCTGGAGGTGGAAATGATGCCATCATTGGCGCCGAGCACGGCGGCGCGCAACCAGCCAGTGCGTTCCATCAGATGGGTCTCGATATGCGTGCGTCTCATCGTCACTCCTGGAAGCCGGCCTGCCGGCGGCATCGTTATAAGCACAATGAACCATGTCGCGCCACGCCATAGCCACAATGGAGAGGCAACAGCGAGATACGAAATGTTGCGCCTTATTGCCCCCGGCGGCGGCGTTCAGTCCGCGCCCCCCCGCGAGCCCGGACGGCCGAGCGCCGCGCGCAAGGTGCCGAGCCGCGCGAGCGTGCGCATGGTGCGCTCGCGGCTCGCCGCCGCCAGCCCCATCACCAGCGCCTCCAGCGCCACCAGTGTCGCGCCGTGCAGGGCCACACGCTCGGCGCGGCCACGCCGGGCGGCGATAACGGCCTGTGCCGCGGTGGCAATTTTCGAATCTGGCGTATCCGTAACCAAAACGATAGGGATCAGGGCTTGCTGCGCCTCGGTCACCACCCGCAGCACCTCCCGGTATGGCTCGCCATACGACAAAATCAGCAGGCCGTCGCGCGCCGAGAGGTCGAGCAACTCATCGGCCAGAGCGAGCCCCCCCTGGCCGATCACCTTGGCTGCCCGCCCGTGCCGGCCCAACAGGATCCGCAAATATTCAGCCAGCGGGCGCGATGGCCCCGCGGCATAGATGACGATCCGCTCGGCCGGGTGCAGCACGCGGATGGCGGCATGAATCTGCGCGCGCGCCTGCTTTGTCCGCAACTTCGCCAACGATTCCGCGTGCGTGTCGATGACGAGATCAGCCACCTCCTCGCCGCCCGTCTCGCCATCCACCTCCGCCAAGGTCTGGCGCATTTGGCTCACCGGCGCCGAATGGCTGGCGATGGACGCCGCAATGGACTGGCGCAGTTCGGCCAAGCCGCGAAATCCCAGGGCCTGCACGGCGCGCACGACCGACGCATCGGATGTGCCGATCATGCCCGCCAGTTCCGCTGCCGAATGAGCGAGAACGGCAACCCGGTTGCGGTTGAGAAAATGCGCCACGCGCAACATGGCGGGCGGCATGCCGGCCTCCAGCGCGCCCAGCTGCGCGGCAAGACGGTCGGGTGGCTGCTCGTCCCCACCGGACGTGGACGGAACCGGCAGGGCTGGCTTGGCCTTTTGCGTCATTATTTTCGTGTCCTGGACATGCGCATGATCCATCCCTCTCTGCCACGACCGTCGGGGCGGCTGGCATTTTTCCCCATGCCAAGCCGGCACCGCGGATTTCTGTAGCACATACTACGTCAATATCCCCGCCGGTTCCAGCGCGAAAGACCGCGCCGCCGCCCGACCTAATCCAAGACCTTCGCTACTGTGTCACACGGCCGCAACAAAAGAATCACCAAGTCGTAAATTTCACACGGCAGAAAGTTTGGTAGCAGCCGCTACGCTTACGCACAACAGGAAGGAAGATAAACATGTCTGGTCTCTGGGGAACCCGGCGCCGCGCCGCTCTGCGCAGCGTCTGCTCGCTGCGCTGTCTGTATTTGGGGCTTGGCGGCGCCATCGGCATCGCCGCCGCACCCGCCATGGCGCAGACCGCCAGCAACGCGCCGGTCAATCTCGACCTCGGCTCCGTTCTCTCCGTGGGCACGGGCAGCGCCGCCGATCTCGTCAACACCCCCGGCACCGCGCCTTATGAGGCGCCGTCGAAAGCGCCGCTGAACGCCTCGCAGCCGACATCGCAGGTGACCAAGAACACCATCTCCAACATGACCACCGGCACTGAGAGCTACGTGACCATCGCCACGCTCACCCCGTCGGTCTCCGCCATCAGCCCCAACGGCCCCGGCCTGCAGGAGGCCAACGGCCCGGTCATGCGCGGCTTCCAAGATGGCCAGTACAACGTTACGTTCGACGGCATTCCCGTTGGCGACTCCAACGACTTCACGCATCACTCCACCTCGTTCTTCACCAATCAGCAGATCGGCCAGGTGATCGTGGACCGCGGGCCCGGCACGGCTTCGACCGTGGGTGACGCCACCTTTGGCGGCACCATGTCGATCCGCACCATCGACCCCACCGCGCAGCGCAGCATCACGCCCTATGGCGAATGGGGCAGCTGGGGCACCAACATCGGCGGCGCCACGCTGAACACTGGCGCCATCCAGAGCGCCAATGGCGCCTCCGCCGTGGTCGATGCCGAGCACATCGCCAGCAATGGCGGCAAGACCAACACGCCGCAGGAGCGCACCAACTTCTTCGGCAAGGTCGTGATCCCCGTGGGTACCAGCACCACGGTAACGCTGCTGGCCGATTACAACCGGCTGTTCCAGAGCTTCGATACCGGCGCAACCTCAGACCAGATCGCGCTGTTCGGCCCGGATTACGGCAACAACACCGACCCCACCAGCCAAGCCTATTACAGGTACAACACCGACCATATCACCAATGATATGGAATATATCGACGTCCAGTCGAATTTCGGAAATGGCTTTCTGTATGACGGCAAGATCTACACCTACGGCTATTACCATCACGGCCTGAACGGCGCCGATGCCAACGGCCAGGGCCTGCCCGGCCAGCCGCTGCCCGCTGGCGCTGTTCCCAATCTGGTTGCCTACACGCCGGGCGGCGCCTTGGTGACCGGCGTTCCCGGGCAGCAAATGATGATGGACTACCGCTCGGTCGGCACCATCCAGCGTCTGGAAAAGGATTTCGCCTGGGGCGACCTGATGGCCGGGTTCTGGTTCGACCATCAGGTGAACACCCGCTTCCAGCAGGAAGTGATCCTGAATGCGGGCAACGTGCCCAACTATTCCAATGGCACCAACCCGATCGACCGTCTGCAGCATAATCAGCTCTACACCTTCCAGCCTTACGGCCAGTTTGACTGGAAGCCGATCGACGGGCTGACGGTGACGGCGGGCGTGAAATACGCGATGTTCCGCCGCGCGCTGAACGCCCCCGTGAACCAGGGGACCGGCTTGGCCCAGGGCTTCGACCATACCTGGGGTAAGGCACTGCCGTCGGTGGAATTGAAGTACAGCTTCAATCCGAACCTCTCGGCTTATGTGCAAGGGGCGGAGGGCTTCCTCGCGCCTAATCTGAACACGCTTTACATTGAGAACCTGAGTTCCACCACCTTCAAGCCTGAGACCACGATCAACTTCCAGGGGGGGATGGCTTACCAGGATCAGCACCTTGCGCTGTCAGGCGACATCTACACCATCCACTTCGAAAACTTCTTGGAGAAGGTCGGATCTGGGGCCAACAAATATTACACGAACGTCGGTGGCACGATCTATCGTGGCATCGAGGGTGAAGCGGCTTACACCTTTGATTTCGGCCTGACCGCTTTCGCCAATGCCGGCTATAACCAAGCCTTCCGCACCTCCACCAACATCCAAATCACCCAAGCCCCGCAGGGCACGGCCAATTTCGGCCTGATCTACGACCGCGACGGCATCTACGCCTCCGTCATCGACCAGTGGACGGGTGGCGAGTACTCCGGCAACACCGGGATCGGCGCCTATGCCAGCAGCCCTGCCGGCGGCAAGTCTCCGGGCGGGTGGTATGATCCGTACAACGTCGTTAACCTCGCCGCCGGGTACACGTTCAACCACCTCAGCCCCAACCTGAACCAGGTGAAGCTGAAAGTGAACGTCGACAATATCACCAACAATCAGAGGGTGATCTTCGACAACGGCACCGATGCCGCGGGCCAGCTCTGGTACTACACGCTGCCCGGCGTGTCGGCCTTCGTCAGCCTCTCTGTGCCCATCAACTTCTAAACGTCCCACCCCGCGGAGTCTGGCGACCGCCAGGCTCCGCCATTTATTTTTCGCAGGCGGGGCAAATCCCCGCCCGGCGACAGGAGACCGGATATGACGCTTTCTTATATCGTTTACCTCGCGAATTATTCGGACGGGGTTTTGTATATTCTCGCCGCGCTGCTGCTGGTGGCGCTGGCCGTAATCCTCGACCGCTTCTGGTCCCTGCGCCGCACGATCGTGTTCGGCCAATCGGTGATCCGCGCCACGGCTGAGCTTTCCACGCTACGCCAGGGCGAACTTGCGGCGCTGCGCGACACCGCCGGCAAGCTCCCCGAGGCCGCGCTGCTCGACACCGCCGCCCGCCATCTCGGCGCCGATGCCGCGACCATCGCCGGGCATCTCGATGAGGCGATCATGCTCATCGCCCCCTCACTCGACCGCCGCCTCTGGGTGCTCGACACCGTCGTCACCCTCGCGCCGCTGCTCGGCCTGTTCGGCACCATCATCGGCATGTTCCATGCCTTCAACGTGCTTGCCCAGCCCGGCCACGCTCCGGCCGAGGTCACGGGCGGCGTCGCCGACGCGCTGGTCGCCACCGCCTTCGGCCTGTTCATCGCCATGCTCGGCCTCACCGGCTTCAACGCGCTCTCCAACCAGGTGCGGCTGATCGTGCATCAGCTGGACTCGCTGAAGACGATGATCGTCAACCGCCTCGGCACCACACCGGTAGCCGCCGTCAGCCATGCCGCCGCGCCGCACAGCGCGCCCGCTTACGCCACGGTCTGAACCCGCCATGAATATGCGCTATTTCGAGCGCCGCAAGGCGCGCATCGAGATCATCCCGATGATCGACGTGATGCTGTTCCTGCTGGTGTTCTTCATCATCGTCACGTTGCAGATGATCCCGAATGCCGGGGTCAGCCTGCAACTGCCCACGGCGAGCCAGACCGACCAGCTGCCGCATCCGAAATTCATCGTCAACGTGCTGCCTGACGGTACGATGAAGGTGAAGGACCAGGTGGTAACGCCCGCTCAGCTTACCGCCATGTTCGCCGCCGACGGCAACCCGGCGCAGACAGAAGTGACGATCGCCGCTGACAAGACAACGGCGTTTCAGAACTTCATGAGCGTGATCGACGCCGCGCGCAAAGCCAACGTCACCGATATCGGGATCGCCGCGCAGCCTGTGCCGGATGGTCAGCCATGACGTCGGATGACGGAATCTGGCTGAAACCGGAAGGCGATGGCCGCCGCTTCATGGCGGCCCTGGGCGTGGGGCTGCTGCTGGAGGCCGCGGCGCTAGGCGTGCTGCTGCCAGCGCTGGCCAAGCAAGAGCCTCCCGCGCGCCAGCCTGCGGTGGT
>NZ_JAJDJU010000008.1 GCF_020567705.1 Acidocella sp. KAb 2-4 | reverse complement strand
CGCGGTGAAGAAGACCGCCACCGCGAAGAAGCCCGCCGCGCCGAAGAAAGCTGCCGCGCCGGTGAAGAAGCCGGTCGTGCGCCGCCCGCGTCGCAAGCTCGTCGAGGCGGCTGAGGTGATCGAATTCCCGGACATCATCACGCAGGCGCAGCCGGTGGAAGTCGAGGTGTTCGAGTTTCCCGCGAATGAGGATGAGAACTCGCAGGACTAAGCCACGGCGCAGTTTTGAATGACGACAAAAATGCAGGGGCAACACCCCTGCATTTTTTATGTGTGCGCCAACCAGTCGTCGATCAGCCGACGCGCGATTGAATCCTCGGGCGGCAGGTTGAACCAAAGCGAGGCGGGATCGGCGATCTGCGCGCGGGTGAACCAGCGCGCGTCGCGCATCTCCTCGGTGTCGAGGATGATCTCCTCGCTCACACCCTCGGCGTAGAAGCCCAGCATCAATGAGGCCGGAAACGGCCAGGGCTGGCTGGAGTGATACACCACCTCGCCCACACGCACGCCGGTTTCCTCCAGCACCTCACGCCGCACGGCGTCTTCCAGGCTCTCCCCCGGCTCCACGAAACCGGCAAGGGTGGAATAGAAATTGCGCTCCGGCGGAAAGCGGTGCGACTGCCCGAGCAGCAGGTGCTCGCCGCGCGTGACCAGCATGATCACCGCCGCATCGGTGCGCGGAAAATTCTCACGCCCGCACCCCGCGCAATGCATCACCCAGCCGCCGCGCGTGGGGTGCAGCGCCGCGCCACAGGACGGGCAAAAGCGATGCGTGGCGCGCCAATGCAGCATGCCGCGCGCGGTGGCCAGCACGGTGGCGTCGGCCGCCGGGAGCAGCGCGGTAAGGTTGCGCAGCTCCGCGAATGCCCCCACGCCATAGTCGGGCGGCGCCTCCCGCGCCGACACATCGAGCGCGAATACCGGCACGCCCGCCACCAAGCCAAGAAACACATGCGGCCCCGCCGGCACCGGGCCGGGCAGATACACGGCGCGCGGAACCTCGCCTTTCGCGATGAGCGCCTGGCCGCGCCAGAACGGCACGAAACGGCTGCGCGGGTCGCTGAGCGCGCGGGCAAGCCAGGCGGGGTCGGTGCGTAAATGCGCGGCACGGTCCAGCTCGCCGCCGCTATAGTGATTGAGCCGCGAGGGCCGGATGATCCGCATGCCTGGATGCTCGCATGGCGTCCATCGCTTGCCAAGCTTGCGCTCGGCGCGCGGAAAGAGGATAAGCCTCCTGGGAGATCGGCGGCGGACAGCGCGTGCCGCCAACCTGGTCAGGGCCGGAAGGCAGCAGCCACAACGGATTTCGCATGGGTCGTTGCCCGGTCTCCCACCCCATACACAAGAGTTTTTCAAGGTAACGCGCCGCCCATGGGTTTGTTCGGAGACGACGAGACAGACGCGCCGCCGCCGTCCGGACCCTCGCTGTTCGGAGATGAACCGCAGGATGCCGCGCCCAAGGCCGCCGCCTATCGCGTTCTGGCCCGCAAATACCGCCCCACCACCTTCAACGACCTGATCGGCCAGGACGCGCTGGTGCGCACCCTGCGCAACGCCTTCGCCATGAACCGCATCGCGCATGCCTTCATGCTCACCGGCGTGCGCGGCGTGGGCAAGACCACGACCGCGCGCATCCTGGCCCGTGCCCTCAACTGCACCGGGCCGGACGGCAATGGCGGCCCGACGCCCGACCCGTGCGGCGTGTGCGATAATTGCAAGGCGATTCTGGCCGACCGCCACCCGGACGTGGTGGAGATGGACGCCGCCTCCAATACCGGCGTCGACGATGTGCGCGAGATCATCGAGGCCACGCGCTTCCGCCCGCTCTCGGCCCGCACCAAGGTGTTCATCATCGACGAGGTGCACATGCTCTCCAAGGCGGCGTTCAACGCGCTGCTGAAGACGCTGGAGGAGCCGCCGCCGCATATCAAATTCGTGCTGGCCACCACCGAGATCCGCAAGGTGCCGATCACAGTGCTGTCGCGCTGCCAGCGCTTCGACCTGCGCCGCGTGGCGGTGGAGGTGCTGGCCGCGCATTTCACCCGGATCGCGGAAAAAGAGGGCGTGGCGATTGCGCCGGGGGCGCTTGAGCATATCGCCCGCGCCGCCGATGGCTCGGTGCGCGACGGGCTCTCGCTGCTCGACCAGGCGATTGCGCGCGGGGCCGAGGATGGCTCCGAAATCTCCGCCGCGATGGTGGCGGATATGCTGGGCCTCGCCGATCGCGGCTTCGTGTTCGACCTGATGGACGCGGTGGTGGCCGGCGATGCCGCCAAGGCGCTGGGCTATGCCGACGACGCCTATGAGCGCGGCGCCGATCCGGGCGTGCTGCTCTCCGACCTGCTGGGCCTCGCGCATCTGCTCACGCGCCTGAAATCGGTGCCCGCCCTGGCCAACAGCGCCGCCCTGCCCGAGGCCGAGCGTACGCGCGGCGCGGCGCTGGCGCAGGTGCTCTCGATCCCGTTCCTGGGCCGGTTGTGGCAGATGCTGCTGAAGGGGCTGGGCGAGGTGGAAGCCGCGCCGGATAAGCGCGCCGCGGCGGAGATGATCCTGATCCGGCTGTGCCATGTGGCCGATATGCCCCCGCCCGGCGAGTTGCTGAAGAAGCTGACCGAAACCCCGGGCGCCAGCCTGGGCGGCCCGGTTGGCCCTGGCGGCGGCGGCGGCAATGTGCGCGCCGTCGCCAATGGCGGCGCCGTGATGACCGCGCGCAGCCTCACCTTTCACGACGTGGTGGCCCTGGCCCAGCATAAGCGCGATGTGATGCTGTACGCGCATCTGCGCCAATCGGTGCATCTGGTGCGCTTCGCCCCGCCGGTGATCGAGCTACGGCTGGAGCCCACCGCGCCGCGCGACACGGTGCAGAAACTCGCCCGCCTGCTGGAGGCGGAAACCGGCAAGCGCTGGACCATCGCGCTCTCCAACCTGACGGGCGAGCCGACCATCGACGAAGCCGAGGGCGTGGCCACCGCCGCCGCGCGCGACGCCGCGCTGGCGCATCCGCTGGTGCAGGCGATCCTGGCCGAATTCCCTGGCGCGCGGGTGGAAACGCCCGTCACGCACGAGCCCGAACCCGAGCCGCCCGCCGATTGGGCGGCGCTGATCCCACCAGACGAACTCTACGAAGGAGAGGATTGATGAAGAACCTTGCTGGCATGATGAAGCAGGCCCAACAGATGCAGCAAAAGATGGCCGAGATGCAGGCCAAGCTGGAGGCCGCCGAGATCGAGGGCGTGGCCGGGGCCGGGCTAGTGCGGGTGACGCTGACCGGCAAGGGCGTGCTGAAGGCGCTGAAGGTGGACCCGAAACTGATCGACTCGTCCGAGGCCGAGATGCTCGAAGACCTGATCGTGGCCGCGCATGCCGACGCCAAGGGCAAGCTGGACGCGATGATGGACTCCGAGACCCGCGCCGCGATGGGAGGCATCAGCCTGCCGCCGGGGCTGAAGCTGCCGTTCTGAACCTTGGGAAAAACCGGAAAGCCTTTGCCCGCATAACATGGGCGGACCCGAGCTCGACAACCTTATCGCGCAATTCGCCCGCCTGCCGGGGCTTGGCCCCCGCAGCGCGCGGCGCATTGTGCTGAAGCTGCTGCGCGAACGTGAAACGCGGCTGCTGCCGCTCACCGAGGCCCTGCGCACCGCCGCCGCTGCTGTGCGCACCTGCTCCATCTGCGGCAATCTCGACACCCAGGACCCCTGTGCCATCTGCGCCAACCCGCATCGCGAGACGCGCATCTGCGTGGTCGAGGGCGTGGCCGATCTCTGGGCGCTGGAGCGCGCGCATGTCTATCGCGGGCTGTATCATGTTTTGGGCGGTACGCTCTCGGCCATTGCCGGGCGCGGGCCGGAGGATCTCGCCATCGCGCCGCTGCTGGAGCGCGTGGAGCGCGACCGCCCGGATGAGATCATCCTCGCCCTGCCCGCCACGGTGGATGGCGCGGCCACCGCGCATGTGCTCACCGAGAAGCTGAAGCCGTTTGGCGTTCCCATCTCCCGTCTGGCCCAGGGCGTGCCCATGGGCGGGGCGCTGGAGGTGTTGGACGAAGGCACGCTGGCCACCGCCCTGCGCGCGCGCAGCCCGGCTTGAGCCGGGGCGCAACTTCCCCCATACCCGCGCCATGAGCACGCTTGACCCCGCGGATTGGTCCGCGCTTCGCGCCCTTGGCCACCAGATGCTGGATGACATGGTGGACCATCTCGCCAGCATCCGCGAACAGCCCGTGTGGCGGCAAATGCCAGATGCGGTGCGCGAGGGCTTCACCGCCCCCCTGCCCGCCGCCGGTACAGCGCCTGAAGCCCTCTACGAACGCTTCCGCGCCGATATCCAGCCCTATGTGACCGGCAACACGCATCCGCGCTTCATGGGCTGGGTGCATGGCGGGGGCAATCCCGTCTCCATGCTGGCCGAGTTGCTGGCGGGCGCGATGAACGCCAATTGCGGCGGGCGCGACCATGTCGGCATCGCCGTCGAGCGGCAGGTGATCGCCTGGGCGGCGGAGATGCTGGGGCTGCCGGAGACCACCTCCGGCGTGCTGCTCACCGGCTCCTCGATGGCCAATTTCGTCGCCGTGCTCTGCGCGCGCTACAAGGCGCTGGGCGCCGAGGGGCGCCGCCAGGGCGCGGGCGGGCAGAAGCTGGTCGCCTACGCCTCCACCGGCGTGCATCGCTGCGTGCCGGGCGCCATGGACATGGCCGGGCTGGGCGCGGACGCGCTGCGGCGCATTCCCGTGGATGCCGAATTCCGCATGGATCTCGCCGCGCTGCGCGCCGCCATCGCCGCCGACCGCGCCGCCGGGCTGCGCCCGTTCCTGATCATCGGCACGGCGGGCACTGTGGATGTCGGCGCGTTTGACGACCTCAACGCCCTGGCCGATCTCGCGGCGGCGGAAAATTTCTGGTTCCATGTCGATGGTGCCTTCGGCGCGCTGGCCGCGCTTTCACCCACGCTCAAGCCGCTCACCGATGGCATTGGCCGCGCCGATTCGGTGGCGTTCGATTTCCATAAATGGGCGCAAGTCACCTACGATGCCGGCTGCGTGCTGGTGCGCGACCGCGAACTCGAATTCGCCACCTTCGCGCAGGCCACCAACTATCTGGCCAGCGCCGCGCGCGGGTTGGCGGGGGGCTTCCCCTGGCCGTGCGATCTGGGGCCGGATCTCTCCCGCGGCTTCCGCGCGCTCAAGGTGTGGATGACACTCTCAGCCTATGGCAGCGCCGCGCTCGGCGGCATTGTGGACGACACCTGCGCCCTCGCCCAGCGCTTGGCCGCGCATGTGCGCGCCAGCAACCGGCTGGAGCTGCTGGCCCCGGTGAAGCTGAACATCGTGTGCTTCGGCATTAACGGCCAAGGCGACGCCGCGCTGGCCGATCTGGTGGCGGATTTGCAGGAGGAGGGGAAATTCGCCCCCTCCACCACCACCATTGACGGGCGGCTCGCCATCCGCGTCGCCATCGTCAACCACCGCACCACGGCGGCGGATATCGACGCGCTGGCGGAGGAAATCTTGCGCCGGATTTAGTCCCGGTCGTGCCAGTGCCCGCCCCCGCCCCAGCCCCACCAGCCGCCAATAACCACTGGCGGCGGGGCGACATAGACAGGTGACGCGTAATATCCCGAGCTGTAGCCGTAGCCTGAGGGGTAATACACGCACCCGGCAAGCGAGGCTCCCGCCAGCGCCACGGCTGCGGCGCGCGCCAGTATGCGCGGCGAAATTTTCAAGCTCTTGATGCTCATCGTCCAATCCTTGCGCTCTTGCTCGGCGGCGCGAGACCGCCACCGCTACACCAAGTGATATTATTTTGAGGCGGGTTTGCGGCAATGCGATTACATGAATGTAAGACATTGCAACGGCAGCGCGTGCCATGGTTTTGCCGCGCTCGCGCATTATGTACGGTAAAATAACAAAAGGAGCCGCCATGCCCCGCCCACGCTCTCGCCTGCGCCGGTTTCTCGCCGTCAGCACCGCGCTTGGCCTGGCCCTGCCCGCCGCCGCGCAGACCGCCGCCCCGCCCGCGCGTGTTGGCCAGCTTACCGGCGTCTCGGGCAGCGTTTCCTATAACGGCGCAGGCTCCAACGGGCAGTGGACCACCGCCACCGAGAACTACCCCATCACCAGTGGCGACACGGTTTATACACAGGATGGCGGGCAGGCCTCCATCGCCATCGGCACCAACCGGGTGAGCCTCGCCCCCAGCACCGAGTTGCAGGTCACGGAACTCGATGACAGCGCGTTCATGGCCTCCGAGAGTCAGGGCGAAGTCTTCCTCAGTGTCTCCAGCCTGGGCCAGGGGCAGGCATTCACCCTCACCACTCCGCGCGGCGCGGTGAACATTGTCCAGCCCGGCCAGTATGAGATTTTGGCTGGAGACGCGAACACCCCGGCGACCGTGAACGTCTATAACGGCGAGGCCGAAGCCAATGGCGCGCCGGTTTACGCCGGGCAAGCGGCGTATCTCTCGGGCGCCGGCCAGCCGCAGATCGGCCAGGCTCAGCGCGACGCCTTTGCCGCCCAGGCGATGGCGCAGAATGCACCGCCACCCCCGCCCTATGTCCCGCCCGCCGTGTTGCAGATGACCGGCGTGACCGCGCTCTCCTCTTACGGCACCTGGGAGAACACGCCGCAATACGGCGCCGTGTGGTATCCCGCCGTCGCGCTAGGCTGGGCACCTTATCATTATGGCCATTGGGCTTATGTCGTCCCCTGGGGCTGGACCTGGGTGGACGACGAACCCTGGGGCTTCGCGCCCTTCCATTACGGCCGCTGGGTGCAGATTTACGGCCGTTGGGCCTGGGTCCCGGCCCCTTATGCCGCGGGCGGTTATGTCGCCGCGCCGGTCTATGCCCCGGCGCTGGTGGCGTTTTTCGGGCTGGGGGTGGGCGTTGCCATCACCGCCGAGGCTCTGTCCGAGGGCGATATCGGCTGGGTGCCGCTGGGGCCGGACGAGCCCTATTATCCGCATTACCGCTGCCCGCCCGACTACCTGCGCCGCGTCAACGGCCTTGAGGTGCGCGACCCCGGCCGCGTGGATTTCGACCACCCGCCGGGGTTTGAGCATTACGTAAACCACGGCGCCGCGCTTTATGGCCCGGCCAGCGGCTTCGCGAAGGGTGAACAGGTGCGGCACTACGCCCAGCCGGTGCCGCACGCGATGTTTGGCCAGGCGCAGCCGGTGGGGCGGCAATTCCCGCAGCAGATGCGCCCGCAATTCACCCCCCACCCGGCCCCCGCGCCAGAGGGACACGGCATCACACCGCCGGGCCAGGGCTTCCACCCGCAACAACAGGGGCCGCAGCACCAGCCGCAGATGCCGCAGGTCATCACCCCGGAAACGCCGCCGCCGCAGCATGGCGCGCAGCCGCAATTCCAGCACCCGCAACAGCCCCAGGGTGGCGGATGGCAGCAGCAACAGCCATTCCACCCGCAGGCGCAGCCCCCGCAACAACCCCAGGGCGGCGGATGGCAGCAGCAACAGCCATTCCACCCGCAGGCGCAGCCCCCGCAACAACCCCAGGGCGGCGGATGGCAGCAGCAACAGCCATTCCACCCGCAGGCGCAGCCCCCGCAGCAACCCCAGGGTGGCGGATGGCAGCAGCAACAGCCATTCCACCCGCAGGCGCAGCCCCCGCAACAGCCCCAGGGCGGCGGATGGCAGCAGCAACAGCCATTCCACCCGCAGGCGCAGCCCCCGCAACAGCCTCAGGGCGGCGGGTGGCAGCAGCAACAGCCATTCCACCCGCAGGCGCAGCCCCCGCAACAGCCCCAGGGCGGCGGATGGCAGCAGCAACAGCCATTCCACCCGCAGGCGCAGCCCCCGCAACAACCCCAGGGCGGCGGATGGCAGCAGCCACAGCCATTCCACCCGCAGGCGCAGCCCCCGCAACAGCCTCAGGGCGGCGGATGGCAGCACCAGAACGAGCAACCGCAAAAGCCGCCCAACAGCCGGCATGACCATAATCAGTTCGGGCAGTAGGCGGGCTTGACGGAACCGCGTGGGATATCGAAACCTATGGAAGAGCAAAGCACTTCGTCGCTATCGTTGAGCGCGACCCAATGGCTACGAAAAGCGTCCCGCCTAAAGCTTGATGACATCAGCAGGTGGGTTTGGTCGCTTGCTATGTCTTTTCCTCGCAGCGCCCTCGCTCTGCGCCGGCTTCACAAAAAACGCAGCTCTAAATGGCAAAGTCTTGCGATGCATCATCCTGACAGACCGCATGGGCGACAGCATCGCGGCGGAACCGGTGGCCCGGCGCTTCCGCTCACCAACCGAGCATCTCGTTTGGCTGGTGCAACCGCGTTACCAGGACCTGCTGCGCTACAACCCGCATATAGACACTGTGCAGACGGTTAGTTCTTATACAGAAACAATACTGCTCCGGTATTTGTTCAAGAATATACGCTGGAATAATTTGCATTTTGACGGCTACCATTGCGACCGCTTTGGTCTGCGCGCCAACAATCCGAATGTCATGGGGCTGAATGTTGCAAATTATTTTGATTTTGGCGCGCTGACCGACGTATTTTCCATTACCGGGACCGGAAAAATACTTGGGGGAAAGCCCCCGGATTTACCCAAATCAAGATTTCAATGTTGCCGTTTTTCTAAGCGGTATTTTCGAGAATCCGCGCAACCCTCTTTTGATTTTGCAAACACGCTCAGATGACATCGACAAGTCGTGATCGTCTCGCGAAGCGGCAAAAGCCCTCCAGTGGCTACCCTCAGATCATCCGAATAATGACGGCCCACCCCAGGCCGACATCCAACCGCCGTCAAACCTGCTTTTTCTTACCCCCGGCAACAAAAACGGCGCCCTTTTGGGGCGCCGTTCTTGGTTGTACGGGCAAAAACGCTTACGCGCTCTTGGCCATGATCTCGTCCGCGATGTTGCGCGGCACCGGATCGTAGTGGTGGAACTGCATGGTGAAGCTCGCGCGGCCCTTGGTCATGGAGCGCAGATGCGAGATGTAGCCAAACATTTCCTTCAGCGGCACATGCGCGCGCACCAGCACGGTGGAGCCCGAGGCCTCCTGGTTCTGGATCATGCCGCGGCGGCGGTTGAGGTCGCCCACCACGTCGCCCACATGGTCGTTCGGGGTGGTGACTTCCACGTCCATGATCGGCTCCAGGATCACCGGGCCGGCCTTCTTCATGCCCTCGCGGAAGCAGGCCTTGGCGGCAATTTCGAAGGCCAGCGCCGACGAGTCGACGTCGTGGTACTTGCCGTCCACCAGCGCGAAGGAGAAGTCCACGGTGGGGAAGCCCGCCAGCACGCCGGTATCGGCCTGGTTGCGAATGCCCTTTTCCACGGCCGGGATGTATTCCTTCGGCACGGCACCGCCGACCACCTTGTTATCGAAGGTGATGCCCTCGTTCCGCTCACGCGGCGAGAAGACGATCTTGACCTCGGCGTACTGGCCCGAACCGCCCGACTGCTTCTTGTGGGTGTAGGTTTCGGTATGCTCGCGGGTGATGGTCTCGCGATACGCCACCTGCGGCGCGCCGATATTGGCGTCCACGCCGTATTCGCGCTTCAGGCGGTCCACGATGATCTCCAGGTGCAGCTCGCCCATGCCGGAGAGGATGGTCTGGCCGGTCTCCTGGTCGGTGCGCAGGCGCAGGGACGGGTCTTCCGCCGCCAGCTTCTGCAGGCCGAGCGTCATCTTCTCGACGCCTTCCTTGGTCTTCGGCTCCACCGAGATGTCGATCACCGGCACGGGGAACGCCATGCGCTCCAGCACCACCGGGTCCTCGGCGGCGGCCAGCGTGTCACCGGTGCCGGTGTCCTTCAGGCCCACGAAGGCGGCGATATCACCCGCGACCACCTCGGTGATTTCCTGGCGCTTATCGGCATGCATCTTGTACATGCGGCCGATACGCTCCTTGTGGCCCTTGGTGGTGTTCAGCACCGAGTCGCCCGATTTCAGCGTGCCCGCGTAAACGCGCACGAAGGTCAGCGAGCCGTATTTGTCGTTGATGATCTTGAAGGCGAGCCCGGCGAAGGGCGCATCCGGATTGGCCTTGATGCGGCGGGCATTCGGGTCTTCCTCCTGCCCCTCTTCCGGGGCCACCTTGATGCCCGGAACGTCAACGGGGGACGGCAGATAGTCGAGCACGCCATCGAGCAAAGGCTGCACGCCCTTGTTCTTGAAGGCGGTGCCGCACATCACGGGGCGGAAGGCGCCGGAGATGGTGCCGGTCTTGATGGCGCGCTTCAGGGTCTCGACGGAAACGTCGCCCTTCTCGAAATACTCTTCCATGCCGGCGTCATCGACCGAGAGGGCGGTATCAAGCAGGAGCTGGCGGGCCTCCTTCGCCTTCTCCAGCATGTCGGCCGGGATCTCTTCGTCGTGGAACTTGGCGCCCAGTTCGCCGCCTTCCCAGATGATGGCCTTCATCTCAACCAGATCAACCACGCCGAGGAAGCCGTCCTCGATGCCGATCGGCAGCTGCAGCGGCAGCGCCACGATGTCCAGCTTCTCCTTCAGCGTGTCGAAGGCGCGATAGAAATCGGCGCCGGTGCGGTCCAGCTTGTTGATGAAGATCAGGCGCGGCACGTTGTAGCGGTCGGCCAGGCGCCAGTTGGTCTCGGATTGCGGCTGCACGCCGGCCACGCCCTCGATGATGAAGATGGCACCATCGAGCACGCGGAGCGAACGGTTCACCTCGATGTTGAAATCGATGTGGCCGGGCGTGTCGATGATGTTGATGTTGTGGCCCTTCCACTCGCAGGTCACGGCGGCAGAGGTGATGGTGATGCCGCGCTCACGCTCCTGCGCCATGTAGTCGGTGGTGGTGTTGCCGTCGTGGACCTCACCGATCTTGTGGGACACGCCGGTGTAGTAAAGGATGCGCTCCGTGGTGGTGGTCTTGCCCGCGTCGATATGCGCGGTGATCCCGATATTGCGGATCTTCTTAAGGTCAGTCTCAGCCATCAGTGCCTCCACGGGCGGGAAAAAGGTCAAACAGGTACGGCGCCGCCCGACCGGGCAGCGCTGCTCGGGCGGCTTTTGCGGCAGCGCGCGGCTTTTTGCAAGCCTCAAACGCAGCGGGGCGGACCCGCGCAGGCGGGTTTTCTCGCCCGGCCACTATATACGCCCTCTTGGGCGCAGCGAAAACAGTGACATAGGCGGGCCACCTGAATCTTGCCCGCCCCGGCGCACGCGCCTAGGCTGCGGGCATGGCCTTTACCTGCACCATTCCCGCCACCCCCACCGTCCAGCAGGATGACGACGACATCCGCATCACCCGCTGGGATTTCGTCCCTGGCGCCGTCACCGGCTGGCACAGCCATGGCTGGCCCTATTTCGTGGTCATGCTCACCGACGCCGTGATGCGCGTGCATGACGGCACCAATGTCACCGACATCCCGCGCAAGGCTGGCGACAGCTACATGCGCGCCGCCGGCGTGCAGCACGACGTGATGAATGGTGGCGACGCGCCGATGGCGTTCATCGAGATCGAGCTCAAGCGCATTCCCGCGGCCTTCGCCGGGCTTTAAGGGGTCAGTCCGGCTCGCCGGGCATCGGGGCCACGCCCTCGGCGGCGATCAGCGCGGTGGTCTCGGCCAGCGCGGCGTCCAGCGCCGGGATGTCGGTGCCCTTGGCCACCAGCGTCACCCCCCAGCGCTCATCGCGCTTGAACGGGTAGCTGCCCAGATCGAGCTGCGGGAAGCGCGCCTGGATCTGCTCCAGCCGCGCCGCGATCGATCCTTCCAGCACGCCAATGCCATGCACGGCCCGCATCTCGATGCGCTGCCCGCGCGGCAGGCTCGGGGCAAGGGCTTGGAACATCGACTGCATGATGCGCGGCACCCCGGCCATCACATGCACATTGCCGATGGTGAAGCCCGGCGCGATCGACGCCTCGTTTTTGATCGGCTCCGCCCCTTCCGGCATCATCGCCATGCGCAGCCGGGCGTCGTTCACGCGCTCGCCCCAGCGTTCGCGCATCACCGCGGCGGTCGGTTCGTGCAGCAGCAACGGCACGCCAAAGGCGGCGGCGACGCACTCGCTGGTGATGTCATCATGCGTGGGGCCGATGCCACCGGTGGTGAACAGCATGGTGTAGGCCGCGCGCAGCTCGTTCACCGCGCCGATGATGCGGGCCGGAATATCGGGCACCACCCGCACCTCCTCCAGCCTGATGCCCAGCTCGGCCACGCCCTTGGCGATGAACTGCACGTTCACGTCCTGCGTGCGGCCTGAGAGGATTTCGTTGCCGATAATCAGGATGGCGGCGGTCGGGTTGCTCATAAAAAATCCCTCAACATCGGAATCAGCGGCCGGTCGGCCGGGGGCATGGGGTATTCCACCAGCCGGTCGGGCGCGACCCAGGCCAGCGCTTGGCCCTCGCGCGCCTGCGGCTCGCCCTTCCAGCGGCGGCACAGGAACACCGGCATCAGCAGATGAAAACTCTCATAGGCGTGCGAGGCGAACACGAAGGGGGCGAAATCCTTGGGGTTGGTCTCCAGCCCCAGCTCCTCGCGCAGCTCGCGGGCCAACGCGGCCTCGGGCGTCTCGCCAGGCTCCAGCTTGCCGCCGGGGAATTCCCACAGCCCGGCCATCTTCTTGCCCTCGGGGCGGCGGGCCAGCAGCACGCGGCCCTGTGCGTCGATGAGCGCCGCTGCCGCCACCAGCAGCGTGCCGCCCTTGGGCGCCTCGGCGGCCACCCCGGCGGCCAGCATCTCGCGCTCGCGGGTGAAATGCTTCACCGGCAGCTTGTGCCCCGGCCGGCACATGAAGTTCTTCAGCCCCTTGCCCGTGGCGGTGAAGCCGAGATGCCGCAGCACGGCCATCGAGGCCTCGTTATCCGCCGCCACCGTGGCGGTGACATGCGAGAGCGGCAGCGCCGCGAAGGCCCAGTCCAGCAGCCGCCGCGCGGCCTCTAGTGTATAGCCCTGGCCCCAATGCGCGCGGCCCAGCCAATAGCCCAGCTCCGCGCTCTTCTGCCCCTTGGCCAGGCGCAGCCCGGCCACACCCAGCAGCGTTCCGCTCTCGGCCTCCACCACCGCGAATTGCTCGGCGCGGTGGGCGGCGCGGTCCTCGGCGGCGGCGGCGATCCAGTCGGCGGCGAGCGGCGCGGGATAGGGGAAGGGCGCGTCCGGCAGGCGGCGGCAGATTTCCCAATCATTGATGAGGCGGTGGAAGGCTGGGGCATCCTCGGCGCCGAGCGGGCGCAGCAGCAGCCGCGTCGTGCGCAGCACGGGGCCGGCGGTCTGGGCGGCGGGCGGCGGGGCCGGCATCGGCGAATCGAGTAGGTCTGGCATACGTTGCGGTGTTTAGCGCGCTGTTGATCTTCCCGCCAGGACTGGGCAAGCATGCACCCCATGAATGCCGAGACCGACGCCAACACCCTGATCATGGCGGAGATGGGCGCCAAGGCCCGCCGCGCCGCCGCCGCCCTGGCCCGCCTGCCCGCCGCCACGCGCGACGCCGCGCTGCGCGATGCCGCCGCCGCGCTGCGCCGGGCGGCGCCGCGGATCATCGCCGCCAATGCGCGCGACATGGCGGGCTTCAAGGGCACCGCCGCCTTCGGCGACCGGCTGCTGCTGAACGAGGCGCGGGTGGAAGCCATGGCCCGCGGGCTGGAGGAGGTGGCCGCCCTGCCCGACCCGCTGGCGCGCGACCTCGGCCACTGGACGCGCCCTAACGGCCTCGTCATCTCGCGCATCCCGCAGCCGCTGGGCGTGCTGGGCATGATCTATGAATCCCGCCCCAATGTCGGCGCCGATGCCGCGGCCATCGCCATCAAATCCGGCAACGCCATTCTGCTGCGCGGCGGCTCGGAGAGCCACCATTCCGCCAAGGCGATCAACGAAGCGTTAACCGAGGGGCTGAACGCCGCCGGGCTGCCCGCCGATGTGGTGCAGATCGCCCCGACCACCGACCGCCGCTTCGTCGCCGCCATGCTGGGCGCCTCGGGGCTGATCGACCTGATCATCCCCCGCGGCGGCCGCACGCTGGTGGAGCTGGTGCAAAAGGAAGCCCGCGTGCCGGTGCTGGCCCATGCCGAGGGGCTGAACCACACCTACATCCACAGCGCCGCCGATTTCGCCATGGCGCGCGGCGTGCTGGCCAACGCCAAGATGCGCCGCACCGGCATTTGCGGCGCCACCGAGACGCTGCTGCTCGACACCGCCATCGCCCCAACGCTGCTGCCCCTGCTGGTGGCCGACCTCGCCGCGCTCGGCTGCGCCTTCCGCGCCGATGAGGCCGCGCGCGCCATCTGCCCCGCCCTGCCCGCCGCCACCGATGCCGATTTCCACACCGAGTGGCTGGACGCGGTGCTGAGCGTGAAGATCGTCGCCAATGTGGACGAGGCGCTGGCGCATATCGCCGCCTATGGCAGCGAGCATACCGAGGCGATCATCACCGAGGACGCGGCGGCGGCGGAATATTTCCTCGCCAACACCGCCTCGGCGGTGGCGATGTGGAACGCCTCCACCCAGTTTTGCGATGGCGGGGAATTCGGCTTCGGCGCCGAGATCGGCATCGCCACCGGGCGCATCCACGCGCGCGGGCCGATCGGGCCGGACCAGCTCACTACCTTCCGCTACGTTGTGCGCGGCACCGGCCAGGTGCGCCCCTGAGTTTCTGCCCCGGCCATCGCTACCGGATCCGCATCGGCCTGCTCGGCGGCTCCTTCAACCCGGCGCATGAAGGGCATCTGCATGTGGCGCGCGAGGCGATGCGCCATGCCGGGCTGCACCAGCTCTGGCTGATGGTTTCGCCCGGCAACCCGCTGAAACCCGCCGCTGGCATGGCCCCGCTGGCCGCGCGGCTGGCCAGCGCGCGCCAGCTTGCCGACGGGCGGCGGATCATCGCCACCGATATCGAGGCGCGGCTCGGCACACGCTACACCTTCGACACCATGCGCGAACTCAAGCGCCGCTTTCCCGCCGCCCGATTCGTCTGGCTGATGGGGGCTGACAACCTCGCCCAACTGCCGCGCTGGGGGCGCTGGCGGCAGATTATGCGCGCCATGCCCATGCTGGTGCTGCCCCGGCCTGGCGCCACGCGCCGGGCCCTGGCGGCGCGGGCGGCCAAAGCGTATGCCCCGTATCGCCTTCCGGCGCGGGCTGGGCTATGCCTTGCCACGGCGGAGGCACCCGCCTGGATTCTCCTGCCGGTGAAGGAGAACCCGGCCTCCGCCACGGAATTGCGCCGGAAAGCAGAAGGAGCGCCGCCATAACCCGTCCGCCGACCCGTAAAACCCCCGCCCGTGGCGCCGCCGCCGCCGCCACGCCCCGCAAACGCGCGCCGAAAAAGGCCGCCGCCCCGGCCGAGGCGCTGCCCGCCATGCCCGGCACGCCGCGCAAGAAGGCGACCATCGCCGGGCCGAAAGGCAAGAAGGCCGCGCCCAAGCCGCCCGTGGAGCAGCTGGAGCGCTTGCAGGCGCTGATCGTCGCCACGCTGGAGGATGACAAGGCCGAGGAGATCGTGGTGCTGGACCTCGCGGGCCGCGCCAGCTTCGCCGACCGTATGATCATCGCCACCGGCCTTGCCGACCGGCAGATCGCCGCCATGGCGACGCATCTGGAGGAAAAACTGCGCGAGGCCGGGTTCCGCAAGCCGCTCATCGAAGGCGCGAACGGCGCCGATTGGGTGCTGATCGACGCGGGCGACATCATCGTGCATCTGTTCAAGCCCGAGGCGCGCACGCTGTATGGCCTGGAGAAGATGTGGGCCGCCGAGCTGGATGAGGCCGGCGCCGAAGAGTGAGGCTGATCGCCATCGGCAAGGGCGGGGCCGGGCCGGAGCGCGAGCTGCTGGCCCGCTACGCCAAGCGCATCCGTCCGGAACTCACCCTGACCGAACTGCCCGACGGCACCGGCAGCGCCGCCGAGATCAAGCGCCGCGAGGCCGAGGCGATTTTGGCCGCGCTGAAGCCGGATGAATTCGTCATCGCCCTGGACATGGGCGGCGCGGAACCGGACAGCCCGGCCCTGGCGCGGCTGCTGGCGGGGTGGCTGGAGCGGAGCAAAAAGCTGGCCTTCGTGATCGGCGGCGCGGAAGGGCTGGACGCCGCCGTGCTGGCCCGCGCCGGCGCCAAACTCTCACTCGGCAAACTCACCTGGCCGCATATGCTGGTGCGCCCGATGCTGGCCGAGCAAATCTATCGGGCGCAGATGATTCTGGCCGGGCATCCGTATCACCGGGCGGGACGGCCGTAGGGGGCAGATTCGACCCGGGGCAGTCGTAGGGGGCGGGGCGATTAATTCCGAAAGCCGCCATTCTACACTCCCCTGTTGACGATCTTGCTCATTGGATGTTGTGCAATGAGGGTGCGCGCCAAATCGCCCAATGGCGTCTCCAGATGCGAGAAGATGTGGGCCGTACGTGGCGAGAGGCAAGGACCGCTCCCGGCCATCTTGATTAGTTCTCGTCTAAACGCATAACCACGGTCTGCAATTGCAGCTAACCAGAGCGATATTTGTGTCCCTTTTATTGCGGCATAAATCTCGCGTTGTTCAACGACTGGTGTACGCTCACCGAGAGTCACGGACTTGATGGATGCGAGCGGTAGTTGCTGAGTGTAGATTGGAAATTCACGTGGGTCATTGCCGATATTTTGACATTCAGCAAAATGCCTTATGATCCGAACTTCTTGCTCATATTTCCACTGCTCGGACTTCGTACAAAGTTCGGCAACAGGGAACGGCTCCGCCTGCGATGAGTAGGCATGAACATCTCTCATCGGTCGCAACTCTTGATATTCAACATCTATCTGACCGTCAAAAAACTCATGTGTGCCGTCAAACTCGACTACAGCGCCGGCATACTGATTGGCGTAGTGCGCCCACATTAGAAGTGAGTCATTGATCCGCGATAGACACAGAATGCCAATAAGACCGTTGAGCTTCTGAACTATGTCGCGAGACAAGGTGTCACTTGCCTGGTATCCATCTGGCACCTCATCCAAGGCGCCTACTGGTGGCAGACGGCGTTGTGCCCGAGTACTGAACGCAATTTTGAGTTCCTCCTCTTTCTGATTGTTATGGATCACGACTTCCGGCAGTAGCTCGAACGGATCATTGAATGCGCTTGGCTGAGTGAACCTCACCGATCCTTGGAGAATTCGCTTCAAACCACTTATGTCAACGTATTTGTAAAGCGAGGCGGCAGGTGACGTGATTCCTATCGATTCGTCTGTCATCCAATCTCCCGAGCATCAGATTCGTAGCGTCTGTATCGTGCCGAGCCGCACGAACTTTGGCCAGTTTGAACATCGAGTTAAATGTCCGCTTCTGCCGCAGATCCACTAGAAACCGGCCAGTCCGCTATCCCCCCATTCTTCCCCCTACCCCATCACCAACACCGCCGCCCCCTCCAGCCGCCCCGCGCGCAGATCATCCAGCGCCGTGTTGGCGTCCTCCAGCGCATAGGCCCGCGTCATCGTCACGATCGGGATTTTCGCGGCCAGCGGCAAAAACTCCTCGGCGTCGCGCCGGGTGAGGTTGGCGACGGAGCGGATGCTCCGTTCCTTCCACAAAATATCGTAGGAAAACGCAGGGATCTCGCTCATATGGATGCCGCCGCACACCACCGTGCCGCCGGGCGCCAAAGCGCGCAGCGCGGCGGGCACCAGCTCTCCGGCGGGCGCGAAAATCAGCGCGGCATCGAGCGGCTCGGGCGGCAATTCGTCCGACCCGCCAACCCAGCCGCCGGTGATGGAACGAGCGAAATCCTGCGCCGCCTTGTCGCCGGGGCGGGTGAAGGCGAACACCTCGCGCCCCTCATAGCGCGCCACCTGGGCCGCGATATGCGCCGCCGCGCCGAAGCCATAAATGCCCAGCCGCCGCGCATCACCGCCCGCGCGCAGCGTGCGATACCCGATCAGCCCGGCGCAGAGCAGCGGCGCGGCCTCGATGTCGGAGAACCGCTCGGGGATGGGGAAGCAGTAGCGCGCATCGGCCACGGTTTGCTCGGCATAGCCGCCGTCGATCTGGTAGCCGGTGAAGCGCGCAAGCTCGCACAGATTTTCCCGCCCCGCGCGGCAATAGGCGCAGACGCCGCAGGTCCAGCCCAGCCAGGGCACGCCCACGCGCTGGCCGGGGGCGAAACGCTCCACCCCCCGCCCCACCGCCAGCACGCGGCCCACGATCTCGTGCCCCGGCACCACATGCGGCTTAGGGTTGGGCAACTCACCATCGACGATATGCAGATCCGTCCGGCACACCCCGCAGGTGCAGACGTGCAGCAAAATCTGCCCCGGCTCCGGCTCGGGCGCATCGCATTGGCGCAGACGCAACGGCGCCCCGGGCCGCTCGAATGTCATTGCTCGCATACGCGCAGTCTATCCCCGCGCGGGCCGAGTGCCTATATAGAGGCCGCCAAAACCGCTTCGTGAAGGACCGCAATGCCCAAGAAACCCGTCATGCTCGTCATCCTGGATGGCTTCGGCTGGAATGAACGCCGGGAGGACAACGCCGTGGCGCAGGCGAACAAGCCGAATTTCGACCGCCTATGGGCGAATTCGCCGCATGCCTTCCTCAACACCTCGGGCCGCGTGGTGGGGCTGCCGCAGGGGCAGATGGGCAATTCCGAGGTCGGGCACCTGAATATCGGCGCGGGCCGCGTGGTCACGCAGGAACTGCCGCGCATCGACATGGCGATCGAGGACGGCACCCTCGCCGCCAACCCGGTGCTGGGCAATTTCATCTCCGCGCTGATCCGCTCGGGCGGCACCGCGCATCTGATGGGGCTGGTCTCGCCGGGCGGGGTGCATTCGCACCAGGACCATATCGTGGCGCTGGCGAAAATCCTGTTCAACGCCGGGGTGCCGGTGGTGGTGCATGTCTGGACTGACGGGCGCGACACGCCGCCCGAATCCGCCGCCGAATATGTGCGCGGCTTCGCCGCCGCCCTGGGCGAGACGGCCAAGATCGGCACGCTGGTCGGCCGCTATTACGCCATGGACCGCGACAAGCGCTGGGAGCGCGTGCAGCAGGCCTACGAGCTGATCGTGGACGCCAAGGGCGAGGCTTTCCCCACCGCCGAGGCGGCGATCGCCGCGAGCTATGCGGCAAAGGTGACGGATGAGTTCATCAAGCCCGCCGTGATCGGCGATTACGCCGGAATGAAAGATGGCGACGCCGTGCTGTGCGCCAATTTCCGCGCGGACCGCGTGCGCGAGATCCTCACCGCGCTGCTCGACCCGAGCTTCACCGGCTTCGCCGCGCGCCGCCCCAAGCTGGTCGCCGCCACCGGCATGACCGCCTATTCCGACGCGCTGGCGCCGTTCATGACCACGGTGTTCCCGGCCGAGCGGCTGGAGCATCTGCTGGGCGAGGTGGTTTCGGCCGCCGGGCTGAAGCAGCTGCGCATGGCGGAGACCGAGAAATACCCGCACGTCACATATTTCTTCAATGGCGGGGTGGAGACGCCCTTCCCCGGCGAGGACCGCATCCTGGTCGCCTCGCCCAAGGTGGCGACATACGATCTGCAACCCGAGATGTCGGCGGCGGAGCTGACCGGGAAGGCCGTGGCGGCGATCAATTCCGGCGCATACGACCTGATCGTGTTGAATTTCGCCAACCCGGACATGGTCGGCCATACCGGCATCCTCTCCGCCGCGATCAAGGCGGTGGAGGCAGTGGACCAGGGCCTCGGCGCCATTGCCGACGCCGTGGCGGCACAGGGCGGGACGCTGCTGGTCTCCGCCGATCACGGTAATTGCGAGATGATGCACGACGCCGAGACCAACGGCCCGCACACCGCGCACACCACGAACCTGGTGCCGGTGATCTGCGCCGGCGGGCCGGAGGGCATCAAGCTGCATGACGGCGTGCTGGCCGATCTGGCGCCCACCTTGCTGAAGCTGATGGGCCTGAAGCAGCCGGCGGAAATGACCGGAACGCCGCTGTTCTCTTGAAGCTTCGCGCCGCGCTCTGTCTGGGCCTGATTTTGGCTCCGGCGCTGGCCGGGGCCAAGATGGCGCATCACCACGACAAGCATGCCGCCCAAGCCCCGGCGCCGCTGGACCCGGCCACGGCGCAAGCCCGGCGGGCGCAGCTGGAGGCCGAGGCCAAAGCCAAGGCGTTGGCCGCACAACAGGCGCAGCAGGCCAAGCTGGCGGCGCAGGCCCGCGCGCAGATGCTCGCGCAACAGCAGGCCAACGCCGCCGCCGCGCTGCGCGGCATGGAAACACAAACCGCGCAATATGCCGGGCAGCTTGCCAATCTGCAGGCCGCGCAGGGCGATGCCGCGCAGCGTCTGGCCACGGCCCAGGCGGCGCTGGTCAAATTGATGCCGGTAATGCAGCGCCTCGCCACCCAACCGGCCTCCACCCTGCTCACCGCGCCGTTGCCGCCAGGTGAGGCGGTGCGCAGCGTGGCGCTGCTACAGGGCATCGCCGCCGCCATTACCGCGCAGGCCCAGCAGGTGCAGGCGCAGACCGCGCAGCTGGCCCAGCTTGTCGCCGCGGCCCAGGCCGGGCAGGCGCAGCTTGCCGCGGCGGCAGCCAAGCAGCAGGCGGCGGAAGCCGCGCTCTCGGCGCAGATCGCCGCGGCCAAGGCGGCGGAGCAGGCGGCGGCGGACCAACAGGCGGCGGCGCGCGAGCGCGAGCTGGCTGCCCGGAATGAGCTAGAGACTTTGAATGAGGCCGTGGCCAGGCTGGTGCCCCCGGCATCGCCGGCCAACCAAGCCAACCTGCCCGCGGGCGGCGGCACCGCGCCGGTGGCCGGGCAGGTGGTGCAGGCTTTTGGCGCCCCAACCTTGGCCGGCCCCGCCATTGGCGTGAGCTACGCCACCGCGCCGGGGGCGCATGTCGTCACCCCCTGCGCCGGCACGGTGATGTTCGCGGGTAACTTCCACACCTATGGCAACATGGTCATTGCCAATTGCGGCGGCGGCACCAGCGTGGTGCTAGCCGGCATGGACCGGCTGGATGTCTCCCAGGGCCAACGCCTCGTGCGTGGGCAGCCTGTCGGCAGCATGCATGGCTACGACCCCGCCACCCCCACGACCCAGCCCAAGCTTTATATGGAAGTGCGCCGCAACGGCGCGCCCGTGGACCCCGCCTCCTGGCTCGCCGGGCGTGGCTCTGGATAAACCCGGCGGGATGCTGTCTAATGCGGATGGAGTCATCCGGCTTTTGAGGATTTAATACATGCGTTTGCGCGGCGGTTTGTTGCTGAGCGGAGTTTTCCTGGGTGGTCTGGCGCTGGGTACGGTGGCGCAGCCGCTGGGCCGCGCCATGGGGCAGGCCGCCCCGTCCGACAGCACTTATCAGCAGCTCTCGCTATTCGGCGACGTGCTGACCGAGGTGAAGCAGAACTACGTGATCGATCCGCCCTCGGATAAGCTGATCTACAACGCCATCAACGGCATGCTCGCCGGGCTTGACCCGCATTCGAGCTACATGAACGCCCAGCAATATGCCGACATGCAGGTACAGACCTCCGGCCAGTTCGGCGGTCTCGGGCTGGAAGTGACGGAGAAGGACGGGTTGATCGAGGTGATCGCGCCAATCGACGGTACGCCGGGGGCGCGCGCGGGCATCAAGCATAACGACATCATCCTGGAGATCAACGGCCACTCCACCGACGGGCTGGAGCTGGACGACGCGGTGAGCAAGATGCGCGGCGCGCCGGGCACCCAGATCACGCTGACCATCAAGCGCAACGGCGTGAACACGCCGATCCATGTCACCCTCACGCGTGAGATCATCAAGATCGACGACGTGAAGGACCGCCTCTTCACCACGCCGGACGGCCCGGTTGGCTATATCCGCCTCAGCAGCTTCGACGAAAAGGCCAGCGACCATATTATCAAAGCGGTGAATGAACTGCAGAAACAGGCGCATGGTAAACTCCATGGCTACATTCTGGATCTGCGCGACAACCCCGGCGGGCTGCTCGACCAAGCGGTGGCGGTGAGCGATGATTTCCTCAATTCCGGCGAGATCGTCTCCACCCATGGCCGCCATAGCGAGGACGACCAGGTGTGGTACGCCCAGAATGGGGACATCACGAGCGGCGCGCCGCTCGTGATCCTCACCAATTCTGGCACCGCCTCGGCGGCCGAGATCGTGACCGCGGCGCTGCAACAGAATCACCGCGCCCTGGTGCTGGGGCAGAAGACCTTCGGCAAGGGCTCAGTGCAGACGATCATGCCGATCGATAATGAGGGCGCGCTGCGCCTGACCACGGCGCTGTATTTCACCCCCTCGGGCAAATCCATCCAGGGCTATGGCGTCACGCCGGATGTAAAGGTCTCCGATACCAGCCTGCCGGACGATGCTTTCTTCGCCCAGCTGCGCGAGACCGATCTGCTCCACGCCTTCGCGAACCCCACCGGCCAGGGTACGGCGCCTCTGCCACCCGCGCCGCCGCTGCCCGCCGTGGCCGCCACCATCCAGGCCAAGCCGCCGGCGAACTGGCCGGCCTTCGACCCGACCAAGCCGGACACCGACTTCCAGCTGCAAATGGGGCTGAAGCTGGTGGATGGCATGACCGCCGCGCAATAAGAGGCGGGCATGACGGATCACGCCTCCCTGCCCTACCGGCTCAATGTCGGCGCGGTGCTGTTCAGCCCTGATGGCCGCGTGTTCGTCGGCAAGCGCATCGGCGTGCCCGATGCGTGGCAGCTCCCGCAAGGCGGCATCGACGCGGGCGAGGACCCGCGCGAGGCCGTGCTGCGCGAGCTGGAAGAAGAAGTCGGCACCGGCAAGGCCGAGATCATGGGTGAGCATCCGGGCTGGCTGCGATATGACCTGCCGCCCGCGCTGCTCGGAGTCGCCTGGGGCGGCAAATATCGCGGCCAGAAGCAGAAATGGTACGCGCTGCGCTTCACCGGGCGCGATGAGGACATCCGGCTCGACGCGCACGCCCATCCGGAATTCGAGGACTGGAAATGGGTGAATCTAGCCGATCTGCCCGCCCTGGCGGTGGCGTTCAAGCGCGAAATTTATGCGACTCTGGCGCGCGACTTCGCGGTATACGCAAAATAACAACAAACCCTTAAGGAAACGCCAATGCTGCAATTGACCGCCGCCGATGGCCACAAATTCAGCGCTTTCGAGGCTGGCAACGTGAATGCCCCGCGCGGACTGGTGGTGGTGCAGGAGATTTTCGGCGTGAACTCGCATATCCGCGCGGTGGCCGAGCGGCTGGCCGGTTTCGGCTACCGCGTGCTCGCCCCGGCACTGTTCGACCGCGTGGAACGCAATGTCGAGCTGGGCTACGATGCCGAGGGCATCGCCAAAGGCCGCGCCCTGCGCGATCAGATCCCCGAGGCGCAATCGCTGCTCAACCTCGAAGCCACGGCGGCGGCGTTTGGCGGCAAGCCCGTGGGCATCATCGGCTATTGCTGGGGCGGCACGCTAGCCTGGCTATCCGCCTGCAAGACCGACAAGTTCTGGGCCGCCTCGGGCTGGTATGGCGCGGGCATCGCGGCGCAGAAGGACCTCACCCCGACCTGCCCGGCGCAGCTCCATTTCGGCGAGATCGACCACTCCATCCCGCTGAGCGACATCCAGGCCATCCGCAAGGCACAGCCGGGCATCGACGTGTATGTGTATGAGGGCGCGGAACATGGCTTCGGCTGCGACGCCCGGGCCAGCTACAGCCGCAAGGATTGGGAGCTGGCGGAGCTGCGCAGCCTTGCCTTCTTCGCCGAGCACCTGCGCTAAAGCAGCAGCAGCCCCAGCAACGCGCCGCCGCCCAACAGCCAGAGCGGGTGCAGCCGCCCCCGCCAGGAAAGCCCGGCGCAGCCAAGCGCGATGGCGCCCGTGAGCCAGCCGGAAACCGATTGCGCGGTGAGCACCCAGCCCGCCGCCAGCACCAGCCCGGCCGTGACCGGTAAGAGTGCCGCCTGCACCACACGCCGCCAGCGCGCCGATTCGTGCCGCGCGAAATAGCGGCTGACCAAAATCGCCACCAAGCCCGCGGGAAGGATCATCGCCAGCGTGGCCACGATGCCGCCCGCGACGCCCGCGACATGTTGGCCGATCACCGTGGAGATCATCACATTCGGCCCTGGCGCGGCGTTGGAGATGGCGTAGAGCTGCACGAATTGCGCCGGGCTCAGCCAATGGCGCTGCGCCACCACCTGCCGGGCGATTTCGGGCACGGCGGCGTTCACCCCACCCACCGCCACCAGCGAGAGCTTGCCGAAGAGCAGCGCCAGCTGCGTCAGCGCCGTCATCGCGCCGCCCGCCACGCCAGCAGCAGCGACACCGGCAGCACCGCCAGCATCGCCAGCACCAGCGGCCAATGGGCCAGCGCCACCAGCGCCAGCACCACCGCCACCAGCGCGGCATGCCGCACCGAACGCAGCACCGGCGCCGCGATCTTCACCCCCGCCCCCAGCATTAGCCCGGCTGCCGCCGCGGCCAGCCCGGCCAGGGCGTGGCGCACCGGCGCCAACCCGCCATAACGCGCATACAGCCCGCCAAACAGCATCACCAGCGCCATCGGCGCCGCCATGATGCCGAGCACCGCCGCCACGGCGCCGCCCGCCCCGCGCTGGCGCGCGCCATAGGCGAAGGCGAAATTAACCATATTGGCTCCCGGAAGGGTCTGGCAGAGCGAGAACAGCTCGTTGAATTCGGATTGGCTCAGCCAGCGCCGCCGCTCCACCAACACCCGCCGGGCGATTGGCAGCACGCCGCCAAAGCCAAAAATCCCGGCTTCGAAAAACGCCAGAAACAACGCCTTGTGTGACAATGCGGACGGCGGGCGGGGCGGCATCAGCCGCGTTTATGGCCTCAGGCGGCGCGCGGCAATGCCCGCGCCAGGACAAATGTCATTGAACTGCAACGCAAACCCCGTCGCCATTGTCACACTCATCAATTATTGCGGGGCTCAGCGGGAAAGCTCCCCGCTGCCCGAACAGGGATCCCGCTGGGACTCAACCAAAGGAACGCGAACGTGAAGATTCTCAACAACCTCCTCCGCTCCGGCGTTGCCGCGCTGGCGATTGCGACCGCCGCTGGCGCCGCTCATGCCCAGACCTCCGTGCCGCTGGTCGAGAGCGGCTCGAGCCTGCTCTACCCGCTGTTCAACCTGTGGGTTCCCTCCTACACCGCCACCCATCCCGGCGCCGACATCACCACCACCTCCACCGGCTCTGGCGCCGGCATCGCCCAGTCCATCAAGGGCCTGGTGCAGATCGGCGCCTCCGACGCCTATCTCTCCGACGCGATGGTGAAGGCGCACCCGGAAATGCTGAGCATCCCGCTCGCCATCTCCTCGCAGGCGGTGAACTACAACCTGCCGGGCGTGACGAATCTGAAGCTCTCCGGCCCGATCCTGGCCGGCATCTATGAGGGCAAGATCACCAAGTGGAATGACCCCGCGATCGCTGCCGCCAACCCGGGCGTGGCTCTGCCGGACCATGTGATCATCCCCATCCACCGCGTGGACGGCTCGGGCGACACCTTCATCTTCAGCCAATACCTGGCGTTCTCTGATGCCGGCTGGGCCTCCACCCTGCATTACGGCACCACCGTTTCCTGGCCGGCCGTGTCCACCGCGATCGGTGCCAACGGCAACTCGGGCATGGTGACCGCCGCCGCCGCCAACCCGTACTCCATCGCTTACATCGGCGTTTCCTTCGCCGATCAGGCCGCCAAGGCTGGCCTCGGCCAAGCCGCGCTGCTCGACAAGCATGGCGAATACGTGCTGCCGACCGCCGAGACCATTGGCAACGCCGCCTCTTCGGTGGCTGCCAGCACCCCGGCTGATGAGCGTATCTCCATCGTCTTCACCCCCGGTGAGAACGCCTACCCGATCGTGAACTACGAATATGCGATCGTGAGCAGCCACCAGCCCGCCCCGGCGATCGGCTCGGCCATCCGTGACTTCCTGGGTTGGGCGCTGAACGACGGCAACAACATGAGCTTCATGAGCAAGGTGCACTTCCTGCCGCTGCCGGCGGCGGTGAAGGCCCTGTCGCAGGCTCAGGTCGACAAAATCCAGTAATACGCCTAAACACCCCTTCCGGCTTCCAGCCGGAAGGGGATCCATTTTTGCCCGCACGGTGAACAATGAAATTCAGGCCGTTTCGCGTTTCTGTCCTGCTGCTCAGTCTGCTGATTCCCGCCGCGCTTGTCGCGGTCGTTTTTTTTCTGGTGGCGTATTCAGGTCAGGCGATCCTGTTCAACGGCCTGCACTTCATGACCCAGATCAGCTGGAACCTGGGCGATCTGTATAGCGACCCGGTGACGGTAAGCGGCATTTCCGTACCGCCCGGCGCCAATTACGGTATTCTTGTTTTCATTGCCGGCACGCTTGCCTCCTCGGGCCTCGCCATCCTCATCGCCGTACCACTCTCCGTCGGTGCCGCCATCTTCCTGGCCGAGGCCGTGCCGCACCGCATCCGCCCGGCGCTGTCCATGCTGGTCGAGCTGGTGGCGGTGGTGCCCTCGGTGGTGTTCGGCCTCTGGGGGATCACGGTGCTGATCCCGCTGATCGGCCGCTATCTCAGCCCCAGCGGCAATGGCTACGGGCTGCTCGCGGCCTCTGTCGTGCTGGCGCTGATGATCACGCCGATCATCGCCTCCACCCTCTATGACGCCTTGCTGCAAGTGCCCAAAGAAAACCGCGAATCGGCCTTTGCCCTCGGGGCCACGCATTTCGAGGTGGTGGCCAAGGCGATGCTGCCAATGGTGCGAACCACTCTGATCGGCGGCATCGTGCTGGCGTTGGGCCGCGCGCTGGGTGAAACCATGGCGGTGCTGATGGTCTCGGGCGGCGGCATCAATATCCTGCCGACCTCGCTGTTCAGCCCGATTTCGACCATCGCCTCGTTCATCGTCAGCCAGCTCGACAGCGCCGAATCCGACCCCACCAACATGTCGGTGCGCACGCTCTCCGAGATCGCCCTGGTGCTGTTCCTCATTACCTTGGCCGTGAACGCCACCGCCAAACTGCTTTCCTCCGGAGCCCTCAATGTCCGCAAGCGCCAGTCTTAAGGTCGCGCGTTCAGCGCAGGAGCTGCGCCGCCTCACCATCAGCAAGCTCGGCTGGGTGGCCTGCGGTCTGGCGCTGGCTCTGGTCATCGCCCCGCTCGTCGATATCGTCGGCGTGGTGACCGTGCACGGCGTTGCCGCTTTGTCGGGCAAGCTGTTCACCCAAACCACCAGCGGCACGGCCAATGGCCTGCTCAACGCCATCGAGGGCACCTTCATCATCACCCTGTTCGCCATGCTCATCGCCGTGCCCATCGGCATCGGCGCGGGCATCCATCTTTCGGAATACGGCAAGAACCGGCTGGGCGGGGTAATCCGCTTCCTCTCCGACGTGCTCACCGGCACCCCCTCGATCGTGCTGGGTTATTTCGCCTATATCGTCTTCATCATCGGCTTCGGCTGGGGCTTCTCGCTCGCGGCGGCCGCCATCACCATCGCCATCCTCATCGTGCCCTATCTGGCGCGCATCACCGAGCTTGCCCTGCAGCAAGTGCCAAACCCGATGCGCGAGGCCGCCTATGCGCTCGGCGCCAAGGACCATACGGTGGTGTTCAAGGTGGTGCTGCCCGCCGCCTCCGCCGGCGTGATCACGGGCGCGCTGCTCGGCCTCGCCATCTCGGTGGGCGAGACCGCGCCGCTGATTTACACCGCCGGCTGGTCTGATTTCACCTGGGATGGCCGCTTCACCCACGCCCCGGTGGCGTATCTGACCTATGTGATCTGGACCTTCATCGATCAGCCGGACGCGCATTCCCACGCCCTGGCTTATGCCGCGGCCTTCCTGGTGATGCTGGTGGTGCTCGCCATCAATATCGCCGTGCGGCTAGTGGTGAGGCGCACCAGGCTCGTCTGAGCCTACAATCCCGGCACGCAAAAAGGGGCCCTGTTCGGGCCCCTTTTTTTCCAGCGGGTGGCGGCTTATTTGCCGGCGCGGGCCAGGCTGGCGGTAATCGCCGCCTCGGCGGCGGCGCGGTCGGCCCAGCCGGTGATCTTCACCCACTTGCCCTTCTCCAGATCCTTGTAGTGCTCGAAGAAGTGCTTGATCACATCGCGGGTGATGGCGGGGAGCTGCGCAACCTCATTCACCTCGGAGAATTGCGGATGCACCTTGTCGTGCGGTACGCAGATGATCTTCTCATCCTGGCCCGACTCGTCCTCCATCTGCAGCAGCCCAATCGGGCGGCAGCGGATCACGGCGCCCGGCACCACGGCGGTCGGCAGCAGCACCAGCGCGTCCGCCGGGTCGCCGTCATCGGCCAGGGTGTTGGGGATGAAGCCATAGGCCGCCGGATAGGTCATCGGCGTGAACACCACGCGGTCCACCACCAGCGCGCCGCTCTCTTTGTCGATCTCGTATTTCACGCCCGAACCGGCGGGGATCTCCACGACCACGTTGATGTCGCGGGGCACGTCCTTGCCGGCGGAAATCTTGCTCACATCCATTGCTGGGTCTCCCTGTTGCACTGGGGCGCGTATAGCCCGTGCCAGGGTCTCTTGCCAACGCGGCGGCGCAAGCTATGGTGCCGCAACCCAAAATGGGACAGGCGCTGGTAGCTCAACGGTTAGAGCGGACCGCTCATAACGGTTTGGTTGCAGGTTCGAATCCTGCCCGGCGCACCATTTCCCGCTAATGCCGCCTGCCGTTCAGTGCCGCCGCCTCGGATTCCAAATGGCGCACCTCGTCCAGCATCACATCCGCCTGGGTGTCGCAGCGCACCGCCTCATCGGAGATGCCGTACATATAGCCGTTCACGGGCAGGGCGCGGGCGGCATAGGCATGATACTCGTCCACCAGCGCGATCAGCTCGGCCCGCAGCGCCTCCAGCAAGGCTTGGCAGTGTGGATTTGTCCGCCAGGCGGCGAGGATCGCCTCATGCGTCTCGGCCAGCAGGGCGTAAGTCTCATCCAGATGGTCGGGCTGGAGCTTGTCCACATCGGCGCGTAACCGGGCCGCAGCGCTGGCCACCTCGGGCAGTGGCGGGAACGCGGGGCGCATCGCCCCCGTTTCGATATTGTCTGGCATGGCATCCTGTCCTGTCTGTTGGCAGTGCAGCTTCGGCGGCGGCGCTTTGCCCCGGCCGCCCATGACCTTCGGGATTTAGCAGGAAATCCACACCGCCCCCCTTAAAAATCGGACAGCTCGGCGCGACTGACGCTGGCATGTTGCCCCTGCGCGGGCGCCAAACTATACCCAGCGCAACCAGAGTTTAAGGACGCGCGCGATGGCATCGTACCAGTATGTTTATGTGATGAAGGACCTCACCAAGGCCTATCCGGGCGGGCGCGAGGTGTTCAAGGGCATCACCCTCTCCTTCCTGCCGGGCGTGAAGATCGGCGTGCTGGGCGTGAACGGCGCCGGTAAATCCACTCTGCTGAAGATCATCGCTGGGATCGACAAGGAATATGGCGGCGAGGCCTGGGCCGCCGAGGGCGTGAAGGTGGGCTATCTGGCGCAGGAGCCGCAGCTCGACCCCACCAAGACCGTGGGCGAGAATGTGGCCGAGGCATTCGCCGAGCTACGCAAGGCGATTTCCCGCTTCAACGCCATCTCCGAAGAATTCGCCGAACCAATGGACGACGACAAGATGAACGACCTGCTGGCCGAACAGGCGCAGTTGCAGGAAATCATCGACGCCGCCGATGGCTGGGACCTGGACCGCCAGATCGAGATTGCGCTCGATGCGCTGCGCTGCCCGCCGCCGGATGCCGACGTCAAGCCGCTCTCGGGCGGTGAGCGCCGCCGCGTGGCGCTGTGCCGCCTGCTGCTGGAAAAGCCGGACCTGCTGCTGCTCGACGAGCCGACCAACCATCTGGACGCCGAGTCCGTGGCTTGGCTGGAGCGCACGCTGGCCAACTACACCGGCACCGTGATCCTGATTACCCATGACCGCTACTTCCTGGACAACGTGACCAACTGGATCCTGGAAATCGAGCGCGGCCGGGGCTACCCGTATGAGGGCAATTACTCCGCCTGGCTGGCGCAGAAGCAGAAGCGCCTGGCTCAGGAGGAGAAGGAAGAATCCGCCCGCCAGCGTGCTCTGGCCGAAGAGCAGGAATGGATCTCGGCCAGCCCCAAGGCGCGCCAGACCAAGTCCCGCGCGCGTATCCAGCGCTACGAGGAAATGCTGCAAAAATCGCAAGAGCTGCAGACCGGCGTGGCGGAAATCGTCATCCCGCCCGGCCCGCGTCTGGGCGGCACGGTCATCGAGGCGCAGGATCTGTGCAAGGGCTTCGGCGACCGCGAACTGATCGAGAACCTCAACTTCAAGCTGCCGCCGGGCGGCATTGTCGGCGTGATCGGCCCGAACGGCGCCGGCAAATCCACGTTGTTCAAGATGATCATCGGCACGGAGAAGCCTGATTCCGGCGCGCTCAAGATCGGCGAGACCGTGAAGCTTGGCTATGTCGATCAGTCCCGCGACAGCCTGGACCCGAACAAAAACGTCTGGGAGGAAATCTCGGGCGGCACGGATGTCATCTATCTCGGCAAGCGTTCAGTGGCCTCGCGTGCCTATGTGGGCGCGTTCAACTTCAAGGGTTCGGACCAGCAGAAGAAGGTCGGCATCCTCTCGGGTGGTGAGCGCAACCGCGTGCATCTGGCCAAGATGCTGAAGTCGGAATCGAATGTCATTCTCCTCGACGAGCCGACCAACGACCTCGACGTGGACACGCTGCGCGCGCTGGAAGAGGCGCTGATGGAATTCCCCGGCTGCGCCGTCATCATCTCGCATGATCGCTGGTTCCTCGACCGTCTGGCCACGCATATCCTGGCCTTCGAGGGTGACAGCCATGTCGAATGGTTCGAGGGCAATTTCCAGGCCTATGAGGAGGATAAGCGCCGCCGCCTGGGCCAGGACGCCACCGAGCCGCACCGCATCAAATACCGCCCGCTGACGCGGTAAGCCGCCCCCGGAATGAGCGTTTCATCCGCCTGGGTGGTGACCACCGCGCGGCTGCGGATGACGCCCGTGGGGTATTGGGACCTGCCCGATCTGGTGCGGCTGAAGGGCGACCCGCGCGCCTATGCGCTGATGCTGGGTGGGGTGCGCAGCCCGGTGCAGGCCGCCGAGGATCTGGCGCATGACATCCAGGATTGGGGCCGGTTCGGCTTCGGCATGTGGGTTGTGCGCGCGCGGCGGGGCAAATTTCTGGGCATGACGGCGCTGATGCACCGGCCAGACGGGCGCGGCGTGGCGCTGCGTTTTGCTTTTCTGCCGGATGCGCGCGGAGTCGGCTTGGCCAGCGAGGCCACCAGCGCCGCGCTCAACTACGCGCATGGCGTAGCCGGGCTGACGCGGGTGATCGCGGTGGCGCGGGAGGAGAATTTCGCCTCGCGCGCGGTGTTGGGCAGCATCGGGATGGCCGAGAGCGCGACCTTCATGCGCGGCGGGTCTTTGATGTACGTGTACGAATCCGTACGCTCCCTGCCGCAGACGTGAATTCCCCTCCATACACGAAAATCTTACTTGCCTGAGCGCGGGTGTTGTTACCTAAAAGGCGTATGACACGCGAAGAGCATATGGACATTCTCGCGTTTTTCAGCCGGGTGATGAGCAAGGCTGAGGGGCCGGTGGATGTCGAGGCAGACGCCATTATCCGCGCTATGTTCAAGCGTAACCCGGATGCGGCTTACCACGTCACCAAGCTGGCAATGGCGCTTTCCGCCGCCCCGGCAGAGGCGCAAACGCAACCCTCCTCGCCCGCCAAGCCTGAGCGGCGCCGGCGAAGGCTCTGGCTGGCGACGCTGTTGAGCCGCGATTCCGGGGCAATGCCCCAGGGTACGACCTAACCCAGCCGGTAGCGCGCCCGGGCTAGGGCATCGTCCTCCAGCGCGGCGCGGATCGCCGCCCTCCCGGCTGGCGAGGCCAGCACCACTACACGGCTGAAATACGGCACCGCCCCGGTGGCGCGGTCACGGAACAGCTTGGCCAGCGCCTCGCCCCCCGCCCCGCGCGGCACGCAGCAGGCGCAGCCCGCCAGATGCCCTGGCAGCGCGGCGGTGAACCGGCGCACACGCAGAGCTGGGGCAACGGCAACCCCCTCCTCCGCCAGCACCACATCCTGCGCCCCCGGCTGTTGCCCGAACACCACGGGAATACGGCTATCTGCACTCATTGGCTGGACATGGGGGCAAGGCGGTGTATCTGACAAGCATGTCACGGCCACATCTTCTCGAAGCTCTCTCCAAAAACGTCCTGCTCTGCGACGGCGGCATGGGTTCGCGCGTGCAGGCGCTCACACTCGACCTGGAAAAGGATTTCTGGGACCGGGAAAACTGCACCGAGGTGCTGAACCTGTCGCGCCCGGATCTCGTGCGCGAGATCCATCGCGGCTACTACGCCGCCGGGTCGGACATGGTGCAGACCAACAGCTTCGGCGGCTCGCCGATCACGCTGGGCGAGTTTGACCTCACCGACCGCGCCTTCGAGATCAACAAAATCGCCGGCGAGCTGGCGCGCGAGGCCGCCGAGTCCTTCGCCGATGGGCGCCAGCGCTGGGTGGTGGGCAGCATCGGGCCGGGCACCAAGCTGCCGAGCCTGGGCAACATCGCCTACGACCCGCTGGAGGAGGCGCTGTTCGTGCAGTCGCAGGGGCTCCTCGCGGGCGGGGTGGACGCGCTGCTGATCGAGACCTGCCAGGACACGCTGCAGATCAAAGCCGCGGTAAACGGCGCCAAGCGGGCTTTGGCCGCGGCCAAGCGCGATATCCCCATCTTCGTGCAGGTGACGGTGGAAACCACCGGCACGCTGCTGGTCGGTCCTGATATCGCCGCCGCCGCCACCGTCATCCACGCGCTGGATGTGCCGCTGATGGGGCTGAACTGCGCCACCGGCCCGCAGGAAATGGCCGAGCATGTGCGCTGGCTGAGCCAGAACTGGCCGGGCAAGATCTCCGTGCAGCCCAATGCGGGGCTGCCCGAGCTGGTGGACGGCAAGACCCACTACCCCCTCGGCGGCGAGGAAATGGCGAGCTGGGTGGAGCGTTTCGTGGTCGAGGACGGGGTAAACCTGATCGGCGGCTGTTGCGGCACGAGCATCCCGCATATCGAGGCGCTGGATGCGATGCTGCGCAAGCTTGGCGCCCCGCGCCCGGCGCCGGTGGCGCGGAAATTCCACTGGGTGCCCTCGGTGGCCAGCCTCTACGCGCCCGTGCCGCTGCGCCAGGAGAATTCCTATTTCTCCATCGGCGAGCGCTGCAACGCCAATGGCTCGAAAAAATGGCGCGAGCTGCAGGAAGCGGGCGACTGGGATGGCTGCGTGGCGATGGGCCGCGAGCAGGTGGCGGAAGCCTCCAACGCGCTGGATATCTGCACCGCCTTCGTCGGACGCAACGAGATCGCGGAGATGAACGAGGTGATCACCCGCTTCACCGCCTCGGTGAACGCGCCGCTGGTGATCGACTCGACCGAGACGCCGGTGATCGAGGCGGCGCTGAAGCTGCATGGCGGCAAGCCGATCATCAACTCGATCAATTTCGAGGATGGCGAGCACCATGCCGCCGACCGCATGGCGCTGGCGAAGAAATTCGGCGCCGCGGTGATCGCGCTCACCATCGACGAGGTGGGCATGGCGAAGACGGCGGAGGACAAGCTGCGCATCGCGCGCCGCCTGGTCGATTTCGCCTGCGACCGCTACGGGCTGGCGCAGTCCGATCTGCTGATCGACCCGCTGACCTTCACCATCGCCACCGGCAATGAGGATGACCGCAAGCTCGGCCTGTGGACGCTGGAGGGCATCAAGGCGATCCGCGACGAGTTTCCGGATATCCAGATCATCCTTGGCCTGTCCAACATCTCCTTCGGCCTCAACCCCGCCGCGCGCGCGGTGCTGAACTCGGTGTTCCTCGACCACGCGGTGCGCGCGGGCATGACCGGGGCGATCGTGCATGTCAGCAAGATCCGCCCGCTGCATCTGATCGACCCGGAAGAGGTAAAGGTCTGCGAGGATCTGATCTATGACCGCCGCGCGGAGGGCTACGACCCGCTGCAAAAGCTGCTGGAGATGTTCGCCGACCGCAAGGCCGCCGACGCCACCAAGAAGAAGCGCGCGGAAACGGTGGAGGGGCGGCTGAAGGACCGCATCGTGGACGGCGACCGCAAGGGGCTGGAAGCCGATCTCGACGAGGCGCTGCAAAGCTACAAGCCGCTCGACATCATCAACACCATCCTGCTCGACGGCATGAAGGTGGTGGGTGAACTGTTCGGCGCGGGCAAGATGCAACTGCCCTTCGTGCTGCAATCGGCGGAGACAATGAAGGCCGCGGTGGCGCATCTGGAGCCGCTGATGGAGCGCGTGGCGGGCGAGGAGCGCGGGATCATGGTGCTGGCCACCGTGAAGGGCGACGTGCATGACATCGGCAAGAACCTTGTCGATATCATCCTCACCAATAACGGCTACAAGGTCATCAATCTCGGCATCAAGGTGCCTCTGGCGGATATGATCGCGGCGGCCAAGGAGCACCGCGCCCATGCCATCGGCATGTCCGGCCTGCTGGTGAAATCCACCGTGGTGATGCGCGAGAACCTGGAGGAAATGTCCCGCCAGGGGCTGGATATTCCGGTGGTGCTGGGCGGCGCGGCGCTGACGCGCAACTATGTCGAGGAAGATTGCGTCGCCGCCTATGAAAGCGGCCGCGTCGCCTATGCGCGCGACGCCTTCGACGGGCTGCATTTGATGGACCGCATCACCTCCAACGGGTTCGACGACTACCTCGCCGCGATCCAGGCCAAGCGCGCGGGCAAGGCACGCAACACCCGCCGCACCTTGGGCACCGCCGCCGCAGCCGCCTTCGCCCCCGTGGATGTGCGGGAGGTGCAGACCCGCCGCCGCCGGTTGAACGCCGAGGAGCCGGCGCTCGCCCCGCCCTTCTGGGGCGCCAAGGTGATCGAGGCCGCGCCCAAGGCCGTGGTGCCGTTCATTAACGAGCGTTCGCTGTTCCAGTTCCAATGGGGCTTCCGCAAGCAGGGCAAGAGCCTGGAGGAGTTCATGGGCTGGGCGCGCCACGAGCTGCGCCCGGTGATGAAACGCATGCTCGACATTTGCGAGGCCGAGCAGATCCTGCACCCGCAGGCGATCTATGGATATTGGAAAGCCGCCGGCCAGGGCAATGATCTGGTGCTGTTCGAGCAGGACGGCACGACCGAAGCCGCACGCTTCGCCCTGCCCCGCCAGCCGCGCCAGGATGGCGAGTGCATCGCCGATTTCCTACCCGATATCGAGGATGGGCGCGGCGTGATCGGGTTGCAGGTGGTGACGATGGGGCAACGCGCCTCGGAAGTGGCGCGCGCCTGGTTCGAGGATCATCGCTATCAGGATTATCTCTACCTGCACGGCTTCTCGGTGGAGATGGCCGAGGCGCTGGCGGAGTACACGCATAAGCGCATCCGCGCCGAGCTGGGCTTCGCCGCCGAGGATGACCGCGACATGGACAAGCTGTTGCAGCAATCCTATCGCGGCTCGCGCTACTCCTTTGGCTACCCCGCCTGCCCCAAGCTGGAGGACCAGGAGCAATTGCTGAAGCTGCTGGGGGCGGAGCGCATTGGCGTGTCGCTATCCGACGAGTTCCAGCTCCACCCCGAGCAATCGACGAGCGCCATCGTCGTGCTCAACCGGCACGCCAAATATTTCTCGGTGTGAATGCCGCCACCCCGCGCCGGCATGGCGCGGGGGCGGTTACTGGCCTTTGCAGGGTGAGGGCGGGATGCTCAGCTTGGTGAGCTTGCCGGTCATCTCGAAATCACCGAAATCGAGCACCAGATTGGTCGCCACCCCATCCTCGAAATAGCGCATCGAGGTGCGGAAATTCGGCGTCTCGTCGTCATTCTTGCGCGAGAAAAAGGCGATATCGACATCCGCGCTGGGGATCTTGTCCAGCACCGGCCAATCCATCTTTTCCGCCGGGTGGCTGCCTAGCTCGGTGACGAAGGTGGCCTGGGCGCCATCGGCGGAGGTGCCGTCGAACAGCGGCGGGGCGATGAATTTCTTACCCGCCCGGGCCGCGGCGAGCAGCGCCTCGGTATGCATCATCGGGAATAGCGTGCCCTTGGGCAGCTTGAGCATGGTGTTGGCTGGGGTGGTGTAGGTGACCAGCCCGCTGCCATCGGGGTTGCGCGTGGCGGTGCCGGCATCGTCGATCTGCTCCTTGCCGTCATTATCGCTCTCGCGCAGGGTGAAGGTCAGCGTCTTGCCGTCCTTGCTCTCCCAGGTGATGTAATCACTCACCGATTTGTTCAGCGTGCCATCGGTATTGCGCAGGATCAGCGTCATATGCTGGGTCGTGGCCCAGCCGGTGCAGCCATCCACCACGTCAAAGCTCATCTGCCCGGTGGCGCCGGTGATGTCATGCGTGCGCAGTTTGGAGAGGGTGAGCGTGTAGAGCGCGTGCTGGCCGGTCAGGCCGTCGGCCTGGGCGAGTCCGGGAAGCAGCAGGGCAAGCAGGGCAAGAGCTGATTTCATGCCCGCATCTTCCCGCCTGGCCCGCCTGCCGTCAAACCCCATCCGCCCCCGTCATTTCTTCCACTGGCTGGTGTCCCAAGTCTGGGCGCTGGCGCTGAGCTTGTCGTTCATGCCCTGCAGCGTGCCGCGCAAATTCTGAGGTGTTAGGCTGTTCAGCGGGATGATGGCGTTGGCATAGAGGGTCTCGCCATCCGCGCCGTTCTCCATCGAGAAATAGAAATCGCCGACATCGCTCGCCTCCAGCAGCTTCACCAGATTGAGTTTGGCGAGGTCGTCACTCTTGTAGGTGTCGATATCGACATAGGCGTAGCCGAGCGAACCATCCTGCGAGAGGTCGAAATGCACCCGGTAGTCGTAATCGCCGTTCCATTGGATGGCGAAGGATTGCTTGTCGCTGGCGAGCTGCGTGGTGTAGCCGAGATTATCAACCATCTGCTGCAACTTGCTGAGCGCCGCCGGCTCGGGTTGCGGACTATCGGCCCGCGCCGCCGGGGTGAGCGCCATGGTGAACGCCAGGGATGTGACCAGAAGACGCCGGAGCATGACCCAACCTCCTTGTTTGTTACGCCGAGGATAGGCCCGCGGGCGCGGCGGAGCAACGCAATTCGCCGCGAGGCTCAGCGCGGGCGCTTGGCCCGGCCCTTGCCCTTGCGGCTGGCCGGGTCGTAACCGCCGCCGCCGGGGCCGAGCGGCGTGGGCCCGCGCGGCCGTGGCGAGGAGCGCGGCATGGGCGGCGGCGCCAGCCCCAGAGCCAGCGCCTCCAGCCGCTTGATCTCGTCGCGCAGCCGGGCAGCCTCCTCGAATTCCAGATCCCCGGCCGCCTTGCGCATGCGCGTCTCCAGCGTGGCGATGACGGCGCCGAGATCCTTGCCCACGAACTCGTCGGCCGCCGAGTCCTTGACCGGCGCGACCGTGACGTAATCCTGCTCGAACACTGAGTGGATGACCTCGCCGATATTCTTCTTCACGCTTTGGGGCGTGATGCCATGCGCCTCATTCCAGGCGATCTGCTTGGTCCGGCGCCGCTCGGTCTCGGCGATGGCGGTCTTCAGCGAATTGGTCAGCGTGTCGGCATACAGGATCACCCGCCCCTCGACATTGCGCGCGGCGCGGCCAATGGTCTGCACCAGCGAGGTGACGGAGCGCAGGAAGCCCTCCTTGTCGGCATCCAGAATGGCGACGAGCATGCATTCGGGAATATCCAGCCCCTCGCGCAGCAGGTTGATGCCCACCAGCACGTCATAGGCGCCCAGGCGCAGATCGCGGATGATCTCGATGCGCTCGAGCGTGTCTATATCCGAGTGCAGATAGCGCACCTTCAGCCCCTGCTCGCCCAGATATTCGGTAAGGTCCTCGGCCATGCGCTTGGTCAGCGTGGTCACCAGCACGCGCCCGCCCTTGGCCACCACGGCCCGGCATTCGCCCAGCAGATCATCCACCTGATGCTCAACCGGGCGGATCTCGGTCACCGGATCGACCAGCCCGGTCGGGCGGATCACCTGCTCGGCGAACACGCCGCCGGTGCGCTCCAGTTCCCACGGGCCGGGGGTGGCGGAAACGAACACGGATTGCGGGCGGTAACTCTCCCATTCCTCGAATTTCAGCGGACGGTTATCGATGCAGCTCGGCAGCCGGAAACCATATTCCGAAAGTACCGATTTGCGGTTGAAGTCGCCTTTGAACATGCCGCCGATCTGCGGCACGGTGACATGGCTCTCATCCACGAAGAGCAGCGCGTTATCGGGCAGATACTCGAACAGCGTCGGCGGCGGCTCGCCGGGGTTGCGGCCGGAGAGATAGCGGGAATAATTCTCGATGCCTTTGCACACGCCGGTGGTTTCCAGCATCTCGATATCGAAGGTCGTGCGTTGCAGGAGCCGCTCGGCCTCCAGCAGCTTGCCGGCGGCGGTGAACTCATCCAGCCGTTGCTTCAGCTCGGCCTTGATCTTGGTGATCGCCTGATTCAGCGTCGGGCGCGGGGTGACGTAATGGCTGTTGGCGTAGATCGAGATCGTGTCCAGCACCGTCACCTGCTCGCCGGTCAGCGGGTCGAACTCGCTGATCTTCTCAATCTCATCACCGAACAGGGTGACACGCCAGGCCCGGTCCTCATATTGGCTGGGGAAGATGTCCACCGTTTCGCCGCGCAGGCGGAACGTGCCGCGGGTGAAGGCGGCATCATTGCGGCGGTATTGCAGATCGACCAGCGCCTTGGCCAAGGCGTCGCGCTCGATACGCCCGCCGGTTTCGAGACGCACCACCATCTTGGAATAGGTCTCGACCGAGCCGATGCCGTAAATGCACGAAACCGAGGCGACGATGATGACATCGCCGCGCTCCAGCAGCGCCTGGGTGGCGGCGTGGCGCATGCGGTCGATGGTCTCGTTGATGGCGCTGTCTTTCTCGATATACGTGTCCGAGCGCGGCACATAGGCCTCGGGCTGGTAGTAATCGTAGTAGGAGACGAAATACTCGACCGCGTTATCGGGGAAGAACGCCTTCATCTCCCCGTAGAGCTGCGCGGCCAGGGTCTTGTTGGGGGCGAGCACCAGAGCAGGGCGCTGCGCCGCCTCGATCACCTTGGCCATGGTGAAGGTCTTGCCCGAGCCGGTGACGCCGAGCAGCACCTGGTCGCGCTCCCGCGCCTCAAGGCCGCCCACGAGCGCGGTGATGGCGGTGGGCTGGTCACCGCTCGGCGAATATTCGGAGACCACCCGCAGCGGTTTCAGCAGCGGGCGCGGGGTGGGTTTTTCGGGGATGAACAGTAAGGGGGCGGCGCACATGGCCGCCACTATGGGCCGCCCGCGCGCTGGCGAAAAGCCCGGCGCGGGCGGCGGAAACCCTGGTTACTTCTTCTCGAACAGCACCTTCACCTCGGCCATCGCCTCGGAGACGCGGGCGTTCAGCTTCTGCAGCGCCTCGGCGTTGGATTTCTGGATCAGATCGCCCAACTCCTTGGTGTTGGCCACAGCGTTTTCATAAGCCTGCTTCAGCAGCTCGGCCTGCTTGGCGGCGCGGCTGGAGGGGCTGCCCGCGGTGGACATCTCCTTCAGCGTCTCGGTCAGGCCGGACATGGTGGATTGCAGGATTTCCATATGCCGCCGCGCCACGGCCTGCGCGCCTTCCAGCGCCACGCGGTTGGCCTCGGTCAGCGCCTCCAGATTGCGCTTATGCGCCGCCATCACGGCGTCCATATCCGGCGCGGCGGGCAGCTTCATCTCGCCCATCATCTTCTTGATGTCGAAATCCGGCATGAAGGACGCGGTCTTTTTCTTGTCATCGGCCATGGGGGCTGCTCCTTTTGTTTTTGCCGGTCTGCCCGGCCAGGGTCACTCTAGCGGCGATGCGCCTGGCGGCAAAGGTGCATCCGGGTCTGCAACGGGTTGGCGGCCAAAGCGCGACACCATCGCCTCGGCCCGGGCCAGCGCCTTGTCCACCGCCGCCATGGTGGCGGTGAGGTCCTCGCTCTCGTCATCGGCCCAGGCGCGGATGCCATAAGCCCAGACCACCAGCAGCCCGCGCTTGGCCAGCGCCCCGCGCAGACCGGTGGCGTCCACCCCCGCCCCTTCCAGCAGCCAGCCCATCGAGGCGATGTTCAGCTCGGCCATCGCCAAGGCCAGCGGCGGGCAGAATGGCAGGGTCCGCAGCAGCGCCACCACGCCCGCGCGATGCGCCTGCAGAAAATCGAACCGGCGGAGCAGGATGTCGAACAGGCGGTCGCGCACGCTGCCTTCGGTGAGGGCGTTGGTGAGCGCCACCGCATCGGCCATCTGGCCGAATTTTTTCAGGATGGCGCCGGTGCATGGATAGGCGGCGCGCACCTGCGCGAGATCAAGCCCGGCGTGGCGGGCGGCAGCGGCGGGCGACACATGGCGCCAGCCTTTCTCCGCCCCGAGCGCGAAGGCAGCGGTGACGAGGGCGGTATCAAAATCCGTATCGGTCATGCCGCAACACTAGAAAGCCGGGCGGATTTTGCCAAGGAAATTAACCGATTGGCCGCAGCTTGCGGCGGTAATCGTCGGTCAGGCCGAGGTAATGCGGCACGGTTTCGTCCCAGCGGGCGCGCTCGCCGTCGCTCATCGCGCGGATCAGCTTGGCTGGCGCGCCGGCCCACAGCTCCTGCCGCCCGATGCGCTTGCCCGGCCCCAGCAGCCCGCGCGCGCCCAGCAGCCCGGCCTCTTCGATCACCGCGCCATCCATCACCGTGGCGCCCATGCCGACAAAGGCGCGGTTTTCCAGGCGGCAGGCATGGATGACGGCGGAATGGCCCACCGTCACGTCGTCACCGATGATCGCCGGGTGATCGCCGTGGTCGACATGGATCACCGTACCGTCCTGGATATTGCTACGCGCGCCGACGATCACCGGGTTGGTGTCGCCGCGCAGCACGCAGTTGAACCAGATATTGGCGCCGGGGCCGATGCGCACATCGCCGATCAGCACGGCGGTGGGGGCGACCCAGGCCGCCGGGTCCACCTGCGGGGCGAGATTACCCAGCGCATAAAGCAGCCCGCCCGGTTTCTGCATCTCACTCATCCTTCATCCCCAGCATCAGCCTGATATTCTGCACCGCCGCGCCGGATGCGCCCTTGCCGAGATTATCCAGCCGCGCGATCAGCACCGCGTGCCCGGCCTCCTGATGGGCGGCGACGAAAATCTCCAGCAGATTGGTGCCGTTCAGGGCGTCGGGGCGCAGATTATCCTGCCACAGTTCCGGCGCCACCCGCACATAGCGGCAGCCCGCGTAATGCGCGGCCAGCGTCTCGCGCAAGGTCTCGGCTTGGCGCCCGCCGAGGCCGAGCGGGATGCTCACCAGCATACCCTGGGCGAAATGCCCGACAGAGGGCACGAAAAGCGGCCGCTGCGTCAGGCCCGCGCAGGCCATGATCTCGGGAATATGCTTGTGCTTGAGCCCCAGCGCATAGAGTTCGAAGGCCGGGCCGCCGTCGCGCTCGTGCTCGGCGATCATCGCCTTGCCGCCGCCGGAATAGCCCGAGACCGCGTTGATGCTCACGGGCATGTCCGCGCTCAGCACCCCCGCGCCGATGAGCGGCGCCAGCAGCGCGATCGCGCCCGTGGCGTAGCAGCCGGGATTGGCGACGAACTGCGCCTCGGCGATCGCCCGCGCCTGCCCCGGCGCGAGTTCGGGGAAGCCATAGACCCAGCCCGGCGCGGTGCGGTGCGCGGTGCTGGCGTCGAGAATGCGCACGCCCTTCGGCGCCATCGCCACCGCCTCGCGCGCCGCGTCATCGGGCAGGCAGAGTACGGTGAGATCGGCCTCGGCCATCGCCGCGGCGCGGGCCTCGGGAGATTTGCGATTCGCCTCGTCCAGCGTGACAAGGCTGATCGCGGGAATCGCGGCAAGCCGCTGGGCAATGCCGAGGCCGGTGGTGCCGGCCTGGCCGTCGATGAAAATCTTGGCGCTCATGCGGCTCTCTTATCATGGCGGCGGCGCCGTGCTAGGCGGGGCCGCGTCCATCCTACAGGAAATTTATACATGTCAGAGCAAGCGACCGCCCAGGCCCAGCCGCCCCTCGTCGTCAACATCCAGTACACCAAGGACCTCTCCTTCGAGGTTCCCGGCGCCCCCGCCATCTTCACCACGCTGCGCAGCGCGCCGCATGTGAACATCAACCTGGATGTGCAAGTGCGCCGGATCGAGGAGGCGCACACCGTGTTCGAGGTAACCCTGGCCGTGCGCGCCGAGGGCACCACCCAGACCGAGGGCCAGGACAAGCCGACCGTGGTGTTCATCGCCGATCTCGCTTATGCCGGCGTGTTCACCCTCAACGGCGTGCCCGAGAACCAGCAGGAGCCGATCCTGCTCGTGGAATGCCCGCGCCTGCTGTTCCCCTTCGCCCGCAATATCCTGGCGGACGTGACCCGCGACGGCGGCCTGCCGCCGGTGATGCTGGGGCCGATCGACTTCGTGGGCCTGTGGCAGCAGCGCCGCGCCCAGGCTGCCGCCATGCCGACCCCGGTGGCCAACGCCTGATCTCGCGCCAAGGCGACGTGACAACAAACCCGGCAGCAACCATCTGCCGGGTTTTCTTATGCCTGGGTGGGGCCGACCGGCAGGTCGGGCGCCGGGGCGAGCCCGCGCAAAAAGGCGAGCACGGCCGGGGTATCCCACGCCGCCGCGCCATCCAGCCGCGCCACCTGCCGGCCTTGCGGGTCGATCACCAGCGTATCTGGGATGCCATCCGTGTCCAGCGCGTCGAGATCATTGCCATCCGGGTCGAGCAGTACCGGCAGATGGCGGATCTTGCGGCTGGCGAAGAAGGGCTTCACCGCCGCCGCGCCGTCGATGTCGATGGAGATCGGCAGCACCAACCCGCCGAAGGGCTTGATGCGCGCGGCCAGCGCATCGAGGCCCGGCAGTTCCTCCCCGCACGGGCCGCACCAGGTGGCCCACAGATTCACCACCAGCACATGCCCCCGGTAATCGGCCAAGGTGAGCGCCTTGCCCGCCTCGGACTTGAAAGCCAGCGCCGGCGGATCCGTGGGCGCGCCATGCTGAAATAGGCTGGCGGCATCGGGCAGCTCATCGGCGCTGCTCTGCGCCGCGGCGCGATTGCCGAAGCCGGCGGCCAGGGCTAATCCATGGGCGGCGGCGATGATGGATCGCCGGGACAGCAAAGGGCGCTTGGACGTGACGGACAAGAACGATTCTCCGGTAAAAGGCGAACTGCAATGGGGCGGGCGGTTTGGCGCGGGCCCCGACGCGGTGATGCAGGCCATTAACGTCTCGATCGGCTTCGACCGCAAGCTCTGGGCGCAGGATATCGCCGGCAGCCAGGCGCATGCGGCCATGCTCGCGCAGCAGGGCATCATCACCGCCGAAGACGCCGCCGCGATCAAGCGCGGGTTGGAGGACATCGCCGACGACATCGAGGATGGCCGCTTCGGCTTCTCCGAGTCGCTGGAGGATATCCACACCAATATCGAAGCGCGGCTGACCGAGCGCATCGGCGAGGCCGCTCGGCGGCTGCACACCGGGCGCAGCCGCAACGACCAGGTGGCGACCGATTTCAAGCTCTATGTGCGCGCGGCGATCGACGCCATCAGCGCCCAGGTGAAAGACCTGATGCAGGCCCTGGCGCAGCGCGCCGCCGAGCACGCGGCCACGGTGATGCCCGGCTTCACCCATCTGCAAACGGCGCAGCCCGTCACCTTCGGGCATCACCTGCTGGCCTATGTCGAGATGCTGAGCCGCGATGCCGGACGGCTGCAGGATGCGCGCAAGCGGCTGAACGAATGCCCGCTGGGCGCCGCCGCGCTGGCCGGCACCTCCTTCCCCATCGACCGCTTCGCCACCGCCGCCGCGCTGGGCTTCGACCGCCCCACCGCGAACTCGCTCGATTCAGTCTCCGACCGCGATTTCGCGCTGGAGTTTCTCTCGGCGCTGTCGATCATGGCGATGCATCTCTCGCGCTTCGCCGAGGAGATCATCATCTGGTGCTCCTCGCCCTACCGGCTGATCGCGCTCTCCGACGCCTTCACCACCGGCTCCTCGATCATGCCGCAGAAGCGCAACCCGGACGCCGCCGAGCTGACCAAGGCCAAGACCGGGCGCATCTTCGGGCACCTGCTCGGGCTGCTCACAGTGATGAAGGGCCTGCCGATGGCCTATGCCAAGGACATGCAGGAGGACAAGGAGCCGGTGTTCGACGCGGTGGACGCGATCACCCTCTGCCTTGCCGCCACCGCGGGCATGGTGCGCGACATGAAGGCCGACACCGCGCGCATGGCGGCGCTGGCGGGCTCGGGCTTCTCCACCGCCACCGACCTCGCCGACTGGCTGGTGCGGGTGCTGAAAATGCCGTTCCGCGACGCGCATCACGTGACCGGGCGCATCGTGCGCCTGGCCGAGGAGCGCGGGGTGGACATCTCCGAGCTTGAGCTGGCCGAGATGCAGAGCGTGGAGCCGCGCATCACCGACGAAATCTTCAACGTGCTGACGGTGGAAGCCTCCGTCGCCTCGCGCCGCTCTTATGGCGGCACCGCGCCGGAGAACGTGGCCAAGGCCGCCGCCGCCTGGCTGGAGACGCTGAAATGAGGCTGACCCTCGCCATGCTCTGCCTGTTGGCGCTGGCCGGATGCGGCCGGCGCGGCAACCCGGCGCCGCCCGGCCCGGCATCGGACATCATCTACCCGCACACCTACCCGGCGCAGTAACAAACATGGCTGATGCATTTACCGGCCCCGAGCCGGATCTGGCGGCGCTGCTCGCCTCCCGCCCCGCTCTCTCGATGCAGGCGCGCGAGGGACTGTGCTTCGAATCCGTGCCGCTGAACGCGATCGCGGATCAATATGGCACGCCGGTCTGGGTGTATGGCGCGGGCAGCATGGAGGCACGCTACAAGGCGCTGCGCGCCGCGCTGGATGCCGAAAACCTCCCCGCGCACATCCATTACGCGGTGAAGGCCAACGACCATCTCGCCATCCTCGGCCTGTTCCACCGCCTCGGCGCCGGGGCTGATGTCGTTAGCATCGGCGAATTCCTGCGCGCCCGGCGCGTTGGCGTGGCGGGGGCGGAGATCGTGTATTCCGGCGTCGGCAAATCCGCCGCCGAGATAGAAGCCGCGCTGGCCCAGGGCATTGGTCAGATCAATGTGGAGAGCGCCGAGGAGCTGGAGATGATCTCCGGCATCGCCGCCCGCATGGGGGTGAGCGCGCCGGTGGCGCTGCGCATGAACCCGGATGTGGATGCCGGCACCCATGCCAAGATCACCACCGGGCTGGCCGAGAACAAATTCGGTATCGCGGCGGCGGAGATCCCGGCACTGTATGCCCGCGCCGCCAGCCTGCCCGGCATCAAGCCGCGCGGCATCGCGCTGCATATCGGCAGCCAGATCCTCTCCACCACGCCCTATGCCGAGGCCTATGCCCGCGCCGCCGCCATGGTAGGCGCGCTGCGCGCCCAGGGGCAGAGCGTCGAAGTGCTGGACCTCGGTGGCGGGCTGGGCATTGGCTATCACGACGAACCGGGGCTGAATCTGGCCGCCTTCGCCGCCACGGTGCGGCGCGCGGTGGGCGGCCTCGGCGTGCAATTGTTGCTGGAGCCGGGGCGCTATCTCGTCGGCCCGGCCGGGCTGCTGCTCGCCTCGGTGATTTTGCAGAAGCGCACCGAAAAGCGCTTCGTGGTGCTGGATGCGGCGATGAACGAGCTGATGCGCCCGGCGCTGTATGAGGCTTGGCACGGCATTTTGCCGGTGGACCCGGCCTTGTTCCACGGCGCGCAGAGCCCAGCGGATGTGGTCGGCCCGATCTGCGAGAGCGCGGATTGCTTCGCCGAGGGCCGCGCCCTGCCCGACCTACCGCCCGGCACCCGCGTGGCGCTGCTCGATACCGGCGCTTATGGTGCGGTGATGAGCAGCGCCTATAATGCGCGGCCCCGCGCGGCCTCGGTGCTGATTGAGCACGGACAGACCCGGTTGATCACGCCGCGCCAGGCGCCTCAGGATTTGTGGGCGGACGAGATCGTCTGAGCCTTACATCCCGGCCATGCCCGCCATGGCCGGGGGCTCAAGCTGCAACAGCACCCCGGCGGCCAGCAGCACGACCAGGCCGAGCGCGGCCTCCAGCGCCACCGCCCGGATGAGCGCGGCGCGGCTGCCCGGCAGGCGCGGGGTAAGGCGGAATTTGTTGCGCGCGGCCAGGGTGATGAGCCCGCCGAGGAGCAGCAGTTTCAGCCCGGCCAGCGCGCCATAGGCCGTGGTGAACAGCGCCCCCACCCCGCCGACGAGCAGCAGGAATTGCAGCGCCGCCGTGCCCAGCAGCACCGCCACACAGGCCGCGCCGATTGGCGAAAACCGGCGGGCCAGGACTGCGGCTTCGGCGCCTGGCAGATGGCGCAACGCCAGCGCTAGCGCGGGCAGCGCCCCGAGCCAGATAGCCGCCCCGGCCAGATGCAGCACGGCGCTGGAGAGCAGCATAGCCCCCTCAGGCCCGGCCATGGCGCCGCCATGGCCCAGCCACGCCTCGGCCAGCACCCCGCCCAGCGCCAGCAGCGCCGCCACGCGCGCCCAGGCGAGCTGGAAGGCCAGCGCCGCGAGCAGCAGCGCCGCCATGCGCCCCAGCAGCAACAGACCAAAGCGGGTATATTCCGCCACAATGGGCAGGGCGTTGACGACATCAGCGGAGGTCTGGGCGGCGGCGAAATACGCGGTTTGCAGCCAGAACCACGCCGCCCCGGCAAGTAGCGCCAGGGCAAAGCCGCCCCAGGCCATGCGCCGCAGCCCCGGCACCCGCGCCCCGCGCGGCAGCGTGGTCGCCAACGCCATCGTGCCAAAGGCCGAAAAATACCCCGCCAGATGCAGCCCCCGGCACAGCCCGCGCAAAATGAGCCAGCCGGAGCCGTCCATCAGGGGCTGATTGTGAAGCTGAAACGCCCCTCGGTCTTGTGCGTGTCAACCGAGAGCGCATGCCAAGTGACCGTGTATTTGCCCGGCGCGGTGATGTGGACCGGCACGGTCATCTCATTTTCATGCCCGGCCACCGCTTGCGGCTTGCCGGCCTGCACCGCCGCGCCGTCCGGCCCCTGCACCGTGACCGTGCAGAAGCGGACTTCCAGCCCCTCGGTATAGGTGAGCAGAAGCTGCGACGGGGCCTGCGCCACCACCGCGCCGACGCCAGGCTCGGCGGTCTTTAGAAACGCATGGGCGAAGGCCGCCGCAGGCGAGAGCAAGATCAGCCCGCCAAGAGCCGCAGATACAAAACGATGACGGACAGGCATCACGTCTCTCCTCTGAAAGGCGCAAGGGCCGCCGCGGGCGCGTCACGCGCCCATGAAACCTTAAAACAGGTTCAGGAACCGCTCGAACAGGCCCGGCGACTGGTCGCTCTGCTGCGGCGTGGCCCCGGTGGTCACGGGCTGACCGAGGGCCTGGTTTTCCTGGATCCGCTGTTGCTCGGCCGGGGCATTGACCACCGGCTCGGGCGCGGGGCCGGAGCCGACCAGCTGCGAGACGACGCCCTGCGGCTTGCTGGCGACCAGCGCGTTTTGGTTGACCTCGGCACGGATATCGCCCTGCGGCGCGGGGCCCGCCTGCTGGAGCAACGCCTGCTCGCCCGGCGTGGTGCCGGCGGAGGGCGTGACCAGCGCGCTCTGCGGCGACACGATATTGGCCCCCTGTTGCGCGGCGTTTACCTGCTGCGGGGGCGGCTCGCCGGGGTTCGGCGCGGGAAGCTGGCCGAGCTCAGGCGGCAGCGAGAGCGGCGCCTGGGTGCCGACCTGGAAGGCGTCGGGCGGATTGGCCTCAAGGCCGAACTCTTTTTTGGTGGCGTCGCTGCACCCGGCGAGCGCCAGGGCTAGAGCGATTGTGGCGGCAGCGGCGGCGGGGCGGGCGTAAACAGATTTCATGGCGCTTTCCTAGCCTTCCCCCGGGTTGGCCGCAACGGGGGGCTTCTGCAAGAGGTTTTCCAGCATCAGGGCGATGACACCGCAGACAATGGCGGAGTCACCGATATTGAACACCCAGGGGTAATACAGCGCGCCGATATGCGCCTGCAGGAAATCGACCACCGCGCCGAAGCGCAAACGGTCGATGACATTGCCGATGGCGCCACCCGCGATACCTCCCACCGCCAAGGTGACGACCCATTTGGGTGTGCGCCACATCCAGGCGAACAGCGCCAGCACGACCGCCGTGGCGATCAGGGCGATGACGATCTTCGCCCCCGCCCCGGCGAACAGGCCAAAGGTGATGCCGTGATTCCACACCAGCACCAGATTGAGCATGGGCGCCACGGTGAGCAGTTTGCCGCCAGTGAGCGGGGGCGAGGCCAGCACCAGATATTTGCTCCACTGGTCCACGCCCAGCACCAGCGCCGCGGCGAGAAACCCGGCCAGACGGCGCATTATACGCCGTCCACGGCGTCGCAGCAGCGGCGGCAGAGCGTGGGATGCTTGGCGTTGCCGCCCACCTCGGGCAGCACCTTCCAGCAGCGCTCGCATTTTTCGCCGGAGGCGGCGATGGCGGTGTCATTCTCGCCAAATCCCGCCGCGGAGGTGATGCAGATTTCCGCCCAGAGCGCGGCGTCGTCCAGCACCGCCCGCGCCTCGGGCGATAGCACCGCCTCGGCCTGCAATGAGGAGCCGATGGCCTTGTCCCGGCGCATCTCCTCGATGGCGCCGGTGACATTGCCGCGATGCTCGCGCAGCTTGGCGAATGTCCCGGCCAGGGCATCGTCGCGCCATGCCTCCGGCACCGGATGGAATGGCTCCAGATGCACGCTGGCCTCGGCGCCAAAGCGGGCGATCCAGGCTTCCTCGGCCGTGAAGGGCAGCGCCGGAGCCAGCCAGGTGGTCAGGCAGCGATGCAGAATGTCGAGGAAGGAACGGCAGGCGCGGCGTTTTTCCGCCGACGGCGCGTCGCAATACAGGCTGTCCTTGCGGATGTCGAAATAAAAGGCCGAGAGATCGGTGGCGCAGAAATGATGGATCGCGGGGTACACCCCGGTCCAGTCATGACCGCGCACCGCGCCGAGAACACGCTGGTTCAGCTCCCATAGCCGGTGCAGCATGAAGCGCTCCAGGGCCGGGAATTTTTGCTCCGGCACGCGCTCGGCCTCGCTGAAGCCATCCAGCGAGCCCAGCACCCAGCGCAGCGTGTTGCGCAGGCGGCGGTAAAGCTCGGCCTGCTGCTTAAGGATTTCGGGACCGATACGCAGATCTTCCGAGGTGTCGGAATTCATCACCCACAGGCGCAGAATATCGGCGCCGTATTTGTCGTTCACCTCCTGCGGGGCGGTGACATTGCCCAGCGATTTGGACATCTTGCGCCCCTGCTCGTCGAGCACGAAGCCATCGGTGACGATCGCCTTGAACGGCGCGACACCGCGCGTGCCAACCGATTCGAGCAGCGAGGCCTGGAACCAGCCGCGATGCTGGTCGGAGCCTTCGAGGTAGATATCCGCCGGAGTGGGCATGCCGCGCGCTTCCAGCACGAAGGCATGGGTGGAACCGGATTCGAACCAGACATCGACAACGTCGAAGATCTGCTCGTAATCATCGGGGTTGCGATCGGGGCCGAGGAAGTCGGAGGCCGGGCGGGCATACCACGCATCCGCGCCGTCCCTGGTGAAAATTTCGACCACGCGGTTCACCACCTGCGCGTCGCGCAGCGGCTCATGCGTGCGTTTATCGACAAAGATGGCAATCGGCACGCCCCAGGCGCGCTGACGCGAGATGCACCAATCGGGGCGGGTTTCGACCATCGAGCGGATGCGGTTGCGGCCGATCTCGGGCACGAATTTCGTGGCGTCGATGGCGGCGAGCGCCTTGTTGCGGATTTCGTCCGCGCCGTCCATGCGGATAAACCATTGCGCGGTGGCGCGGTAGATGAGCGGCGCCTTCGAGCGCCAGCTATGCGGATAAGAATGCACGAACTCGGCGCGGTGCAGAAGCGCCCCGGCCTCCTTCAATTTTTCGCAGACCGGGTCTGCGGCTTTGTAAACATGCAGACCAGCAAAGAGCGGCACATTTTGGTAATACGTGCCGTCATCGGCCACCGTGTCCGGCACCGCGATGCCATGCGCCTTGCAGAGCAGAAAATCATCCTCGCCATGGCCCGGCGCCATGTGCACGATGCCTGTGCCCGCCTCCATGGTCACGAATTCGCCCAGCATTACCGGCACGGTGAAATCATAGCCCGCATCAGCCTTGGCCAGCGGGTGGTGGAAGCGCCGTCCCTCCAGTGCCTTGCCCTTGAAGCTCTCCAGCACCGTAAGCGCGGTAATGCCGGTCTTGGCGGCGAAGTCGGCCAGCAATTCCTGCGAGACGATCAGCGTTTCACCAGCCACCGCCAGTGAATTTTCCGTCACGCCATCCACGCGGATGCGCACGTAATCCAGCTCATGCCCCATCGCGAGGCCGCGGTTGCCGGGGATCGTCCAGGGCGTGGTGGTCCAGATGACGACCGCGGCGTCACCCTCCACCGCGCGGAACCGCACATAGATCGCGGTGTCCTTCTTGTCGTGATACTCGACCTCGGCTTCGGCCAGCGCGGTCTTCTCCACAGGGCTCCACATCACCGGGCGCAGGCCGCGATAAAGCGCGCCGTTGAGCAGGAACTTGCCGATCTCCCCCGCGATCGCCGCCTCGGAGGCGAAATCCATGGTCGCGTAACGGTTTTCCCAATCACCAGCGACGCCCAGGCGCTTGAACTCCTCGCGCTGCACGTTGAGCCAGTGTTGCGCGTAGTCGCGGCATTCACGGCGGAATTCAAGAACCGGAACCTGGTCCTTGTCGAGCTTCTTGGCCCGGTACTGCTCCTCGACCTTCCACTCGATCGGCAGGCCATGGCAGTCCCAGCCGGGGATGTAATCGGCATCCTTGCCGGCCATCTGCTGGGCGCGGTTGATGACATCCTTGTGAATCTTGTTCAGCGCGTGGCCGATATGCAGATTGCCGTTGGCGTAGGGCGGGCCGTCATGCAGGATGAACGGCGCGCGCCCCTGCCCGGCCGCGCGCAGCCGCGCCCATAGCCCCATCTCCTCCCAGCGTTTGAGCATCTCCGGCTCGCGCTTGGGCAGCTCGCCGCGCATGGGGAAGTCGGTGCGCGGCAGGAATACGGTGGCTTTATAATCGATCTCGGTCATGGCTGCTCGGGTTTGGCGTGTTTCTCGTCCCTGTCAAGCAGGGCGCGGGCGGTGGCGGAGTCAGCCTCGATCTGCGCCTTCAGCGCCTCGAAGCTGGGGAATTTCTGCTCCTCGCGGAGGAAATGGTGCAGGCACACGGTCAATTCCTGGCCATAGAGATCACCCGCGAAATCGAAAAAATGCGCTTCCAGGCGGGATTCGGCACCGCCCACGGTGGGGCGCTGGCCGATATTGGCCACCCCCTTCACCGCCGCGCCAGCGATGCGCGCGCTCACGGCATAAACCCCGCGCTGCGGCTCCAGATGCCGCCCGAGCGGGATGTTGGCGGTGGGGAAGCCGATGGTGCGGCCGCGCTTGTCGCCATGCGTCACCGGGCCGCGGATGGAATGCGGGCGGCCGAGCAGGGCGGCGGCGCGCTCGGGGTAGCCGTCCTGGATCAGGCGGCGGATGCGGCTGGATGAGATCGGGCCTTCGCCATCTGCCACCTGGGGCACGATGGTCAGCCCCATGCCCAGCGCCTCGGCCCGCGCCGCCAGAAACGCGACATCGCCGCCGCGCCGGTGGCCGAAGGCGAAATCGGCGCCGCAGACGAGATGCGCCGCGCCCAATCCGCGATGCAGGATGTCGCTGACGAACGCCTCCGCGGTGAGATGCGAGAAGGCGTCATTGAACGGCAGTTCGTAAAGATATTGCACGCCGAGCCCGGCCAGGGCCGCCGCGCGCTCGGTGGAGAGGGTCAGGCGGAAGGGCGGGTCCTGCGGGCGGAAGAACTCGCGCGGATGCGGCTCGAAGGTGAGCACGGCGCGTGGGGCATCGGGGCGCGCGGCATGGGCGGCGCGCAGCACCGCGGCGTGGCCGAGATGCACGCCATCGAAGTTACCCAGCGCAATGGTGGCGCCGCGGCCCTCGGCGGGCAAATCGCGCCAGTCGGAGAAAATCTTCATGAGCCTGCAAAAGCCCCCACACTTGGCCCAAGGTCAAGGGTGGGGCATGAAGGGCGCGTGTTGAAAAGCGGAACGGGTGATCTGATGCGCGGATTTTTGCGGGCTCTGGCCGGAATCGTGGTGGTGGTGGCGCTGGTTTGGGCCGGATTGTGGTGGTACGCGCAGGCCCGGCTGCAGGCGGCGCTCAAGCTCTACGCCAGCGAGCTGACCAGCCCAGACGGCACCACCAGCATGAGCTATGACGGCATTTCCGGCGGCGGCTTTCCGCTCGCCGCCACGGCCACGCTTAATAACCCGCGCCTGACCATCCCGCTGCCGGGCAACGACATGCCGAGCCCGCTGGTGCTGGGCATGAGCCATGTCACGCTGCGAGTCGGGGTGCTCGACCCGCTGGTGCTGCACCTCGACATGCCCAACAAGATCACCGGCCATGTGCCGCAGGGCGACGGCGCCGTGACCTTCGGCAAGTTCAGCGCAACCGCGACGCTCAACCGGCAGGCGCTGTTCAACCCCAATATCTTCCCCATCAGCGCCGAGGATGCCGATATCAGCGACATCAACGTGCTGGGCTCCAGCGGCAGCATCCAGGTGCTGCATATCGACAGGCTGCACATGCATGAGACGCTGAACCCGGCGGCCAACGCCGGGCAGACGAGCCTCACCCTGGCCGAAGACCTGCAAGGCGTAGCGCTGCCCGACTGGATGACCAAAATCCTTGGCGTGCCGTTTGACGGCAAGATCGAGCATCTGGGGCTGAACGCCAGCTTCTCCGGCGCGCTGGACTGGGTGGGGCTGGCCCAGCAGCTCAAGGCGCAGACGGATGAAAACGCCAAGACCCAGCTGCTGGTGAACGCCGCGCATGGCTGGGCCAAGCAGGGCGGCAACGCCACCGCCGCGCTGAGCGTGACGCTCGGCCCCAGCACATTGAACGCCAGCGGCGACGTGAAATTCGACGCCAACGCCCAGCCCAGCGGCCAGGCGGAGGTGACGGCGAATCATCTGGATGCGCTGACCTCGGCGATCGCGGCCGCCTACCCCTCAACTCAGAACGACATCAACCAGGCCGAGGCGCAGCTCGCGCCTTATCTCTCGGCCGATCGCGATAACGGACAGGTGTTGAATATCCACGCCACTTATGGCGCGAGCGGGGTGATGGTGAATGGGCAAAAAATGGCGGACATGCCGCCCCTGGACTGGAACGAACTCACCAGCCTGTTCACGCCGCAAGCCTCGGGAGACGGCGCGGCGGCACCTCAAGGTTCGGGGCCATAAGCCCCGAACCGCGCTTGCCGGGCCTTAATCCTGGGCTTCGGACGCCTTGTTGATCTGGTTCTGCATGGCGGTGAGCAGCGCCGAGACGTTGCCCCCATTATCGGTAATCACCGAGGCATAGTCGTTGCGCGTGGTGATGCGCATCGAGGTGCCCGCCACGATCACATCCATGATTTGCGGCTTGCCGCCAACCTCGGCCACATCCCAGCCGACATCGGCCGGGGCCTTGCCGGGGGTGGTGATGGTGGTGTCCACCAGCACGCCGTCACCCTGCGGGGTGGCGCTGTTCACGGTGAAGCTGACGCCCTGATAGGCCTTGATCTGGTAAGTGATGTTGTATGACAGCAACTGGTGGAAAAGCTGCTGGAACTTGGTGTGCTGCGCCGGGGTGGCAATGTTGATGTAGCGCCCGAGCACATAATCACCCACCTGATCCACGGCAACGATCTGGTTGACCAGGGTGCGCAGCTGCGTGGCCTTGTCGGCCGCGGAGCCGCCGCCATTAACGATGGCGACCAGTTGCTGGCCCGACTGCGAGATGAAGGCCTTGGCGTCATCGGCGCTCAGGGCCTGGGCCTGCGCGGCCGCGGCCATCGTGCCGAGCAGCGGCGCGGCGATGACGGTGCCCAAAAGAAAGCGGCGTAAATGCATATGTCGATCCTCGTATGGCGTCGGCGGTCAGTTCTGCGGCGCAGCCGGGGCGGCACTGGCCCCCTGCTTGTCGCGCTGCTCAATCAACTGGATTTGTGAGGCACGAGATTGGCGATAAAGGCTCCGGAATGTGGCATAGGGGTCCAACGCCGTGGCGTTGATCTGGTCGATGGTGTCGAGCAGCCCGGCACGGGTGTTGATGAGATGCAGCCCGGTCGCGGTATAGCCAAAATCGGTGAGCGCGGTGCTCGACGGCGCGGCCACAGTCGGCGAGGCGAAATACTGAACCGGCAGGTTCCACACGTCGCGCGCGCCCGAGGGGCCAAACACCGGCAGATAAAGATAAGGCCCGGCCGGCACGCCCCAGATCGCCAGGGTCAGGCCGAAATCGGTGTCGGTCTCCTTGTAGCCCAGCGCGCTCGCAGGGTCGAAGATGCCGCCAATGCCAATGGTGGAATTGATGAGGAAGCGCATCAGGGAGGAGCCGGCGTCGGTTGGCATGCCTTCGGCCATGAAATTCAGCGTGCGCCCCGGTTCACCCATGTTGGTAAAGAAATTACCCACATGCGTGCGGATCGGCTGGGTGGTGACCGCCACATACCCCTTCGCCACCGGCTTCATCACATAGCGGTCGAGCCTGTTGTTGAAGGCGAAGAAGGTGCGGTTGGTCGGCTCCAGCGGGTCGTTGACCTGCTGATAGGCCTGATAATCGGCGGTGTCGGATTTCGGCGGCGGTGTCGCGCAACCCGCCAGCGCCAACGTCAGCAGCGACGCCCCAAGCCCGAGACCACGGCCAAGAGTCCGGCCAAAACGGCGCCGCGCGCCCTTTTCCTGTTTCACCCGCACCTTTGTATCTCCTTTGGCAGACGCCTGAGTGGCGCCGTGGACCCATAGTAATTGTGGTTCCTTACCCGGTGTTCAATCACGGCGCTACCTCTGCCGAGACATGCGAGTTAGGCCTTGCGTAAATGTGGCCGTGCTGCCACGAAACGCCCCTGACGGAGAGCACGTAATGACCCATTCACCCCAACGCGACACCCTGGAACGCTGGGCCTCGGGCGAGCGCATCGCGCCGCTGCCCGCGCGCGAGGGCGCGGCCCCGCCGGAGATTTCCTTCGAGTTCTTCCCGCCCAAGACCCCGGCGCTGGAGGCCCAGCTCTGGACCTGCATCGAGCGCCTGGCCGTGCTCAAACCCGCCTTCGTCTCGGTCACCTATGGCGCGGGCGGCTCCACGCAGGAGCGCACCCACGCTACCGTGCTGCGCATCGTGCAGGAGACGGATCTGACCCCGGCCGCGCATCTCACCTGCGTCGGCGCCAGCAGCGAGGCGGTGGACGAGGTCGCCCGCCGCTATTGGGCGGCGGGGGTGAAACATATCGTGGCGCTGCGCGGCGACCCGCCGCCCGGCGAGACCTACACCCCGCATCCGGGCGGCTACGCCTATGCCGCCGATCTCGTGGCCGGGCTGAGGAAGGTCGCTGATTTCGAGATCACCGTGGCCGCCTACCCCGAGGTGCATCCGCAGGCGCTGAGCCCCGAGGCGGATCTGGACAATCTGAAGCGCAAGCTGGATGCCGGGGCCACGCGCGCGATCAGCCAGGTATTTTTCGACAACGGCGTATTCCTGCGCTTCCTCGACCGCGCTTTGGCGGCGGGGATCAAGGCGCCGATCGTGCCGGGGATCATGCCGGTCACCAATTTCGCCCAGGCGCTGAAATTCTGCGATACCTGCGGCACCTCGATGCCGCGCTGGATGGCCGGGATGTTCGAGGGGCTGGATGACGACGTGGAAACAAGGCGCATGGTGGCGGCGGCGGTGGCGGCCGAACAGGTACGCCTGCTCCAGGCCAATGGCATCGACGAATTCCATTTCTACACGCTCAACCGCCCGGACCTGACCTACGCCATCGCCCGCATCCTGGGTGTGAAGCCGCAGCCCGCGGCCGCATGAGCGATTATCTCGCCGGGCTGAACCCGGCCCAGCGTGACGCCGTGGAGAGCACCGAAGGGCCGGTGCTGGTGCTGGCCGGGGCCGGCACCGGCAAGACCCGCGTGCTCACCACCCGCTTCGCGCATATCCTGCTCAGCGGCCGGGCTTATCCCAACCAGATCCTCACCGTCACCTTCACCAACAAGGCGGCGCGGGAGATGCGCGAGCGCCTGGGCCGGCTGCTCAACCAGCCGGTCGAGGGGCTGTGGCTCGGCACCTTCCACGCGCTCAGCGCGCGCATGCTGCGCCGCTATGCCGAGCGCGTGGGGCTGACCAGCGGCTTCTCCATCCTCGACACCGACGACCAGATGCGCCTGCTGCGCCAGCTCATGGAAGCCGCGCGGGTGGATATCAAACGCTGGCCGGTGAACGCGCTGATGGCGATCATCCAGCGCTGGAAGGATAAGGGCTTCATGCCCGGCCAGATCCCGGCCAGCGAATCGAGCGAGTTCGCCAACGGCAAGGCCGAGGCGCTGTATCAGGCCTATCAGGACCGGCTGCGCGCGCTCAACGCCGTGGATTTCGGCGATCTGCTGATGCTCAGCGTGCATCTGCTGAAAACCGATTCCGAGGTGCTGGCCGCGTATCAGCGCCAGTTCCGCTACATTCTGGTGGACGAGTACCAGGATACCAACTTGGTGCAATATTACTGGCTGCGCTTGCTCGCCCAGGGGCACAAGAATATCTGCTGCGTGGGCGATGACGACCAGAGCATCTATTCCTGGCGCGGCGCCGAGATTGAGAACATCCTGAAATTCGAGCGCGACTTCCCCGGCGCCAAGGTGATCCGGCTGGAGGCGAATTACCGCTCCACCGCGCCGATTCTGGCTGCGGCCTCGCATCTGATCGCACATAATGAGGGGCGGCTGGGCAAGACCCTGCATGCCGGGCGCCACGATGCCGATGGCGAGCCGGTTGAGGTGGTCGCGGTTTGGGACTCCGAGGAAGAGGCCCGCATGATCGGCTCGCGCGCCGAGGCGCTCTGGCGGGCCGGACACAAGCTGGCGGAAATCGCGATCCTGGTGCGCGCCGGGTTCCAGACCCGCGCCTTCGAAGAGCGGCTGATGCAGCTCGGCGTCCCTTACCGCATCGTCGGCGGGCTGCGCTTCTATGAGCGCCAGGAAATCCGCGACGCGCTGGCTTATCTGCGCGTGCTGGCGCAGCCGGCGGATGATCTCGCCTTCGAGCGCATCGTCAACCTGCCCAAGCGCGGTGTGGGTGAGAGCGCGCTGCGCACCATGCACGAGACGGCGCGGGCGGCGAATATCCCGCTTTACGCCGCCACCGCGAAGCTGGTGGCCGAGGGCGGCTATAAGGGCAAGCTGCGCGAAAGCCTGCGCGCGCTGCTGGAAGGCTTCGACGCCTGGCGCGAGGCGCTGGCGGCGCGCGGCCCGGTGGTGGCGCTGGAAACGCTGCTCGACGAATCGGGCTATATCGCCATGTGGAAGGCCGATAAATCGCCCGACGCGCCGGGGCGGCTGGAGAACCTCAAGGAGCTGGTACGCGCGCTGGCGGAGTTCGAGACGCTGGCGCAATTCCTTGAGCATGTCGCGCTGGTGACCGAAAGCGAGGATCAGGCCGGGGACGACAAGCTGGCGATCATGACGCTGCACGGCGCCAAGGGGCTGGAATTCGACACCGTGTTCCTGCCCGGCTGGGAGGAAGGGCTGTTCCCCAATCAGCGCGCACTGGACGAGGGCGGCAATAAGAGCCTGGAGGAGGAGCGCCGCCTCGCCTATGTCGGTATCACCCGTGCCCGCCACCGCGCCATCATCAGCCATGCCGCGCGGCGCAAGAGCTATGCCGGGTGGCAGGATGCCATCCCCAGCCGCTTCCTCGACGAATTGCCGGAAGACATGCTGCGCCACTCGGGCTCGGCACAGACGCAGCCCCACCGCCAGCCGCATATTTCGGCGGGCTTCCCGGTGCTGGCCAAACGCCCGGCGGCGGCGAGCAAGATCCCCGTGGGTGCGCGCGTCTTCCACCAGAAATTCGGCTATGGCCGGGTCATCGCCGTGGAGGATGACCGGCTGGATATCGACTTCGAGACCTCGGGAGAGAAGCGCGTGCTGGACCGCTTCGTGGAACGCCAAGAGGAACGCCAAGAGAAACGCCATGACACCTGAATTGCTGGACTGCATCACCATCCGCGTGCCGCCCGAGGCGCTGGAACCGTTTGAGGCGGCGCTCTCCAGCGTTTGCCGCGCGGTGTCGTTTTATCACGACGAGGACGCCGATCTGTGGGACATCCAGGGCGTGAAGGAGCGCGGCGAGTACGAGGAGGATCTGGCCTCGGCGCTGCTGGTGGCGCGCATCGTCTCGGGGCTGGAGCCGGAGGTGAGCCGCACCCTGGTGCCCGTGGCCGGCTGGCTGGCGCGCACGCAGATGGCGTTTCCCGAGCAGTTGATCGGCAACCGCTTCGTGGTGCGCGGCACGCATATCACCGCCCTGCCCTCGCCCGGCCGCATCACCCTCACGCTCGATGCCGGCCTCGCCTTCGGCACGGGCGAGCACAACTCCACCCGCGGCTGCCTGCTGGCGCTGGAGCGTCTGGCCAAGTTCCATCATCCGCGGCGAATTTTGGACCTCGGCACCGGCTCGGGGATTCTCGCCATCGCCGCGGCCAAGCTGATGGGACGGCAGGTGCTGGCCAGCGACATCGATTTCCGCGCCGCGCGGGTGGCCAACGCCAACGCCAAGCTGAACGGCGTGGCGGCGCAGGTGCGCGCGATCCGCGCCGATGGCTGGGTGGACAAGCAGATCACCCGTCAGGCGCCCTATGATCTGGTGTTCGCCAACATCCTGGCCCGGCCGCTTTGCGCCATGGCGCATGAGCTGGCCGCGCATCTCGCGCCCAATGGCCGCGCGATTTTGGCGGGGCTGCTCAACACCCAGGCGAACTGGGTACTCTCAGCGCATCGCCGCGCCGGGCTGGTGCTGGAGCACCGCATCATCGACGGCGCGTGGTCGATCCTGACACTGAAAAAGCCGTAACCATTTTCGGTGCGCTTTTTCAAAATAACGGAAAGACTGAGCTCCTGCTCAAGCGCCATTTCGTCCAAGTTTTCTAAAAGCCATTGTGTTGATCAGTCCCTCTTCGCTGCCAAAAAGCGTATAAGCATTAATGTTTTGTTCATCGAGCTCCCTCAACGCTGCCCCCTTTTCTGAAATTGGAATGATAAACTTCACAATTTCATAAAAGCTCTCACTGTCAGGTATTCCGCTCTTTAGTGCAGCTTCATGGGGTACAATTTTCCACATTGCTTCCGCTCGCTCCCATTGCAAGCATAATGTGTACTCGCCTTGTTGCATGAAATGACGCCTATGACCGCCGTTACGGTCCCCAAAACGTACAATATTTGGCCATGCTTTGCTTCTCGTGGCACTCAGTTTCGCGTTCAATGCAAAAATACTCACTTCTTTTGCTCCTTGGGATGCCCCATGAAAGGCAAAGAACGCAGCAACATACATTGACCGGCTCCAATCCAGAAATGGCGACGGAAAACCATGCTGCCGCAAATAACTAAAATACGGCAGACCTGGAACGCCAGCCTCTGAAAAAGTAAGCATTAAATTGAAGTTGAAGAATTTCTCTGCGATTTTATCTGGGTGTATCTCAAATTTCTTCTCCGTGAGCGTTTCTATTTCAACCCTGACAGCCTCCGCCTGCATGAAATAATGATCAAGAAACCACGCCCGCTTCTCATCGTATCGTTCGAGCGTTGTACTGAGAGACCAAGAGGCATCCGCCTGTCCCCGAAACAACACATTGGCTTGCACTTCATCCCGATATAATCGCAATTTGCGCAAAAGCTCTTGCCAATTAGATACACGTTCTTCTTTCATAATTTCCTCAATAAAAAAGGCCGGGGTTTTGCCCCGGCCTTTCGCGTTTAGTCGTCCAGCGCCATGACGATCTCTTCCGTCATCTTCTTGGCGTCGCCGAACAGCATCATCGTGTTGTCACGGAAGAACAGCTCGTTCTCCACACCCGCGTAGCCAGAAGCCATCGAGCGCTTCACGAACAGCACGGTCTTGGCCTTGTCGACCTCCAGGATCGGCATGCCGAAGATCGGGCTGGCCGGGTTGGTCTTGGCGGCGGGGTTGGTCACGTCGTTGGCGCCGATCACATACACCACGTCCGCGGTGGCGAACTCGTTGTTGATCTGCTCCAGTTCGAACACCTCGTCATACGGCACGTTCGCCTCGGCCAGCAGCACGTTCATGTGCCCAGGCATACGGCCCGCCACCGGATGAATGGCGTATTTCACTTCCACGCCGTCTTCCTTCAGGATGTCCGCCATTTCGCGCAGCGCGTGCTGGGCCTGGGCCACCGCCATGCCATAGCCGGGCACCACGATCACCTTCGAGGCGTTCTTCATGATGAAGGCCGCGTCGTCGGCGGAGCCGATCTTCACCGCCTTGCCCTCGGTGCTAACACCAGCCGGGCCGGCATCGGTCGAGTTGCCAAAGCCGCCGGCGATGACGTTGATGATCGAGCGGTTCATACCCTTACACATGATGTAGGACAGGATCGCACCCGAGGAGCCAACCAGCGCGCCGGTGACGATCAGCGCCAGATTGCCGATGGTGAAGCCGATACCGGAGGCGGCCCAGCCGGAGTAGGAGTTCAGCATCGAGACCACCACCGGCATGTCCGCGCCGCCGATGGGGATGATGAGCAGCACGCCCAGCGCCAGCGCCAGCGCGGCGATCAGCGAGAACAGCACGAAGCTGCCGCCCGAGGACACAAAGGCGATGATCAGCACCACGATGAGCACGCCGATGGCGGCGTTCAGCTGATGCTGGCCCGAGAAGGTGACGGGCGTGCCCTTGAGCAACGCCTGCAACTTGGCGAAGGCGATGAGCGAGCCGGTGAAGGTGATCGCGCCGATCGCCAAACCGAGCGACATCTCGATCAGGCTCTCCACATGGATATGGTGCAGGGTACCAATGCCGAAGCTCTGCGGCGCATTGAGCGCCGAGGCGGCGACGAACACGGCGGCCAGACCGACCAGCGAGTGGAAAGCCGCGACCAGCTGCGGCAGCGCCGTCATCTTAATCTTCTGCGCCACGACCAGGCCGATCGACCCACCAATGGCGATGCCGAGCAGGATGACGAGCGCCCAGCTGAAGGACATGCCGCCATGCAGGAAGGTGGCGCCAACCGCGATGAGCATACCGATGATGCCCGCCTGGTTGCCGCGGCGCGACGTGGTGGGGTGCGACAACCCACGCAGCGCCAGGATGAACAGGACCGCCGCGATCAGATACGCGAAGGAGGTAAGAGACTGGTTCATCGGGGCGGTGCCTTACTTCTTCTTGAACATGGCGAGCATGCGGTTGGTCACCGCGAAGCCGCCAAAGATGTTGACGCTGACCAGCACGACGGCGAGGAAGCCGAACAGATGCGCGACAAAGCTGCCCTGCAGGCCGGTAGCCAGCATGGCGCCGACGATGATCACCGAGGAGATGGCGTTGGTCACGGCCATCAGCGGCGAATGCAGCGCCGGGGTGACGCTCCACACCACATAATAGCCGACGAAGATGGCCAGCACGAAGATGCTGAACAGATACACGAAGGGGGCGGCGGGCGGCGCGTTCTGCGCGGCGATGGCGGCCACCCCGGCGGCGTTTTGCGCCAGCACGGAAGCCTGGTGGGCGAGGTCAGCCGCCTGGGCGGCCAAATCTGCGGGTGTCATGTTTCGCTTCCTCCGTTACGACGCGGCGGGCTTGAAATTCGGGTGGACGATCTCGCCGCCCCGGGTGAGCAGCGCGCCCTTGATCAGGTCATCCTCGGGCTTCAGGTTCGGCGCCTGCGCGTCCTTGTCCCAGAAGGTGGTGAGGAAGGTGAGTAGGTTGCGGGCGTAGAGTGCGCTCGCCGCCACCGCGATGCGGGCCGGCCAGTTGCGGTGGCCAAGAATGGTCACGCCATTGGCGGTGGTGATCACCTCGCCCGGTACGGTCTCGGCGCAATTACCGCCCGCCTCCGCCGCGAGGTCGATGATGATCGAGCCGGGCTTCATCGCCGCCACCATCTCGGAGGTGACAATGACCGGCGCCTTGCGGCCCTGCACCAGCGCGGTGCAGATCACGATGTCGTTCTTGGCGACGGTGGCTGTCATCAGTTCCGCCTGCTTCTTGCGGAACTCCTCGGACATTTGCCCGGCATAGGGGCCGGTCTGCTTCGCGGATTCCTCGTCATCGACGCCCACATACGCGGCGCCGAGGGATTTGATCTCCTCCTTGGCGGCGGGGCGGACATCGGTGGCGGAAACAATGCCGCCGAGGCGGCGGGCGGTGGCGATGGCCTGCAAGCCGGCCACGCCAGCGCCGACCACGAACACGCGCGCGGGCGGCACGGTGCCAGCGGCGGTCATCATCAGCGGGAAGCCGCGCGGGAAGGCGTTGGCGGCCTCGACCACGGCGCGGTAACCGGCGAGATTCGCCTGGGAGGAAAGCACGTCCATGCTCTGCGCGCGGGTGATGCGCGGCAGCAATTCCAGGCCCACGGCGTCGATCTTGGCGGCGGCCAGGGCCGGGGCGAGCGTCGCGTCCGACGCCGCGCCGAGCGTGGCGACCAGCAGTGTGCCGGGCGCAATGAGCGCGCGCACCGAATCCTCGGGCGCGTTCACGGCGAAGAGAATGCCCGCTCCGGCCAGCGCCGCCGCGGCATCGGCCACGATCTCGGCGCCCGCGGCCGCGAACTCCTCATCCAGAATCGCCGCACTCACGCCCGCGCCAGCCTCCACGGCCACCGTGAGGCCCAGGGCGATGAGCTTCTTAACCGTGTCAGGCGTTGCCGCGACGCGAGCTTCGCCCGGCCGACGTTCCTTCAATACCGCGAGACGCATCTACCGATCCCTTAGTTATATCCCGTTAAGCGCGAGCATGAGCGAGGCCGGACAATTATTCAAGACTTTCCCGAGCCCCCGGACATACCGCCCGCACCGCAGCATTCAGCAAAAACCGCGAAACCCCGCAAGCGCAATGGTCAATTTTTTTACTCTATTTTTTTTATAAAATCGAAAATTTAATGCAATTTCGGGATAGATGCGGACGGACTCAGGTTATTAGGACAGCAACATGACCCTTTTCGGCCGAGACACCTATATATTGATAGCTCAACCCCGTGCTGGCGATGAACTCCTGAAACGCCTTGTACTCATGCGCCCGCCAGCCCGGATAATTGAAGTATTCGTCGAACAGGATGACCGTACCCGGGACAATCCGCTCGCGCAGGATGGTAAGGATTGTGACTGTACTCGAATAGATATCACAATCGACATGAATGAACGCCGCCAGGCCGGGGGTGGCGGCGGTGAAGGCGGGCAGCGTGGTGTCGAACCAGCCGGGATGCAGCGTGACATTACCCGGCACTTTGGGTAGCCGGCCGCGCTGCGTGAAGGCGCCAGCCTGTTCGCGTGTGCCGCTCCATGCCTCGGGCAGGCCGCCGAAACTGTCGAACCCATGCACTTGGCGGGTGGTCAGCCCGGCGAGATGACGCAGCGACGCGCCCTTGGCGACGCCGAATTCCAGCACGAGCCCCTCTTTAGGCGCCTGGGCGAGTGCGAATTTCATCAAGGCGTCACGGTCGGCGAGCACCATCGCCTCGGGCATACTGGCGATGATGTACTCCACCGCCTCTTTCTTGGCGTGCAGGCGCAGATCCAGCCAGAGGTCGTTGACGTAGATCGAGTGCAGCACCTTGCGATAGGCGCGCGCGATCAGCCCCTCGCGCAAGAAGCCCCGCTTCAGAATGGCCATGATTTATCCTCCCTGTGTCGCCCCGCGCCTATTTAGCCTGCGGCACGCCCGCGGCAAGCAGGGCCTGCTGCTGGCGCGCGGCCAGGGCGGCCTCGTCGAACCCGCCGATCGTCTCCTCGAATAGCCGTGCCCAGTTCAGCTCCGCGCCCAGGCGCAGGAACACGGCGCCGAGGCCAATCGCCGAACGGTCCATGAGCACGAATTCACGCGGCGGGCGCACGCCGCCGGTGCGCTGCAGCCCGGCATGCACGCGCTGCGCCACCTCGCGCCCGAAATCGGTGCCGCCGCCTTCCTGGATCGGGCGCACGCGGTCGTCGATGAGCGGGCCGTAGAGGAAATTCGCCCAGTCGTTCAGCACTTCGATCTGCTCGTCGGTAATGCCGCGGAAGCCCCAGATGTCGTAGGCGCGCTTGGCGCGGGCGTTGTCCTTGTCGCGCACGGCGGCATAGAGCTCCAGCACCCCGGCCACGAATTTGGCGTCGAACACGCGGATCGAGCCGTAATCGAGCAGGTTCAACCCGCCCGCCTCGTTCACCTGGTAATTGCCCAGATGCGGATCGCCATGGATGATGCCGTAGCGGTAGAACGGAATGTACCAGGCGCGGAACAGCGCGGTGGCGAGCGCGTTGCGCTGTTCCTGGGTCGGGTTCTGCGCCATCCAGCTCTTGAAGCCCTGGCCGCGCAGCCAGCTCATGGTGAGCAGGCGCTTGGTCGAGTAGCCCTCCACCGGCACTGGCACGTTCACATCCGGCACGTCCTTGAGCATGATGCCATAGAGGCGCATCTGCGCGGCCTCGCGCGTGTAGTCCAGCTCCTCGCGCAGGCGCTCGCACAGCTCGACATAGATCTCGTCCTGGATGATTGCGTTATCCATGCGCTTATACAGCGCCATGGCCAGCTTCACCTGGCGCAGATCGGCTTCCACTACCGTCGGCATGTCGGGGTATTGCAGCTTCACCGCCACTTCGCGCCCATCGGGCAGCTCGGCGCGGTGCACCTGCCCCAGGCTGGCCGCAGCCAGGGCCTCGTGGCTGAAGCTCTTGAACTTCTTCTCCCAATCCGCCCCCAACTCGCTGGCCATGCGCCGGCGCACGAAGGCCCAGCCCATTGGCGGCGCGTTGGCCTGAAGCTCGGCCAGCTGCGCGGCGTATTCGGGCGGCAGCGCATCCGGCACCGTGGACAGGAATTGCGCAACCTTCATCATCGGCCCCTTGAGATTGCCGAGCAGGGCTTTCAGATCCTCGGCATGGCGGGCCTGGTCGGTCTTGATGCCAAAGACCTTCTCGCCCGCGATGCGCGCGGCAATGCCCCCCACCGCGCCCGAGGTGCGCGCCATGCGCCGCACCTCGCCGAACAGGCTGCTGCCATGATCCTCGGCCATCAGACGGCCAACTCATCGATAAAGCTAGAGATCACGTCGAGCCCCTTGGTCCAGAATTGCGGATCGGCCGCGTTGAGCCCGAACGGCGCCAGCAGCTCCTGGTGGCGCTTGGTGCCGCCCGCTGCCAGCATCTCGCGGTATTTCGCCACGAAACCGGGCTTGTCGGCGCTTTCCTGATACACAGCGTAGAGCGCGTTCACCAGGCAATCGCCGAAGGCATAGGCGTACACATAAAACGGCGTGTGGATGAAATGCGGCACATAAGCCCAGAACAGCCGGTATTCCTCGGTGAAGTTGAAGACCGGGCCGAGGCTCTCGCGCTGCACGCCGAGCCAGATCTCACCGATGCGCTCGGGCAGCAGCTCGCCGTGGCGGCGCTCCTCATGCACCTGGCGCTCAAACTCGTAGAAGGCGATCTGCCGGACCACGGTGTTCAGCATGTCCTCCACCTTGCCCGCGAGCATGATTCGCCGCCGCGCCGGGTCGGTCTCGGCGTTCAGCAAAGCGCGGAAGGTGAGCATCTCGCCGAACACGCTGGCAGTCTCGGCCAGGGTGAGCGGAGTGCCGGACATCAGATAGCCCCGCGGCGCGGCGAGGCATTGATGCGCGCCATGGCCGAGCTCATGCGCCAGCGTCATCACGTCGCGCGTGCGGCCGTGATAATTCATCAGCACGTAAGGATGCGCCGAAGGCACGGTGGGATGCGCGAAGGCGCCGCCGGATTTGCCCTCGCGCGGGGCAGCGTCGATCCAGTTCTTATCGAAGAAGGGCTGGATGGTGGCGGCGAGCTCGGGGCTGAACGCGCCGTAGGCGTCCAGCACCAGGGCCTTGGCCTGCGCCCAGGAGATGGCGCGGTCGGCATCGCCGGGCAGCGGGGCGTTGCGGTCCCAATGCTCGAGTTTTTCCAGCCCCAGCCATTTCGCCTTCAGCGCGTAATAGCGGTGCGAGAGCCGCCCGTAGGAGGATTTCACCGCGCTCACCAGCGCCTGCACCACCTCGTCCTCGACCATGTTGGCGCGGTTGCGGAACGAGGTCGGCGCCGGGTAGTGGCGCCATTCGTCGTCGATCTGCTTATCCTTGGCCAGGGTGTTGGTGACGAGCGAGAACAGTTTCTCATGCCGCGCCATGGCCGCGCCCACGGCCTTGCCCGCCGCCTCGCGCACCGCGCGCTCGGGCGCGGAAAGCTTGTTCAGCGCCGCCGAGAGGGTCAGCTCCTCGCCCCCCACATTCACCCGCAGCGCGGCGGTGGTTTCGTCGAAGAGCCGGCTCCAGGCGGCATGACCGGTCACGTCCTTCTCCAGCAGCAGCTTCTCCACCTCATCAGAAAGCTGATGCGGCAGGAACACGCGCAGATCGCGGAGCCAGGGGGCGTAATGTGCCAAAGCGGGATCGCGCAGCTTCTCGGCCAGCGCGCCGTCGCCGAGGCGGTTCAGCTCCAGCGTGAAAAACAGTGTGTGCGTGCTGATAGCGGTGACGCGCTCGGAGATCGTCTGGTAAAACTTGCCCTTAGCCGGGTTCGAGGAATCGGCCGCGAAGAGAAGCTGGGCATAGGAGGAGAGCTTGCCCATCGCCTCCTGCAACGCCTCGTACGCGCGCAGCGCGACGGCGAGCGCGGCGCCTGAAAGCGCGTCCAGCTTGCCGGCATATTGCCCAGCGAAGGCCTCGGCCCGGCGCTGCGTGGCCACGAGATCGGCCTCGATGCGCGGGTCCTCCGGGCTGTCGTACAGATCGCGCAGATCCCAGTCCGGCAGGGTGCCGGGGGCGTCTCCCGCCAAGCCTTCGGGGTGGCGCGCCATCTTCGTGTCGATCATGTTCGAACCGCTCCTTTTATCCTGGCCACAGATGTAGGCCGAACCGCGCCGAGGTCAAACCGCCCCGCGAGGTTGGCAGCCCGGCGCAAACCCCATAGTGCTGAGGGCATGACGAGCACGACATTACGCCGAGAGGCCGGCCCCATCGGCCTGTTATTCGCCAGCATTGGCGGCATGGTTGGCTCAGGCTGGCTGTTCGGGGCGCTGAACGCGGCGAAAATCGCCGGGCCGGCGGCGGTGTTCGCCTGGGTCATTGGCGGGGTGGCGGTGCTGCTGCTCGCCTTCGTCTATGCCGAACTCTCCACCATGTTCCCGCGTCCGGGCGCGGTGATCCTGTTTCCGCAGCTCTGCTTTGGCGATCTCGCGGCGCAGATCATGAGCTGGGTGAATTTTCTCGCCTATGTCGCGGTGGCGCCGGTCGAGGCCGTGGCCGTGGTCTCCTACGCCGCCAATATGTGGCCCGGCCTGGCGCGCGAGGACGTGCTCACCGGCGCTGGGCTGGGGGCGGCGGTGGCGCTGATGGTGCTGTTTCTCGTCGTCAACCTCTTCGCCATCCGCGCCGTGCTGGCGGTGAACAACGCCATCACCTGGTGGAAGCTGGCTGTGCCCGGCGCGACCGTGGCGGCGCTGCTGCTGGTGCATTTCCGGGTGCAGAATTTCACCGCGCATGGTTTCGCCCCGGCGGGGCTTGGCGGGGTGTTTGGCGCGGTATCGGGCTCGGGGATCATCTTCACCTATCTCGGCTTCCGCCAGGCCATCGAACTGGCGGGCGAATCCAGCAATCCGGGCCGCAACCTGCCCTTCGCCATTCTCGGCTCGGTGCTGTTCTGCATCCTGCTTTATGCCGGGCTGCAACTCGCCTTCATCGGCGCGCTGCCCAGCGCAGCGCTGGCGCAAGGCTGGGCGGGGCTGAACTTCACCGGCATTTCCGGCCCGTTCGCCGGGCTGGCCGCGGCGCTGGGGCTGCCCTGGCTGGCGGCCGCGCTATATGCCGACGCCGCGATCTCCCCCAGCGGCACGGGCATCATCTACAACACCACGGCGGCGCGGGTGATTTATGCCAGCGCCCATGGCGGGCTGCTACCGCGCCCGCTCGCCAGGCTCTCGCGCCAGGGCGTGCCGCTGGCCAGCCTGGCCCTCGCCTTCGCCGCCGGGTTGGTGTTTTTGCTGCCGCTGCCCTCCTGGCGGCAGCTCGTCACCTATCTCTCCTCGATCGGGGTGCTGGCCTATGGGATCGGGCCGGTGGTGCTCAGCTGTTTCCGCACCACCCTGCCCGAGGCAGGCTATCCCCGCCCCTTCCGCCTCGCCGCCGCGCAAGCCATGGCGCCGGCGGCGTTCATCGTCGGCAATCTGGTGGTGTTCTGGGCCGGGGCGGCGGTCGCCAACCATGTGTTCGGCGGGCTGCTGGCCGCGTTTATCGTCTATTGTGGCTGGCAACTCGCCACGCGGCGCACGCTCGGGCATCTGCACTGGCGCGGGGCGGCATGGCTGGCGCCCTATTTCGGCGGGCTCTGGCTGATCACCGATCTCGGCCCGCTGCAGGGGCTGGGCTGGCTCGGCCAGGGCGGCGGCGTGGTGGCCATCGCCCTGTTCAGCCTCGCCGTGCTGGCGCTGGCGCGGCGCTGTGCCCTGCCCGACCCGCAGGCGGCCAAGGCGCGCTACGGCCAGTAGCCCTTACATGCCGATCGCGCGGCGGTAGATGTCGAGCAGCGTCTCCTGCTCCTCAACCTCCGCCGGCTCCTGCTTGCGGATGCGGATGAGCTGGCGGATCACCTTCACGTCGAACCCGGCGGATTTCGCCTCGGAGAAGATGTCCTTGATATCGTTGGCCAGGGCCTTGCGCTCCTCCTCCAGCCGCTCGATGCGCTCGATGATACTGCGCAGACGCTCACCGGCAATATTGGTGGGCTTTTCCTCGGTGACGGCCTGGGACATTCGCTAACGCTCCTGCTATGAAGGAGCGCCGGGATAATGCGTCGCCTCGGGCGGCGTCAATGCCCCCTCGCGGCGCGCGGGTTGCCGTGGCGCTGCGGCTGGCTGATAGTGTGGGCATGGAAGATTCGAGGGTCGAATTTTTAAAACGCGTGTTCGGCGCGGCATTAGCCGCCGCCAGCCCGGCGCTGTGTATGCCCGCGCATCTGCCGCCGCCAGGGCCGGGGCGGAATATCGTCATCGGCGCGGGCAAGGCCGCTGCCGCCATGGCCGCCGCCGTGGAAACCGCCTGGGGCGATGCCGATTATACCGGCCTCGTCGTCACCCGTTATGGCCATACGGTGCCCACGACGCGCATCCGCGTGCTGGAAGCCGCACATCCGGTGCCGGATGCCGCCAGCGAGGCGGCGGCGCGGGAGATTTTGGCCGCCGTGCGCGGACTGACGCCGCGTGACCAGGTGGTGGCGCTGATCTCGGGCGGCGCCTCCTCCCTGCTCGCCCTGCCCGCTCCGGGGCTGACCCTGGCCGACAAGATTTTGGTCAACAAGGCGCTGCTCGCCTCCGGCGCACCGATCGCCACGATGAACCGCATCCGCAAGGCGCTCTCGGGCATCAAGGGCGGCAAGCTCGCTGCCGCCTGTGCCCCGGCCCGGCTCGTCACCCTGGCGATTTCCGACGTGCCGGGCGATGATCCCGCGATCATCGGCTCTGGCCCGACCTGGGTGGAAGGGGCGGATTACAGGCTGGTCGCCACCCCGCGCATGGCCCTGGCGGCGGCGGCGCGGGCGGCGGATATGCCCACCGAGATCCTGGGCTACGCGCTGGAGGGCGAAGCCGCCGCGCTCGGCCGCGCCCATGCCGCCTTGGCGCTGCGCACCGGCGGGCCGAAACTGCTGCTCTCGGGCGGCGAGACCACCGTGACGATCGGCGCCGGCCCCGCCGGGCGCGGCGGGCGCAACATGGAATACCTGCTCAGCTTGGCGCTGGCGCTGAACGGGGCGGCCAATATCTGGGCGCTGGCCGGGGATTCCGACGGCATTGACGGCACCGAGGACGCGGCCGGCGCGGTGATCGGGCCGGACACCCTGCCCCGCGCCGCCGCGCTGGGCCTGAACGCCGCCGATTTCCTCGCCCGGCATGACAGCTACAGCTTCTTCCAGGCCCTGGGCGACCTTGTGATCACCGGGCCGAGCCTGACCAATGTCAACGATATCCGTGCCATACTCATCACATGAGGACGCCATGACCGAACGCCTGCGCCGCCACCGCCGCACCAAGATCATCGCCACGCTCGGCCCCGCCAGCTCCACGCCGGAGATGATCGCGCAGCTCTTCCAGGCTGGGGCGGATGTATTCCGGCTGAACTTCTCGCATGGCGCGCATGAGGACCATGCCCGGCGGATCGAGATGATCCGCACCGTGGAGCATAAATTCCGCCGCCCGATCGGCATCCTCGCCGATGTGCAGGGGCCGAAGCTGCGCATCGGCACCTTCCAGTCCAGCCGAGTGCAGTTGCAGGCCGGGCAGCATTTCATCCTCGACCGCAACATGGCCGCCGGGGATACGCGCCGCGTCTGCCTGCCGCATCCGGAAATCCACGACGCGGCGGAAATCGGCACCACGCTGCTGCTCGATGACGGCAAGCTGCGCCTGCGCGTACTGCACAAGCGCGGCGACCATCTGCTGACCGAGGTGCTGAATTCGGGCGTGCTCTCCGACCGCAAGGGCGTGAACGTGCCGGATGTGGTGCTGCCGATCCCGGCGCTCACGGCCAAGGACCGCGCAGATCTCGACTTCGCGCTGCCGCTGGGGATCGACTATATCGGCCTCTCCTTCGTGCAGCGGCCCGAGGACGTGGCCGAGACCAAGGCCCTGGCCGCCGGGCGCGCCGCCGTGATGGCGAAGCTGGAGAAGCCCCAGGCGCTGGATAATCTCGACGCCATTCTCGACCTGGCTGACGCCGTGATGGTGGCGCGCGGGGATCTCGGCGTGGAGTTGCCGCCCGAGGAAGTGCCGATCGCGCAGAAGCGCATCATCCGCGCCGCCCAGCTGCGCGGCAAACCCGTGGTGGTGGCCACCCAAATGCTGGAAAGCATGATCTCCGCCCCCGCCCCCACCCGCGCCGAAGCCTCGGACGTGGCGACCGCCGTGTTTGACGGCGCCGACGCGGTGATGCTCTCGGCCGAGAGCGCCGCCGGGCAATATCCGCGCGAGGCGGTGAACATGATGGATCGCATCGTGACACGGGTGGAACGCGACGAGGATTGGCGCCTGGCGCTGGATGCCAAACGCCCGGCGCCGGAGAAATCCTCACCCGACGCGATCGCCGCCGCCGCGGTGCAGGTGGCGCATACGATCGGGGCGCAGGCGATCGTGGCGCTCACCGAGTCGGGTGCCACGGCGCTGCGCGTGGCGCGCGAGCGGCCCGACTGCCCGGTGCTGGGCCTGACCACCAGCCTCGCCGTGGCGCGGCGGCTGGCGGCGGTTTGGGGGGTGCATGCCATCACCACCCAGGCCAGCCATTCAATGACCCAGGCGGTGGAACAGGCCCGCCAGCAAGCGCGGCTGGAGGGTTTCGCCGGCAAGGGCGAGGAGATCGTGGTGGTGGCGGGCGTGCCATTTGGCCAGGCCGGCACCACCAACGCGCTCAGGGTGGCCCGGATCTAGCTGGATTACAAATTCGCAGCCCAGCCGGGAATCCTTTAATTTCATATTTCTAACGGCACGCGTTGGGTGGTTTTCCGCCTTGGCGCGACGCCGTTTTGTTTGTATCTAATCGAGTATAATTCAGGCTTCCGTTACTTTAAGGATCGACCATTGCGAACCCCGTCTTCGGCCATTCTGCGCGGCACGGCTCTGCTGAGCCTCGGACTCACCGCTCTCCTCGTCACGGGCTGCGCCAACCATGCGCCCAAGACGGCCTATGCGCCGCCTCCCGCGCCGTCTGGCCATCTTTATCCGGTGGCGGTGGATGTGCCGCCCCCGGTGTCGCCGAAGATCCGCTTCACCGCCTCGCAATCCGAGCAGGTGCAGCAAGCGTTCAATGTGATCGGGCTGAAATCGGCGCTGATGGTCGCCGCCCTGACCTGCGGCGAGCAGGACCAGTATGACGCCTTCATGCACAGCTTCCAGCCGCATGTGCTGGCGGCGCAGCACACGATGGATTCCTATTTCCACAAGGCCAGCGGCCGCTATAGCGGGCAGAAGATGGAGGATGAATTCGTCACCCAGCTCGCCAACAACCAGACCATGGCAGGCATGGCGCAGGGTTCAGCCTTCTGCCTGAACAATCAGGCCGAGTTCAAGGCCGTGCTGGCGCTGCGCTCGTCCGATGATCTCGACCATTTCGTGACCAATCAGCCCCCGGCCCAGGCCGCGCAGGTGGCGAGCAACGCGCCGGTGCAATAAGCCCCGGCTGAGCGCCGGGGCCGCCGCTCAAAACGCGGCCTCGGCGAAAATCTTCCGCACATCCCCGCCCCAGGCGCCGTGATAGCGGGCGAGCCAATGCTCGGCCTGGGTTGGGCCACCGGCCGCGATATCCTGCAATGGCGCCAGGTAAATGCGCTCATCCTCACCGGCCGCATTGCGGCGCGCCCGTGCGCGCAGACCATCGGCGCTGATCGCCACCACCTCGCGCGCCAGGTCGCGCAGCGTGCCCGTGCCAAATTTGGTGGCCACACCGCCCACCGGTACCGCAGCGCGCATCGCCAGAATATCGGCATAAGAAAATTGGCGGATGAGCGCCGCCGCCGCGTCCAGCGCCGCCTGATCGTAGAAAATCCCCGTCCACAGCGCCGATTGCGCCAGCATCATCTCCGGCCGGCCGGAATCGGCGCCGCGTGTCTCGATGTATTTCTTCAGCCGCGCATCGGGGAAGGCGGTGGTCGCGTGATCGGCGAAATCGCCCATGGTGGCGCGCGCACCGGGCAGCGCGGCGAGCCTGCCCGCCATGAAATCGCGGAACGAGGCGCCGGTGGCGTCGTAATACGTGCCATCGCGGTAGACGAAATACATCGGCACATCGAGCAGCCAGTTGGCATAGGCTTCGAAGCCGAAGCCATCCTCGAAGATGCAGGCGGGGATGCCGGAGCGGCGGTTATCCGTGTCCGTCCAGGCCAGGGCGCGGTTGGAGAGGTAGCCATTCGGCCGCCCCTCGCAGAAGGGCGAGTTGGCGAACAGCGCCGTGGCCAGAGGCTGCAACGCCGAGGCCACCCGCATCTTCTTCACCATGTCGGCCTCGGAGGCGAAATCAAGGTTCACCTGCACGGTGCAGGTGCGGAACATCATATCCAGCCCGCGCGTGCCGACCTTGGGCATATAGTCGCGCATCAGCTTGTAGCGGCCCTTGGGCATCATCGGCATCTCGGCCCGCGTCGCCAGCGGGTGGAAGCCCAACGGCGCGAAGCCCAGCCCCAACCCTGGCGCGGCATCGTGCAGCCGGGCGATATGCGTGTCCAGCTCCGCCTTGGTCGCGTGCAGATCCGCCAGCGGCGCACCGGAAAGCTCAAACTGCCCGCCAGGCTCCAGCGACAGCGACGCGGCCTCGCCCTTCAGCCCGATGATGTTGTCATGGTCGAGGATCGGCGCCCAGTTTTCCCGCGCCTGCACCGCGCGCAGCAGCGCACCGATACCACCCGGCTCTTCGTAGCTCGGCGGCATCAGGTCGGCCAGGTGGAAGCCAAACGCCTCGTGTTCCGTGCCGATCTGGAAGGCATCCGCCGGCTTGCAGCCGGATTCCAGATAGGCGGCAAGGTCGCGCACATCCTCGACGATCCGCGAATCGGCGTCTCCGGGGTTGGACAAGCTTTTACTCCCTGTTCAGGGTTGGGCTGCGAGGAGCAGCGCCAACCCGGCAATGGCGGCGGTTTCGGCCCGCAGGATGCGGGCTCCCAGGGACACGCGCGATACCTGGGGTGTGCGAGCGATAGCTTCAAGTTCCGCCTCGGTAAAGCCGCCCTCGGGGCCGATGAGCAGCGCCGACGGCTCCGCCGCCGGACCGAGCAGCGCGCTGGTGCGGCGCTCATCCGCGACGAAGAGCGGGCGGGCGGGCCAGTGCGCGATCAGCTTGGGCAGCGCCACCGGCGGGCGGATTTCCGGCACCGCCAGACGCTCGCATTGTTCCGCCGCCTCAATGGCGATGGCGCGCAGCCGGTCGAGATTCACATGGTCGGCATTGGTGCGCGCGGTGATCACCGGCTGGATCACGGCAGCGCCCAGCTCCGTCGCCTTCTCCACCACGAGATCGGTCTTGGCGCGCTTGAGCAGGGCGAAGCACAGCCAGGCATCGGGCTCAGGAGCTTGCGGGCGGGTTTGCGCAGTGAGCGTCAAGACCACCGCCTTGCGTGAAACTTTGGCGACACTAGCGCGCCATTCGCCGCTGGCGCCATCGAACACGCGCAGCGTATCGCCCGGCCCGGCGCGCATGACGTTGGCCAGATAATGCGATTGCGCCTCGGAGAGGGCGAGTTCAGCCCCGGCCGCCAGCGGCCCGGGCACGTAAAGGCGAATTGACGCGGCACTCATGCGGGGGTGAATAGCACCCATGAGCGGATTCACCGATATACGTCTTTCCGGCTGGGTGGCGCATGTGCCCCCGGCCCTGCGCCCCTACATCCTGCTGGCCCGGCTGGACCGCCCAATTGGCGTGTGGCTGCTCTTCCTGCCGGGGCTGTGGGCGATCTGTCTCGGCGCGCGCGGCGTGTGGCAGGGGCTGTGGCTGGCGCTGCTATTCGCTCTGGGCGCGGTGGTGATGCGCGGCGCGGGCTGCGTGGTGAATGATCTGTGGGACCGCGACCTGGACGCCAAGGTGGAGCGCACGCGCGGGCGCCCGCTGGCTTCGGGCGCGGTGAGCGTGACGCAGGCGCTACTGTTCCTGGCCCTGCTCTGCCTGATCGGTCTGGCGATCCTGCTACTGCTCGACCGCACGGCGGAGCTGCTGGGCGTGGCCTCGCTGCTGCTGGTGGCGCTCTATCCGGCGGCCAAGCGAGTGACGTGGTGGCCGCAGGTGATGCTGGGCTTCACCTTTGGCTGGGGCGCGCCGATGGGTTACGCCGCCGCCGCCGGGCATCTCGGATGGCCAGCGCTGCCGCTTTATGCCGGGACCATTCTGTGGATCCTGGCCTATGACACCATCTACGCGCATCAGGACCGCGAAGACGACTCGATGGTGGGGGTGAAATCCACCGCGCGGCTGTTCGGAGCGCGCACGCGCGAGATGGCGGCGGTTTGCTATAGCGGCACGCTGCTGCTGCTGCTGCTCGCCATGGCCGCGGCCGGGCTGCATTTCTGGGGCTATGTGCTTATGCTGCTCCCCGCCGGGCTGCTGGCGTGGCAGGTAATCACGCTGGACATCGATAATCAGGCCCGCTGCCTCGCCTTGTTCAAGCTCAACCGCGAGGTCGGGCTGGCGGTGGCGCTGGCGATGCTCGTCGGGCGGCTCTGAGCGGGAGCGCTTGACGGCGGAAGAACATTCCGCAACACAATCGGCGTATCCGGGGTGCCCGCGCGGTGCGGGCTGAGATCATACCCGTTGAACCTGTCTGGGTAATGCCAGCGAAGGGAGCGATGCCATGCAACGCCGCCAATTTATCTCGTCCGCCGCCGCCACTCTGGCGGCCCCCGCCATTGCCCGCGCCAGCGCCGGGCAGAGCTTCACGCTGATCCTGGATTGGTTCATCAATCCGGACCACGCGCCGCTCTTCGCCGCGAAATATTGCGGCGCCTTCGCCCGCGCCGGGCTGGATGTAAAACTGATCGCCCCCACCGACCCCGACCTGCCGCCCCGGCTGGTCGCCGCCGGGCAGGCCGATGCCTGCCTGAGCTACCAGCCACAGCTCTACCTGTTGGTGGACCAGGGCCTGCCCCTACGCCGCACCGGCACGCTGATCGACAAGCCGCTGAACACGCTGACCGCGCTGAAGGAAAGCGGCATCAGCAAAATCGCCGATCTCACGGGCCGCAAGATCGGCTACTCGGTGGCCGGAGTGGAGACCGTGCTGATCGGCACCATGCTGAAATCCGCCGGGCTGACGCTGGCCGATGTGACGCTGGTGAACGTGAACTTCAACCTCGTCACCGCCCTGCAAGCGCGCGAGGTCGACGCCGTGATCGGGACCTTCCGCACCTATGAAGATATTCAGCTCGCCCAAGCGGGGCTGAATCCGGTGATCTTCCGCCCCGAGGATTACGGCGTGCCGATGTCGGACGAGTTGATCCTGCTTTCGCGCACAGCGGAGCTGAAGGATCCGGCGCTGGCGCGCTTCCTGGCGGCGCTGCGTGCGGGCGCGGCGGCACTGCGGGCCGAGCCGGAGAAGATGCTGGCGCTGTTCCTGAAGGATAATCCCAGCCTCAACGACAAGCTGGACCTCGCTTCCTGGCACGCGCTGCCGCCCTATTTCGCGGCTGATCCGGCGGCGCTGGATACGGCGCGCTACACCACCTATCGCGACTTCATGCGCCAGGCCGGGCTGATCAAGCAGGCCCTGCCGCTCGATGCCTACGCGGTGCAGATCGCCATATAAAATGACCCCGCCCGGCATCGTCATCGCGGGCCTCGGGCTGCGTTTCGCCGGGGAGAGCCTGTTCGAGGACCTCAACCTCACGCTGCCGGCCGGGGAATTCTCGGTGCTGCTGGGCCCGAGCGGCGTGGGTAAGACCAGCCTGCTGCGCATCATCGCCGGGCTGGAGGCGCCCTCGGCTGGCCAGGTGTGCGCGGATGACGGCGCGCCGCTGGCCGGTCGCGTGGCCTATATGGCGCAGCAGGATCTGCTGCTACCCTGGGCCGAGGCACGGGAAAATGTGATGCTCGGCGCGGCGCTGCGGGGAGAGACTCGCGATCGCGCCCGGGCCGAGGCGCTGTTGCATAGCGTCGGGCTGTCGCACCGGCTGCGCGCCCTGCCCGCCACACTCTCGGGCGGCGAGCGCCAGCGCGTGGCCCTGGCCCGCACGCTGTATGAAAACCGGCCAGTGGTGCTGATGGACGAACCGTTCTCGGCGCTGGATGCGATCAGCCGGGCGCGGATCCAGGATTTGGCGGCGGAGTTGCTGGGCGGGCGCACAGTGTTGCTGATCACGCATGATCCGCTGGAGGCCTGCCGCTTGGGGCATCATCTCTGGGTGCTGGCGGGCAGCCCCGCCGCGCTGGGGCCGCCGCTCACGGTGCCGGGCACGCCGCCGCGCGCCCCGGATGACGATGCGATGCTGCACAGGCAGGGCGAGCTGCTGCGCCGGTTGACCGGGCTGAGGCCCGCGTGATGCGTCCACTGGTGACGCTGGCCGGGTTCCTGGCGCTGTGGTGGGGCATCTCAGCCTATGGCACGATCCCGCCTTACATGCTGCCCAGCCCGCAGGCCGTGGGCGCGGCGCTGTGGACGCAGCGCGCCTATCTCGCCGCCAATGCGGGGGTGACGCTGGCGGAAATCGGGCTGGGGCTGGCGGGCGGGGCGCTGCTGGGCGCGCTCGCGGCGCTGGCGGTGGCGGCCTCGCCGCTGCTGCAGCGCTGGCTGCTGCCGGTGCTAGTGCTCAGCCAGGCGATTCCGGTTTTCGCCCTGGCCCCGCTGGCAGTGCTGTGGCTGGGCTTCGGCCTCGCCTCGAAGGTGGCGATGGCGATGCTGGTGATCTTCTTCCCCGTCACCGCGAATTTTCTCGACGGCCTGCGCCGCACCGAGCCGGGCTGGCTGGATCTGGCACGCACGATGAACGCGAAACCTCTGCATGTGCTGCTGCGCCTGCGCCTGCCCGCAGCGCTGCCCGCACTGGCCTCGGGGCTGCGCGTGGCGGCAGCGGTGGCGCCGATCGGGGCGATTCTGGGCGAATGGGTCGGCGCGTCCTCGGGGCTGGGTTACGTGATGCTGAACGCCAATGCGCGCATCGAGCCGGATCTGATGTTCGCGGCGCTGGTGTTGCTGATGGTAATTGCCATCTCGCTTTATGTCGGCATCGACCGGATCTTGCGCCGCCTGCTGCGCTGGGCGCCGGGCGGGTAACAAAAAACCCCGGCCTTTTGGGCCGGGGTTCGTGTTTTGGACGATCGCGTGCCGCTTAGTGCAGCACGATTTCGACGCGGCGGTTCTGCGGCTCGCGCACATTCGGGCCGGTCGGCACCAGCAGGTGCGTCTCGCCATAGGCGTGGATCTCGATCTCGGAGGCCGGGACGCCATCGGTGACCAACTGCGCAGCGACAGCCTTGGCGCGGCGCTCGGACAGGCCCTGGTTGTACACGGCGGTGCCCGAGGTGTCGGTGTAGCCCGAGACATCCAGCGTGGTGACGTTCTGGGTCTTGGAGTCGGAGGCCGCCTGGGCGATGATCTGCGTCGCGCGCGGGGTCAGATTGTACTTATCCCAGTCGAAGAACACCAGATACGTCTTGGCCGGAGCCGGGGCCGGAGCCGCCACCGGGGCCGGCGCGGGCGCCGGAGCCGGGGCCGCGACCGGGGCGTTGAACAGCTGATAGCGCAGACCGAGCAGGAAGGTGTTGTCAGACTGCTGACCGACCTTCACGTTACCATACTTGTGGCTTTCGACCAGCTGCATGAAGCGGTACTCGGCGGTGGCGGACAGACCCGGCACCATCGGCAGCGGATAGGACACGCCAGCGATCAGATTATAGGCGAAGCTGCCCGCGGCGCCGCCAACGGAGACGCCGCTGGAGGTCACGTGCCGGGAAAGCTGCTGCCACTGGTAGCCAACGCCAGCGCCGACATAGGGGAAGATCGGAAGGCCGGCGTTAATATCATAAAGGGCATCAACCATCGGGCCGTAGGTGTTCACGCCACCGGTTGCGCGCATATGCCCCACGCCGTTGACATCCACTTCATGCGCGGTGTTGCGGTAGTAGTTGCCGCTCAGTTCAACGCGGAGCCCATTGCCAAAGCCATAACCGATCGCGGCGAGGCCTGCATATGACGGGCGGGTCAGCAGCTTGCCGCTATAAGCCGTGCCTTCCCCATCGGCGTTCACCGGGCTGGCAAGGTTGGTGCCGAGGCCGAGGCTGACATAGGGGCCGGTGACCGGCTGGGCATGCGCGACGAGCGGCAGGGCCAGGCAGGTCGCGGCGGCGAGGGCGATACGAAGCTTCATTGCAGTCTCCTTACAACAACAGGCGGCAACCTACTGGCGAAGACTACATTTTTCTACCCCTCCCCCAGGCTTGGCGGAAGGTTTTGGCGAGGTGTGGCATTTATGCCGCGCCGCAAAAACCCCGGCCTTTTGGGCCGGGGTTCGTGTTTTGAGCGAGACTGCGCGGCTTAGTGCAGCACGATCTCGACGCGGCGGTTCTGCGGCTCACGCACATTCGGACCAGTCGGCACCAGCAGATGCGTCTCGCCATAGGCGTGGATCTCGATCTCGGAGGCCGGGACGCCATCGGTGACCAACTGCGCGGCCACCGCCTTCGCACGGCGCTCGGACAGGCCCTGGTTGTACACGGCGGTGCCCGAGGTGTCGGTGTAGCCGGACACGTCCAGCGTGGTGACGTTCTGGGTCTTCGAGTCGGAGGCGGCCTGAGCGATGATCTGCGTCGCGCGCGGGGTCAGGTTGTACTTATCCCAGTCGAAGAACACGAGGTAGGTCTTGGCCGGGGCCGGAGCCGGAGCCGCCATCGGGGCCGGAGCGGGCGCCGGAGCCGGGGCCGCCGCAGGGGCGTTGAACAGCTGATAGCGCAGGCCGAGTAGGAAGGAGTGGCTGGACACCTGCCCGATATGGAACGGATTCTCGGCGCCACCAACCGGCGGTACCGGACCGCAGCAAGAAGCATAGTAGTTGCGGCTCTGTACCTGCTGCTTGAAACGGTATTCGGCGGTGAGCGATAGCCCCGGGACCATCGGCAGCGGGTAAGACAGACCCGCGATCAGATCATAGGCAAAGCTGCCCCGGGTGCCACTGATGTAGTCGCCCCAGAACGAACCATCATATAAACGCTTATTATAGCCCATCCATTGGTAGCCAACGCCAGCGCCGACATATGGGAAAACAGGCAAACCAACATTCATATCATACAATACGTTGACCATCGGGCCGTAAGTATCGACACCCCCAAAGTCACGACCATGGTAACTGCCGCCAAAGTAATCTTCAGTTGCAGAGTGCACCGTATTGCGTTCGAAATTACCGTCCAGCTCTACGCGGAAACCGTTGCCGAACCCGTAACCCACACCTGCAACCCCCGCGTAAGAGGGGCGGGTATTGTAACGACCAGACGGCCCCTGACCATGCGTGTACAAGAAGGGGACCGAGCTCTGGATGCTGGTGCCGGCCTCCAGGCTGACATACGGGCCGGTGACGGGCTGAGCCTGGGCCATCAACGGCAGGGCCATGCAGGTCGCGGCGGCGAGGGCGAGACGGAGTTTCATGTACGGTTTCTTCCTTGGTAATCTCAGTTGAGAGTTCCTGTATGAAAATCATGTAACCTACTCATAAACTGGAAAATACCCTTTTCGGGGGCCGTGGCGACAAATTGCTCCACCTGTCACATTTTAGGCACACCCCCTCGCCGGGAAATATTTGGCGCCGGGGCCATCCAAGCGGGCGGCGGCTGCGTATCTCCTGCATCCCACGACGCTTCGCGGGCAGTGACAATAAAGAGGAGTGTATCCATGCAAACCAAGCATCTTCGCGCGCTGATGGCGGCTGCCGTGTTCTCGGCCATGCCGATGAGCGGGTTCGCGCAGAGCATGATGTCCGGCACCGACCCGATGGTGGGCGGGGCGGCGATGTATCCGTCGCGCAACATCATTCAAAACGCCGTGAACTCGAAAGACCACACCACGCTGGTGGCGGCGGTGAAGGCCGCCGGGCTGGTGCAGACGCTGGAGGGCCCCGGGCCGTTCACCGTGTTCGCGCCGACCAACGAGGCCTTCGCCGCGCTGCCCGCGGGCACGGTGGATACGCTGCTGAAACCCGAGAACAAGGCGGAGCTGACGAAGATTCTGACCTATCACGTGGTGGCGGGCAACTACACCACCACGAAGCTGAAGGCGCTGATCGCGGCGCATAACGGGATTGCCATGCTGCCGACCGTGGCTGGGCCGGACCTGACCTTCACCCTGGCCAGCAATGGCGGCGTGAACGTGGCCGATGACAAGGGGAATATCGCGAACATCACGGTCGCGGATGTGAACCAGTCGAACGGCGAGATTCAGGTCGTCAATAAAGTGTTGATGCCGTAATTTGGCAGGATGGGGCGACGCGCTGCGTCGCCCCGCAGTCTATGTTCCTGATGACATAGACAGGAAGCACGCTTCGAATTTTCGAAATTCAAAAAACGAGAACGAAAAGAGAAAAATCTCGCAACTCAATGCGGCCTAACTTATTTTGATAAAACAATTTTATGGCGGCCAATTCATGGGCCGGACATGGCCGACTTCCAGCCAAAGAATAAATAAGTTGAAAATACCTTTACCCTTCAGAAAAAAGGGCTCTTTGCCGCAGAAATTTCGTATCATCTCCGTGGTTTTATCGGAAGATCTTTATTTTGATAAAGAGATGATTAAACAGGACGCCGCCTCCGCGGCTTAACGAGCGCCGCGAAGCTTTTCGACAAACCGCCGAATTTTCCTGAATTTCTTAAACCGCGCCCATTTTTTCATGGGCCTTTCAAACGCGAACAGCCTCATGGTTCGGCTGCACAATGCCAAGATGTCAGTTTCCCGGCCGGCCAGAACGTCGGCAGCGACTTCATGAAAGGCAAAAGCGTATGGCGAATTGCGCGATTCGTAGAGATGGAACAAGCCGTCACGATAAAATGTTCCCGTTCCGTACAAGACTTGTCCGGCCAGATTCCAGCGCGGGATCAGGCACGCCCAGGGCATAATGTACTCGACGGCCACGCCCTGACCCACGGCGAGATCGTGCATGTGCTGGGCGACATCGCAGGTCGGGTTGGGGGCGAATGAGGGACGCCCCAGCCCGGCCCATGTCTTCTGCGAAATGGCGAGAAACAGCGGTGCTGTGAAGATACGGGTGCTGTCGATATGGGAACTGACCTGCGCCCCACCGATGAGCCCACCCGCCTCGGCGACAGCAAAGGCGTGCTCGACGATCTCCCGGTTGAGGGGAATGCAGTCGATATCCACGGTCAGCAGCACCTCGTCGCCGGCCAGGCTGGCGAACACCTCGTCGAGAAAATCCCCATGGCTCATGCCGGTGCGGCAGACCTGCTCAATTTCGTATCCCAGATGGGTGAATACGGCACGCTGGCCTTCAACGAGGCGGCGGTCAATATTGTCCCAATAAAAGGTAACAATGCGGCGGCGGAAATCACTCAAGGCCACAGCCTCCCAGGTTAAGCGCGCCCCACCCACCGTTGCCTCGGCCCCATAAGGTAAACCTTGCTGGCTTTCCTGGTGCCGACACCCAGGATTGAACTGGGGACCTACTGATTACGAATCAGTTGCTCTACCGCTGAGCTATGTCGGCTTGCCGAGGCGTTGCTGCGCCTATATCGGACCGCGCGCCCCGCTGCAACACTCCGGCGCGCATTCTTCGCCCCGGTTCAGCCCAGCAACCGCCCGATCACCCGGGCGGTATAGTCCACCACCGGGATGATCCGGCCGTAATTGATCCGGGTCGGGCCGATCACGCCGATGGCGCCGACGATGCGGTCCTGCGCGTTGCGGGCCGGGGCCACCACCATGGAGACGCCCGCCGCCCCAAACAGCCCCGACTCGGCGCCAATGAAGATGCGTACGCCGTCCGAGGTCTCGGCGAGTTCGAGCAGCTTGAGCATGGTCTCCTCGGCCTCCAGCCGCTCAAACAGCGCCTGGATGGTGGCGAGTTTCTCCAGCTGGTCCACATCCTCCAGCAGCCGCCCCTGCCCGCGCAGGATCAGCGAGCCGCCCCGCCCCTCGCTGCCCCAATCGGCCAGCCCGGCCTCAACCACGGCGCTGGTTAGTTCATCCAGCGCGGTGCGGTTGGCGGTCAGCTCATCGCCCACGCGGCGGCGCAGCTCGGCGATGGTCAGCCCCGAGAGCCGGGCGTTGAGGTAGTTGCTGGCCTGTTGCAGGGCGCTAGGCGGCAGGCCGGGCGGGGTCTCGATGATGCGGTTCTCCACTTGGCCGTCGGCGGAAACCAACACCACCAGCGCCCGGCCGGGCGAGAGCGGCACGAACTCGATATGCCGCACCGCACCCTCGCCCTTCGGCGCCAGCACCAGCCCCGCCGCGGCGGAGAGGCCTGAGAGCATGGAGCTGGCCTGGGCCAGCGTATCTTGCAGCGAGCGCCCGGACCCGGCCAGGGTGGTGTTGATGGTGGCGCGCTCATCCTCCGACAGTTCGCCAAATTGCAGCAGGCCATCGACGAACAGGCGCAAGCCGCGCTCGGTTGGCAGGCGCCCGGCCGAGGTGTGGGGCGAAAACAGCAGCCCGGCATCGGTGAGGTCGGCCATCACGTTGCGGATGGTGGCGGGCGAGAGCCGCTGCGGCAGCAGGCGCGAGAGCGTGCGGCTGCCCACGGGCTCTCCGGTCTCCACATATTGCTCCACGATCTCGCGCAGCACGGCGGCGGAGCGGATATCAAGCCCCGGCGGCAGGCGGGGCAGGGCGGGTTTGCCTCTATGGTCCATCGTCACAGTCTCGGATAATAGCACCTCATCGTTATCAGGAGAGACAAGATGCGGCCCTCAGGCAGAAATTTCAACGAACTCCGGACGGTCTCGATCGAGACCGGGTTTTCCCACCATGCCGAGGGCTCGGCGCTCATCCGCATGGGGGGTACCGAAGTGTTATGCACCGCCAGCGTCGAGGGCAAGGTGCCGGGCTTCATGCGCGGCCAGGGCGAGGGCTGGGTGACGGCCGAATACGGCATGCTGCCCCGCGCCACGCATACCCGCGGCGACCGCGAGGCGGCGCGCGGCAAGCAATCGGGCCGCACGCAGGAGATCCAGCGCCTGATCGGGCGCTCGCTGCGCGCCGTGGTCGACCGCAAGGCGATGGGCGAGATCACCGTCACCCTGGATTGCGACGTGCTGAACGCCGATGGCGGCACACGCTGCGCCAGCATCACCGGCGCCTATGTGGCGATGTGCCTGGCCTTCCGGAAGCTGCAAGCGAACAACGTGCTGAAGGCCTTCCCCGTGACCGGGCAGGTGGCGGCGGTGTCTTGCGGCATCTACCAGGGCAACCCGGTGCTGGACCTGGATTATGCCGAGGACTCCTCGGCCGACGCGGATGCCAATTTCATCCTCACCCAGGGCGGCGGCATCGTCGAGATCCAGGCCACGGCGGAGAAATCCACCTTCGACGACGCCTCATTCCAGGCCTTGCTGGCGCTCGCGCGCAAGGGCACGGCGGAGTTATTCGCGGCGCAGAAGGCGGCGCTGGGCTGACGCGAAGCCGCTAAAGCCCCAGCCGGGGCATGTCGATGGCGGGGCAGCGGTCCATGACCACCGCCAGCCCCGCCGCGCGGGCCCTGGCCGCCGCCGCCTCATTGATCACGCCGAGCTGCATCCAAATCGTTTTCGCGCCGAAGCGAATCGCCTCGTCGACCGGCCGACCGACATCCTCCGAGCGGCGGAACAGCTCGACCATATCGAGTGGCGCGGCCTCGGCCACGCTGGCCACCACCTTGCGGCCCAGGATCTCCTGCCCCGCCAGACCGGGATTGACCGGGGTCACGTCGAACCCCTTCTCCAGCAGATATTCCAGCACGTGATAGGACGGGCGCTCCGGCTTGTTGGAGGCGCCGACCAGGGCGATGCGCTTGGTTTCAGTCAGGATCCGGCGCAGTTCGTTGTCATTCATGTCTCTTCCCCAAAAATTGCGACCCGGCTAAGCCTGCGGCCATGATCAAAGCCATTCTCGCCTGCGTGTTGCTGAGTCTGCTCACTTTCGCCATGTGGGCCGCACCCAACCGGCCCGAGGCCGGCGACGTGACCATGCCGGCGGGTAAGTTCAACAGCCTCTCCTACGCACCCTACCAGGCATGGCAGAGCCCGCTCTCCAAGGATTACCCCACGGGCGCCGAGGTCGCCAAGGATCTCGCCCTGGTGGCGACCCAGGCCAATGGCATCCGCACCTATTCCGCCATCGAGGGGGATTACGACATCGGCGCGCTGGCCAAGCAGGCGGGGCTGAAAGTGTGGCTGGGCATCTGGCTGAGCGGCAACCCCCAGGATAACGCCAAAGAAATGGCTGCCGGCATCGCCGAGGCCAACGCGCACCCCGACACCATCACCCGCGTGATCGTCGGCAATGAGGTGCTGCTGCGCCGCGATCTCTCGGTGGACGATCTCATCGCCGATATCGATTATGTGCGCGCCCGCGTGAAACAACCTGTGGCCTATGCCGATGTCACCGATTTCTGGGAACAATTCCCGCAGGTGGCGCCGCATGTGGATGTGGTGATGATCCACTTCCTGCCCTATTGGGAGAACACGCCGCTCTCGGTGGATGACGCGCTGGCCGAGATCCAGTCCACCACCGAGAAATTTAAGAAGATGTTCCCGGGCAAGCAGATCTCCATCGGGGAGACCGGATGGCCGAGCGCGGGGCGCTGGCGCGGCCCGGCGGCGCCCTCGCGCGTGAACGAGGCGGTGTTTCTGCGCCGGTTCGTCACCCTCGCGAACCAGGAGGGGGTGGATTACAACCTGATCGAGGCCTTCGACCAGGATTGGAAGGCGCAGGATGAGGGCGTGGCCGGAGCGAATTGGGGCATCTGGAACGCCTATCGCCAGCTCAAATTTCCGCTCAACGGGCCGGTGGTGGAGCATCCGGACTGGCCCTGGTACGCAGGCTTCGCGGTTCTCGCGGGCTGGCTGCTGTTCGCCGCGGCGGGTCTGCGCGATGCGCGCCTGGCGTTGCCCGCCTTCGGGCTCGGCAACGGGCTGGCGCTGGCCGGGCTGGGCACGCTACCGATGCTGTATTTCAATCCGCACCACTTGGGCATGCTGATCACCGCCACTGATTTCAACCTGCCCTACAACACCTGGCTGCTGCTCGACGCGCTGGTAAACCTGCCGCTCCAGGCATTATTCGCGCTCTACGCCATCCGGCGGCTGGGGGGGCTCGCCGCTGGCGCCCCCCTGCCCGCGCCGCTGACCGGTGCTGGCGTGCTGGCGGCGCTGCGCCGGGGGCGGCTGCCGCTCAGCTATGACGGGTTGTGGTTCATCTTCCTGGCCGCGGCGGCGGTGTTCGAGGTGCTGCTGCTCGCCGATGGCCGCTACCGCGACGCGCCGACGCCGGTGTTCATCATCCCCGCCATCGCCGCCGTGCTGCGGGCCTGGAGCCGCGACACCCCCCGCCAGCAGGGCTGGGAGGAGTTGCTGGCCGGCTGGGCGCTCGCGGCACTGGCGCTGGCGGACATGGTATATGAGGGGGCGCAGAATCTCGACTTCATCACCTGGAACATCCAGGCGCTGGTGCTGGCCGCGCCAGTGCTGCTGGCCAGCCTGCCCGCTAGAATGAGGGCGGGGAATTCGCGCTGACCAGCACGCAGGGCTCCGGCCCCGGGTTGCGGAAGCGGTGCGGAATGTCGGAGCGAAAATAATAGGCATCGCCGGGGTTGAGCAGGCGCTCCTGCACCCCGACCGTAATGATGATCGAGCCGGAGATGACGAGGCCGCATTCCTCGCCATCATGGCGCAGCATGGCGTCTCCGGTATCGGCGCCGGGCTGATAGACCTCGCGCAGCATCTGCATGGCCCGGCCCTTCACCTTGCGCCCGACCATCCGCATCGAGATCGCGGGGTCGTACGAAATCTCAGTCAGCTCCTCACCCGCGAAAAACACGCTGTCGGAGGACGAGAAATTCAGAGTGAAGAAATCGGCGAGCGAGAGGGGGATGCCGTCGAGGATCTTCTTCAGCGAGGAGATCGACGGGCTGACCCGGTTCTGTTCGATCAGGGAGATCGCGCCATTTGTCACCCCCGCGCGGCGGGCGAGTTCGCGCTGTGTCAGCCCGAACATCTGCCGCACCAGCTTCAGCCGGGTGCCTATGTCCTCTGCCAGTTCATCGTTTTGCACTGCGGCGGACATACTCTCCTTGGGTCTCACGTTTAGGATTTTTGACAATCTTACGCGGCCACCCCCCAAATACGCAACGGGAAACATGCCAAGGCGGCATGGATTCCAATTATTCTTGACGCCCCCCCGTGGACTGCGCCACACTCACACCATAACAACAAATGGGTGTTGCGTGCCGTGGACAATCACAACAACTAAAACAGACCTCCACTACTCAGCCGGACGGGCGGGCGCATGATGTCCGCGACATCCGCGCAGGCCGATTCCGGGCCTGCTATTTCCGCCAAGCGCGGCGCCATTTCCATTCGCGGAATCACCCGCATTTTCGCCGGCTCAGTGGCCGCGGTCGACCATGTCGACCTTGAAATCAATGCCGGGGAATTCTTCACGCTGCTCGGCCCTTCGGGCTGCGGCAAGACGACGCTGCTGCGCATGATTGCCGGGTTTGAGACACCGGATAAGGGGCGCATCCTGATCTCAGGCAAAGAGATGCAGGACGTGCCGGCGCACAAGAGGGCGGTGAATACGGTGTTCCAATCCTACGCGCTGTTCCCGCACCTCAACGTGCAGGACAATATCGGCTTCGGCCTGCGGATGCGCGGGATGAAACCGGCAGACCGTAAAAAGCGCGTCGATTCCATCATGGAATTGCTGCAGATCGGCCAGTTCGCCACCCGCAGCGCCGCCCAGCTCTCGGGCGGGCAGCGCCAGCGCGTGGCCTTGGCGCGGGCGCTGGTGAACGAGCCGGACGTGGTGCTGCTGGACGAACCGCTTTCCGCGCTGGATGCCAAGCTGCGCGCGGAATTGCAGATCGAATTGCTGCGGATGCAAAAGCGTCTGGGCATGACCTTCATCTTCGTCACCCATGACCAGCACGAGGCGCTGGTGATGTCGGACCGGATCGGGGTGATGAGCCGGGGCAAGCTGGAGCAGGTCGGCCCGGTGCTGGATGTGTATGAGAAGCCGCGCAACGTATTCGTGGCGGAATTCCTGGGCCTGTCGAATATCTGGCCAATCACCCCCACTGGCGAGCACAGCGCGCGGGCGCCGATCGGCGAAATCAGCATCACCGCGCCGCTGAGCGGCGATGGCATGGCGATGATCCGGCCGGAAAAAATCTGGATCTACAACGACAGCGCGGCGCCGAAGGACCGCCCCAACCTGTTCTTCGGCACGGTGCGCGAAGCTATTTATATGGGCGCCTCGACGCAATACCGCATCGAACTGGCGGGCGGACAATCGGTGCTGGCGATCGACACCAACAACCAGGCCGCCGAGCGCAGCTGGCGGCCGGGCGAGCCGGTGGCGGTGGAGCTGAAGCCTGAAAACATCATGCTGGTCTCGCCATGAGCGCCGCCGTGAAAACCGAACAGGAAATCGAATCCGGACGCCAGCGTTTGCGGCTCTGGGTGACATCCGGACCCGGTCTGGTCTGGATCATGCTGTTCCTGCTGCTGCCCAGCGCCGTGCTTCTCGGCATCGCCTTTTTCTCGGCCGATGATTATGGCAGCCCGGTACTGCCGCTCTCGGTGCAGCCCTTCCAGCAGGTGGCCGGGTATTCGTTGCTCGGCTGGGACCCTGGCAATATCATCATCGTTCTGCGCTCGCTGGAACAGGCGGGCATCGCCACGCTGGTTTCGGCGCTGCTCTCCTATCCGCTAGTGTTCTTCATCCTCTCGCGTCCGGCCAGCATCCGCCCGCTGCTGCTGCTGTTCATCGTGCTGCCCTCATGGACCAACCAGGTGGTGCGCACTTATGCGTGGATGGAGCTGCTCGGCCCCGCCGCGCCGGTGAGCTGGGTCGCGCACATCCTGCATGCGGTGCCGCCTGATCTTGGTTTGGCGCCGGGGCGGTTCGCGGTGACCACGGGGCTCGCTTATAACTATTTGCCCTATATGATCGTGCCGCTCTACGCCTCGGCCGAGAAGCTGGACTGGACGCTGGTGGAGGCGGGGCGCGACCTCTATGCCGCTGGGCTGCGGCTGTTCTGGCACACGGTGTTTCCGCAAACCCTGCCGGGGCTGCTCTCGGGCATCATCTTCGTGGCCATCCCGGCCTTCGGGGATTACGTGGTGCCGCAGTTGCTCGGCGGCGACAAGGCGCTGATGATCGGCTCGCTGATCGCCAACCAGTTCACAGAAACACCAGACTGGCCCTATGGCGCGGCGCTGACCATCATCATGCTAGTGTTCACCGGGCTCGGGCTGGTCGGCTTCCGGGTGCTCACGCGCAAGCTCGGCGGCGCCGAGGAGGCGACGATATGATCCCGCGCGGCGTCCGCTACGCCCTCTCGGGCATTTCCTGGCCGGTTTATGCGCTGCTCTACACGCCGCTGGCGCTGGTAGCGTATTATTCCTTTTCACCCGCGCCGAACCAGACGGGGCACTCGCTCTACGCTTATGGCCAGTTGATGCACGACGCGGCCGTGTTCACGGCGCTGCGCCGTTCGTTGATCCTGGCGCTCGGCTCAGCCGCCACATCCACTGCACTGGGTACGCTGCTCGGCTATGGGCTGTGCCGGTTCCGCGCGCGGAACGCAACGGGCGTACTGGCCAATATCCCGAGCCTGATCATCTACACGCCGATCATCATGCCGAGCCTGGTGTTCGGCATCTCGGAGCTAATCTTCTTCAACTTCGTGCACAGCGCCACCGGCTTTCTCGGCGCGGGGCTGCAGACGATGATCATCGCGCATATCACCTTTCAGGTGCCTTATGTCGCGCTCACCGTGTATGCGCGCCTCGCCGGGCTCGACCCCTATCTGTTCGACGCCGCACAAGACCTCTATGCCGATGGCATCAAGAGCTTTCTCTATCTGATCATTCCGGTCGTGCAGCCGGCCATCATCGGCGGGTTTCTGCTCGGCATCACCTTGTCGATCGACGATTTCACGATCAGCTTCTTCACCGCCGGGCCGGGCAGCGTGACGCTGCCAATCTACATCTACTCAGCGATCGCGCGCAAAGGTATCACCCCCGAGGTGAACGCCATCGGCACGCTGATGATCGGCACCATTGTTGTGCTGGCGCTGGTCCATTTCTTCATCACCAGGCATCGCGAACGCGCGGGCCAATTTGCAGCAAGGGGGAATATCGCATGAAGCTCTTGTCTTGTCTTGCCGTCGGGGCGCTAGCCCTGGGGCTGGGCGCACCACAAATCGCCCGCGCCGAAACGCCGACACTGAACCTGTTCATCTGGTCGGATTACATCGACCCGGCGCTCATCACCAAGTTTGAGAAGCAGTGCAACTGCAAGGTGGTCGAGACCGACTACGAAAGCAACGCCGAAATGGAGGCGAAGCTGCGCGCCGGCGGCGATGCGCAATATGACGTGGTCGTGCCGTCCTCCTACTATGTGCCCGAGTTGGAGGATGAAGGGCTGATCCAGCCACTGGATCATGGCAAGCTGACCAATTTCAGCAATCTGGCGGCGCGCTTCCAGAACCCGACCTATGATCCGGGTGACAAATACTCCATCCCCTATCAATGGGGCACCACCGGCATTTTGTATGATCCCGCCAAGATCAAAGGCAATCCTGATGGCTGGGGCCTGCTGTTCGACCCGAAGGAGAACCCCAACTATCCGTTCGTGATCCCCAAGGGCGAGGGACGCGACCAGATCGGCGCGGCCTGCGCTTATCTCGGCTATGGCTTCAACTGCGCCGAGAAGAGCCAATGGATCGCGGCGGCCAAGCTGATCGAGCAGACCAAGAAGCGTCCCAATTTCGCCGGCTTCGTCGATGAGACCCCGACCCGCGACCAGGAGAAGAGCGGCCTCGTCGCCGCCGGCATGGCGTATAACGGCGATGTCGGCCAGTGCGTCGCCGATGGCTCCTGCACCAAGCTGAAATTCTACCTGCCAAAGGAAGGTTCTGAGATCTGGGTGGATACGATGGCCATCCCGGCCAAGGCGCCGCACCCTGAACTGGGGCTGGAATTCATCAACTTCATCCTGGACGCCAATAACGGCGCCGATCTCTCCAACTTCAACCAATATGCCAGCCCGAACGCGGCTTCGCAGAAGCAACTCACCGGCATCATGGCCTCGGATCTCATCAATCCGTCTGATGCCGAGATGAAGAATCTCGTCTTCCTCGCCCCGCTGCGCGGCGCGAAATACAAACTTTTCAACCAGATCTGGACCAGCGTGCTCCAGTAAACCGGGCAAGGCGGCGCTCATCCCGGGCGCCGCCCGCCATTGTGGGGATAACATGAGTAATGACACGATCGATTTAAAAGAGTGGTTTAACGAGCACCGGATTACCGAGGTGGAATGTATGGTGCCCGACATCACCGGCATTCCGCGCGGCAAGATCATGCCGGCGCAGAAATTCTTCCAAGGCGGCGCACCGCGGTTGCCAGAGGCGATCTTCATCCAGTCGGTAACCGGCGAATATCCCGAAGACCCGGAAGACAAGCTCACCGATCCGGCGATCATCGATATCAAGCTGATCCCCGACGCCTCCACCGTCCGCTTGGTGCCCTGGGCGCATGAGCCGACCGCGCAGATCATCCATGATTGCCAATACGCGAACGGCACACCGGTGCCGATCGCGCCTCGGCAAGTGCTGCAGCGCATCCTCAAGCTCTACGATGAGAAAGGCTGGAAGCCGGTGCTGGCGCCGGAGCTGGAATTTTATCTCGTGGCCCGCAACACCGACCCGGACTACCCGCTGGTGCCGCCCGTCGGCCGCTCTGGCCGCCAGGAGAGCGGGCGGCAGAGCTACTCGATCGACGCGGTCAACGAATTCGATCCGCTCTTCGAGGAGATGTATGATTTCTGCGATTTGCAGGAGATGGACCTCGACACGCTGATCCACGAGGAAGGCGCGGCGCAGGTGGAGATCAACTTCCTGCATGGCGACCCGCTGAGCCTCGCGGATCAGGTGTTCCTGTTCAAGCGCACGGTGCGCGAGGTGGCGCTACGCCACAACATCTACGCCACCTTCATGGCCAAGCCGATGGGCAACGAGCCGGGCAGCGCCATGCATGTGCATCAGAGCATCGTGGACCCGCGCACTGGCAAGAACCTGTTCGCGGGCGAGGATGGCAAGGCCAGCCGCCTGTTCAAGAGCTATCTGGCGGGCTTGCAGAAATACATCCCTGCGGTGATGCCGATCTTCGCGCCGAACGTGAATTCCTACCGGCGGTTGATGCGCTTCTCCAACGCGCCGATCAACCTGCAATGGGGCTATGACAACCGCACCTGCGGCCTACGCGTGCCGTTTGGCGAACCCTCGGCCATGCGCGTGGAAAACCGCGTGCCGGGCGCGGATGCCAACCCGTATCTCGCCTTCGCGGCGACGCTGGCCTGCGGCTATCTCGGCATGGTCGAGGGGCTGGAGCCGACGCCGGAACAGCACGGCTCGGCCTATTCGGGCGAATACACGCTGCCGCGCGAACTCTCCCACGCGCTCGACCTGATGGCCGAAAGCCAGCCGATGCGCGATGTGCTGGGCGAAAAACTCGTGGACGTGCTGGTGGCGGTGAAGCGCTCGGAATACGACACTTATCTGCGCGTCATCTCCTCCTGGGAGCGCGAGCATCTGCTGCTCAACGTTTAGCCGCGAGCCGCGAACATGCTGAACAACTATTACCACGCCACGCGGCGTGTGGATTTCGTCGGCGACACGCTGGCGGGCGATGTGAGCGCCGATGTCGCCATTATCGGCGGCGGTATCACCGGCGTTTCCGCGGCGCTGCATCTGGCCGAACGCGGCTACAGCGTGGCGCTGCTGGAGGCGCATGACATCGGCTGGGGCGCCTCGGGCCGCAATGGCGGGCAGGCGCTGCCGGGCTTCGGCTGCTCGCTGCACAAGCTGCACGCGCTGGTGGGCGGCGAGGCCACAAGGCAGCTCTGGGAAATGTCGGTGGAAGCGGTGGAGCTGCTGCACGCGCAGATCGCCCGCTTCGCCATCCCCGCCGATCCGGTGCGCGGCTATCTGCACGCCGCGATCAAGCCGCGCCATGTGCGCGATCTGAAGCTGGAGCAAGAGGAGCTGGCCAGCCTCGGCGCCCCGGCAGGGCGGCTGCTGGAGGGGGCGGAGATGCGCGCGCGGCTGGACAGCCCGCGCTATCTGGCGGCGCTGGAGGATAAAATCTCCGGCCATATCCACCCGTATAACTACGTGCTCGGCTTGGCCAAAGCGGCGCAGGCGGCAGGGGCGAAGCTCTATGCGGGCGCCCGGATCAGCCATGTCGAGGAAGGGACCACCCTCACCCTGCATGCCGGGGCGCATAAGCTGCGCAGCAAATTCCTGCTGGTCGCGGGTGGCGCGTATCTCGGCGGGCTGATGCGTGGCATCGCGGGCTACATCATGCCCGTGGGCACCTACATCATGGCCACCGAGCCGCGCGCCGATGTGCGCGGGCTGATCCCCGGCAACGAGGCGGTGGCCGATCTTAATTTCGTGCTCGATTATTTCCGGCGCTCGGCGGATGACCGCATGTTGTTTGGCGGGCGAGTCTCCTATTCCACGTTGCCGCCGCCCAGCCTTGGCCCCTCGATGCTGCGCCGCGCGGTAAGGGTGTTCCCGCAACTCAAGGACGCCAAGGTGGAATTCCTGTGGGGCGGGAATGTGGACATCACGGTGAACCGCGCCCCGCATTTCGGGCGGCTGGCGCCAAACATCCTGTTTGCGCACGGCTTCTCGGGCCATGGCGTGGCGCTCACCGGGCTCGCCGGCAAGCTGGCGGCCGAGGTGATCGCCGGGCAGGCCGAGCGGTTCGATGTGTTCACCCGCATCCCGCATGCGCGCTTCCCCGGCGGGCGGGCGCTGCGCACCCCTGCCCTGCTGCTCGCCACCAGCTGGTTCCGCCTCCGCGATTTGCTGTAACCGTTGCATTCACGGCCCGCCCAGGGCCAATATCAGGCATCGCAACAAGGAGGCGGCAACCATGTCCGTGCGCAAATTCCTGATGCCGGTGAGCAGTTCGGCCTCGGCCAGCGGTGCGCTGCAAACCGGGCTGATGCTGGCCAGGATGTGGCATGCGCATCTGCAGGTGCTGCATGTGCAGGCCGATGCGCGCGACATCACCTCGTTCACCGGCGAGGGGCTGTCCGGCGCGTTGATCGAGGACATGCTGAATGCCTCGGAGCGCGAGGGCGGCGCGCGGGCGCGGCATTTGCGCGAATTATTCGAGGCGGCGACAGAGGCGGCCCAGGTACCAGTGGGCGATGCGCTGCGCGGGCGCGATGAGCCAAGCGCCAGCTTCACCACCCTCACCGGGCGCGAGGAGCAGGTGGTGGCCTATCAGGCGCGGCTCGCCGACCTCACCATCGTGCCGCACCCGCAGGCGGGCGAGGATGTGGCGACAGCCGACGCGCTGCACGCGGTACTGTTCGATTCCGGCCGCCCGGTGCTGCTGGCGCCGGTGGAGCCGCCGGAGAGCATTGGCCGGCGCATCGCCATCGCCTGGAATGGCACCGCCAACGCCGCCTCGGCCCTGGGTTCGGTGATGCCCTTCGTGCGCCAAGCGGAGGCCGTGTGCGTGCTGGTCTCGGAGGATTACGCCAAGCCCGGCCCGAGCGGCGCGGAGGTGGCGGAATACATCTCGCACCATGGCATCAGCGCCGAGGTCGTACGCTTCCGCGCCATTAACCGCGTCACCGGCGCCGGGCTGCTGGCGGCGGCGGCGGCCTTCGGGGCGGATCTGATGTCGATGGGCGCCTATTCCACCGCCTCGCGGCTGCGCCAGCTCATCCTGGGCGGCACCACGCGGCATGTGCTGGAGCACGCGCAACTGCCCGTGCTGATGAACCGCTGACCTTCTCTTTCCGCCCCGCCATGCCTATCTGGGAGACACCATGATTGAAATCCGCCCCTTCGCCTCCCTTGGCAGCTTCCGCAATGAATGGCTCAACGCCCGCTATCATTTCAGCTTCGCCCGCTACCGCGACCCCAAGCGCATGGGGCTCGGGCGGCTGCTGGTGTGGAATGACGACGAGGTGGCGCCGCATACCGGCTTCGCCCCGCACCCGCACGATAACATGGAGATCATCACCTTCCTGCGTGAAGGCGCGATCACGCATCGCGACTCGCTGGGGCATGAGGGCGTCACCCGCGCCGGAGATGTGCAGGTGATGCATGCGGGCAGCGGCATCGTGCATTCCGAGATGAACCATGAAAGCGTGCCGACCCGGCTGTTCCAGATCTGGATTTTGCCGAACCAGCATAACGTGCAGCCCGGCTGGGGCACGCGGGAGTTTCCACGCGAAACCGGCCAGGGGCTGCAGGTGCTGGCCTCTGGCCGCGCCAGCCATGCCGGGCTGGGGGCGCTGCCGCTCTATGCCGACGCCGCGGTGATGGCCGCGAAGCTCGCGCCGGGTGAGCAGGTGAGCTACGCGCTCGGCGCCGGGCGGGTGGCCTATCTCGTGGCTCCCAGCGGGGAGATCGCCGTAAACGGCCACGAGGCTGGCACGCGCGACGGCGTGGCCATCGCCGACGAGGCCGAGATCGCCATCACCGCCCGCAGCGGCGCCGAGATCGTGCTGGTAGATGCGGGCGCCGCCTAATTTTGCCACCGGTGAAGAAGTGTAACCCCTTGGCATCAGCCGTTGAGGGGGTGAGTCGCTTGTGGCATTTATGCCACAGCTGAATGGTTTTACCGCGGTAAGACCGGGACATATCCGCAGGAGATCAGACAAGATATGCGCAAGACCTTAACTCGCGGCACGGCGCTCTCGCTCGCCCTGCTCGGCGCCACCGCCCTGGCCGGCCTGCCCGCCGCCCCGGCCTTCGCCGCCGATACCTCGCTCGATGAAACCGCCGCCGTGCAGCAGGGCTTCAACCCGGTGCCGGATTTCACCGGGCTGGTGAAGCATGTGTCGCCGGCCGTGGTGTCGGTGGATGTGCATCTGAAGCTGAACCAGGCCGCCGACAGCCAGGATGATGGCAGCGACAACGGCGCCCAGGGACAAAATGGGCTCCCGCCGGGCTTCCCGCAGATCCCCGGCTTCCCCTTCAGCTTCGGCACGCCGCAGCAGCCCCAGGCAGTGGAGGCCAAGGGCTCGGGCTTCATCATCGACCAGAACGGCACCATCGTCACCAACAACCATGTGGTGAAGGATGCGCGCACGGTGACGGTGACGCTCTCTGACGGCGACACCTATCCGGCCAAGATCATCGGCACCGACGCCAAGACCGATCTCGCGGTGCTCAAGATCAATGCCGGCAAGCCACTGCCTTATGTCGAACTCGGGCCGTCCTCGGCGGTGGAGCCGGGCGAATGGGTGGTGGCCATGGGCAACCCGTTCGGGCTCGACAATACGGTGACGGCGGGTATCGTCTCCGCCCTGGGCCGCGATATCGGCGATGGGCCGTATGATAAGTTCATCCAGATCGACGCGCCGATCAACGAGGGTAATTCCGGCGGGCCGCTGTTCAACCAGAAGGGCCAGGTGATCGGCGTCAACACCGCCATCCTCTCGCCGTCCGGCGGCTCGGTCGGCATCGGCTTCGCCATTCCATCGGACATGATCAAGCGCATCGTCACCCAACTGGTGACAACCGGCAAGGTTGTGCGCGGCTATCTCGGCGTCGCCGCGCAACAAATCACGCCGCAGATGGCGCAGGCGCTGGGTCTGCCCACCGCCGACCCGACCAAGGACGGCGCGCTGATCGCCGCCGTTTCGTCCGGCAGCCCGGCGGAGAAGGCGGGGCTGAAGCCAGGCGACGTGATCATCAGCGTCAACGGCCAGACCGTGACCAACCCCAGCGATCTGGCGAGCGACATCGCCAATGTCGACCCACAGCACAAGGCGGATATCGTGTATCTGCGCAACGGCAAGCAAAACACCGTCTCGGTGGCGGTCACGGTCATGCCGGCCAATCCCGATGCCGGGTTCCAGCAAAACGGCAGCGGCAATGGCGCCGCCACGCAACAGGGCGCGCTGGGGCTGACCCTGGCGCCGCTGACCCCCGACGCGCGCAGCCAGCTCAACCTGCCCGATAGCGCCACCGGTGCCGTGATCACCGCGGTGAAGCCAAACTCGCTGGCCGACATGGCCGGGCTGCAGCCGGGCGATCTGTTGGTGGGGGTGGGCAACACCGATGTCACCAACCCGGACGACGCGGTGGCGGCGATCAAGGCGGCGCGCAAGAGCGGCAATGGCGCGCTGGCGCTGCGCATCATCCGCCAGGGCCAGGCGCTGTTTGTCGGCATCTCGACCAGCAACCAGGACAGCGGCAACTAGGTCCGACAACGTAGCCAAGAAAAAGGCCGGGGAAATTCCCCGGCCTTTTTTGTGTCAGCCCGCTGGCAGGCGCAAATGGTAGCTCTTTGGCCGGGTCAGCGTCTCATAGCCCCAGCGCGAGAGCGTGTAGCCGCGCCCGGTATCCTTCACGCCCACCCAGGGCAACGCGGGGTCGAGGGCATCGCAGCGGTTGAGAAACACGGTGCCGGTCTCGACGCAGTCACCGATCGCCTCGGCGGCGGCGAGGTCGCGGGTGAAGATGGCAGCGGTGAGACCATACTCGGAGTCGTTCATCAGGCGGACGGCTTCATCGTCATTCCTCACCTTCATGATGCCGACCACCGGACCGAAGGTCTCCTCGGTCATCACCCGCATCGAGTGATCGACATCGACCACGATCTGCGGCGCCATATAGGGCGTGCCAGGCTGGTCGGCGGCGAAGCTGGCGGGGTCGATCAGCGCCTTGGCGCCCTGGCGCACCGCCTCGCCCACCTGGTCGCGGATGAAGGCCGCGGCCTTGCCCGACACCACCGGGCCGATATTGGTCTCCGGCTTGGTCGGGTCACCCAGGCGGTAGGTTTTGGTGAGCTCCACGGCGCGCTCGACGAAGTCGTTGAACACGCTCTCATGCACGTAAATGCGCTCAATGCCGCAGCAGGACTGGCCGGAATTGAAGAAAGCGCCATCGACCAGATTATCCACCGCGAAGCCGATATCAGCATCGGCGCGGACATAGGCGGGGTCCTTGCCGCCCAGCTCCAGACCGACGGAAATGAACCGGTCCGCCGCCGCGCGGGAGACCGCATGGCCCACCGGCACCGAGCCGGTGAAATTCACATGCGCGATGCGCGTATCCTTGACCAACTGCTCGGCCACCGCGCCGGGGACATGAATGTGCTGGAACACGCCGGCGGGCAGCCCGGCCTCGTCGAAAGCCTGCTGGAAGCGCTCGGCCACGAGCTGCGTTTGGGCCGCGTGCTTCAGCACCACCGCGTTGCCGGCCATAATCGCGGGTACGATGGAGTTCACCGCGGTGAGGAACGGATAGTTCCACGGCGCGATCACGAACACCACGCCCAGCGGCGTGCGCTTCACATAGCGCTTGAAGCCCTCCTTGGCGCCGGGGTCGAGCGGCGCCAGCCCGGCCGGGGCCTCGGCGATCATATAGCGCGCGCGGTCCACGCAGGTGCGCACCTCGTTGGGCGCCTGCGAAACCGGGCGGCCCATCTGCCAAGCCAGTTCGAGGGCAATCTCGTCGATATGCGCCAGCAGCGCGTCGCAGAATCGGGAGCAATAGGCGGCGCGCTGCTCCACCGTGGTCAGCGCCCAGGCTTGCTGCGCCTTCACCACATTGTCCAGCACGGCGTTGATATGGTTGGCCCCGGCGAACGGACGCTCGGCATAGACCCGCCCGTCCACCGGCGTGATTGTCTGTTGCATGCTCATTTTTTCTCTCCCGGCGCCTGCGTGTGCGCCCATAATTCATGCCCGGCGTAGCAAATTCCGCCTAAACACGCCGGCAGCAGAAAATACATGACCCTGAACAACAAAATAGCCCCCAGCGCGTCGGCGGCCGGCAAATAGGCCGAAAGACCAAGCAGCAGCAGGGAGTCGAACACGCCCACCCCACCCGGCAGACCGGAATAGGCGCCCGAGGCGAAAGCCGCGAGATAGAGGCTGAGGGCGACCGGGTAGGTCAGCCCGGCGGCGGCGGGCAGCACGGCGTAAAACACGGCGCTGGTGGTGGCGATGTCGGCGCAGGCCAGGATGATCTGCGCCGCGGCGAGGCGCGCGCCGGGCAGCGCGATCTCGCGCCCGAACAGCCGCACCGAATCCCGCCCGCGCGCCGCCACCACATAGGCGGCGGGAATCCCGGCCAGCACCAGCCCGATCAGCCGCAGCAAGCCCGGCGCCGCACCGCCAAAGACCGGGAGGGCGGCGGGGTTGAACAGCAGCAGCAACCCCAGCAGCGTGCTCAGCCCAAGGGTGAAATTGGTGCCCGAGAGCGCGATGATGCGGGTGATGCCCGCCGCTGGAACTCCCCATTGCGCGTAAAGCCGCAGGCGGATGGCCGCCGCCGACAGGGCGGGCGCGCCCAACACATGGCTCAGCGTGTACGCGCAGAACGAGGCCAGCCCGACCCGGCGCAGCCCGATGGGCGGAAACGCCGCCACCCGCCGCGCGAACAGCACGCCCGGCAGGTCATAGGCGCACATGATGCAGCAGCTGGCCCCCAGCAGCACCAGCGCGCGCAGGATATGCAGGCGCGGGGTCGCCTCCAGCGCGGCCAGAATATCGCCGGGGCTGATCTTGCCGAGGGCGCCGTGCAGCCCCGCCACCACCCCGGCCAGCACCAGCAGGCCGAGCACGGGCGGCAGATATTTTAGCGCCTTGCGCCGCATGGCGGGGCTTTGGGCGGGCTCAGCCCCGCGCCAGCGCGGTTTCGATCAGCGCCACCGTGCGCTCCACGCCATAAAGCGCGATGAAGCCGCCGAAGCGCGGCCCCTCGGAGGTACCGAGCAACACCTGGTAGAGACAGTCGAACCATGCCTTGAGCGGGGCGAAGGGGTGGCGCTTGCCGACCTCGTAAACGAGGTTTTGCAACTTTTCGGCCGGGGTGTCGCCCTTATGGGTGGCCTGCTCGCCCGCTTTCAGGCTCTCCGCGAGGTCCAGCAAGGCGCCGCGTTCCACCTCGGTCGGCGCACGGTATTGCTTGGCCGGGGCCACGAAATCGCGGTTATAGGCGATGGCGTGGTGCACCAGCTTGGCCAGGAACGGATAGCTCTCGGCATCGGCACCCGGCAAATAGGCGCGGATGAAGCCCCAGAGCATCTCCGGGCTGTCGGCATTGATAACCGAGGCCAGGTTGAGCAGCATGCCGAAGCCGATCGGCGAGCCCGCATGCTCGGGCAGCTTGCCGCCGTGGATGTGCCAAGCCGGATTGTCATGCGGCTTCTCGGCCGTGGGCAGGGCGGCGACGTTGTTGATGTAGTCGTCGGTGGCGCGGGGGATTACGTCGAAGAACAGGCGCTTGGCGCGCTGGGGCGCGTGATACATGAACTGCGCCAGCGACTCCTTGGGCGCATAGGTCAGCCATTGCTCGATGGACAGGCCATTGCCCTTCGATTTAGAGATCTTCTGCCCCTTATCGTCGAGGAACAGCTCATAGGTGAGCGTGACCGGCGGTTCCTTGCCGAGGGCGCGGACGATGTCGGAGGAGAGCTTGACGCTGGGGATGAGGTCCTTGCCGGACATCTCGTAATCCACGTCCAGCGCGTACCAGCGCATCGCCCAGTCAGCCTTCCATTGCAGCTTGGCGTTGCCGCCCAGCACCGAGGTCTCATATTTCGTGCCGGTCTCGGGGTCGGTCCAGAACACGGTGCCGTGGTCAACGTCCACCTTGTCGATGGGCACCTGCATGACCACGCCGGTGCGCGGGTGGATCGGCAGGATGGGCGAATAGGTGGCGGCGCGCTCGCTGCCCAGCGTCGGCAAGATGATGTTCACGATCGCGTCGTGATGCGCGAGCACATGCAGCAGCGCGGCATCGAACCGGCCGGAGGCGTAATAATCGGAAGCGGAGGCGAATTCGAACTCGAAATCGAAAGCGCGCAAGAAGTCCTGCAGCATGTTGTTGTTATGCTCGCCGAAGCTCTCGAACTTGCCGAACGGATCGGGGATACGGGTGAGCGGCTTGCCCAAATGCTGGCGCAGCATGTCCTTATTGGGTACGTTGTCGGGCACCTTGCGCAACCCGTCCATGTCGTCGGAGAAGGCGAGCAGGCGCGAGGGCAGCCCGGTGAGATCGGTGAACGCCTTGCGGACCCAGGAGGTGCGCGCCACCTCGCCGAAGGTGCCGATATGCGGCAAGCCGGAGGGACCGTAGCCGGTCTCGAACAAGGCGTGATCCTTGCCTTTCTGTTTCAGGCGCTCGGCAATGCGTTCAGCTTCACGGAAGGGCCAGGACAGAGAGGTTTGTGTGTTTTCGCTCATGATGCGCCTGCTCTAGAGCCGGTTTTACGCGCCCGCAACAGGGCGGGCGAGACAAACCGTGAACAGCGCCGTATAACTGAGCGGAATGACGATTCTGCCCTCCCTGCCCGCTCTGGTGGCCGGTCACGGCCGCGCCGTGATTCTGGGCGCGGATGGCGTGGCCGCGCCGGTGCGGCCGGGCGGAGTCGCCCGCCAGCTCGGCACCGCGCGCGCGCTAGTGGTGCATGGCCCGGCGACGCTGCGGCGCCTGGGCAATCCGGCCATCGAAGTGCTGGACCTGCTGGAGCTGTTCGCCTTCATCTGCCCGGCGCAGACCTTGGCCCCCACCCCGGCGGGCCTCGCCCGCGCGCTGGAGATGGACGTACCGCACAGCCTGGAATCGGCGGCGCTGGCGCTGGCGGAGATGGCCGAGGCGCTGCTCGCACGGCTGGCCGCCGGCCGCGGCACCCCCGCCAACCGCGACGCGCCGGGCCTGGCCGCGCGCATGGGGGATGCCGGCTGGGGCTGGGCGCCTTATGTGCTGGCCGCGCTCGGCCAGCCCGCGGCGCGCGCCGATGGCATGGCCATGCGCCTGGGCAAGCGTTTGCCGAAATGGGAGGAGGTGGCGCCGCGCCCGCCGCCATCCTCGTTTCCCGTTACCCCCGCCCAGGCCCGCGCCCGGCTGGCCAGCCTGCTCGGCCCCGGCGCCGAGCAGCGCCCGGCCCAGGCGGATTATGCCTCAGCCGCCACGGAAGCCTTTGCCCCGCGCCAAGCCGAAGGCGCGCCGCATGTCGTCATCGCCGAAGCCGGGACCGGCACTGGCAAGACGATGGGCTATCTCGCCCCGGCCTCCCTCTGGGCCGAGCAGAACAAGGGCGCGGTGTGGATCTCCACCTATACAAGGCATTTGCAGCGGCAGATCGAGCAGGAGGCGAGCCGCCTGCCCGCCGGCACCAGGGTGGCGCTGCGCAAGGGGCGCGAGAATTATCTTTGCCTGCTGAACTTCGAGGATGCGAGCGGTGTCGAGCGTTACGCTGTGCCGCTTGGGCTGGTCGCGCGCTGGGCGGTGGCAAGCGCCGATGGCGATCTGTTCGGGGGCGATTTGCCCGGCTGGTTCGCCGAGTTGTTCGGCGCCGGGCTGCTGGCGCAGATCGCTGACCGGCGCGGCGAATGTATCCATGCCGCCTGCCCGCATTTTTCCACCTGCGTGATCGAGCGCGTGGTGCGCAACGCCCGCCAGGCGGATCTGGTGATCGCCAACCACGCGCTGGTGATGGCGCAGGCGGTATGGGGCGGGCTGGATGATGACTACGTGCCCACACGCTACGTGTTTGACGAAGGCCATCATATCTTCGACGCCGCCGATAGCGCCTTCGCCGTGGAACTCTCCGGTGCGGCGATGGCGGAGCTGCGGCGCTGGCTGCTGGGCGCCGAAGGCACGCGCTCGCGCGCCCGCGGGCTGGCGCGGCGGCTGGAGGATATCTCCGCCACCGACGACAAAACCAAAGCGCTGGTGGAGACCGCGCTGAAAACGGCCAAGGCGCTGCCCGCGCCCATGTTCTCGATGCGGCTCGACCCCGAGCTGGAACCCGACAACAACCCGGCCGAGGCGCTGCTGCGCGCGCTGCGCGCCCAGGCCCGCGCCCGCTCCACCGAAAACGAATTACAAGGCGCGGCGGGGTTCGAGACCGATCTGCATCCGCTGAACCCGGACATCTGGCCCGCCGCGCAGACGCTCTCCGCCGCGCTGGAAGCTCTGCGCGTGCCCCTGGCGGCGCTGCGCACGCATCTGCTGGAGCGGCTGGAGACTGAGCCGGAGCTGGAGGAAACCGCGCGCCAGCGGCTGGAGGGCATCGCCCGCGGCCTGCAACGCCGGGGCATCGACCCGCTCTCGGCCTGGCGGCGGATTCTGGACGGGCTGGGCAACGAACCCGCCCCCGGCGAGCGCCCAACGCGAATCGAATTCCTGCGCCTGGACCGCGAGGCCGGGACCGACCGCGATATCGCCCTGCTCTCACACATGCTCGACCCGACGGAAGCCTTCATCCAGAGCATTGCCACGCCCGCGCATGGGCTGCTGATCACCTCCGCCACGCTGCGCGATGGTTCTGACACCGAAACTGCCTGGGAGAATGCCGAAGCCCGCACCGGGGCGGCGCATCTGGCAGCCCCCGCTATTCGCGCCGCTTTCGAATCGCCCTTCGACTATGCCGAGCGCACGCGTATCGTGCTGATCTCGGACGTGAATACCCAGGATATCGGCGCGTTGGCGGGGGCGTATCAGGCGCTGTTTCAGGCGGCGGGCGGCGGCGGGCTGGGGTTGTTCACCGCCATCTCGCGGCTGAAGGCGGTGCAGGCGCGCATCGCGCCCCGGCTGGAGGAGGCGGGCATCCCGCTCTACGCCCAGCACGTGGACGCGATGGATAACGCCACGCTGGTCGATATCTTCCGCGCCGAGGAACATTCCTGCCTGCTTGGCACCGACGCCATGCGCGACGGCGTGGATGTGCCGGGCAACGCGCTGCGCCTCGTGGTGTTCGAGCGCACGCCCTGGCCGCGGCCGGATATTCTGCACCGGACGAGGCGCACGCATCTCTCGCATGGCGCCCCCAAGGATTATGACGATGCCATCGTGCGCCTGCGCCTGCGGCAGGCTTTCGGGCGGCTGATCCGCCGGGCGGATGACCGCGGCGTGTTTGTGCTGCTGGACAAGCAAGTGCCGTCGCGCCTGTTCTCCGCTTTCCCCGACGCCGCGCCAATCATCCGCTCCGGCTTGGCCGAGGCCATAGACGGCATCAGGCGGTTTTTGGAAACGCCAGAGTGAAACGAAAAAGGGAGGCTGTGAGCCCCCCTTGGAATGGAATGAGTGGCTGTCCCCCACTCAGTACATATGCTGACCGCCATTGATGGACAGGGTGGCGCCGGTGATGAAGTCGGCATCGTCGGCGGTGAGGAAGGCGACGCCGCGGGCGATATCCTCGGCCCTGCCCAGGCGGCCGCGGGGGATCTTGGCGATGATCTTCTCCAGCACGTCAGGCGGGACAGCGCGTACCATATCGGTATCGACATAACCCGGCGCCACGGCATTGACGGTGATATTGTTGCGCGCGCCTTCCTGCGCCAGAGCCTTGGTAAAACCGTGGATGCCGGATTTGGCGGCGGCATAGTTCACCTGGCCGTACTGACCGGCCTGACCATTGATGGAGCCGATATTGACCACGCGGCCAAACTTCTTGGCCTTCATGCCATCGAACGTCGCCTTGCAGAGGTTGAAGCAGGAGCCGAGATTAGTGTCGATCACCGCATCCCACATGTCACGCGTGAGCTTGCCCATCACGGCATCGCGCGTGATGCCGGCATTGTTCACCAGGATCTCGACGGTGCCGTGCTTGGCCTCGATCGCCTTCACAGCGGCGATGCTGGCGTCATAATTGCCGGCGTCAAACTTGATCGCCTCGATGCCCGTCTCCTTGGTGAAGGCTTCGGCCGCAGCGTCGTTGCCGGCATAGCTGGCAATGACATTGCGCCCTTGCTGCTTGAGCGCCAAGCTGATGGCCGCGCCAATTCCACGAGTGCCGCCGGTGACCAATGCTACGCGAGACATGTCCGTTTCCTCCAAGGTTTTCAAAACGCTAGACCACTTCGCAGCCAATGCGCAGCCGCCAAGTGCAGCTTAGCCGCATATCGCGCGACTAATCTAGTGGCTTGGTTTTACAGGCAATCCCGTCAGAGAACATGACATAAGTCAAACAACCGCGCGGCAGGTTAGTGCCCGCCCGGGGCGCTGGCGCCGGCTGGGCGGCGCAGACAGGCGGTGGCGATCACCGCGATCACCATGGCCGCGCCGAGCAGCGCGAAGGCATCGCCATAGGCGAAATAATTTGCTTGCAAGCGGATCAACCGGCCGAGCATTTGCACCGCCTCGGCCTGCGCCAAGCCGGGATCGCTCAGGCCATGCGTCATGAAATATTCACGCAGCCCGTTTAGCCGCGCCTGCGTGGCGGGGCTGAGCAGACTGACATCGGGTGTGATGATGGCGGAATGGAATTTTTCGCGGTTGGTGAGAAATGTCTGCACCACCGCGATGCCGATCGCGCCGCCGAGATTGCGCAGCATGTTGAACAGCACGGTCGCCGAGCCCGCATCCTTCAGCGGGATTCCGGCGGTGGCGATGAAGGTGAGCGACGGGAACACCAGCGCCTGGCCGACGGCACGGATCAGATTCGGTATGAGCATTTGCGGTCCGGAATCGTCGGGGCCGAGATTCATGTTCATGAACGAACTGATCGAGAACAAGGCGAGGCCGAGCCCCAGCAGCAGGCGCGGGTCGAACCGGCGCATCAGGTAGGGGCTGAGCGGGATGATGAACAACTGCGGCAAGCCAATCCAGGCCATCACCTCACCGGCCTGCCGCGCGCTGTAGCCATGCGCCACCGCGAGATAAAGCGGGATAAGGTATACCGCGCCATAGAGCACAAAGCCGAGAATCGTGTTGGCGATGCTGGACAGCGCGAAATTGCGCCGGGCGAACAAGCGCAGATTGAGCAGCGGCGCGCGGTTGCCGGGGCGCAGCTCTTGGACGAGAAATGCTATCAGGGCGAGGCCCGAAATGACCGCCAGCTTGGTGATGAGCGGCGAACCGAACCAGTCATCCTTGTTGCCCTCCTCCAGCACCACTTGCAGCGTGCCTAGGCCGACCGCCATGGTCATGATGCCGAGCCAATCCCCCTGGCGGAGCTTCTCAAGCTGCATCGGGGCGGACTGCAAGCCCCAGGTCAAAGCGCTCAGCATCAGCGCGCCGGGGATCAGGTTGAGGAAGAAGATGTACCGCCAGCCATAGAGATCGGTGATGATGCCGCCGACTGTGGGGCCGATGGCCGGGGCAAAGGTGGCGGTGAGTGCAAAGGCCGCGAAGCCGACCGGGCGCGAGCGCTCCGGGAGCAATGTGATCACGCAGAACAGCCCCAGCGGAATAAGCACGCCGCCGGCGAATCCCTGCAAGGCGCGTAGCGCGACCATTTCGGGAAAATTGCCCGCCAGCCCGCACGCGGCGGAAAACGCCAGGAACAGCACCGTGTTGGTGATGAGATAGCGGCGCAGCGAAAACACCGAGGCAAGCCAGCTGGAGAGCGGGATCACGATGATCTCGCCGATCAGATAAGCGGTGGAGATCCAGCCGCCATCATCCAGCCCGGCGCCGATGCCGCCCTGGATATCGGGCAGCGAGGTGTTGACCACCTGGATGTTCAGCACCGCCATGAAGGCGCCGATCAGCCCGCCCGCCACGGCGATCTTGTTGCGCAGCGGGACTTTTTGACGCTCCGTCACGGCTGGTTGCGCGTGTCGATATCTGGCTCCACCGACAGGCCAGGGCGGAGCTTGCCGATCTCATCCGGTGTCAGGTCGAGCAGGATCTTCACCGGCACGCGCTGCACGATCTTGGTGAAATTGCCGGTGGCATTGTCGGGCGGCAGCAGCGCAAAGGTCTGGCCCGAGGCAGGGAACACGCTGTCGACATGACCTTTCACGTCGAGATCGGGGAAAGCGTCGACATGGACGCTCACGGCTTGGCCGGGGCGGAGATTGGTGATCTGCGTCTCTTTATAATTGGCCAGAACATAGACCTGATCGAGCGGCACCACGGCCATGATCTGTGTGCCGGGTTGCAGATAGTCGCCCTGGGAGACGGTCTTGTTGCCCACCACACCGGCCACCGGCGCGCGGATCTGCGTGTGAGCGAGGTCGAGTTCCGCCTGCGCCGCCTGCGCCTTGGCGCGGGCCAGGGTGGCGTCGAGCAGCTTCACCTGCGTCTGCGCGGCTTGCAACCCGGCGGTGTCGGCATCGATCTGGGCGCGCATGGTGGCGAGGTCGGTATTCGCCTGCTCCGCCGCCTGCTCGGGGCTCGCGCCCTTGGCCGAGAGCTTGGCGTAGCGCGCCTGGTTGCGCACGGCGAAGGCGAGACGCGCCTGGTCGCCGGCCAGGGTCGCGGCGGCGGCGGCGATCTTGGATTGCTGCAAGGTCAGCGCCGCTTGCTCATTCGCCACCTCGGCCCTGGCCGCGGCCAGGGCGTTTTCATAGTCGCGCGGGTCGATGACGGCGAGCAACTGCCCCTGCGCCACCGTATCGCCGTCATTCACCGCGACCTTGGTGACATAACCGCTGACCTTGGCCGCGATCAGGCTGGAATCGGCGGCCAGGTAGGCATCGTCGGTGCTGACGATGTACTGGCCGACCAACAGGTAATGCGCGAGCCAGCCCAGCAGGGCGATAATGACAATAAAAACCGCGCTGAACAGAGCCCAGCGCGGCAGCGGCTTGGAAGGGTTCGCGTCAGACACCTTGTCCCTCTTGCTTCAGAAGCCTGAAGATTGGGAGCCGTGACGGAAATTACAACCCCGTCAGAGCTTCTCCACCTGGGCATATTCCAGATCGACCGGGGTGGGGCGGCCGAAGATGGAGACCATGACCTTCACGCGGCCCTTCTCCTCGTCCACTTCCTCGACCACACCGTTGAAGCTGGTGAACGGGCCATCGGCCACGCGCACCTGCTCGCCAACCTCGAAGATCACGGCCGGACGGCGCTGCTCAGCGCCTTCCTGCTGCTGCTTCATGATCCGCTCGGCCTCGGAATCGCTGATCGGGCTCGGCTTGTTGCGGCTGCCCAGGAAGCCGGTCACCTTCGGCACATCCTTCACGAGATGCCAAGCGTCGTCGGTCATGTCCATGTTGATCAGGACATAGCCGGGGAAGAACTTGCGCTCGGTGTTCACCTTCTGCGCGCGGCGAACCTCGGTCACTTCCTCGGTTGGCACCACGATCTCGCCGATATGATCGGCGAGGCCCTTGAGCTCAGCCTGCTCTTTGATCTGGGTCGCGATCTTCTTCTCGAACCCGGAATAGACGTGCAGAACGTACCAGCGCTTGGCCATCAAAAAAATCCTTAGCTTCCGACGCCGAACAGCAAGCGCATGACCGCGCCGATGATCTGATCGACGGTCAGGAAAAACAGGGCCGTGACGATCACCATGGCAAGCACGAGCCCCGTGGTCTGCAGGGTCTCCTTGCGCGAGGGCCAGGTGGTCTTATCCGCCTCGGCACGCACGTCGCGCGAAAATTTCACCAGGTTGAACGCCAAAACCGAACTCCGACAAACCGCGATTGAGGTGCTGGGAAGGGATGGCAGGGGCGGAGGGTCTCGAACTCTCAACCTCCGGTTTTGGAGACCGGCGCTCTAACCAATTGAGCTACGCCCCTATCCGTACCAGCATGGGAAGCTGCCTTCCACACTCTGGCGCGTCCAATGTCAAGTCTCGGCGCGCCATAACCCGCGTTTTGCGCCAGCAGGCCGGAACCTGCAAGCCCGGAACGCCCGGTTATGGAGCGGGTGACGGGAATCGAACCCGCACAACCAGCTTGGAAGGCTGGGACTCTACCGTTGAGCTACACCCGCGTGCCGCTACCGTTAGGGCAAGAGCCGGGTATGAGTAAACCCCGTGCGCCGCACAACCCGGCAAGACCGCGAATTTTCAAGAAATGGTGGAAGGGGTTGGATTCGAACCAACGTAGGCGCACGCCAACGGATTTACAGTCCGTCCCCTTTAGCCACTCGGGCACCCTTCCGTATGGGGTGCTCCTTTCACCGAAACCAGCTCGGTTGTCAACGCAAGTTGTGCGCGATAGTGGACAATCCATGACGCAGCACCGCCCGCCCCGTGGCAAACCCGCCCGCCAGGGCGACAAGAACCGACCGTTTTCCGGCCGCTCCGCGCAAGGCGGCGAGGCCCGCCTGAACCTGGGCGGGCGCGATGAGAGCAAGCCGGAACGCCCGCAGGGGCCGCGCCCGCCGCGCGAACACGGGCGGGGTGAGCATGGCCGGGGCGAGCACGGGCGCGGGCGCCAGGATAGCGCACCGGCCGGGGCCGTGTGGCTCTATGGCACCCATGCGGTCGGCGCGGCGCTGAAAAATCCGCAGCGGCGGCTGCGCCGACTCGTCGTGACCGATGAGGCGCAGGCGGCGCTGGCCGCCGAATGCCCCCTGCCCTGGCCGATCCAGCCCGAGATCTTGCCGCGCGAGCGAATCGATCAGATCCTCGGCGCACGACCGGGTTCGGGCATCGTGCACCAGGGCATCGCGCTGCTGGCTGACCAACTCGCCGCCCCGGCTCTGCTGGACGCGCTCAAGCGCCCCGGCCCGGTGCTGGTGCTCGACCAGATTTTCGACCCGCGCAATGTCGGCGCGCTGATGCGCACGGCCCAGGCCTTCGGCGCCTGCGCCGTGATCGCCCAGGACCGCAACGCCCCGGAGGAGACCGGGGCGCTGGCGAAAGCCGCCTCCGGCGCGCTGGAGACGATTCCGCTGCTGCGAATCGTCAACATCTCGCGCGCGCTGATCGTGCTGAAATCCGCCGATGTGTGGGTGGTGGGGCTGGATGGCCACGCCACCACCCGGCTGCGCGGCGAGAGTTTCGCCGGGCGGCGCGTGGCGCTGGTGCTGGGCAGCGAGGGCGAGGGCATGCGCCGGCTGACGCGCGAAACCTGCGACGAGGTCTGCGCCTTGGCGATGCCTGGCGGCATGGAGAGCCTGAACGTCTCCGCCGCCGGGGCCGTGGCGCTGTATGAGCTGACCCGCACGCCGTGAGGGGCTGAAGCGGGCAAACAGCTTGCACCGGGTGAGAATTTCTCCTATTTCCGGGGCATGGCTAACGCCCCCACCCTGTCCGGGCTGCTTCTTCGACTTATCCGCCCCTGAGCGGGGAGGTCTGTTCGCGTGCGCCTGGCGCCGCGTCATCGCTCAGGGGAATGCCTAACCATCCATCTCACGGCATTTGCAGCGGAAGAGCACAGACATGAGTACGATCAACCACCCGAATTTCGGCACCATCGACGATAAGCGCGTCATCATCTTCGACACGACGCTGCGCGATGGCGAGCAATCCCCCGGCTTCTCGATGAATATCGACGAGAAGATCCGCATGGCCCAGGCGCTGGCGGAGCTGGGGGTGGATGTGATGGAGGCCGGGTTCGCCGCCGCTTCGCCCGGCGATTTCGAATCGGTGAACCGGATTGCCCGCGAGATCAGGGGGCCGGTCGTCACCTCGCTGGCCCGCGCCGCGGTGAACGACATCACCCGTGCCGGCGAAGCGATCAAGCCGGCCGAGCGCAAGCGCATCCATACCTTCATCTCCACCAGCCCGCTGCACATGAAGTACAAGCTGCGCATGGAGCCGGAGCAGGTGCTGGAGCATGTCACCACCTCGGTTACCCTGGCCCGCAACTTCACCGACGACGTGGAATGGTCGGCCGAGGACGGCACGCGCACGGATATCGATTTCCTGTGCCGCTGCGTGGAAGCCGCGATCAAGGCCGGGGCAACCACCATCAACATCCCCGACACGGTGGGCTACGCCGTGCCCGAGGACATGTTCCGCATCTTCTCCACCGTGCGCACGCGCGTGCCGGGGGCGGATCAGGTGATCCTGTCGGCGCATAACCATAATGATCTAGGCCTGGCCGTGGCCAACACCCTGGCGGCGGTGCGCGGCGGGGCGCGGCAGATCGAATGCACGATCAACGGCATTGGCGAGCGCGCCGGCAACGCCGCGCTGGAGGAGATCGTGATGGCGATCCGCACCCGGCCGGACGCCAACCCTTACCACCATAATATTGAGACCACGCGCATCCTGCGCACCTCGAAGCTGCTGGCCACCGTCACCGGGTTCGACGTGCAGCCGAACAAGGCCATCGTCGGGCGCAACGCCTTCGCGCACGAATCGGGCATCCACCAGGACGGGATGCTGAAGAACGCCGCCACTTATGAGATCATGACCCCCGAATCGGTGGGCTGGCAGAAGACCTCGCTGGTGATGGGCAAGCATTCCGGCCGCGCCGCCTTCCGCGACAAGCTGACCAGCCTGGGTTATGGCGATATCGGCGACAACGCGCTGAACGATGCCTTCAAGCGGTTCAAGGATTTGGCCGACCGCAAGAAGATCGTGTACGACGAGGACATCGTGGCCCTGGTCGATGACGAGGTGGTGCGCGGCAATCAGCGCATCAAGTTCGTCTCGCTGGAAGTCTGGGCCGGGTCGAAGGCCAAGCCCCGCGCGCTGCTGGAGCTGGAGGTGGATGGCGAGCCCAAGCAGGCCGATGAGCGCGGCGACGGCCCGGTGGACGCCGCCTTCAACGCCATCCGGGCGATCTTCCCGCATCAGGCCGAGTTGCAGCTATTCTCCGTTGGCGCCGTGACCGAGGGCACCGATGCCCAGGCGAAATGCACCGTGCGTCTGGCCGAGGACGGCAAGAGCGTGGACGGCCAGGGCGCGGATACCGACACCATCGTCGCCGCCGTGCGCGCCTATATCCACGCGCTGAACAAGCTGATCACCAAGCGCGCCCGCACCGCGCCCGAGGCGATGACCGCCTGACACCTCCACCCCGCCCGCCGGACAGCATATTCCCCTTGTGTCCGGCGGGTGGTTTGATTACATTCTGGCCGTTGGTTCAAAGGGATCGCCCCGGTGCTTCGGGCTGGCGCGATCCGCTGCATAGGAGCATTCAATGAGCAAAGTTATTGGTATCGACCTTGGTACCACGAATTCCTGCGTCGCCGTCATGGAAGGCAAGGATGTCCGCGTGATCGAGAACGCGGAAGGCGCGCGCACTACCCCGTCCATGGTGGCGTTTTCCGATTCCGGTGAGCGTCTCGTCGGCCAGAGCGCCAAGCGCCAGGCCGTGACCAACCCCACCAACACGCTGTTCGCCGTCAAGCGCCTGATCGGCCGCCGCTACGACGACCCGACCGTGACCAAGGATAAGGGGCTGGTTCCCTACACCATCGCCAAGGGTGACAATGGCGATGCCTGGGTTGAGGCCAAGGGGCAGAAATATTCGCCGTCGCAGATCTCCTCTCACATCCTCACCAAGATGAAGGAGACCGCCGAGGCTTATCTGGGCGAGACCGTCACACAGGCGGTGATCACGGTGCCGGCCTATTTCAACGACGCCCAGCGCCAGGCGACCAAGGATGCCGGCAAGATCGCGGGCCTAGAGGTGCTGCGCATCATCAACGAGCCGACGGCGGCCGCGCTCGCCTACGGCATGGACAAGAAGAACGCCGGCACCATCGCAGTGTATGACCTCGGCGGCGGCACGTTCGATATCTCCATTCTGGAGCTGGGCGACGGTGTGTTCGAGGTAAAGTCTACCAACGGCGACACCTTCTTGGGCGGCGAGGATTTCGATCAGCGCGTGATCGATTACCTGGCCGATGAGTTCAAGAAGGACCAGGGCATCGACCTGCGCAAGGACAAGCTGGCACTGCAGCGCCTGAAGGAAGCCGCGGAGAAGGCGAAGATCGAGCTGTCTTCCTCCAAGGAGACCGAGATCAACCTGCCCTTCATCACCGCCGACGCCTCCGGGCCGAAGCATCTGGTGCTGAAGCTGACCCGCGCCAAGCTGGAGAGCCTGGTGGACGACCTGATCGAACGCACGCTCGGGCCCTGCCGCGCCGCGCTGAAGGATGCCGGCGTGACGGCCGGCGAGATCAATGAGGTGATCCTGGTCGGCGGTATGACCCGCATGCCGAAGGTCATCGAGGCGGTGAAGACTTTCTTCGGCAAGGAGCCGGCCCGCAACGTGAACCCGGATGAGGTCGTGGCCATCGGCGCGGCGATTCAGGGCGCGGTGCTGCGCGGCGACGTGAAGGACGTGCTGCTGCTCGACGTGACCCCGCTCTCGCTCGGCATCGAGACGCTGGGCGGCGTGTTCACCCGCCTGATCGACCGCAATACCACCATCCCGACCAAGAAGGGCCAGACCTTCTCAACCGCCGAGGACGGCCAGACGGCCGTGACCATCAAGGTCTTCCAGGGCGAGCGCGAGATGGCGGCGGATAACAAGCTGCTCGGCAATTTCGACCTCACCGGCATCCCCGCCGCGCCGCGTGGCGTGCCGCAGATCGAGGTGACCTTCGACATCGACGCCAATGGCATCGTCTCGGTCTCCGCCAAGGACAAGGCCACCGGCAAGGAGCAGCAGATCCGCATCCAGGCCTCGGGCGGTCTCTCGGAGCAGGACATCGAGCGCATGGTGCGCGAGGCCGAGGAAAACGCGGCGGCTGACAAGGCCCGGCGCGAGGCTGTGGAAACCCGCAACCATACCGAGGGGCTGATCAACCAGGTTGAGAAGACCCTGAAGGATGCTGGGGACAAGGTAGCGCCCGCCGACAAGACCGAGGCCGAAGCGGCCGTAGCCGAAGCCAAGAGCGCGCTCGAGGGCGGCAATGTGGAGGCCATCAAGGCGGCCTCCGAGAAGCTGACCCAGGCGGCGATGAAGATCGGCGAGGCGATGTATAAAGCGCAGGCCGAGGCTGGCGCCGCGCCGGGAGCCGAAGCCGGTCCCGCTGGCGGCGAGAAGGTGGTCGATGCCGATTTCGAGGATGTCGACGACAAGAATAAATCCGCTTGATCCCGGGTTTAAAATCAACGCATGGAAATCCCGGGGTTCGCCCCGGGATTTTTTTCGAGCAGCAGGTTTAGGAACACAGCGCCGCCATGGCCAAACAGGATTATTACGCCACGCTGGGGGTGGAGCGCGGCGCCAGCGCCGATGAGCTGAAAAAGGCTTACCGTAAGCTGGCCATGCAATATCACCCGGACCGCAATCCAGGCGATGCGAAAGCGGAAGAAAAATTCAAGGAAATCAACGAGGCCTACGACGTCCTCAAGGATGATCAGAAGCGCTCCGCGTATGACCGCTACGGCCATGCGGCCTTTGAAAACGGCGGCATGGGCGCTGGCGGCGGCATGGGCGGCGGCTTCGGCTTCGAGGGCGGGCTCGGCGATATCTTCGAGCAGATGTTTGGCGGCGGCGGGCGGCGCGGCGGCGGAGCCCAGACCGGGGCGGACATCAAGGCTGCGGTCGAGATCGACCTGAAGGAAGCCTTCAGCGGCACCAAGGTGAATGTGCGCGTCACCACGCGCATGACCTGCGATGCCTGCTCGGGCTCCGGCTCAGCCGATAAGAGCGGCTCGGAGACCTGCGGCACCTGCGGCGGCGCTGGGCGCATCCGCGCGCAGCAGGGCTTCTTCCTGGTCGAACGCACCTGCCCCACCTGCGGCGGCTCGGGGCGCGTGGTGCGCAACCCCTGCCGGGTGTGCAGCGGCGCCGGCACGGTGCCGCGCGAAAAGACGCTCTCCGTGCAGATCCCCGCCGGTGTCGAGGATGGTACGCGCATCCGCCTATCGGGCGAGGGCGAGGCTGGCGCGCGTGGCGCGCCGCCGGGCGATCTCTATGTGCATGTCGCAGTGCGCCCGCACCCCATCTTCCAGCGCGACGGCGCCAATATTTTCTGCCGCGTGCCACTGCTGATGACGCAGGCGGCGCTGGGCGGCGAGATCGAGGTGCCGACCATCGACGGCACCGCCGCCAAGGTGAAGATTCCGGCCGGGACGCAATCGGGCGATCAGTTCCGGTTGCGCGGCAAGGGGTTCTCGGTGCTGCGCTCCACCCAGCGCGGCGACATGTATATCCAGGTGGCGGTGGAGACCCCGCAGAACCTCACCCGGCGCCAGCGCGAGCTGCTGGAGGAATTCGCGCGCGAGGCGAATGGCCACAAGGCCGGCAGCCCCGAGCATGAGGGCTTCTTCGCCAAGGTGAAGGAATTCTTCGAGGGGCGCGGCTGAAGCGCGGCATCTTGTTGCCGCATTCGGCCGTTAATCGAGGTTTCGCTACGAATTGTAAGCACCTGGATTGTTTGCGTTGCGGCATGCCGTCCGGGGGCCTAAATTCGGGAGCGGGAAGATACTGTGCCCTCACGCGGGAGTACCAACGATGAGAAAACATGTTCTGGGCCTCGCCATGCTACCCCTGCTGACGCTCGGCGCCTGCACGGTGGCGCCGCCCAGCGGGCCGACAGTGGTGGCCATGCCCGGCCAAGGCAAGAGCTGGCCGCAATTCCAGCAGGATGATTACGACTGCCGCGCCTATGCGCAGTCGCAGGTTGGCAATGCCGGGCGTGTGGCGGCGGACGCACAAAACAATTCGGCGAATACCGCAGTGGTGGGCACGCTGATTGGCGCCGCCGCGGGTGCCGCGCTCGGCTCGCTGAGCGGCAATGTCGGCGCCGGCGCCGCGGTGGGCGCCGGCGCCGGTTTGCTCGGCGGCGCCGCCGTGGCAAGCAATAACACCCAGGCTACTGCGGATTCCCTCCAAGGCCGCTATGACGTGGCCTACGCGCAGTGCATGGTGGGTCATGGCGAGACGATTCAACAAGGTCCGGGAGCGATGGGCTATGCTCCGGCCTCCTCGGGATATTACTACGCTCCCCCGCCTCCGCCCGTTTACTACGCGCCATACCCTTGATGAGGCCGCTGCCGGGCTTCCCGGCGGCGTGGCCGATTTCACGGCCGGCGAGCGCTTGGCCGCACCGGAAGGGCGGCCGCGCTGGCACCCCTGGGCCTGGGGGACGGCGTTGCTGCTGCACGTCCTGGCTCTGGCGGTGGTGCTGTTTGTGCGCATGCGCCCGCCGGTGCAGGCAGCCCAGAGCCCGCCAGGCATCTCCGTGGTGTTCGACAATGGTGGCAGCCCGGAGGCAACCGCACCGCCCGCCCCGCGCCAGGGGCCGCCACAGCAGGCCGAAGCGCCCCCTCCTGCCCCGCCGCCACCTCCGCCGCCCCAGGCACAAGCCGAGGTCAACCTGAATGTGCCGCAAAGCCCGCTGGCCGCGCTGCCGCAGCCGCCGAAAGCGCGGCACGCGCCCGTGCAGCCGCGCCACGCCCCGGCGCGTCGGTATATGGTGATGAACGACATGTCGTATGGCAGCGGCACAGCCACGGCTACGCCCGCACCGACGCATGGCAAGGCGCTGAACCTCGCCTTGCCGCAAAACGACGCCCAGGCCGTAACCGGCTCGGATTTCGCGGTGCACGGCAATGCCGGGGCTGACTGGGACGCCGCCCTGACCAAATGGGTGAATGAACACGCCTATTATCCGCAGGCGGCGGCGGAGCAGGGGCAGCAGGGCACGGCGGAGGTGGAATTCACCGTGGACCGCCAGGGCCATGTGACCGGGCTGCGGTTGCTGCGCTCAGCCGATTCGCCGTTTCTGGATCAGGCCTGGGAGCTGCTGTTCAGCGAGAACACGCTGCCCCCCTTCCCGCCCGACGCCAAGGACGATCACGTGACCGTGGACTACACGGTGCACTACCAGCTGATCCCGTAACGCTTGCCTCGACTCGCATTCCCCGGTTCAACGGGGTGGATGGATGATCACGCGTTTGGGATAGAACAAAGTCTCACCGGGCGGCGCTGGGTGTGGCGCACGAATGTTCAGGACCGGCTGGGCCAGCTTCTCGCGCAGCAGCACGGCATGCCGGAGCTAATGGGCCGCCTGCTCGCCGCGCGCGGTGTGCGCCCGGAGCATGTATCCGATTTCCTCGACCCGACCTTGCGCGCCTTGCTGCCCGACCCCTCCAGCATCGTGGATATGGATGCCGCCGCCGCGCGCCTGGCTGACGCGGTGATGGATGGCGAAACCGTCGGCGTGTTTGGCGATTACGACGTGGATGGCGCATGCAGCGCGGCGCTGCTCGTCACCCTGCTGCGCCTGCTGGGCAGCAATGTGGTGTATCATGTGCCGGACCGTATGCTGGAAGGCTACGGGCCGAACGCCAACGCCCTGCGCGGCATGGTCGAGCGCGGGGCGCGGCTGCTGGTTTGCGTGGATTGCGGGACAGCGGCGCATGCGGCCTTCGCGCCGCTGCACAACGCCGCCGATGTCGTGGTGTTCGACCACCATAAATCGGAGGGCCCGCCACCGCCGATCCGCGCCCTGGTCAACCCCAACCGGCTCGACTGCACCTCCGGCCTCACCAATATCTGCGCCGCCGCCGTCACCTTCGTCGCCTGCGTGGCGCTGCTGCGCACGTTGCGCAAGCGCGGCTTCTTCAGCAACCGGCCGGAGCCGGATCTGCGCGAATTTCTCGACCTCGTGGCCCTGGCCACAATCTGCGACGTGATGCCGCTGACTGGGCTCAACCGCGCCTTCGTGACGCAGGGGCTGCGGGTGATGGCGCGGCGCGCACGGCCCGGCATCGCGGCGCTGATGGATGTCGCCAAGCTCACCGAGGCGCCCAACGCCATGCATTGCGGCTTCGCCCTGGGGCCGCGCATCAACGCCTCGGGCCGCATTGCCGAGGCTGATATGGGGTTGCGCCTGCTGCTGGCCGATGATGCGGCGCTCGCCGCCGAGCTGGCCCAGGCGTTGGACGCCGTGAACCGGCAGCGCCAAGCGGTGGAGGCGGCCATCACCTCTGACGCCATGGCCCAGGCTCAGACGCAGGTAGAGGCGGGGCATGGCGTGATCCTGCTCGCGCAGGAAGGATGGCATCCCGGCGTGGTCGGAATCGTCGCCGGACGGGTGAAGGAGAAGTTTAACCGCCCTGCCCTCGTCGCCGGCATCACCGATGGCATGGCCAAGGGCTCTGGCCGGTCGGTACCGGGTATCGATCTGGGCGCGGCGGTGATCGCGGCGCGCCAGAGCGGGCTGCTTGCCACAGGTGGGGGCCACGCCATGGCGGCGGGATTCTCGGCGCCCGAAGCGGCCCTGCCGGCGCTGCATGAATTTCTGGGCACAAGGCTGGCCCAGGCGACGGACCTGCCCGCCACGGCCGAGCTGATGCTGGATGGCGTGCTGGGTGTGGCGGGAGCCGACGCCACGCTGGCCCAGATGGTGGCCAAGCTCGGGCCTTTTGGCACCGGCAATGCCGAGCCGCTCTTCGTGCTGCCGCGCGCGCGCGTGGTGAAGGCAGACCGCATCGGCAAGGATGGCGGCACAATTCGCGCCATGGTCGAGGGCGAAGGCGGCGGGCGGCTGAAGGCTCTACTGTTCCGCGCCAAGGAAGGACCGCTGGCCGAGGCCCTGAGCCGCGTAGGTGGCGCGCCGCTGCATCTGGCCGGCTATCTGCGCGCTGAAAGCTGGCAGGGCCGGGTATCCGCAGGTTTTTTCATTACCGACGCCGCCCCCGCTTGACGAGAAGCGCCAAGCATCGTAGCAGACGCCCACCTTTAGTCCCGTTCGTCTAGAGGCCTAGGACGCTGCCCTCTCACGGCGGTAACAGGGGTTCGAATCCCCTACGGGACGCCATTCTCGAACATAAGTAATAACTTAAGCCGGTATGCTGGGCAGGTCGCTCAGCGCGGCGCGGGCCAGCAGGGCTTTGGGGCCCGAGAGCTTGTTTCCTGCTTGCTGCTGACAGCCTCATCCACAAACAGCCTGATTTAGGTTTTGCACATCTTGCGCCGCAGCCATGCTCCATTTCTTATCGTGTTTTCACCTTATGGCGTGGTGAGCGTAAGCGGCATGGTGAAGACCCGTCCATTCACCGATGTGAGCCTCAGGCTGTAGCCATTGCCGGTCAGTGCCGGATGGTTTGACAGAACCGATGGCAGGGCGATGGTGGCCGCCGCGCCCATGCCGCTGACGATTCCATATGGCCCCGCCCGGAATTGCTGATAGGGGAAATCGTTCTTGAAGGCGGTTTTCGGAAGGTTGGTCAGCGCCGCGGTATCCCAGCTTTCCACGAGATTGCCATTTTGCAGCAGCGCTGCCTCTACGATGTGGGCAGGCTCCTCCGGTGTTCCTGCGTTAAGATAGGCATGGAAGCTGATCCTGCCATCCGGCGTCAACACGCCGTTGCTCAGCGCATAGCTGTGAATGGTGGGGCTGGTCGGGCCGCTATGGAATGGGGTCACCACCGAGCCGCGATAGTAACTGTAGGTGCCGACATTGAACGCCACCGTGAACGCGAACAAGGCAAGGGCCAGATTGCGGTACGCGCCCGCCTGGAGCGGGAGCGGCAAGCTGCCGCCGAGCCAGCGGAACCACGCCTTGTCGGCAAGTGCGGGGTTGGCCCGCAGCAGGGCGTTGTCCAGCGAATAAGCGCCGCTGCCGACCAAAGCGAGCGCGGCGCCCATGCCAAGATTGGCCGCCGCCATCGTCCATTCGTCGATACAGGTTGCCCCTTGCCAGCCAAACATCAGCATCAGGGAGATGGAAAGCCCGATTGTCACCACAGCCGCCGCCCGCGTGAACAAGCCCGAGATCAGCATCATCCCCGAGATCAGTTCAACGGCGCTGAAGATGATCACGCTGGCGTAGAGCAGCACGAAATGGTTGAGCAGATAAGCGATGACATGGTCTGTGCCGAGCAGCGCGCCGGGCATGGCCGTCTGGAATTTATAGGCCATCCAGTGCCCATGCGGGTTGAGTTTCTGCGGGCCGTAGATGAAGCGCCGTGATCCGCCGCCCCAATAAATGAACCCCTGGATAAAGCGCACCGCGAGCAGCCCGATCGCGGCATTGCGCCAGCCGGAATTGTCGATGGAGCCGCTTTTGCTGGAGGGAGCAACTTCTGCCGGCTCCATGAATGGCGTAGACATTCAGCTAACCTTTTTTATGTTGAGCGCGCAGGCTTAAGACTGTCCCGTATATGGCTTAAAGCCGTAATGTTCGAAGATGGCCAGGGCGGTGGGCGAGTGTATGAACGACAGCCATGCCTTGGCGGCGTCAGGATGCGCCGCTCCCTTCACAACGGCGCCCGCGTAAATAGCTGTGGCATTATCGGCCGCGGGAATGGGAACATCGCTAATCGGGTTGCCGATTTCCTCCTGAAAGATCGCTTCGGATTTCCAGGTGACACCCGCATCCGCCAAGCCCTGCATCAAAAATAGCGGGGTTTGCCGGTGATGAATATGCGTCAAAATCGTGGTCCCGTTCGTCACGCCGGTCTGATAAACCTGAGTCTCCAGCGCATCCCCGCCCGCTTTGCGCAGCGCGGCTTCGATCTGTCTGGCGATTCCCTCATAGGCTGGATTGGGCATGACGAGCCTGACGCCAGGCTTGCCAAGATCGGCCAAGCTCTGGATGTGTGCGGGGTTACCTTTCGGGACCATGATGGTTAGATCATTGGTCACATAGGGCACCGCCGGCGCGCTCAAAACGCCGCTATCGATCAGCGCTTGCACCTTCTTCAACCCGGCGAAATAAGCATCCGGCTTCACCGTGAAAGTCATGTTGCCGGATGTGAAAGTCCCGCCTTTCTGCATGACCTGTACCAACATTCCAGGCGGGATGGTCACATAAAATATACGCCCCTTGTACTGCGGATTGGCTGCCTCAAACGCCGCAACCAGGGGCGCCATGGCAAAATAGTAATTGCCACCGACATAAAGAACCAGTTTTGGATTCGACAAATCGCCGTGGAAATCCACCATGTTATCAACTTCGGGAACCGTGAAGTTGAAGCCCTTGTTCAGCGCGTCATTATTCGCGCCGTGCTGCCAGGGCGGAAACACCTGGCTGTTATCGAGGGGCGCTTTGGTCTGCGCGCCGGCGGAAAGCGGCACCGCCGAAAGCAATGCCAGAGCCAGAAGCGCCCTGAAGCCTTTCATCGAGGTCCTGATCATGAAACGCCATCTTTCAACGAGAATCACGCCGCAACGGCATAATGGAATCCGGCGCGCTGTAATTCGGGAATCGTGCCGACAGTGCCGGGGCTCAGAATAGCGCCCGGAATCAGGTTGTTGGTCAATTCAGCGGCCAGGGCCTCGTGTGAGAGTCCATCCGGATTATTACCAGCTTTCAGCAGCGCCCCGCTGAATTCCCATATGGCATTATGGCAAGCGACGAACACCACGCCTCGCTGCTGCAATACCGTGATGCTGTTAGCGGCCGGAGAGAACGGGCCGGCCGGATTCTGGATATCCGACACGCTGCCCTTGGCGGCTGGCGGAACATCGATCAGCGTATTGGACGCGAATTTTCCGCCGGTGATCGCGGTGAGCTTGTATTTGTCCCAGATCGCCTGCTGATAAAGCGCGAGATGAGCGGTGGCATGTGTCGCCGAGACAATTAGAAAGTCAGGATGCTTCCAGGCATAGATTTCGACATTGAGCGAATTGCGCATCAGGTTGAGCCAGGGACCGGCGAGATCGGTGTTGTCCCAAACCTGCTTGGGGCCGCCGCGATACGCGAGAACAGCGTTTAAAGCCTCGCTATCCCACTGCGCCGGCTCGGTGAGAATCATCGGCACGGTGCTGAACTGGCGGCGGCGCGGCAGGGCCGCGAGTTGTTTGGTCAGCGCCGCCAACGTGGCCCCTGTGCCTGCGATCAGATCGGAAGAGCCCGTCTCCGCCGCCTGGCTTGACCGTGCCGAAGCGGCGGCAAGCCCAACCGCGCCAAGCGACAGACCAGCCCCGCGCAACAAGTCCCGACGGTTTGCGGCCCGGCCATGAGTCTCATTCTGTGACATTGTGCATTTCCTTACTTTGATCGCCGGCCCCGGACGGACAGGAGCGTAGCGGCGCTTTTCTACCGTTAACGAGCTTACAGCAGGTTTAAGCACATAAATAATTCATTATTCTTATTAAACTAATCCAATATAGTTATTGATTCGCGCGGCCACTCCGCCAGCGCCATCAATTTCTCAAACCACGCGCTTGCGAAAGAGCCATGCGGCGGCGGTTAGGCTGCACAAGGCGAGCGCGGCCATGGCGGCGTAATCGAGTGAAAGAGACGAAAAACTCGGCTGCTCCAGAAAGCAGCGGCGGATCACGACCAGCACATATCGCATCGGGTTGACCAGGGTGAGAGCCTGAACCGGCGCGGGCATATTGGCGATGGGCGTGGCGAAGCCGGAGAGGATGATTGAAGGCACCATGAACATGAACGCGCCGAGCAGGGCTTGCTGCTGTGTCGTGGCAAGGGAGGAGATCATCAGCCCGATACCGGTGACCGCGGCGATAAACAGGAATAACCCCGTGTAGAGCTGCAATAATCCGCCATTGAGCGGCACGCCAAACCAGAACACGGTGGCGAGGATGATGACCGTGCCTTCCGCCAAGCCGATGATCAACCCCGGCAGGCTCTTGCCCAGCAGGATATCGAGCGGGCGCAGGGGCGTCACCAGGATCTGATCGAAGGTTCCCGCCTCCCGTTCGCGCGCCACGGACAGGCCGACGACCAGCAGCGTCACGATCTGCGTCAGCAGGGCAACAATGCCAGGGATGATGAACCAATGGGAATCGAGATTCGGGTTGAACAAGGCATGCGGCTCCAGCCGCGCGGGGGGCTCCGCGGCGCCATGTCGGGCCGCCCAGGCCGCACTGGCATCGGCAATGACGCTGTTGGCATAACCCAAAATCAGCAAAGCGGTGTTCGAATTCCGGCCATCGACGATGATCTGCACGGGCGCGGGCTGGTTGGTCAGCAGATTGCGCGAGAAGCGCGGATCGATATCGAGCACCATCTCGACCTCGCGGGAATCGATCAGTGCCCTGATCCGCTCGGGGCCATGCAGGACCGCCACCTCCTGAAACGCCCGTGATCCCGCGAAATCCGCCACCAGATCGCGCGAGATGGCGGAATGATCCTGGTTATACACGGCGAATGGCACGTGGTTGAGGTCGAAGCTGGCCGCGTAACCGAACACGATGAGTTGGATCAGCGGCGGGCCAATCAGCACCGCGCGGCTTTTACCGTCGCGCAGAATGGCGAGAAACTCCTTGATCACCAGGGCGAGGAGACGAGCCAGCATCAGATCAATCCAACCGCTTGCGCGCCACCAGACGGGCGACCCCAAGAAACACCGCCGCCATGACAGCCAGGGCGAACAGATTGGGCAACACCACCGACCACACCGTGCCCGCCAGGAATAGCGTTTGCAGAATGGAGACGAAATAGCGTGCCGCGACGATATGCGTCACCAACTGGATGGGCGGTGGCATGCTGGAAATATCGAAGATGAATCCCGAGAGGATGAAAGCCGGGAGGAAGGTTGTGATGATGGCGATCTGCCCGGCGACAAACTGATTTTTGGCGACGGTTGAGATCACCAGCCCCATGCCGAGCGAGGCGAGCATGAACAGTGAGGCGGCCAGCCCCAGCACGAGTGGCGAACCCCGCAACGGCACGCCGAACAATGTTACCGCGATCAATACGGACACCACCATGCCGCCCATGCCGAGCAGAAAATAAGGGATGAGTTTCGAGATCAGGATCTCATGCATACTGATCTTCGTGACCATCAGCGCCTCCATCGTGCCGCGCTCCCACTCGCGGGCGATGACCAGCGCGGTGAGCAGCGCGCCGGTCAGCGTCATGATCACCGCGATGAGCCCCGGAACCAGGTAATCACGGCTGCGCACCGCCGGGTTGAACCAGATGCGCGGCTGCACGGCGATCGGCGCCGGGTTGGCGCTCCCCGTCTGCTGCGCGCCCCAGATCGTCCAGCTCTGTTGCACGTAGTTTTCGATGATCCGGGCATTATTGGCATCTGTGCCATTGACGAATAGCCCGATGGCCGGATCATGGCCGGCGCTGAGTTGGCGGGCGAAATTGGCGCGCAGCCAGACGAAGCCCTCGATCCTTCCATCCGCGAGCGCCGTTTGCGCCGTCCCAGCATTGGAAAATTCCTGCGGCACGAAATAGGGGGATTGGCGAAATTGCGCGGTGAGGCTGGCCGCCGCGGCGCTTGGCTGCTCAACCACCAGGCCAAGCGTGACATGCCGCGCATCGAGCGAGACGCCGAAACCGAACAGCAACAGCAATACCGCGGGCAGAATGAAGGCGATGGCAATGGAAGACGGGTCCCGCAGGATTTGCAGGCTCTCCTTGCGGATCAGTCCGCGCAGCCGCATCGCGCGCTCGTTCATGCCGCCGCCTCCACGGTTTTCGCGTTATCCGCCATGATCAGGGCGATGAAGGCGTCTTCCATGGTCGGCTCGGGCAGGCTGGCGCTGCGGGTCGCGGCCTTCAGTTCTTCCGAGGTGCCCGTGGCCAATATCCTGCCCTGCGCCATGATCACCAGGCGGTCACAATATTCAGCCTCCTCCATGAAATGCGTGGTCACCAGCACGGTCACGCCGCTTTCAGCCAGGGCGTTGATGCGCCGCCAGAATTCGCGCCGCGCCAGAGGGTCCACGCCCGATGTCGGCTCGTCGAGGAACAGCACATCCGGTTCGTGCATCAGCGCGCAGGCCAGCGCCATGCGCTGCTTGAAGCCGAGCGGCAGGTCGCGGCTGGTGACATCGGCGCGCGGCCCCAGTTCGAACTCGCGCAGCGCCCAATCCAGCCGCGCCGCGCGGCGTGCCCCGGTCAGTCCATAGGCGGCGGCGAAGAAGCGCAGATTCTGCGCCACGCTCAGTTCACCATAAAGCGAGAATTTCTGGGCCATGTAGCCCAGCCGCCCGCGCGCCACGGCGGCGGCATGGTGCAGGTCGAAGCCGTCGACCTGCAAACGCCCGCTGCTCGCCGGCAGCAACCCGCAGAGCATGCGGAAGGTGGTGGATTTCCCCGCCCCATTGGCGCCCAGCAGGCCGAAAATCTCGCCCCGGCGCACGCTGAAGCTGATGCCATCCACCGCGGCAAAGCCGCCGAAGCGTTTGACCAGGTTGCTGACCTCGATCACCGTTTCGGCCGTTCCCGCCTGCGCGGCCTCCGCCACGGGGACGATGCCGCCCCGCGCGCCGGATCTGGCCCGCAACAGATCGACGAAGCGGTCCTCGAAGCGGGGGGGCACCGGGGTGATGGTGAGCCCCGAAAAACCTGGGAGCTGCACCGCCTCAGGCGCCATCCCTGGCTCCAGCACCACACGCACCGCCTCGCCCTGAATCACCGCGTCCGTCACCCCCTGGACCGTTGCCAGGGCGGCCTGCAAGGCCCGCTTCGAGCGCCCCGGCAGGCGGAAATGAAAGCTGCGCCCCGCCATGGCCTGGGTGAACCCGCCTGGCCGTCCCGCCCCGATCAACTGGCCCTCATGCAGCAGCAGCACCTCGTCGCAGCGCTCCGCCTCGTCGAGATAGGCGGTGGAGAGCAGCACGCTCATCCCCGCCTTGCGCACGAGGTGGTCGACGATCTCCCACAACTCGCGGCGGGACACCGGATCTACCCCGACGGTCGGCTCGTCGAGCAGCAGCAGCCGGGGCGCGCGAATGAGCGTGCAGGCGAGGCCCAGCTTCTGCTTCATGCCGCCCGAAAGCCGGCCCGCCAGCCGGGCGGTGAACGGGGCAAGCCCGGTCATGTGCAGCAATTCGCGGTATCGCTCAGGCCGCGCCGCGGTGGCGACGCCCTGCAGATCGGCATACAGATCGAGGTTTTCCTGTACGGTCAAATCTTCGTAAAGGCCGAAGCGCTGCGGCATGTAGGAGAGCATGCCCTGCACGGCCAGCGGATCGGCGCGCACATCGGTACCGAAGACCCGGACCGACCCGGCATCGGCGCGCAGCAGCCCGGCGATCAGGCGCATCAGCGTGGTCTTGCCCGCGCCATCGGGGCCGATCAGCCCGGTCACAAGCCCGGCCGAGGTTTCCGCACTAACCCCGTCAAGCGCGGTAACGAGGCGCTTGCCAGCGCGGAACCGCCGGGTGAGCCCGGCAATCACCAGAGGCTTGCCGATGGCCGCCCCCGGCTCAAGTCCCGGCGCCATCGCCGCCGCACCCTCCGCCCCCCCGCGCCGCCCCCTGGCGGTCATGCTGGGCGAGGTCGATCGTCACCGTCGCCGGCATGCCCAGCCGGAGCTGGCCTTGTGGCGCGCAGGCATATACGCGCACCTGGTACACCAACTGCGCGCGCAGATCCGGTGTCTCCACATTCTTCGGCGTGAATTCGGCGGTGGGGGAGAGATAGCCAATCCAGCCGTGATACACCTTCCCCGGATAAGAATCGGTGGTGATCTCCGCCGCCATGCCGAGCTTCACATGCCCGAGATCGCTCTCCGGCACATAGGCCCGCACCCAGAGCGGATTGGTGAGCGCGATGACATAAACAGGTGTCGCGGGCGACGTCATGTCGCCCGGCTCCTGCACCCGTTCCTCGACGATCCCAGCGGCGGGGGCGTAGAGTTTGGTGTCCTGATACTCCTGCGCGGCCAGGGCGGCGCTGGCCTGGGCGGCGTCATAGGCGGCCTGGGCGGCGGCGATATCCTCGGCGCGCGGCCCCTTCACAGCCAGGATGTAAGCCTGCTTCGCCGCCTCGTAATTGCGTTCAGCGTTCAAAAACGCCGCCTCCGCGTCGTCCCGCTGCTGCAGGGTGCCGGCGCCGCTCAGGGCCAGGGTTGCGTAACGCTGGTAGTTCGCCTCGTCGTTGCGGTAAACGATGGCCAGCGCGTCCATCTGCGCCTTGGCCTGGGCGATTTGCTCGGGCCGCGACCCCGCCAACAGCGCCGCCAGCACCTGCTTCTGGTTGGCTGCCTGGGCATTGGCGGCCGCTAAAGCGTCGGCGAACCGTCGGTCATCAAGCTGGGCGATCAATTCGCCCTGGCGCACCGCGTCTCCCTCTTGGACCAGAAGCGACTCTATGCGGCCGCTATCGTTAAAGGCCGCATTCACCTCTCGGATATCGACATTGCCATAAAGCGTCAGGCTCGACGCCGCCGCGGTTGGCCAGAAGGCGCGATATGCGGCGCCTGCCGCCGCGCCACCGGCTAGAACCACAAAGGCAGCCAGGATGATCCGTTTACGCTTGGTCACGTTAAATACCCACCACGGCAGCTATGGTGCCGATTTTCCACGCAAATCGCCCTCCATGCAATCCGTGGACGGCAATTCCGGCGCCACCAAGGGCGCGGGGGCAATCCTCCAGCAAGGCGTTACGCCCGGCCTCGCGGCAAGGCGCGCCACAATACGGGAAGCGCCGCCACCTGCACCGCCACGGAGAGCGCCACCAGCAAGGGGAGGCTGATGGCGTACAGCATGCCCAGCACCACGCTCCCGGCAAGCCATGCCGTCCCACGTATCGCATCAAAAAGACCGTAAGCGGTCGCGCGTTGTGCCGGCGCGACGAAGCTGCTGAGGATCGCCTGGAAGATCGTATCCTGTGTCGCCATGCCCATGCCCCAGAGCAGCACGCCGCCCACCGCCAAACCCGCGCCGCCCAGGAACACAAGCGGCACCGCGAGCGTGGCGAACGAAACCCCCAGCATGGCAATGGCCATGCCAAACCGGTCGAGCAGCCGGCCCAGCGCGAGCGCAAAAACGCCGTCCGCCGCCATGGCCACAGCGTAAAGCGCCGGTATCCAGGGGAGCGGCACAGTATGCGCTTTGGCAAAATGAAACCCGATCAGCGCAAAATCGGCAAACCCGGCCGCGACCAGAGCGGCGGCGATGGTCAGCCGCCGGAAGGGAGGGCCGAAACCGCTCCAGGCTGAGATATCGGCTTCACCTACCTCCAGCTCAAGCTTGCGCGGATCGGGATAGCGCTGCCGGGCGGCGGCCAGCAGCGCCAGCGAGGCGAGCGCGGGTAGCGCCAGTAACGCGAAGGCATGGTGAAACCCGCTGCCCGCGCCGATGAGCAGGGCGACCAGCAAGGGGCCGGACATGCCGCCTGTCTGGTCAAGCGCCGTGTGTAGGCCAAACCCCCAACCCACGCCGGTGCGGGTGGCGGCGTGAGAAAGCATGGCGCCGCGAATCGGTGCCCGTACGGCCCGGCCCGTGCGCTCCGCGATCAGCAGAGCCGCCGCCAAGGGCCAAGAGTTCACCAGCGCCAGCATCGGCACCGAGAGCAGATTGACCACGTAACCCATCCCCATCAACAGCCAGTAACGTCCGCTGCGGTCGGCTGCGCGGCCTGAGAGATAGCGCACGCTATAGCCAAGAAATTCGCCAAACCCGGCGACGGTGGCCACCGCCACCGCCGGGGCGCCGAGAACAGCCAGAAACGGCCCCGCGACACTGCGCCCGCCTTCGTAGGTCATGTCGGCAAACAGACTGACGCAGCCGATCAGAACAATGAATGTCAGTGCCTTTCGCCGCTCCCTTCCATTCTCCATTCTAAAATTCACCTCGCCAGTTGGCTCGATATTATCCTGGACCGCCGCGGCGGGCGCCAACGCCGTCGGCCAGCGGAAGATCATGCCAGCATGCAGATCGCGCATGGGGCGCGCACGGGATGATATGATTCATGCCGCCAAAGCCTCCGGATGTTCCAATATTTCCCGCAACAATTGGATGAAACTCGCGGCTTCAAATCCGTCAATGACGCGGTGATCGAAGGATGCCGATAGATTCATCATTGTGCGGATGACGATCTGCCCGCCCCGTACCACGGGGCGCTGCGCGAGCTTGTTCGGGGCGATGACGGCGACCTCAGGCGCGTTGATGATCGGGGTGGCGGCGAGCCCGCCCAGCGCGCCCAAACTGCTCAGGGTGATGGTCGAGCCGGTCAGCTCCTCGCGCGTGGCGCGGCCCGCGCGCGCGGCCTCGGCCAAACGCGCCACCTCGCCCGCCGCGCCCCAAATGTCCAGCCGTTCGGCGTGGCGCACCACCGGCACCAGCAGCCCAGCCGGGGTTTGCGTGGCGACGCCGATATGCACCGGCTCAAACACGCGCAGCACGCCGGCTTCACCGTCGTAGCGGGCGTTGAGCTGCGGGAAACGCGGCAGCGCGCTTACCAGGGCGCGCATCAGGAAAGGCAGCAATGTTAGCTTCGGCTTGTCCGTGGCGCGGCCCGCATTGAGCGTAGCCCGCAGCGCCTCCAACGCCGTCATGTCCACCTCCTCGACATAGGTGAAATGCGGGATGTTGCGCTTGGACTCCTGCATATGCACGGCGATCTGGCGGCGCAGACCGACGATCCTCACCTCGCGCATGCCCGGTTCCGGCGTCGCGCGGGCCAGGACGGCATCGAGATCGGCGGCGGTGATGCGCCCGCCAGGGCCGGTCCCCGGCACGGTGCGCAGATCCACCCCGTGTTCGCGGGCACGGTGGCGGGTGGCCGGCGAGGCCAATACGCCGCCGCCGGCCGCCGGAGGGCTTGGGGAATGAGCCGCGGCGGCTGGCGCGGGTGGCCGGGGCGGCGTTTCGGCGGGGGCGGCTTCCACCTCTAGCTCCACCAGCGCCGCGCCGACGGCGATCTTCTCCCCCGGCGCGCCATGCAGCGCCAGCACCACGCCGGCGATGGGGGCCGTCATCTCCACGGTGGCCTTGTCGGTCATCACCTCGGCCATCAGCTGATCCTCAACCAGGCGCTCGCCCTCGGCCACATGCCAAGCGACGAGTTCGGCCTGGGTCACGCCCTCGCCAATATCCGGCAGCCGGAACACGTAGCGCGCCACGGCTAAGCCTCCAACGCTCGGCGCAGCCCCTCGGCCACACGCTGCGGACCGGGGAAATAATCCCACTCGAAGGCGTGCGGGTATGGCGTGTCCCAACCGGTGACGCGGGTGATCGGCGCTTCCAGCCGGTAGAAGCAGCGCTCCTGCACCAGCGCCGAAAGCTCCGCCCCGAAGCCGGAATAGCGCGTCGCCTCATGCACGATCACGCACCGGCCAGTCTTGTTCACCGAGGCGGTGATGGTGTCGATATCCAACGGCACCAGGCTACGCAGATCGATCACCTCGGCATCAATGCCGCTCTCCTCGGCCGCGCGCAGGGCGACATGCACCATCGTGCCATAGGCCAGCACGCTCACCGCCCTGCCCTGCCGCCGGATGGCGGCGCTGCCCAGCGCCACCTTGTAGTAATCCTCGGGTACCTCGCTGCCCTCCTGCCCGGTCCAGGGGCGCGCGGGCTGGTCGTGGCGGCCATCGAACGGACCGTTATAAATGCGTTTGGGTTCCAGGAAGATCACCGGATCATCATCCTCGATGGCGGAAATCAGCAGCCCCTTGGCGTCGTAGGGCGTGGCGGGGATCACGGTCTTCAACCCGGCGACATGGGTGAACAGCGCCTCCGGGCTGGCGCTATGCGTCTGTCCCCCGAAGATGCCGCCGCCATAAGGGGCGCGCACCGTGATCGGCGCCCAGAATTCACCGCCCGACCGGTAACGCAGCCGCGCCGCCTCGGACACCAGCTGATCGTAGGCGGGCAGGATGTAGTCGGCGAATTGGATTTCCACCACCGGACGTAAGCCATAGGCGCCCATGCCGATGGCGGTGGCGACGATGCCGCCCTCGGAGAGTGGCGTGTCGAAACAGCGCGTGGGACCGTGCTTGGCCTGCAAGCCCTCGGTGGCACGGAACACACCGCCAAAATAGCCGACATCCTCGCCGAAGATGAGCACGTTGGGGTCGCGCCCCAGCATTACGTCCAGCGCCGAATGGATCGCCTGGATCATCGACATCTCGCTCATGGCGCCACCTCGCATTCGCGCCGCTGCTCCAGATTCCGCCAATCCGGCGTTTTGAACACATGCTCGAACATCTCGCGCTTGGGCGGCGGGTTTTGGCCGAGCGTGCCCAACGCCTCGCCCGCCTTGGCCGCGGCGCGCACCTCTTCGTGCAATGCGCGGGCCAGCGCCTCGTGCTGCGCCTCGGACCATTCGCCCAGCGCGATGAGATGCGCCTTCAGCCGCTCGATCGGGTCGCCCAGCGGCCAGGCGCGAGCTTCATCGGATGGGCGATAGCGAGAGGGATCGTCGTTGGTCGAATGACCGGCGACGCGGTAGGTGACGAACTCGATGAGCGTGGCGCCGTGATTGGCGCGGGCGCGCTCCGCGGCCCATTGTGTGGCGGCGTAAACGGCCAGGAAATCATTGCCGTCAACACGCAGTCCGGGCAGGCCATAGCCGATGCCGCGCGCCGCGAAGGTCGTTTCCTCGCCGCCCGCAATGCCCTGATAGCTGGAAATGGCCCATTGGTTGTTGGTGACGCATAGAATGACCGGGGCGTGGTAGACCGAAGCGAACACCATCGCCTCGTGGAAATTGCCCTCGGCGGTGGTGCCATCGCCGACAAACGCCATCGCGATCTTGTCGTCATTCTTATAGGCTGAGGCCATCGCCCACCCCACCGCATGGCCAAACCGGCTGCCGACATTGCCCGCCAGCGAATAGAACCCATAGTCGCGCGCCGAATAAAGCAGCGGCAATTGCCGCCCGCGCATCGGATCCGCCGCATTGGAGAAAATCTGGTTCACCAGATTGGCCAGCGGATAGTCCCGCGCCATGAGGAAACTGACCATGCGGTAGGTAGGAAAGCACATGTCGCCCGGCAACAGCGCCAGCGAGGGCGCGGCGGCGGTGGCCTCCTCGCCCGTGGATTTCATATAAAACGACGTTTTGCCCTGGTGGTGAGCCGCGAACATGCGGTCGTCAAAAAATCGGGTGAGCATCATGGCCCGCAGGCCGCGGCGCAGGGTCTCGGGGGCGACATGCGGCGCCCAGGGGCCGATGGCGCGGCCATCCTCGGCCAGCACGCGGATCAGGCTGTAGGGCATGTCACGCATTTCAGCCTCGGGCGTCAGGATGTGGGGGCGGCGTGCCGCGCCTGGCTCCGGGAATGTTAGGTAGCTGAAATCTGGTTTCTCGCCCGGGCGCGCGTGAGGGGCCGGGATATGCAGGCTAAGCGGCGGCTGGTTGCGCATGGCTGGCCTCGTTGTTGGGTGGCTTCCTCGCCTTTCCAACAGCATAGACCTGTGCCCCGTGGGTGGGGCAATGTTTTTTATTCAGTCAAAGGCGTGTCAAGCGCCTCAATCCCACGGCTTGTCGCGCTGCCAGACCGTGATATCCCTGATCCGCATGACAATGGGCGATTTCAAACCTGCGATCGGCCATCCGCCACCCAAAGCAAGATCTGCCAATATATACATCGGCTGCTGGTACTCGGGCGGCGTCGGCGTCGACCAGAACTCCCGCCGATTGAGATAAAAGCTGGTCGTTTGTGGGGTGATCAGCACGCCAAACTGGTTGAAACCCGCGGAGAGCTGCCCGGACGGCACCTCTGATTCGAAGGCGCGAAGATATTTATTCCGCCCATTCACCCAGACATGCTCGGTTGTGTGAAAATAACGCGGGAAACCGCCGTAATATTCGACAACATCAATTTCCGCGGCGGCCGTGCGCTTGTCGGAACCGATCAGCCAAAACGCTGGCCATGTGCCCATGCCATCGGGCAGCTTGGCCGTCATCTCGAAATACCCATATTTTTGGGTAAAGCCGGCTGTCGGATTATTATCCGCCCAGGCCGAGCAGATCAGACCGGAGCGCCATTTTCCGTCTGTGCCTTTACTGGCGATGATCTCCAGACCATCAGGGGACGATTTGAAGACACCCGAACTAGGGTCGGCAAATATCGCATCCCCGAAATCGCCATGCCAGGGCGTGTGCGTGATCCAGCGCGCCCCCGCCCCTTGCGCGTTAAGACTGAGGCTTGAAAAATCGTCAGAAAAGGTAGCGTGATAGCCAGACAAGTCCATTTGCTGTGGCGGTGGCATTATCTGCGCGAAAGCCGCAACCCTAGGCGCTATAAGACCTATACCAAAGACCGCACCAAGCCGCACAAAACTCTCTACAAATCCACGTCTTCCAAAGCAGTTCATCTTGCGCACATTTGTTCCCTTGCACATTGCCGCTCAGCCTTGATAGCGCGTCGAGGGTAGCGCCATTGGGTCCACCTCACCGCGCAGGAGAAAAAGAAGACCGGTCCAATTCCCGCAAAGCCGGCCCCATCGGTCAACGTAGGGCTCGGGACGCAAGACTTTTACGTGATTTGCGATAAGGTTCCGGGCAATCAGTACCAGGGCCTTGCGCCAAGTCATCGTTCCCTTCCTAACCAGGTAAACCGGATTGATGATCTGTGAATACCCAAGATCCTCACCGCGGCCGCGGGATTTCTTGACACCGCGATGTACACCGGCAAAGGCATTCGTCCGGATCACTTTACCGACCTTTGCAAGCTGGCCGGCGAAATCCATGTCTTCTTGCCATCCATAACGTGGCAAACGTTCATCGAAACGCCGCGTGCCAATGGCAGCACAGCGAAACGCCATGTTGCAACCATAAGCACACAGAAAGTCCTCATTCAGTAGAGCAGGCTTTGGCTTCTTCTCATAATCCATGAGGATATCCAAAGCCTCTTGATAATCCAGCCCAGGACCGTTAACGCCATCCGCCAACACACGGCCCGTAACACCAACAACATCCGCATGTTTTTCAAAGAATCTCCACACGCACTCCAACGAATCCCGCGCAGGAAGAAAATCATCGTCGTAAAACAGGACAACATCACAAGACGATTGTATGAGATCAAGCCCACGATTTCTCTGCGCCGGCAATCCGGCTGGTCCTTCGACGATTTTGATCCCCTGCCGTATGCTACACCTAAGCTCATTTGGCAGATCGCCTGTATTATTAATTGATAGTACAATCTCTGCTGGTTCCACGCTTTGCTTTCTCAGGGCTTCAAGCAACTGCCTCACCTCTTCGGGGCGCCCGACTGACGCAACAATAACTCCAATGCGCGCAGGTTTGTCCTTCATAATCCCATACGCCTCGGCAAATTCTCAACACCGGCCGCCTTATCTACCTGCCGGCCCTGCGCGACACCGAGCGCCACCAGCTTCTCCCACATGGCCTTGACGAAGGCCTCATGACTAAATTTTTCCGCCCAGTTTCGGCAGTCGCTTGGATCAAAACGCAAGACTTCAAACCTATTCACCGCCGCGCAAACCGCCGCAGGTGTCTGCTCAGAAAAAAACAGCCCCGTCGCTGGAAGCCCAACCGGATTTCCCGCCACCAGGACAGTCTCCAACGCGCCACCCGCGCTATAGGCAATCACCGGCGTGCCACAGGCCTGGGCTTCAACGGGCAGAATCCCGAAATCTTCCTCCGCAGCGAACACAAAGGCCCTAGCGCGCTGCAGATAATCGCACAGAACCGCGTCGTCCTGATATCCCAAAAACACAACATTGCCGGCTGCGCGCGCGCGAAGTTTTGTCATCTCGGGGCCGTCTCCGATGACCACCAGCCGTCGGTCGGGCATACGCGAAAATGCATCAACAATGATATCGATCCGTTTGTATGGCACCATCCGGGAGGCCGTTAGATAGAAATCGTCTTTATCACGCCGCATCCCAAATGTATCGATCTTTACCGGCGGATGTACGACTACCGCCTTGGCTCCATAAACCTTCCTAATCCTTCGCGCTATGTACGACGAGTTCGCAATAAATAGATCGACACCCGCAGCGGTTCGAGCATCCCACAAGCGGATATAATGCAGCAGAACCCGCGCCATTACACTCTTAAGCCCCGTCATGAGGCCTGCCTCGTGCAAATATTGATGTTGCAAATCCCACGCATATCGGATCGGCGAGTGGCAATAGCAAACATGGATTTGCGCTGGCCCGGTTAGAACCCCTTTTGCCACTGCATGGCTACTCGAAATGATCAGATCATAGCTGGACAGGTCGAATTGTTCAGCAGCTAGCGGCATCAGCGGCAAGTATGATCTGTATCGCCGCGCTGCAAAAGGCAACTTCTGAATAAAACTGGTTCGCGCTCTTTTACCATTTAACTTGCAACGATCTTCGTCGGACAAGAAGTCGATGATTGCAAATAAATCAGCGTCGGGGAACATCGACAACAAGGACGCCAGGACCTTCTCCGAGCCCCCGAAGGTCACAAGCCATTCGTGGATAATCGCGACCCTCCTCCCAGTCATCTGCCACAATCCCCGAGGCTAATACGAATACCTTCATGGCAAACTCCCCCCAACGCGTGCAATTGCCCATTTGTACATCATACACAAGGCACAGAAAGCCGCTCTTAACCAAATTGCGAAGTGTTCCTGTCTGCAATCACGCATTAGGAATAAATCACGTACTTATGGAGGGCATTACCCGAAAATTCCCGCCCTTCCGCCGCCATCCGAAACTTTCCAATGGAGGGCCATTATGACCGACGAGGAATTTCTGGACCAACTACACAGCGTGTTCTCCTTTGTATTCAATTATGACGGCGGGCCACTCACAATGAGTATGACCTCAGAGGACATCCCCGCGTGGGATTCAATGTCCAACATCACGCTCGCAATTGAACTCGAACACCACTTTGGTATTAAAATC
>NZ_JAJDJU010000071.1 GCF_020567705.1 Acidocella sp. KAb 2-4 | reverse complement strand
GTAAGCGCGATTTTCTCTGCTGCCGCTTTTGGCGGACCGTCTCCGGCCTGATCAGGCTGCCTGGGCATTCGCGAGGTTGAATGGCAGCAGGTCGTTGATATCGGCGTTGTCAGCGCGCTGCGGCAGTTCGGTGAGAACGTGGCGCAAGTAGGCCAACGGCTCGACGCCACAGGCCCTGCAGGTCAGCATAAGGCTATAGATGACGGCGCTTGCCTTTGCGCCCTCGACGGTATCGCTGAACAGCCAGCTCTTGCGGCCAGTTGCAAAAATTCTGATGTCGCGTTCGAGCAGGTTGTTGTCGATCGGCATTCTGCCGTCCTCGGTGTAGCACGTCAGATAGTCCCATTGGTTCAGCGTATAGGAC
>NZ_JAJDJU010000070.1 GCF_020567705.1 Acidocella sp. KAb 2-4 | reverse complement strand
TTTGAACAGGCAGATTCGCTGAATGAAGAAATCCACGAAGCCGTCCAATACATTGTTGGGCGTCTCGTCGCGCAGATAGACCAGCTCTTGGTGCCTGGCTCCACCTTGCAACACCCCTTTCAGCACCTGGGCGTTGAACTCCGGCAATAGCGTCGCCGCACGATCATCCAAGCGCTTCAGCAGCTCACCAATGAAGACGATGCGATTGTCATCGCCTACATCAGGAAAGCTGTAGCGGTGGAAGAGATCGGCAACGTCGTCGATGTCGGCGGCAAGGATCGTGAAGAGGTCTGCCTTAAGTAGGAAATGGTGGGCCTGCATGTGAGCCAGGCCGTCGTGAGAGATGATCGAGTCGACAATGTCCACCGTTGACCAGTAGAGTGGATCGATCGCCGAATAGTGGACGAGCAGCCCCTCCGCCGCCAGCCAGTCCAGGTAGGCCTCAACCCGCCATGCCGTTAGGAGATCAAGGAAGCCGCCCTTCCCGAGATGGGCCAGTTTCAATTCCTTCGCGCTGACCTGTAAGCGCACCGTGGCTTTGAGGGCGGCGACGTCCAGCGCACGCGGGGAGCCGCGGTGTACCACCCCGCCGAGGACAAAACACAGTGGTTCACGCACATTGAACCCGCCAGCGGTTACATGCAGGCGACGGACGTTGTTCGTTTCATCGTAATAGAAGGTATAAACATCATCGGCGTTGGTAAGGTCGTGGAGCGCGATCTCAGGGCCACGCAAGACATTGACGTCGATCTCACGTACTTTCTTCTCAGAGCCAGATCTGTTCAGATTTTC
>NZ_JAJDJU010000007.1 GCF_020567705.1 Acidocella sp. KAb 2-4 | reverse complement strand
GAAGACTAATTTTCCTCTGCCTCAGGACTTTCATCCTGTAGCGGAGGCCGATTAGTCTACCCTCCGAACCGCCCGTTTTCAAGTCCGTGCGGCCCGTCGGTGGAGCGAGCTTCTATTGAATTGATCGAAGACCGTCAACTGGGGGAGGCTCGCAAAATCGCCATTTTACCCAAAAAATCTTACAATACATTGATTGTATTGGTAAAAATTTCTTTGCCGCCGACGACCGCCCTCGCCTTGGCGGCCAAGCTCGCCTTCGGCGCCCGTTTCCATCGGCCAAAAAAAACGCCGGGCCATCACAGCCCGGCGCGCATCTCCCGCCATACCCGGTACCATTCGACGAATCGCGGCACGCCCTCCTCCAGCCTGGTCGAGGGTACGTAGCCGCACAGCGCATGCAGCGCGTCGACATTCGCGCAGGTCTCCACCGGGTCCGCCTCGGGCTTCGGCCTGGTCTCGATCACGGCCTCCCGGCCCAGCGCCCGTTCCAATAGCCGCACCAGATCGGTCACATACTCGGCGCGGTTATTGCCGATATTGAACACGCGATGCGGCGCCGCGCTGTCCGGCGGGTTGTCGAACACCCCCAGAATCCCGGCCACGATATCGTCGATATAGGTGAAATCCCGCTTCAGCCGCCCCGAATCGTACAGTGTCACCGGCTGGCCCACGCAAATCGCCTCGGCAAACCCGAAATACGCCATATCCGGCCGTCCCCAGGGCCCATACACGGTAAAAAACCGCAGCCCCGTCTGCCGCAGCCCAAAGAGATGCGTGTAGCTCGCGCTCATCAGCTCATCCGCACGCTTGGTCGCGGCATAGAGCGAAGACGGCTTATCCGCCCGCTCGCTCTCCGCATAAGGCAGCGCCGAGCCCGTCCCATATACCGAAGACGAACTCGCATAGATCAGATGCTTCACGCCGGGCGCATGCCGCGCCAGCTCCAGAATCGAGAGATGCCCGGTGAGGTTGGAGGCCGCATAGGCAAAGGGCTGCTCCAGCGAATAGCGCACCCCCGCCTGCGCGGCGACATGCACGATCACCTCCACCCCATCCCCCAGCTTCATCACCGAGTCGTGGTCCGCGATGTCGAGCTTGTGAAAGCTGAACCCCTTGCCGCCCAGCCGCGCCAACCGCGCCCGCTTCAGCCGCACGTCATAATAGGTGTTGAGGTCATCCACCCCCACCACCTCCAGCCCGCGCGCCAGCAGCGCCTGCGCCACATGATAGCCAATAAACCCGGCCACCCCGGTCACCAGCACGCGCATCAGGCCACCAGCCGGTCTTCGAGCAGGGTCAAAATCGCGTGGCCCAGCGTAATGTGGCACTCCTGCACCCGCGCGGTGTCCGTCTCCGGCACCACGATCGCCAGATCGCACAGCCCCAGCGCCGGCCCGCCAGCGCCGCCCAGCAGCCCGACCGAGGTAATCCCCATCTCCCGCGCCGCCCGCAGCGCCCCCAGCACATTGGCCGATTTGCCGGAGGTGGTAATGCCAAACAGTACATCCCCGGCCCGCCCGAGCCCGCGCAGCGGCCGCGCGAACATCTCATCCACGCCGAAATCATTCACCGCCGCCGTCACCGCCGAGGTATCCAGCGCCAGCGTGATCGCCGGCCAGCTCTGCCGCGCCACCGCCCCGCGCAAGCGGATCACCAGCTCGGTGGCCAGATGCTGCGCATCCGCCGCCGAGCCGCCATTGCCGCAAAAAATCAGCTTGCCCCCGCCGCGCAGCGCGGTTTCACAGGCCGCCACCACGGCGAGCACCGGCTCCGCCTGCGCCGCCAGCGCCAGCTTCAGCTCCGCCGAGCGCCGCAGCATCGCCGCATAACGCGCGGCTTCTGTTTCATGCGTAGAAATGACCCACTCCCGCCCAAGGTTTCGCGGGGCTTATACGCCAGCGCGCCGTTATTGCGCCACCCAGCCGCCATCCATCGAGTGGGCCACGCCGGTCATGGTCTCCGCCGCGTCCGAACACAGAAACACCGTCAGCGCGCCCAGATGCTCCGGCGTGGTGAATTTATGCATCGGCTGCTTTTCCGAGAGCAGTTTCACCTTTTCCGCGTCCACGCTGGTGCCATTGGCCTTGGCCCGGTCCTCGATCTGCTTCTGCACCAGCGGGGTCAGCACCCAGCCGGGGCAGATCGCATTCACCGTCACGCCGCTATTGGCGAGTTCCAGCGCCGCCACCTTGGTCGCGCCCAACACGCCATGCTTGGCCGCCACATAGGCCACCTTATTGGCGCTGGCCACCAACCCGTGCGCCGAGGCGATGTTGATGATCCGCCCCCAGCCCTTGGCCTTCATGCCCGGAATCGCCGCCTTCATGCCATGGAAAACAGCCGAGAGGTTGAGCGCGATGATCGCGTCCCAGCGCTCATCGGGGAAATCCTGCACCGCCGCGGTAAACTGGATCCCGGCATTGTTCACCAGAACATCCACGCCGCCGAGCTTGTCCTGCGCCGCCTTCACCAGCCCGGCCACGCCCGCGCCGGTCGAGAGATCAGCGCCGTCATACGCGACTTTCACCGAAAATTCTTTTTCCATCCCGGCGCGTAGCGCCTCGATCTGCCCGGCATCGCCGAACCCGTTCAGCATCACATCCGCGCCTTGCGCCGCCAGCGCCCGGGCGATGCCCAAGCCAATACCGCTGGTGGAACCGGTGACGAGTGCGACCTTGCCTTTTAACGCCATACGCTGAACTCCTACCGTGTTGCGATGCCGCGAGACCATCACGCATGTCCGGCGAGGTCAAGCACGGCAGCAATGCTCTCAGGTGGCAGCTCCGCCGCCATCCATGTTTATATAGGTGGAGCCAACCACAACCCGCAGGAGTGCTCCCGGCCATGGACCAACCGACCCAGCCCCGGCACACACGCCGCAAATCCCTGCCGCCCATGCCGCATATCCCCCGCCCCAAGGGCTGCGACGGCATCGGCCTGGTCCTTCAAGGCGGCGGCGCACTGGGCGCCTATCAAGCCGGAGTGTATCAGGCGCTGCACGAGGCCGGGCTGGAGCCCGATTGGGTGACGGGCGTATCCATCGGCGCCATCAACTCCGCCATCATCGCCGGCAACGCCCCCGAGCACCGCCTCGCCAAGCTCGAGAAATTCTGGCTCGATATCACCGCGCGCGACCCCTACACCATCTGGCCCGAGGGTGATTACGCCCGCATGCTGCGCAATATGCTCTCGGCCATGCATGGCGTGCTGTTCGGCCAGCCTGGCTTCTTCCGCCCGCGCCCGGCCTCGGGCTTCCTCGCCCCGCGCGGCTCGCGCGCCGCCACCGCGCTTTACGACACCTCCCCCCTGCACCACACGCTCGACAATCTGGTCGATTTCAACCTGATCAATGACGGCCCGGTGCGCCTCGCGGTCGGGGCGGTGAACGTCGCCACCGCCAATTTCCTGTATTTCGACAATCACGAGGTCGAAATCGGCCCCGAGCACATCATGGCTTCCGGCGCCCTGCCGCCTGGCCTGCCGATGATCCGCATCGGCGCCAACCATTATTGGGATGGCGGGCTCGTCTCCAACACCCCGCTGCAACATCTGCTCGACCATATCGGCAACAAGAACATGCTGATCTTCCAGGTCGATCTGTTCTCCGCCCGCGGCGAGATCCCGCGCGACATGCCGAGCGTGCTCTCCCGCCAGAAGGACATCCAGTATTCCTCGCGCACCCGCACCACCACCGATCACTTTCTGCAGGTCCACCGCCTGCAGCAACAGCTGCGCGAGGCGCTCTACCTGGTCCCCCCCGAATTGCTGACCGAGGAACAGCAGGAGATGAAGGCCACCCTCGAACGCCTGCCCGAGATCAACATCCTGCAACTCATCTACCAGCAGAAAGCCTATGAGGGCGACGCCAAGGATTACGAGTTCAGCCGCATCTCGATGAAGGAGCACTGGCGCGCGGGCTATTACGACACCCGCCACACCCTGGCCCGCGGCGACTGGCTGCGCTTCACCGGCGAGGGCGGCATCAACGCCTACGACATTCACCGTGTGGGTGAATAAGCCGCCCCTTGCCTCCGGCGCGGCGGGCGTGGCAACCAATGCGCCCGTCAACCCCGGAGCCGGCAGACCTTGAGCGACTTATTCCAAAGCGGTGCGAGCAATGATTACGGCGCGAAGGACATCGAGGTCCTTGAGGGCCTGGAGCCCGTGCGCCGCCGCCCCGGCATGTATATCGGCGGCACGGACGAAACCGCCCTGCACCACCTCGCCGCCGAAATCCTCGACAACTCGATGGACGAAGCCGTCGCGGGCCATGCCGGCGTTATCGAGATGGCGCTGGAGCCCGGCAACAAGCTCACCATCCGCGACAATGGCCGCGGCATCCCCATCGACCCGCACCCCAAATTCAAGACCAAATCGGCGCTGGAGGTGATCCTCACCACCCTGCACTCGGGCGGCAAATTCTCCGGCAAGGCGTATGCCACCTCGGGCGGCCTGCACGGCGTCGGCTCCTCGGTGGTCAACGCGCTCTCCAGCAGCTTCACCGCCGAGGTCGCGCGCGACAAGAAGCTCTACCGCCAGGATTACGCCAAAGGCCACCCCACCACCAAGCTCGTCGAAATCGGCCCGGTGCAAAACCGCCGCGGCACCTCCATCAGCTTCGTGCCCGATACCGAGATTTTCGGCCCGCTGCGATTCTCCCCCGCCCGGCTCTACAAGCTCTGCCGCTCCAAGGCTTATCTGTTCCGCGGCGTGCGCATCCGCTGGAGCTGCGACCCGTCGCTGCTCAAGACCGAGTCGGACATCCCCGCCCAGGCCGAATTGCATTTCCCCGGCGGCCTGCGCGATTCGCTCGCCGCCGAGCTGGGCGACGCCGCGCTGGTGCTGCCCGAGATCTGGGCTGGCGAAGCCAAATTCGCCCCCATCAACGGCCAGGAGCAAGGCAAGCTGGAATGGGCGCTGGCCTGGGCCGAACAGGGCGATGCCAGCATCGACACCTATTGCAACACCGTGCCCACCCCGCTTGGCGGCACGCATGAAGCCGGCTTCCGCGCCGCCCTGCTCAAGGGCCTGCGCGCCTGGGCCGAAACCCGCAACAACAAGCGCGGCGCCATCCTCACCGCCGAGGACGTGCTGGGCTCGCTTCGCGCCAAGCTCTCGCTGTTCATCCGCGACCCGCAATTCCAGGGCCAAACCAAGGAAAAACTCACCACCGCCGAGGCCGCGCGCCTCACCGAAACCTCGCTGCGCGACCGGTTCGACCATTTCCTGGCGGGCGACCCCGCCAATGCCGACAACCTCCTCGCCTTCGTCATCGACCGCGCGGAGGAGCGCCTGCGCCGCAAGGAGGCCAAGGACACCCCGCGCAAATCCGCCACGCGCCGCCTGCGCCTGCCCGGCAAACTCGCCGATTGCGCCACGGAAAGCGCCGAAGGCACCGAAATCTTCCTGGTCGAGGGCGACTCCGCCGGCGGCTCCGCCAAACAGGCGCGCAACCGCAACACCCAGGCGATCCTCCCGCTGAAAGGTAAGATCCTCAACGTCGCCTCCGCCTCCGGCGAAAAGCTGCGCCAGAATCAGGAACTCAAGGATCTCATCGAGGCGCTCGGCTGCGGCGCGGGGCAAAGCTTCAACCGCGCCGCGCTGCGTTACGAGCGCATCATCATCATGACCGACGCCGATGTCGACGGCGCGCACATCGCCTCGCTGCTGATGACCTTCTTCTACCGCGAACTGCCCGAGCTGATCCGCCACGGCCATGTCTATCTCGCGCAGCCGCCGCTCTACCGCATCGTCCACGGCGCCAAGAGCGTTTACGCGATGGACGATGCCGCGCGCGAGCGCCTGGTGAAAACCTTCAAGCCTGGCGCCAAACTTGAGATCAGCCGCTTCAAAGGTCTCGGCGAAATGCCGCCCGCGGTACTCAAGGAGACCACCATGGACCCGGCCAAGCGCATATTGCTGCGCGTCATCGCATCGCCTGAGCAACGGGCCGAAACCTCCACCCTGGTCGAAAGCCTGATGGGTAAGCGCCCGGAGTTGCGCTTTCAATTCATCCAGGAAAACGCGGGCAAAGTCGTGGAGCTGGACATCTAGCATCCACATCCCGCCGCGGCGCAACAAAAAACGGCTCCGGGTTGCCCCGGAGCCGTTTTACATTTCCTTAAGGAAATTCCTCAGACCAGCTTCTTCAGCGTGGGCGAGGCCTTGAAGCGCACGGTCTTGCCGGCCTTCACCTTGATCTCCTCGCCGGTGCGCGGGTTCACACCCTTGCGCGCCTTGGTCTTGCGCACGGTGAAGGTGCCGAAGCTCGGCAGCGTGAACTTGCCGTTCTTCTTCATCTCCTTCACGATCGCCTCGATCAGATCGGTGGCGGCGCGGTTCGCGGCAACGCCGGTAATCTCGGCGGAGTTCTGGATAACTTCAGCAATAAATGCCTTCGACATAATTACATGCCTCTTTCCTGTTATACGGCCTGAGCGGGCTAGTTTCGCCAAACCGCTGTTCAAATCTATCAAAAACGCGGCTGGCGCGAGTCGCGTTAGTAAAATATCTAGCCTGCGCCTGCGGCGAACGCCAGAGCATTGCGCGGGGCTGCATCAAAAATATCAGCATTTTACGGGAAAAATGGTGCCCAGGGGCGGAATCGAACCACCGACACTGCGATTTTCAGTCGCATGCTCTACCAACTGAGCTACCTGGGCACTTGGGTAGCAGGGTGCCTATACCAGGCTGGCCCCTGTTGCAAGCCCGCTGGTGCTGTCACTGGGAATTGAACCCAGGACCTCTTCATTACCAATGAAGTGCTCTACCCCTGAGCTATGACAGCATTGCGGTGGGGGGCGTATATCGAACCCGCGCGCCGGATGCAACAGCCCTTGACGCATTCCCTCCGCCAAGCTTTGAACATCCCCCATGAAGGCGCCGCACCCCTCTCCCAAACCAAGCCCGGCCGAGGCCGCCCGGGCCGCGCGCGAGGCTGCCGAAGCCGCGGCGCTGCGGGCTAACCTGCTGCGCCGCAAGGCCCAATCCCGCGCCGCCGCGCCCCCCGCCCCCAAACAGGAAGATGATAAATGCCGGTAATGCCCGACCACTGGATCCGCGCCCAGGCCCTGGAAGCGGGCATGATCTCCCCCTTCGTCGAGGCCCAGAAGCGCGACGGCGTGGTCTCCTACGGCCTCTCCTCTTATGGCTACGACGCCCGCTGCGCCGATCATTTCAAAGTTTTCACCAATGTCGATTCGGCGGTGGTGGACCCCAAGGCCTTCAACCCGGCCAGCTTCGTGGACCGCACCGGCCCGGTCTGCATCATCCCGCCCAACTCCTTCGCCCTCACCCATACGGTCGAATATTTCCGCATCCCGCGCGATGTCCTGGTCATCTGCCTGGGCAAATCCACCTATGCGCGCTGCGGCATCATCGTGAACGTCACCCCGCTGGAGCCCGAATGGGAAGGCCAGGTGACCATCGAGATCTCCAACACCACACCGCTGCCGGCCAAGATCTACGCCGGCGAGGGCATCTGCCAGTTCCTGTTCCTCAAGGGCGAAAGCCCGTGCGAGATCTCCTACGCCGACAAAGCCGGCAAATATATGGGCCAGCGCGGTGTCGCGCTGCCGAGGATGTAAGCCGTCATGGATTCGATTCGCATCACGGGCGGCGTGCCGCTCTCCGGCACCATCGCCATCTCGGGCGCCAAAAACGCCGCCCTGCCGCTCATGGCCTGCGGCCTGCTCACCGATGAGCGGCTGGTCCTCACCAACGCCGCGCGCCTGGCCGACCTCGCCACCATGACCGAACTGCTCGCCCAGCACGGCATCGCCGTGGAGTGGAGCGGGCGCAGCATCTCGCTCGGCGGGCGCATCACCAACACCGAGGCCCCTTACGACATCGTGCGCAAGATGCGCGCCTCGATCCTGGTGCTCGGCCCGCTGCTCGCCCGCGTCGGCGAGGCCCGCGTCTCCCTGCCCGGTGGCTGCGCCATCGGCACCCGTCCGGTCGATCTCCACCTCAAGGGGCTGGAGGCGATGGGCGCCAAGATCAACCTCGATGGCGGCTATATCGACGCAACCGCCCCCCAGGGGCTGAAGGGCGCGACCATCGTGTTCCCCTTCGTCTCCGTCGGCGCCACCGAAAACCTGCTGATGGCCGCTGCCCTGGCCGATGGCATGACCACGCTGAAAAACGCCGCGCGCGAGCCGGAAATCACCGACCTCGTTCATTGCCTCGTCGCCATGGGCGCCAAAATCACGGGGATCGGCACGGATACGCTGGTCATCGAGGGGCAAAAATCCCTGCATGGGGCTACCCACGCCATCCTGCCCGACCGCATCGAAACCGGCACCTATGCCTGCGCCGCGGCCATCACCGGCGGCAATCTGTTCCTTGAGAACGCCCGCGCCGCCGATCTCGGCGCCGTGCTCACCTCGCTGCGCGAGGCCGGCATCGTCATCACCGAGGAGGCCAACGGCTTCCGCGTCGCCCGCGCCAACGGGCTGCACGGCGTGGATGTGATGACCGAGCCCTTCCCCGGCTTCCCCACCGACATGCAGGCCCAGTTCATGGCCCTGATGGCGGTGGCCGAGGGCGCCTCGATGGTCACCGAGACCATCTTCGAGAACCGCTTCATGCACGTCCCCGAACTCAACCGCATGGGCGCGCGCATCAACGTGCACGGCTCCTCGGCGATCATCCGCGGCGTCAAGCATCTCTCCGGCGCCCCGGTCATGGCCACCGATTTGCGCGCCTCCTTCTCCCTGGTGCTGGCCGGGCTGGCCGCGCGCGGCGAGACCACCATCTCCCGCGTCTACCACCTCGACCGCGGCTATGAGGCGGTGGAGCAGAAACTCGCCGCCTGCGGCGCGCGGATTGAACGCCTGGCCTGACGCCCCACATGGCGGGGATGGACCCGTTCAACCTCGCCCGCTTCCTCGCGGCGCAAGCCCCAGTGCTCCCGGCGGTGCGCGCCGAACTCGCCGCCGGGCATAAGCGCACGCATTGGATGTGGTTCATCTTCCCGCAACTCGCGGGGCTCGGCGCGTCCGCCATGTCGCAGCGTTATGCCATCTCCGGGCTGGCGGAGGCGCGGGCCTATCTCGCCCATCCGCAACTCGGCCAGCGCCTGCTGGACTGTACCCGGCTGGCCATGCAATCCGGCCGTCCGGCGCTCGACATCTTCGGCCCCATCGACGAACAAAAGCTGCGCTCCTGCCTCACCCTGTTCGCCGCCGCCTCGGCGGAGCCGCTCTTCACGCAGGCGCTCGCGCAATTCTTCGGCGGCGCACCCGATCAAGCCACCCTGGTCCGACTCAGCGCGTAAACCGCAACTCCATATTCACCACCTCCACCGGCAGCCCGCCGCTTGGGCGCCGGTACATGGCCCGCCCGGTCTCCACGAAGCCGCAGCGCGCATAAAACGGCGCCGCGTTCAGCGTCGCCTCCAGCCGCACCAGCCCGTCCCGCCGCGCCTCTGCCACGCCCGCCTCCAGCAACACGCGCCCCAGCCCGCGCCCTGCCGCCTCGGGCCGCACGAAAAGCCGCGTGATCACCCCCGGCGCGGTATCCACAAAGCCCAGGATCACCCCATCCGCCTCGGCCACCCGCACGGTTCCGGCCGCGATCACCGTCTCGTATTGCGCCGCATCCCGGCCATCCATCCAAGCGGCAATCTGCGCCGGGGCGTAATGCCCCGCCGCCAGCGCGGTAATCGCCGCCGCCGTCACCTCATACAGCGCCTGCCCCTCGCCCGCCCGCGCCGGGCGGAGGCGCGGGGTCATTCCTTCAGCTCGACGATCTTGATCCGCTTGCCCTTGGTCGAGAGCGCGATCTCGCCGCGGATCAGCCGCAGCGCGTCCTCACCGAACATCTCCCGCCGCCAGCCTTCCAGAATCGGGTTGGGCGCGGTCTCGTCCAGCGCCAGCGCCTCAATCTCCTCGCCCGAGGCCACCAGCCGGGGCGCCACGTTGTTCTGCTCCGCCGCCGCGCCCAGCAGCACCTTCAGCAGCGACACCAGCGCCGGCGAGGCGCGCGGCGTGTCGCGCGGGCGCTCCACCCGCGGCAATTCGCCCTCGGGCAGCGTCTTCGCCGCTGCGATCGCCGCCAGCAGCGACACGCCCGACTTGCCATTGGCAAACCCGGCGGAAATCCCGCGCACGCGGGTCAGCGTCTCGGCATCGGCCGGAGCCAGCGCCGCAACCTCGGGGATCTGCTCATCCTTGAGCAGCCGCCCGCGCGGAATGTTGATGCGCTGCGCCTCGCGCTCGCGCCACGCGGCGATGGCCTGCATCAGCGCCAACTGGCGGCGGTTATTGGTGCGGATCTTCAGCCGCTCCCAGGCCCGCGCCGGCTCCACGCGGTAAGTGCCCGGTTCGGCCAGCACGGCCATCTCCTGCGCCACCCAATCCATCCGCCCTTCAACCCGCAGCCGGGCCGAGAGCTTTTCATACACAACGCGCAGATGCGTCACATCAGCGGCGGCGTATTCGATCTGCGCCTTGCTCAGCGGCCGCGCCGACCAATCGGAGAAGCGGTGCGTCTTATCTATATGCCCGCCGGTCAGGGCCTGCACGAGGCTGTCATACCCCACCTGATCGCCAAACCCGGCCACCATCGCCGCCACCTGGGTGTCGAACAGGTTCGCCGGCACCGCCCCGAACAGCAGCAGGAAGATTTCCACATCCTGGCGGCAGGCGTGGAACACCTTCACCGGCTCCGGCCTGGCCAGCAACTCGCCCAGCGGCGCGAGGTCCAGCCCCGGGGCCATGGCATCCACCACCGCCACGTCGTCGGTGCCGGCGAGCTGCACCAGGCACAGCTCCGGGTAATAGGTCTTCTCGCGCATGAACTCGGTGTCCACCGTGATGAATTCCTCATTGGCCAGGCGCGCGCAGAGGCCGGCCAGGGCCTCGGTGGTGGTGATGAACTGGGTCTGTGTCTCGGTCATGCTCCTCCCTTAGCCGCCTCCCGGCTTGACAGGAAGCAGCCCCCGGTTTCTTTGCCCGGCATGGAACAGATTCACGCCTATCGCACCCATAATTGCGCCGCCCTGCGCAGCTCCGACATCGGCAAAACCGCCCGGCTTTCCGGCTGGGTGCACGCCAAGCGCGACCATGGCGGTCTGCTGTTCATCGATTTGCGGGACCATTACGGCCTCACGCAATGCGTGTTCGCCGCCGGCACCCCCGCCTTCGCCGCCGCCGAGCATGCGCGCGTCGAGTCGGTGATCACCGTCACCGGCACCGTGGTCGAGCGCGCGCCGGGCACCACGAACCCCAAGCTGCCCACCGGCGAGATCGAGCTGCGGGTAGACGCGCTGGAGGTCCAAGGCCCGGCCGACGTGCTGCCCATCCAGGTCGCGGGCAATGAGAACTACCCGGACGAGCTGCGCCTGAAATACCGCTTCCTCGATCTGCGCCGCGAGCAGGTGCATAAAAACATCATGCTGCGCGCCGGGGTCATCGCCTCCTTCCGCCGCCGCATGATCGAATCCGGGTTCACCGAGTTCCAGACCCCGATCCTCACCGCTTCCAGCCCCGAGGGCGCGCGCGACTTCCTGGTTCCCTCGCGCAACCATCCCGGCAAGTTCTACGCCCTGCCCCAGGCCCCGCAGCAATTCAAGCAGTTGCTCATGGTCGCCGGGTTCGACCGCTATTTCCAGATCGCCCCCTGCTTCCGCGACGAGGCCTCCCGCGCCGACCGCTCGCCCGGCGAGTTCTACCAGCTCGATTTCGAGATGAGCTTCGTGACGCAGGAGGACGTGTTCAACACCATCGAGCCGATCCTGCACGGCGTGTTCGACGAATTCGCCTCCGGCCGCGAGGTGGGCAAGCCGCCCTTCGTGCGCATTCCGTATGACGAAGCGCTGCTGAAATACGGCTCCGACAAGCCGGACCTGCGCAACCCGATTGTGATCTCCGACGTCACCGAGGCGTTCCGCGACTCCAGCTTCGGCCTGTTCGCCCGCATCATCGAGGGCGGCGGCATCGTCCGCGCCATTCCGGCCCCGGGCGCTGGCGCCAACCCGCGCTCCTTCTTCGACAAGCTGAATGAATGGGCACGCGCCGAGGGCGCCGGCGGGCTCGGCTACATCACCTTCTCCGAGGCCGCCCCCCAGGGCCCGATCGCCAAAAACCTCTCGCCCGAGCGCGCCGAGGCCATCCGCGAGGCCTGCGGCCTGAAGGCGGGCGACGCCGTGTTCTTCGCCGCCGGCAAGGAGCTTGACGCCGCCAAATTCGCCGGCACCGTGCGCACCAAGCTCGGCAACGATCTCGGCCTGATCAAGCAGGGCGAGTTCAAATTCTGCTGGATCGTCGATTTCCCGATGTATGAATACGACGAGGAGCTGAAGCAGGTGGTGTTCTCCCACAACCCGTTCTCCATGCCGCAAGGCGGGCTGGAGGCGCTGGAGACCCAGGACCCGCTGACCATCAAGGCCTTCCAATACGACATCGTCTGCAACGGCATCGAGCTGTCCTCCGGCGCCATCCGCAACCACCGGCCGGACATCATGCTCAAGGCCTTCGAGATCGCCGGTTACGGCCCCGAGGAAGTCGAGGCCCGCTTCGGCGGCATGCTCAACGCCTTCCGCTACGGCGCGCCCCCGCATGGCGGCTCCGCCCCGGGCATCGACCGCATCGTCATGCTCCTGGCCGATGAGCCGAACATCCGCGAGGTCATTGCCTTCCCGCTCAACCAGCAGGGCGAGGATCTGATGATGGGCGCCCCCGCCCCGGTGCCCGCGCCGCGGCTCAAGGAACTCTCAATCGCCCTGGCGCTGCCGCCCAAGCCGGTCAAATCCTGAAATTATCCGGCCAGGCGGCCCACCCCGCCTGGCCATTTTCTTATCCGCCGCCGCACCCCCCTTCCTGTCACCCAAGCTTCACGCTACCGTCATCGTAGTGTCACGCAACGCGCTTATGGAAGCGCCCATGGAAATAGCGAGTCATCAGACCATGACATCCGACACGGCCCTGGCCGGCGCCCTTCGTCCCGACATGCAGGGCCAGACGGCTCGTGTCTCCATCCGCAATCTCAATTTCTATTACGGCGAGACGCACGCGCTGAAAAACGTCTCGATCGACTTCCCCGACCGCCAGACCACGGCCATGATCGGCCCCTCCGGCTGCGGCAAATCCACCCTGCTGCGCGTGCTCAACCGCATGTATGACCTCTACCCCGGCCAGCGCGCCGAGGGCGAGGTGCTGATCGGCGGCAACAACATCATCGCCCCCACGCAGGATCTCAACCGCCTGCGCCGCCGCGTCGGCATGGTGTTCCAGAAACCCACGCCCTTTCCCAAATCCATCTACGACAACGTGCTGTTCGGCGTGCGCCTGCACGAAAGGCTGAGCAAGGCCGAGATGGACGAGCGCGTGGAATGGGCGCTCACCCGCGCCGCGCTGTGGAACGAGGTGAAAGACCGCCTGCACAGCTCCGCCCTCGGCCTCTCCGGCGGCCAGCAGCAGCGCCTATGCATCGCCCGCTCCATCGCCGTGCGGCCGGACGTGCTGCTGCTCGACGAGCCGACCTCCGCGCTCGACCCGATCTCCACGCTGAAGATCGAGGAGCTGGTGGATGAGTTGAAGCGCGATTTCTGCATCGTCATCGTCACCCATAACATGCAGCAGGCGGGCCGCTGCGCCGACCAGGTGGCATTCTTCTATCTGGGCGAACTGGTCGAGGTTGGGCCGTCGAGCCAGATCTTCACCGCCCCGCGCGAGCGCAAGACGCAGGAATACATTACCGGCCGCTTCGGCTGAGGAGCTTCTCAATGCCCAACGAATCCAAGCATATCGTCTCCTCCTTCGAGGCAGACCTCAAAAAACTGCACGATATGATCGCCGCCATGGGCGGGTTGGTGGAGCGCGCCGTGGCCGACGCCGCGACCGCCCTGCTCACGCACGACGCCAATCTTGCGGCGAATGTCATTGAGCATGACGCCCAGATCAATGCCGAGCAGCACGCGGTGGAGCAATTCGCGGTGCGCCTGCTGGCCCTGCGCCAGCCCGTGGCCGATGATCTGCGCCAGATCATCCAGGCGCTGAAAGTCGTCACCGATCTTGAGCGCGTCGGCGACTACGCCGCCAACATCGCCAAGCGCAGCATCGTCATCAACCAGGTGGCGAGCAATTTCTCGCTCTCCAGCCTCGGCCAGATGGCCGCTTTGGTGCAGCAGAACCTCAAATCCAGCATCGACACGGTGGGCGAGGCCAACCCGCAAAAGGCGATCGCCCTGTGGCGCGCCGATCAGGCGGTGGACGACCTTTACAACACCATCTTCCGCGAATTGATCACCTACATGATGGAAGACGCGCGCAATATCACCGCCTGCACGCATCTGCTGTTCATCGCCAAAAACCTCGAGCGCATCGGCGACCACACCACCAACATCGCCGAGCTGGTCTACTACGCCGTCACCGGTGAAAACCTCCCCGATTTCCGGCCCAAGGGCGACACCACGGCCGCCTATCTGCCCAGCAACGGCTGACGATGTCCGACCTCAACAAGCCCTACGTCCTGATCGTCGAGGACGAAGCGCCGCTGGTCACCCTGCTGCGCTATAATCTGGAGAAACAGGGCTTCCGCGTCGAGGATACCGGCGATGGCGGCGAGGCCCTGGCCCGCGTTACCGAGGCCCCGCCCGACCTGCTGCTGCTGGACTGGATGTTGCCCACCATGTCGGGCATCGAGGTCTGCCGCCAGCTCCGCCGCCGCCCGGCCACGCGCGCCCTGCCGATCATCATGCTCACCGCCCGCGCCGAAGACCAGGACGCGGTGCGCGGCCTCGACACCGGGGCCGATGACTACATCACCAAGCCCTTCTCCACCGAGGCGCTGATCGCGCGCATCCGCGCCCTGCTGCGGCGCACCGGCTCGGTCCCGCAGAAGACCAAGCTCGCCTTCCACGACATCTCGCTCGACCCCGCCTCGCACCGCGTTACCCGCAACGGCCGCGCCCTGCATCTCGGCCCCACCGAGTTCCGCCTGCTGGAATTCTTCCTGCGTCACCCCAAGCGGGTGTTCTCGCGCGAGGATGTGCTGAACGCCGTCTGGGGCCGCGACATCCATGTCGAGCCGCGCACCGTGGACGTGCATATCCGCCGCCTGCGCAAGGCCATCAACGGCCCCGGCGAGATCGACATCGTGCGCACCGTGCGCGCCGCCGGTTACGCGCTGGACGTCGAAGACATCGCCTGACCCGCCGCGCGGCTTTGCGTCGGCGCGGAACCATGCTCCTATCCGGCAGCCATAAACCGGAGCCCCCAGCATGAAAGCGGATATCACCGGCACCACCCTGCCCGTCCTGCAGATCAGCCTCGCCCCGGGCGAGTCGGTTATCGCCGAACCCGGTGAATTCTCCTGGATGAGCGGCAACATCCAGCTCAACACCACGACGCAGACAGCCGGCGCCCGCGGCCTGCTCAGCGCCATCGGCCGCGCGCTCGGCGGCGGCGGGCTGTTCATGACCGAATACACCGCCAGCGGCGGGCCGGGCATGGTCGCCTTCGCCGCCAAGCTGCCGGGCAGCATCCATCAGGTCGATGTCCCCACCGGACATTCCTACATGATCCACAAGCAGGGCTTCCTCTGCGCCACGCCCGGCGTGCAGCTTGCCATCGGCTTTCAGCGCCAGCTCGGCACCGGGCTGTTCGGCGGCAACGGCTTCATCATGCAGCGCCTCAGCGGCCCCACCACCGCCTTCGTCGAACTCGGCGGCGAGAGCGTGATCTACGACCTGCGCCCCGGCGAGACCCTCCAGGTGCATCCGGGCCATGTCGGCATGTTCGAAGACACGGTGGGGTTCGACATCGTGCTGCTGCGCGGCATCAAAAACGTGATCTTTGGTGGCGACGGCCTGTTCATCGCCAAGCTCACCGGCCCCGGCCGGGTCTGGCTGCAAAGCCTCACCGTGCCGGGCCTCGCCCACGCCATCGCGCCCTATCTGCCGCCCCCGCCCGGCGGGGCGCGCTAGCCCCTACTGGCGGAACCGCATCGGGTCGATCGCGGGCAGAATCGCCGCCGCCGGGCCGGGGTCCTCACCCTTGATCATCGCGCTCACCAGCGTGCTGGCGGCGGGCGCGGTCTGGATGCCATAGCCGCCCTGGCCCACGCACCAGAAGAATCCCGGCACCGCATTATCCCAGCCAAAGGCCAGCGAGCGGTCGGGCGTGAAGGTGCGCAAGCCAGCCCAGGCCCGCTCCACGCGCCGCACCGGAATGTTCAGCGCCTTCTGCATGCGGTCGATGCCGATCGCCACGTCGATCTCCTCGGGCTGCACGTCATGCGGCGTATCGGGCGTCTCGTCGCAGGGCGTCACCATCAGCCGCGTGCGCGCCTCGGTCCGCACATACCAATCATGCGCGGCGGATTGCACCATCGGCCAATGCTCCACCTCATAGGGCGCGGGGTCGATGATCGCCGCCGTGCGCCGCCGCGGCACCAGCCCCAGCGGCGCCAGCCCAGCGAGCTTGGCCACCTCATCGCCCCAGGCCCCGGCCGCGTTCACCACCACCGGCGCGCGCATCACCGTCCCGTCCGAACACTCCACCACCCAGAGCCCGCCCTCGCGCTCGATCCGCCCGGCGCGATGGCGCAGCATGATCCGCCCGCCCGCCTCGCGCATCCGACGCAGATAAAACTGGTGCAGCGCCGCCACATCCATATCGAACCCGTCCGACTCCACCCCGGCGCGCGCGGCATAGCCATCGATGATCGCCGGACACAGCGCCTTCGCCTCGGCCAGCGAAATCTCCTCGACCCCCAACCCCTGCCCGATCAGCGCGTCCAGCGCCCCGGTCTGCTCCGGCGGCGCGAGGTAGAGGATCTTGCGCCCCACGGCGAGCCGGTCAGTGCCGATATCGGCGGGCGGGTGCTGATAGAAATCGTAAGACAGCCCGGTGAGCACGCGCACATCCGGCGGCCCGTAATTGCGCACCCAGATCGCCGCCGAGCGCCCTGTGGTGTGGTATCCGGCCTGCGCCTCCTGCTCCAGCAGCACCACCTTATGCGTGCCGCCCAGCCCCGCCGCCACTGCGGCGCCGGCGATTCCGGCGCCGATGATGATGACATCGCAATCGCCGCTCATACGCCAAAAAACTCCCGCAAGGCGGCGATCACCTCGGCTGGCTTATCGGCATGCAGCCAATGCGCCGCCCCCGCGATCTCCTGGCATTGCGCGTGGGGGAACAGCCGCCCGATCTCGCCCGCCGCCGCCAGCGTCACGTAATCTGACTCCGCCCCGCTCAGAAACAGCGCCGGGCCGGTGAAGGGCCGCGTCCCCGGCGGGTCCACCCAGTTCAGCATATCCGGCATCGCCGCCTGGATCTCGCGTAAGCCCACCCGCCAGCGCGGCGCCGCGCCCAGGACCAGATTATTGAGCAGAAACGCCCGCATCGGCGCCGCCTTCACCGTCTGCGCCAGCGCCTGCTCGGCGGCGGCGCGCGTCAGCCCTGGATGCAGCTCGATCGCCAGCATCGCCGCGACGTAATCGTCGTAATCATGGTCATACGGCACCGGCGCGATATCCAGCACCGCCACCCGCTCCACCAGATCCGGCCTGGTCAGCGCCAGCGCCATCGCGGTCTTGCCGCCCAGCGAGTGCCCGGCCAGCTTCACCCGGCTCAGCCCCAGGCTCGCCAGCGTCTCCGCCACATCCGCCGCCATGGTGGCGAAATCCATCGGCAGCCCGTGCGGGCTCTCGCCATGGTTGCGCAAATCCAGCGCGATCACCCGCGCCCCACCGCTCAAGCCGCGGCTCAGCACGCCAAGATTCCGCGCCGCCCCAAACAGCCCATGCAGCAGCACGAGCGGCTTACCTTCCCCCATCTGGGTCGCGTTTAATATCATGGTGATAGTTCAACACCCGCGCGCAGAAATCTCAAGCGCGCCAGCGCGAATCCAGGTATGAGCCCGGCATGATTCTAGCTCTGGTTGTCCTTGCCGCGCTTTGCTGTCTTGGGTTGATGTTTTATTTCCCGGCCGCCACCGCCATCCTCTGGGTGGTGATCCTGGAAACCTCGCCCGATGCCTGGCTGGCCCAGCTCACCGGCGGGCATGAGACGATCATCGCCCTGATCAAGGCCTCCGGCCTGGGGCTGGCCGCCATCCTGGCCATCCGCCAGGGCGTACGGTGGGATCGCTTCAACCCCGCCTTCGCCTTCGCCGCGATGTTCCTCATCGGGCTGGTGCATGGGCTCTACCCCGGCCTCACCCCGCTCGCCTCGCTGCGCTCGCTCATCGGCTCGGCGGCGCCGTTCCTGTTCTCCTTCGTGCGCCTACCGCCGCGCCTCATCGCCGGAGTGCTGCGCGCCGTGATGTGGGGGCCGCTCTGCGCCACCACCGCCGGGGCGCTGCTGGCACTGGCCGGGCTCGGCCATGTTTATGTCCTCGAACAGGGAACGCTGCGCCTCTGCGCCGCGGGCGAACCCGCCGTGCTGGCCGGTTTCGCGCTGGTCGGCGTTTACGCCGCGCTGCTCGAGAGCCTGACCACCCCAACCCTCGGCAAAACGCTTCTGGTGGGGGCGAATCTCCTCATCATCCTGCTCACCGGCGCGCGCATGCCGCTGCTGCTGGCGGGGGTGGACATCCTGGCCGTGCTGCTGCTGCAGCGGCGCCTGCTGCTGCTCGCCGCCGCGGGCGTGCTGGGCGGCGCGGCGGTGCTGGCGGCCAAGGCGCTCACCTTCATCCGCATGGTCGGCCTCACCGAACTGGGCGAAGCCACCAACCTCTCCAACCGCAACCTTATCTGGCCCTATTTCGAGAAGGCCATAATCGCCTCCCCGCTCTTCGGCTGGGGCGTGGGCGCGGGCAAGGTGATCGTGCCGGTCACCTCGCTGCTCGAGGCCCTGCTCGGCACCAACGCCGCGCATAATGAATATCTGCGCATCGGCGCCGAGGGCGGGCTGTTCGGCCTGTCCCTGCTGGTGGTTCTGCTCGGCTTCTGGGTGGCGCGCGGCACAAGCCCGATGCCGCCGCCGCAACGCTGGCTCATGCGACTGATTTTCATTGGCTTCGCGTTGCATTCTAGCACGGACAACACCCTCATCGCCACCACCGGCTCGGTATTCTTCCTGTGGGCAAGCTGCATCTTCGCACGCGCGGAAAATGGGACTACACCGACCGCATGATCACGCGCCGCACCGCTCTCGCCCTTCCCCTTGGCCTGCTCGCCCCCGCCGCCGCGGCGCAGAGCGCCCCGCCCATCGCCATGGTGATGAACTCGGCCGGCGCCTCGATCAGCGTCATCGACATGACCACCCGGCAGGTGATCGGCACCCACCCGGCCTTCCGCGAGCCGAGCCATTGGGCGCTAACCCCCGACCGCAAAACGCTCTATGTCACCGATGCCGGCGGCAACGCCTTCTTCGCCTTCGACCCGCTCACTGGCGCGCCGCTCGGCCATATGCGCATCGCCGACCCCTACCAGCTCGCCTATTCGCCCGACGGCAAGCTGCTCGTCGTCAACGCGCTGCGCCTCAACTTCGTCGATGTTTACGACGCCGCCAGTCTCACGCTGATCAAGCGCTTCCACGTCGGCAAGCTGCCGAGCCATCTCGATTTCTCGCCCGACGGGCGCTGGTGCTTCTCCTCGCAACAGGGCACCGATTCGCTGTTCTCCTTCGACACACAGACCCTGGAACCGCGCTGGACGCGCCATATCGGCAGCACCCCGGCCGGCGTGCTCTGGCACAACGGCAAGGTGCTAGTCTGCATCATGGGCGAAAACGGCATCATCGAGGTCGATCCGGTGGATGGCAGCATCACCCGCCGCCAGGAAACCGGCCCCGGCGCGCACAATATCTTCTTCGACGAGGGCAACCAGATCCTCTACATCTCCAATCGCGGCCCTGGCGACACCTCGCTCTCCGCCCTCGACCCGGTGACGCTGGAGGTCCGGCGCACCTATCCCATCGCCGGCGGACCGGACGATATCGGCATCGCCCCGGACGGCAAGATCTGGATCGCGCTGCGCTTCGCCGAGGAAGTCGCGGTGATGGACCCGGCCACGGGCGATTATGATACCATCCCCGTCGGCCGCTCTCCGCACGGCCTCTACCTCAGCACCTGCCTCAGCCACAAAGGCAAGCTGACGGCCGAAAACTTCTAGCCCCGACAGGCCCCGCCGATGAGCATCGACCGCATCTTCTCCATCCTCGCCGGCTACATGGACCAATACGCCGTGCTGCCGGTCCTGTACCATTTTCATTGGATGGAATGGGGCGACTTGTCCTTCGACTGGTGCCTGGTCTGCGTCTATGGCCTGTTCGCGGTCATCCTCACCTACGCCATCTGCTGGCCGCTGGAGCATCTGCGCCCCATCGAGCACTGGCCCAACCAGAAGGCGGTGCTGGTGGACGTGTTCTACACCCTGCTCAACCGCGTCGGGGTGATCCCGGTCATCACCTTCCTGCTGTTCTATCAGGCGCAGACCGCCTTCACCGGCTGGGTGGTGAGTATGGGCTTCATCCCGCCGACGCTGGACAGTGTGATCCCCGGCCTGTTCGGCCACCCGCTGCTCACTTTCTGGATTTACGCGCTGATCCTGGATTTCGCCGATTACTGGCGCCACCGGCTCTCGCACACCTTCCGCGCCTGGTATGCGCTGCACGCCCTGCACCACGCCCAGCGCCAGATGTCCTTCTGGTCCGACGACCGCAATCATTTCTTCGACGACGCCATCGCCTTCGTCTGGTTCTTCACGCTCGGCCTGCTCATCGGCATCCCGCCGCTGCAATTCCCCCTGCTCATCCTGGGGCTGCGCTTCATCGAGAGCTTCTCCCACGCCAACATCAAGCTCTCCTATGGCCCGCTTGAGTGGCTCATCGTCTCCCCGCGCTTCCACCGGCTGCACCACGCCCTGCGCGCGGCCGGGCGGGTCTCCTGCAATTACGGCGGCGTCTTCCCGATCTGGGACATCATCTTCCGCACCGCCGATTTCTCCAATGTCTGGCTGCCCACCGGCGATGCCCGCGCGCCCGAGGCCCTGGCCACCGGCTCCTATCTCGAACAGCAGATCTGCGGCGCGAAAATGTTCTTCGCCGCCCTGTTTGCCCCCAAACGCCCCCTTGGCGGCGGCCAGGCAACGTAATAACGAGGCCCCATGAGCAAAGACATCAAAAAAGTCGTCCTGGCCTATTCCGGCGGGCTGGACACATCCGTCATTCTTCGCTGGCTGCAGAACACCTATCACTGCGAGGTGGTGACCTTCACCGCCGATCTCGGCCAGGGCGAGGAGCTGGAGCCCGCGCGCAAGAAGGCCGAGATGTTCGGCATCAAGCAGATCTTCATCGAGGATCTGCGCGAGACCTTCGTCAAGGATTTCGTGTTCCCGATGTTCCGCGCCAACGCGCTGTATGAGGGCCAGTATTTGCTCGGCACCTCCATCGCGCGCCCGCTCATCGCCCAGCGCCAGATCGAGATCGCCGAGATGGTCGGCGCCGACGCCGTTGCCCATGGCGCCACCGGCAAGGGCAACGACCAGGTGCGCTTCGAGCTCGGCTATTACGCGCTGAACCCCAATATCCGCGTCATCGCCCCCTGGCGCGAATGGGACCTGACCTCGCGCACCAAGCTGATCGAATACGCCGAGGCCAACCAGATCCCCATCACCAAGGACAAGCGCGGCGAGGCCCCGTTCTCGGTGGACGCCAACCTGCTGCACTCCTCCTCCGAGGGCAAACTCCTGGAAGACCCCTGGCAGGAGCCGGAGGAAATCGTCTATCAGCGCACCATCAGCCCGCTGGACGCGCCTGACGTGGCGACGGAAATCACCATCGACTTCCAGCACGGCGACGCGGTCGGCCTAAATGGCGAGCCACTCTCCCCCGCCACCCTCCTCACCCGCCTGAACGAATACGGCAAGGCCAACGGCATCGGCCGGCTCGACCTGGTCGAAAACCGCTTCGTCGGCATGAAGTCGCGCGGCGTGTACGAGACCCCCGGCGGCACCATCCTGCTCGCCGCGCACCGGGGCATCGAGTCCATCACGCTCGACCGCGAGGCCGGGCATTTGAAGGATAGCCTCATGCCGCGCTACGCGGAGCTGATCTATAACGGCTTCTGGTTCAGCCCCGAGCGCCGGATGCTGCAGGCGCTGATCGACACCAGCCAGGCTTCCGTCACCGGCACCGTGCGGCTCAAGCTGTACAAGGGCAATGTCATCGTCACCGGCCGGGAGAGTCCGCACTCGCTCTACTCCACCCGCATGGTCACCTTCGAGGACGATGCCGGCGCCTATAACCAGCAGGACGCGGCGGGCTTCATCAAGCTCAACTCCCTGCGGCTGCGCCTCGGCGCCGCCATCGGCCGGCGCGGCGGCGGGCTGTAACCCGCCCCGGCACCGCACACCAGCAAGGGCGCTCCCGCCAAGGGGCGCCCTTTTTGCTGCGCCCGCGCCAGTAAAACTTTTGGCCCTACGCTCGAATAAAGGTAAAACTTCAGCCGCGAACAAAAAACGAACAAATAGTCAACAAGGATGTTGCCATTTTGTTCGCGCCATGCCAGCGTCATTCTCACCGAATCACTCTGGCCTTTGAGGAAAAACACGCTATGGTTGCAGCGAGCAGCGCGAAAAAGCCGCGTTTGACAGAGATCGAGTCGATATTGGAGGCTCCCGAGGCAACCCAAATGGCAGTACCGATGGCAAAACCCGACCTGGAAAAGAACAAGGCGCTCGACGCCGCGATGGCGCAGATTGAGCGCGCCTTCGGCAAAGGCTCGATCATGCGCATGGGCGCCAAAGGCGGCGCCGAGGCCATTGAGGTCATCCCCTCCGGCTCGCTCGGGCTCGACCTCGCGCTCGGCATTGGCGGCCTGCCCCGCGGGCGCGTGGTCGAGATTTACGGCCCCGAATCGTCGGGCAAGACCACCCTCGCCTTGCATGCCATCGCCGAGGCGCAGAAGCGCGGCGGCGTCTGCGCCTTCATCGACGCCGAGCACGCGCTCGACCCCGTCTATGCCAAGAAGCTCGGGGTGGATATCGACAATCTGCTGATCTCCCAGCCCGACACTGGCGAGCAGGGGCTGGAGATTGCCGACACCCTGGTCCGTTCCGGCTCCATCGACGTACTGGTGATCGACTCCGTCGCCGCCCTGGTGCCCCGCGCCGAACTGGAAGGCGAGATGGGCGATTCCCATGTCGGCCTGCATGCCCGCCTAATGAGCCAGGCCCTGCGCAAGATCACCGGCTCGGTGGCTCGCTCCAACACCATGCTGATCTTCCTCAACCAGATCCGCCTGAAGATCGGCGTGATGTTCGGCAACCCCGAGACCACCACCGGCGGCAACGCGCTCAAATTCTACGCCTCCGTGCGCATGGAAATCCGCCGCACCGGCTCCATCAAGGAGCGTGACGAGGTCACCGGCAACCATACCCGCATCAAGGTGGTGAAAAACAAGCTGGCCCCGCCCTTCCGCCAAGTCGAGTTCGACATCATGTTCGGCGAGGGCATCTCCAAGGCCGGCGAGCTGATCGATCTCGGCGTCAAGGCCGGGGTGGTGGAGAAATCCGGCGCCTGGTTCTCTTACGACAGCCAGCGCATCGGCCAGGGGCGCGAGAACGCCAAGCAGTTCCTGCGCGACAACCCGAAAGTGGCCGATTCCATCGAGAAGAAGATCCGCGAGCAATCCGCCGCCATCGCCGAGGCGCTCATGGCCGATGACAGCGGCGACGACAGCGGCAGCGACGACTAAGCCCCGAACCGCCCCGGCCCCCGTGCCGGGGTTTTTCGTTTTTTCTCCCCGCCGCGCGCGAATCGCCGTCCAGCCCGGACTTGGCGAAAACCCTGCGGCCTTGTAATCCAGGCCCCATGGTCACCAGCAACGATATCCGCGCCACCTTCCTCAATTATTTCGCCCGCAACGGGCACCAGATCGTGCCGAGCGCGCCCCTCGTGCCGCGCAACGACCCGACCCTGCTGTTCACCAATGCCGGCATGGTCCCGTTCAAGAGCGTGTTCACCGGCCAGGAGAAGCGCCCCTATGTGCGCGCCACCTCGGCCCAGAAATGCGTGCGCGCCGGCGGCAAGCATAACGATCTCGACAATGTGGGCTACACCGCCCGCCACCACACCTTCTTCGAGATGCTGGGGAATTTCTCCTTCGGCGATTATTTCAAGGAACAGGCGATCCTCCACGCCTGGACGCTGCTGACCAAGGATTTCGGCCTGCCGCCGGAGAAGCTGCTGGTCACGGTGTACCACACCGACGACGAGGCCGCTGGGCTGTGGCAGAAGATCGCGGGCCTGCCCGAACAGAAGATCATCCACATCCCCACCGACGATAATTTCTGGCGTATGGGCGATACCGGCCCCTGCGGCCCCTGCTCCGAGATTTTCTACGACCATGGCGAGCGCATCCCCGGCGGCCCGCCCGGCAGCCCGGACGAAGACGGCGACCGCTTCATCGAGATCTGGAACCTCGTGTTCATGCAATACGAGGAAGGCCCACCCGGCACGCGCACCCCGCTGCCGCGCCCCTCGATCGACACCGGCATGGGGCTGGAGCGTTTCGCCGCCATCCTGCAAGGCAAGCACGATAATTACGATACCGACACGCTACGCGCCCTGATCCTGGCCTCCGCCGAGGCCACCGGCCAGGACCCGGACGGCGCCTTCCGCGTCAGCCACCGCGTGGTGGCCGACCATCTGCGCTCCTCCGCCTTCCTGATGGCCGATGGCGTGCTGCCCTCCAATGAGGGCCGCGGCTACGTGCTGCGCCGCATCATGCGCCGCGCCATGCGCCACGCGCACATGATGGGCGCCAAGGAGCCGCTGATGCACCGCCTGGTGCCCGCCCTCACCCGCCAGATGGGCCAGGCCTATCCCGAGCTGAACCAGGCCGAGGCGCTCATCATCGAGACGCTGAACCTCGAGGAAAACCGCTTCCGCTCGCTGCTTGACCGCGGCATTTCGCTGCTGCGCGACGAGTCCGAGGGCATCCCCGCGGGCGGCGCCCTGCCGGGTGAAGTCGCCTTCAAGCTCTACGACACCTATGGCTTCCCGCTCGACCTCACCCAGGACGCGCTGCGCGAACAGGGCAAGACCGTGGACGTGGCCGGGTTCGACGCCGCGATGGCCGAGCAGAAAGCCCGCGCCCGCGCCGCCTGGGCCGGCTCCGGCGAGGCCGCGACCGAGGCCGTGTGGTTCGAGCTGGAGCAGAAGCTCGGGCCGACCGAGTTCCTCGGCTACTCCACCGAAGCCGCCGAGGGCACCATCACCGCCCTGGTCGTCGATGGCCAGCCCGCCGATGAGGCGCTGCTGGAAAAAGACGTCTACCTGCTGCTGAATCAGACGCCGTTCTACGCCGAAAGCGGCGGCCAGGTGGGCGATACCGGCTACATCACCGGGCCCGATAACCTACGCATTCGCATCACCGACACGCAGAAAAAACTCGGCGGGCTGTTCGTGCATGTCGGCGTGGTCGAGGCCGGCACCGCCCGCGTCGGCCAGCCCGTGCTGGCCGAAATCGATCACGGGCGCCGCACCCGCATCCGCGCGCACCACTCGGCCACGCATCTGCTGCACGAGGCGCTGCGCCGCACCCTGGGCGGCCATGTCACCCAGAAGGGCTCGCTAAATAGCCCGGACCGGCTGCGCTTCGACATCTCCCAGCCCCGCCCGGTCACGGCCGATGAACTGGCGGCGGTGGAGCGCGACGTGAACGCCCGCATCCGCGAAAACACCGAAGTCACCACGCGGCTGATGACGCCCGAGGAGGCCGTGAAACTCGGCGCCATGGCCCTGTTCGGCGAGAAATACGGCGATGAGGTGCGCGTCGTCTCCATGGGCTATCCACAGGAGGACAAAGCCGCCTGGACCATCGAGCTGTGCGGCGGCACCCATGTCTCCCGCACCGGCGATATCGGGCTGTTCCGCATCGTCTCCGAGGGCGCGGTCGCGGCCGGGGTGCGCCGGATCGAGGCCCTCGCCGGCGCCGCCGCCGTCGCCGCCATCGAGGATGAATCCCGCCTGCTGGCCGAAGCCGCCGCCGCGCTGAAAGCCCAGCCCGCCGAGCTGCCCGCGCGCATCACGGCGCTGCAGGAAGACAAGAAGCGCCTGGAGCGCCAGGTGGCCGAGCTGCAAAAGAAGCTGGTGCTGGCCACCGCCACCGAATTCGAGGACGTGGCCGGGGTCAGGGCGATCCTGCGCAATGTCGGCGAGGTGTCCGCCAAGGAGCTGCGCCCCATCGCCACCGATCTGCTCAAGGGGCTGGGCACGGGCGTGGTCACGCTTGTCTCCACCGCCGAGGGCAAGGCCGCCATCGTCGTCGCGGTGTCCGACGATCTGCCGCACAGCGCGGTGGAGCTGGTGCGCGCCGCGGCGGCGGCCGTGGGCGGCCAGGGCGGCGGCGGCAATAAGGCCGTGGCCCAGGCCGGCGGCCCCAACGCCGCGCAGGCGGCCGAGGCGCTGAGAGCGGTCCGCGCCGGAATCGAGGCCGGGGCTTAACCCCCCGGCCAGCGCGGAATGACGAGATAGGCCAGACGCTTGGCCTCTTTGCGCCCGCGCGCCACGGAGTCGAGGATCAACCCGCAGGTGAAGCTGAGCATGGCGATCAGGATGATCCCCGTGGCCAGCACGGCAGTCGGCAGGCGCGGCACCAGTCCCGTATGCAGATACGTCGCCACCACCGGCACGCCGAGCCCAATGCCGAGCGCAAGCAGCAGCATGCCCGCCGCCGTGAAGAATTGCAGCGGCCGCTCCTCCTTCACCAGCGCCACGATGGTGCGCAGGATGCGCAAACCGTCTGAATAGGTGCGCAGCTTCGAGGCGGAGCCCGGCGGCCGCTCGCGATACGCCACCGGAATTTCGGCCAGCGGCATCATCAGGTCCAGCGCGTGGATGGTGAATTCGGTCTCGGTCTCAAAGCCGGAGGCCAGAGCCGGGAAGGTCTTCACGAACCGGCGCGAGAATACCCGGTAGCCGGAGAGCATATCCTGCACACGGTCGCCAAATACGGCATGCACCAGCCCGGAGAGCACGCGGTTGCCCAGCCGATGGCCACGGCGATAAGCGCCAATCGCCCCCTGCCCGGCCTGCTCCACGCGCCGCCCATTCACCATGTCGAGCTGCTCATCCAGCAGGCGCCGCACCATCTCCGGCGCCACCGCGGCGTCATAGGTGCCATCGCCATCCACCAGCACATAGGCGTCAGCTTCGATATCGGCGAACATCCGCCGCACGACATGCCCCTTGCCTTGCAAAATCTCGCGCCGCACCGCCGCCCCGGCCGCCGCCGCCGCCGCCGCCGTGCCATCGCGTGAATTATTGTCGTAAACAAAAATCTCCGCCCCCGGCAGCGCGGCGCGGAAATCCCGCACCACCGCGCCGATGGCAACTTCCTCATTGAAACAGGGGATCAGAACGGCAATGCGCGGGGGGATCATAGCGCTCGGCTCAATGCATGTAGTAGGTTTGGAGCAGGCGCATCGGGATATAGCCGATGTCAAACAGCCCGAGCAGCACCACCGGCACGGCCGGCAGCAGCGGCGCCAGACGCAGGCGCGGCATCAGGCTCGGCACCGCCACGGCGAGAAACGGGATGAAGGGGAGCAGATACCGCCCCTGAATGCCATCGATGTAATCGATCCCGACATTGCTCCAGTCGAGATAAAAGGTCAGCATGATCAGCCAGGCATTCACGGCAATCAGCCCGACGACCCAGAGCAGGCGCGCCGCCTGCTGCCGGGCGGCATAAGCCACCGGGCGGCCGCTACACAGCAGCCCCGCCACCGCCCCCCCAATGGCCACGGACCAAAGCACGTAATATCCAACCGGCATGGAGATTTGCAGCAAGCCGAGAACCCCCACCATTTCTCCCAGCCACACCACCCCCCAAAGCCCCAGCGTATGCCACGGCAGGGTGAACAGGCGCTGGGGCTGCGCCAGCAGGATCTGTAGATTCGCCGCCGCATCGGTGTGGTCGAGCAGAGTCGAATGATCCCCGGCGAAGAGCGGGCCGGCGTAATATGGCGGCTTGTAAAACGGCACCACGATGAAGGCCGAAATCAGCGCGGCCCAGAGCAGCACTGGCAGCGCCGCCAGTGCCACGTTGCGCAACCGCGTGAGCAGGCCGGGCGGCGAGAGCGGCAACAAAAATAGCGCCAGCAGCGGCAAATAAGGCGGCTTGGCCATCAGCGCCAGCGTCAGCGCCACCAAGCCGAGGGCGCGGTATCCCGCCGTCTCGCGGGTCAGCGCCGCGCCGGCGACCGCCGCCAGCGCGATCAGCACACCATCCTGATTCACCGTTCCGGCCAGAAACAGACTCATCGGCATGAGCAGCACGGCCAGCAGCAGCGCCTCGCCATAGGCGGCGACACGCAAGGCCAGCAGCCCCAGCGCCAGATACGCCGCCGCCATGCCAAACCGCGCCAGCATGATGCAGAAAAACGGCCTGCCCCCGGCAAACAGCTCTCCGGCCGCCAAGCCGAGCGCGGCGGGCACATAGGTTGCCGGAAAATAGGTGACAGTATTGGGGATATTGACAAAGACGCGCTGGGGCTGCGGCGGCTGGGCCAGCATGGCCTGAAAATCCTGCTCCGTCACCACCGGACGCCCGTCAACCGGCGTCGTCACGCCAAATGACGCGGCGATGAGGCTCTGATTGACGCGCACGCCGGCGAGCAATTTCGTGCCGCTTATATCCGGGTCTGGCTCCTGCGCGCGCGCGCCCAGCACGGCGCCGTGCAGCAGCCCTTCGGCGCGCGCCACATGCGTCGGCTCGTCCGGACTCTGCCCCGGCGGGGTCAGCAGAGCCGTCAACACCAAAACCGGCAAGGCGCACAAAACAAACAGCGCCATAACGGCGGATTTGCCGCTATAGCGCTGCAGGCTTCCAACCAAATTAAACATTAACTCACCGATCCCGCAGCCTCTTGCCGCTGGCTCTAGCCCGTGCGCGGCAGTCGCAGCAAGACCGGAGAATTACGAAACCTCAGAACGCCAGCGTCGTCGCCTGCATCACCAGCGGCAGGCCGCGCACCTGGTTCAGCACCTCGTCCGGCGTCGGGCCATCGGTGGAGACGAGGCAGATCGCATCCTCGCCCTCGGCGGCGCGGCCGAGGTGGAAGGTGGCGATGTTCACGCCCGCCTCGGCCAGCAGCATGCCAAAGCGGCCGATGAAGCCCGGTTTGTCCTTATTGGTCACATACAGCATGTGCGGAGCGAAATCCGCCTCCACCTTGATGCCCTTGATCTCAACCAGGCGCGGGCGGCCATTGCCGATCAGCGAGCCGGCCACGGCGCGGGTCGATTTCTCGGTGGTCACGGTGATCCGCACCAGCGTCTGGTAGTCGCCGATATGGTCGTTCGAGCCTTCCGCCACCTCGATGCCATGATCGCGCGCCAGCATCGGGGCGTTGACCATGTTCACGCCCTCCATCACCGGGCCGAGCAGCCCGGCCAAGGCGGCGGCGTTCAGCGGCCGGTGGTTGAGCGGCGCGGCCACGCCCTCATACTCGATCAGCACCTGCTTGATTACGCCATCCTGCGCGCGGGTGAGCTGCCCGGCAAAGGCGCCCAGCAGGCGGCACAGTTCCATATAGGGGCGCAGGCGCGGCGCCTCCTCGGCCGACACGCTCGGCATGTTGAGCGCGTTCACCACCGAGCCGGTGAGCAGGAAGTCGGAGATCTGCTCGGCCACCTGCAGCGCCACGTTCTCCTGCGCCTCGTTGGTGGAGGCGCCGAGATGCGGCGTGCACACCACGTTCTCCAGCTCGAAAAGCGGGTTCTCCTTGGCCGGCTCGACCTCGAACACGTCCAGCGCCGCCCCGGCGACATGGCCGGCTTTCAGCGCGTCATACAGCGCCGCCTCGTCCACCAGCCCGCCGCGCGCGCAGTTGATGATGCGCACGCCCTTCTTCGTCTTGGCGATCGCCTCGCGCGAGATGATGTTGCGGGTGGCCTCGATCAGCGGCGTGTGCAGGGTGATGAAATCGGCCTTGGCCAGCACCGTGTCCAGCTCCGCCTTCTCCACGCCGAGCTGCACGGCGCGGCCCTCGGTGAGATACGGGTCATAGGCCAGCACCTTCATCTTCAGCCCCACCGCGCGGTCGGCCACGATGGAGCCGATATTGCCGCAGCCGATCAGGCCGAGGGTCTTGCCGGTGACCTCCACGCCCATGAAGCGGTTCTTCTCCCACTTGCCGGCCTTGGTCGAGGCGGTGGCCTCCGGCAGCTGGCGGGCGAGCGCGAACATCATGGCGATGGCGTGCTCGGCGGTGGTGATGGCGTTGCCATTCGGGGTGTTCATCACCACCACGCCGCGCGAGGTGGCCGATTTCACATCCACATTGTCCACGCCGATACCGGCGCGGCCGACCACTTTGAGGTTGGTGGCCACATCCAGCACTTCCTTCGTCACCTTGGTGGCGGAACGGATGGCGAGGCCGTCATACTGCCCGATGATCTCGCGCAGCTCGGCCGGGGTGAGGCCGGTCTTCACGTCCACCTCGACACCGCGCTCCTTGAAAATTTCAATCGCGGCCGGGGACAGCTTATCGGAAATGAGAACTTTGACCATGTGAGGAATTTCCCTGGGTTTCACGCCGCTTTTGCAAATAGCGGCACCAAAAACGTGGCTCGGGCGGGGCCTGGGGCGTTTGCGCGCAAAAACCCCAGGCGAAAGGCACGAAAGTCTTCGCTTTTTTTCTACGAAAAAGAAGCGATCAGAACTCGTTCGCCACCGTGTCGATGGCGTAGTCGATCCAGGGCAGCAGCGCCGTGATATTCGCGGTCTCCACGGTGGCGCCGCCCCAAATGCGCAGGCCCGGCGGCGCGTCGCGATACGCCCCGGCATCCAGCGCCACATTCTCTTTCTCCAGCAGGCTGGCGACGGCCTTGGCCGCCTTGGCCTGCGCCTCGGCATCCAGCTTGGTGAACCACGGCGCGGCAATAGCCAGGCAGATCGAGGTGTTGGAGCGCGTCTGCGGCGTCTCGGCCAGGAAGCGCACGCGCTCATTGCCCTCAACCCAATCGGCCACGGCCTTGAGGTTGGCGTTGGAGCGCGCGATCAGCCCCTTGAGCCCGCCCACCGACTCCGCCCAGCGCAGCCCGTCCAGCGCGTCTTCCACGCAAAGCATCGACGGCGTGTTGATCGTCTCGCCGACGAAAATGCCTTCGCTCAGCTTGCCGCCCGAGGTCAGGCGGAAAATCTTCGGCAGCGGCCAGGCCGGCTTGTAGGTGAGCAGCCGCTCCACCGCGCGCGGGCTGAGCGCCAGCATGCCATGCGCGCCCTCGCCGCCCAGCACCTTCTGCCAGGACCACGTGACCACATCCAGCTTCTCCCATGGCAGCTCCATGGCGAAGGCGGCGGAGGTGCTGTCCGCGATCACCAGCCCCTCGCGTTCGGCGGGGATGAAATCGCCATTGGGGAAGCGCACGCCCGAGGTGGTGCCGTTCCAGGCCAGCACCACGTCGTGGCTGAAATCGATCTGGGTGACATCGGGGAGCTGCCCGTAAGCGACCTTGATGACGCGGGCATCGGCCAGCTTGAGCTGCTTGACCACATCGGTCGCCCAGGCTTCGGAGAAGGATTCATGCGCCAGCACGTCCACCGGGCGCGCGCCCAGCAGCGACCACAGCGCCATCTCCACCGCCCCGGTGTCGGAGGCCGGCACGATGCCCAGCCGCCAATCGGCGGGCATGCCCAAGATCTCCTTGGAGCGGGTGATAACCTCGGCCAGCTTCGCCTTCGGCCCCTTGGCGCGGTGGCTGCGGCCCAGCATCGCGCATTCGAGCGCGGCCAGGGTGAAGCCTGGGCGCTTGGCGCACGGGCCGGACGAGAAATTCGGATTTTGGGGACGAACCGCAGGCTTGGCGGTTGAAGAAAATTCTGCCATGAAACCTCTCCCTTGCAGAAGAAAAGCGCCCCGGTGGGGGGGCGTGACCCAGGAAGCCGTCTAGCCCAGTTCCGCCGCCGCCGCAATACTCATTCCGCAGCCAAGCCGAGACAATCATGCCCGACCTCGACAATATCGACCGCGCCATCCTCCGCCTGCTGGCGGCCGACGCCTCGCTCTCGCTCAACGACATCGCCGACAAGGTGGGGCTGACCGCCACCCCCTGCTGGAAGCGCATCAAGCGCATGGAGGAGCTCGGCATCATCAAGGGCCGCATCGCGGTGCTGGATGCCGACAAGCTCGGCCTGCCGGTCTCGGTCTTCGTGTCGGTGGAAACCTCCGACCATTCCGCCGAATGGCTGGCCCGCTTCGCCCAGGCCATCGCGCAGACGCCCGAAATCGTCGGCGCCTGGCGGATGAGCGGCGATGTCGATTATCTGCTGCATGTGGTGGTGCCCGACATCGCGGCCTATGATTCGTTCTACCGCAAGCTCATCGCGGCGGTGCCGCTGCGCAATGTTTCCTCGCGCTTCGCCATGGAGCGGATGAAGGACGGCGCCCTGCCGATCTGATCCGGGCGGCGCCGTCCATGATCCAGATCAAAACTTTCGGCGCCTGATTGTTCTCCCGCCCGTGGCTGTGTAACGTTTCCCAAATCGCCGCCGCGGCGGCGTCCCTTGTTCCGTCAGGAGTGTTTCGACCATGACCGATCTCGCCGCCGTGATCAGCAAAGCCGTCACGACCGTCCCCGAGTGCCTGGCCGCCGGCGTCGTCGATGTCGCATCGGGCCTGCTGCTCGACATCAAGACGGTAGATTCCCACCCCAGCGCGGTGATCGACCTGCTGGCCGCCGCCACCTCCGATCTGTTCCAGGGCCCCAACGTCACCGCCATCGAGACCATGTTCAAGAAATCCCGCGGGGTGGACAGTGTGGAGCATTATTTCGAAGAGATCTTCATCACCAGCAAAAACCTGCTGCACGTCTTCCTGCGCGGGCGGCGCAACGCCGATTACGTGATCTGCTTCGTCTGCCGCAAAACGGTGAATCTCGGCATGGCGCTGACCAAGGCGCGAGCCTGCGCGCCAGAAATCGAAATGGCGATCTGAACCCGCCAGCCCGCAAAAAAGCCGCTCAGTGAGCGGCTTTTTTTCATATTAACCAGATTGCGGTTAATGCCCGCTCAGCCGGGCACGCCCTTGGTGGTGGAATACTCGAAATGCAGCGCCTTGTCCGGGTTCACGAGCCCGTAAATGGCGTGCGCCGCCATCGCGCCCTCGGCGAAGCCCTGCAAAATCAGCTTCAGCTTGCCCGGATAGGTGGCGATATCGCCCACCGCGAACACGCCGGGCAGCGAGGTCTGCATGGTCGCCGGGGTCACGCTCACATGGTGCTGGGTCAGCTCCAGCCCCCATTCCGCGATCGGCCCCAGCTCCATCGCCAGCCCGAAGAAGGGCAGCAGCACATCGGCCGCCAGCTTGCGGGTGTTGCCGTCGAGATCCGCGACCTCCACCGCCGCCAGCGCCCCGCTTTGCCCGTGCAGCGCATGCAGCTGATAGGGGATCACCATCTCCACCTTGCCCTCGGCGGCGAACTGGTCGAGCTGCGCGGTGCTCTCGGGCGCGGCGCGGAATTTCGGGCGCCGGTGCACCACGGCGATATGCGCGGCCACGCCCTGCAACGCCAGCGCCCAATCCACCGCCGAGTCGCCGCCGCCGGCGATGACCACGCGCTTGCCGCGCAGATCCTCACGCCGCTTCACATAATAGCGCACCGCGCCGCTGGCCTCGAAGGCCGAGAGCCCCTCCAGTGGCGGCCGGTTCGGCCCGAACGCCCCGGCTCCCGCGGCCAGGATCACCGCCTTGGCCCGCACAATATCCCCGGCGCTGGTGGTGAGCGTGAAAGCGCCCGGCCCGCCGCTTAAGCCGGTTACTTGCCGCCCGAGCAGCTTGGCGCAGTCAAACGGCGCGATCTGCCGCTCCAGCTGCGCGATCAGCGCCGCGCCCTCGATGCTGGGATGCGCCGGAATGTCGTAGATCGGCTTCTCGGGATACAGTGCCACGCACTGCCCGCCGAGCTCGTCCAGCGCGTCGATCAGCACGCAGGACATTTTCAGCATCCCGCATTCAAACACCGAGAACATGCCGGCCGGGCCGGCGCCTATGATCGCGACATCGGTAGAAATCTGTTCCATGCGGCTGCTTTGGCGCAGCGCCCTTCCACAATCAAGCGCGGGCGGGCAAAACAGGGGCATGCGACTCCGCCTGCCCGATGATGACGCGACCCAGGATCTCGGCCGCCGGCTGGCGGCGAAGGCCCAGCCCGGCGACGTTTTGCTGCTCGAAGGCCCGCTCGGCGCCGGCAAATCGACGCTGGCGCGCGCCTTCATCCGCGCCCTGCTGCACGCCCCGCGCCTAACCGTGCCGAGCCCCACCTTCACCCTGGTGCAGAGCTACACCGCGCCTTCGGGGGTGGAGATCTGGCATTACGATCTGTGGCGGCTGGACGGCCCGGCCGGGCTGGAGGAGCTGGGCTGGGACGAGGCGCAGGACGGCATCGTGCTGGTGGAATGGCCGGACCGGCTGGGTGACCTCACCCCGCCCCACGCGCTGCATCTGCGCCTGAGCCATGACGGCGCGGGGCGGCTGGCGGAATTGCGCGGAGAGGCACGGTGGCTCGATGGTCTCTAGCGCGCCATGGCCCGGAGGCCGCGTATGAAGCTCGGCGCCTTCGCCCCACAGGCGCCCTTCCTGCCCGCGCTCGCCCGGCTGTGGCTGGAGTCGGACAAGGCCGCGCATGAGGGGCTGATCATCCTGCCCAGCCGCCGCGCCGCCCAGGCTCTGGCCGGGGCGTTTCTCGAGGCCAATGGCGGCCAGGCGCTGCTGCTGCCGCGCATCATCGCGCTCGGCAATATCGACGAGGCCGGGCTGCTGCTGACCACCGGCTTCAGCCTGCCCCCGGCGATTCCGGCGGCGCAGCGCCAGGCGCATCTGGCCCGGCTGATCCTGGCCATGAACGGCGAGGCCGGAGCGCCGCAACGGCTCGGCGCCGCCTGGGCGCTGGCGGCGGAGCTGGCCGCGCTGCTCGACGAAGCCGACCATGCCGAGACCGACCTCGCCGCCACCCTGCCCAATGTGGTGGCCGCGGAACTGGCCGAGCATTGGCAGAAGACGCTGCAATTCCTGAGCATCGTCACCCATGCCTGGCCCGCGCATCTGGCCGCGAACGGGCTGCTCAACCCCGCCGCGCGGCTGGTGAAGCTGATCGACGCCCAGGCCGCCGCCTGGCGCGCCGCGCCGCCCGCGCACCGGGTCTGGATGGTCGCCGCCGAAGGCACCCCGGCCATTGCCCGCATGGCCGGGGTGGTCGCCAGCCTGCCGCAAGGGCTGCTAATCCTGCCCGGCTTCGACCCGGGCCTGGACGACAAAGCCTGGGACGCCCTGGATGACAGCCACGCCCAAGGCGGCATCGCCCGGCTGCTGGCGCAGATCGGCGCCCGGCGCGAGGAAGTGCGCCCCCTGCCCGCCCCGCGAGGCGTTGTGCCCGCAGGGCGCGGCGCCGTGCTCTCCCGCGCCCTGCTGCCCGCCGCCGCGCTATCCGCCTGGCAGGATGACGCGGCCCTCGACATCACCGGGCTGGCGCGGCTGGAAACGCCGGACGAGGCGCAGAACGCCACCGCCATCGCCATGATCCTTCGCGGGGCGCTGGATACGCCCGGCACCACGGCGGCGCTCATCACCCCGGATCGTGGGCTGGCGGCGCGGGTGGCGGCGGCGCTGCACCGCTTCGGCATCACCGCCGATGACAGCGCGGGCGAGCCGCTCGCCCAAACCCCGCCCGCCGCCTTCCTGCGCCTGCTCGCCCGCGCCGCCGCCGCCGAATACGCGCCGCTGCCGCTGCTCGCCTTGCTCAAGCATCCGCTCGCCGCCGGGGGGCTGGCGCCGCAGGAGTTCCGCGCCCAGGCGCGCCGGCTGGAGCTGCGCGCCTTGCGCGGGCCGCGTCCGGGGCCGGGCTTCGACGGGCTGAAATTCCGGCTGAAGGAGTCGCGGCAGGCGGAGCGGGATTTCCTCGACCGGCTGGAGTTGCGGCTGGCGCCCCTGGCCCTGCCCGCGGCGCTGCCCCCCGCCGAGGCGCTGCGCCGGCTGCTCGCCGCCGCCGAGGCCCTGGCCGCCACCAACGAGGCCGAGGGCGCGGCGGCGCTGTGGTCGGGCGAGGCCGGGCTGGCGCTCTCCGAGCGGCTGCTGGAGGTGCTGGGCGCGCTGGAGGGCCTGCCGGACATCCATCCCGCCGAACTGGCCGAATTGCTAGACGAGCTGCTGCACGGCCCGGTGGTGCGCCGCCCCCGCGCCAAGGACGGGCATCCGCGCATCGCCATCTGGGGTATTCAGGAGGCCGCGCTGCAACAGGTGGACGTGGCGGTGCTGGGCGGGCTGGTGGAGGGCGTCTGGCCCGCCCCGGCCGAGCCCGGCCCCTGGCTCTCGCGCCCCATGCGCAAGCTGGCCGGGCTGCCCTCGCCGGAGCAGAAAATCGGCCAGGCGGCGCATCAATTCTTCGCGCTGGCCAGCGCCTGCCGCGAGGTGGTGCTGGCCGCGCCGCTGCGGCGCGAACGCGCTCCGGCCGTGCCCGCGCGCTGGCTCACCCGGCTGGAGGCGATGCTGTCCGGGGCGAAGCTGGCCCTGCCCCGGCACGGCGCCGCCTCCTGGGCCGCGCAGCTCGACCTGCCCGCGCGCCGCGAGCGCCGCCCCAAGCCGCGCCCCGCCCCGCCCGCCGCGGCGCGACCAAAACGGCTCTCGGTCACCGAGATCGCCACGCTGATGGCCGACCCCTACGCGATTTATTGCCGCAAGGTGCTGGGCATCGCGGAGCTGGACGCGCTGGACGAGGAAAGCGACCAGAGCCTGTTCGGCGAGATCGTGCATGCCGGGCTGGCGGAATTTTTCGCCGACAAGCACGCCGCCAACCGCCCTGACGCAACCGCCACGCTGACCACGGCGCTGCTCACCGCCATGCGCCAGCAGCGCCCGCGCGCGGCGCTGGAGCAATGGTGGGCGGCGCGGCTGGAGCGGATCGCGGAGTGGGTGATCCGGGAGGAACAGCGCCGCCGCAAGGAGCACGGCACGCCGCTGGCCCTGGCGCATGAGGTGAAGGGCGAGCTGGCCCTGCCGGGCGGCTTCACCCTGGTTGGCCGCGCCGACCGCATCGAGCGCGCCGCCGGTGGCGGGGTGAGCCTGATCGATTACAAGACCGGCACCGTGCCCAGCGCCAAGGCGGTGAAATCCGGCGCCGCGCCGCAATTGCCGCTGGAGGCGGTGATGGCCGAGGCCGGGGCGTTCGGCGCTGAGTTCCATGGCGACGTGGCCGAAATGAGCTATCTCAAACTCTCCGGCCGGGCCGCGCCGGGCGAGGAGACGCGGCCGTTCAGGAGCAAGGCCGAGCTGGACGAGGCGGTGGACCAGGCCGCCGCGGCGCTGCCCGAGCTGTTCGCCCGCTATGCGCGGGCCGAGATGCCGTATCTCGCCGCGCCGCACCCGGCGCGGGAGACCCCCTATGACGCCTATGCCGGCATCTCCCGCCGCGCGGAATGGGAGGGCGAGCCGGAATGAGCGCCATTGTCATCGCCAACGCCCAGCAGCTTCAGGCCTCCGACCCGGCGGTATCGGCCTTCGTCGCCGCCTCGGCGGGCTCGGGCAAGACCAAGCTGCTCACCGACCGGCTGTTGCGCCTGATGCTGGCCGGCACCGCGCCGGAGAAGATTTTGTGCCTCACCTACACCAAGGCGGCGGCGGCGGAGATGCGCATCCGCCTGAACAAGCGCCTGGGCGAATGGGTGGTGAAGGAGGACGCGGCGTTGCGCGCCGATCTCGCCGCGCTCAACGTGCCCGCCAGCGCCGCCACGCTGGCCCTGGCGCGCCAGCTTTTCGCCCAGGTGCTGGACCTGCCGGGCGGGATGCGGATCGAGACGATCCACGCCTTCTGCCAGTCGCTGCTGCGGCGCTTTCCGCTGGAGGCCGGGCTGTCGCCGCATTTCGAGGTGGCGGATGACGAGCAGGCGACGCGGCGGCTGCGCGAGGCGCGCGAGGCGGCGCTGGCCGACCCCGGCGCGCGCGAGGCGGTGCGGGCGCTGGCGGCCCAAACCAATGAGCAGGATTTCGCGGAACTGACGCAGCAATTCGTGCTGGAAGCGCCGGTGGCCCTGCTCAATGGCGGCATCGGCCTGGACCAGTTGGCGGCGCAGCAGCGCGGCGCGCTGGGGGCGGGCGAGCTGAGCGAGGCGGAACTGCTGGCGGCGGCGGTGAATATCCCGCGCGAGGCCGAATTACGCGAGATCCTCCAGGCCATCGCCGAACGCGGCAACGCGACCGGGGTGAAAAACGCCTATCCGCTGCTGGATTGGCTGGCCCTGCCCCCCGAAGCCCGCGCCGCGCACTGGGATGACTGGGCGCACGGGTTTCTCACCGAGGGCAAGCCGCGTACCTTCAAGGGCTATTGCGGCGCGAAGCTGAAAACCGAGGAGGACGACTACAAGGCCGCGCTGCTGCGCGAGGCCTCCCGCATCCTGGCCGCGCTGGAGGCGCTGAAGGCGGCGCGGCTGGCGGCGCTCAACGCGCATCTGGCGCGGCTGCTGCTGCCGATCGCGGCCAGCGAGCGCGGGGAGAAGCTGCTCGCCTCGCAGCTCAGCTATGGCGACTTGATCAGCCACACCGAAAAACTGCTGATCGACCCCGGCGCCGCCTGGGTGCTGTATAAGCTCGATGGCGGGCTGGAGCATCTGTTGCTCGACGAGGTGCAGGACACCGCGCCCGAGCAATGGGAAATCGCCACCGCCCTGGCCGGGGAGTTCTTCGCGGGGGAGGGCGCGCGCGAGGCCAGCCGCAGCATCTTCGCGGTGGGCGACGCCAAGCAGTCGATCTTCTCCTTCCAGGGCGCCGATCTGCGCAGCTTCGGCAAATACCGGGAGCGCTTCAAAGCCAAGGCGGTCGGCGCCGGGCGCCGCTGGCTCGATGGCGAACTCTCCGTCTCGTTCCGCTCCACCGCGCCGGTGCTGGCGCTCACCGACGCCGTGTTCGCCGCCGGGCCGGCGCGCGCTGGCGTGGTGGCGCCGGGCGAGACGCTGAAACATGAGGTGAGCCGCGCCGGCCAGGCCGGGCGGGTGCTGCTCTGGCCGCTGGCGCAAGCGCGCGAGGCGGGGGAACTGCCCGCCTGGGGCCTGGCCGAGGATTACGCCAGCGCCGATTCGGCCCGCGCGGTGCTGGCGCGCGACATCGCCGCCTGGGTGGCCGAGCGGCTGCGCCAGCCCCTGCCCTCGCGCCACCGCCGCGCGCGGCCCGGCGATTTTCTGATCCTGGTGCGCCGGCGCGACGCGCTGGTCGGGGCGGTGACGGCGGCGCTGAAAGCGCGGGGCATTCCCGTCGCCGGGCTGGACCGCATGGTGCTGACGGCGCAGCAGCCGGTGAGCGACCTGCTGGCGCTGTGCGACGCGCTGCTGCTGCCCGATGACGACCTCGCCTTCGGGCAATTCCTGGCCTCGCCGCTGGGTGGGCTGAGCGACGCGGCGCTGATGGAGCTCGCCCTGGGCCGGGGCGCCAAGAAGCTGGTGGAGGCGCTCTATTCCCGCGCCGGAGAACGCGAGGATTGGGCGGCGGCGAAGAGCTTCTTCGAGGCGCTGCGGGCCAAGGCCGATTTCCTGCCGCCTTACGCGCTGCTGGCCGAGGCGCTGGGGCCACTCGGCGGACGGGCGAAGCTGCTGCGGCGGCTGGGGGCGGAGGCGGCGGAGCCGATCGACGAATTCCTGGCCGAGGCCCTGGCCTTCGCTGGGCGCGAGCCGGGCTCGCTGCAAATGTTCACCGCCGCGCTGCGCCAGACCAGCGCCACCATCAAGCGCGAGACCGAGGCCGGGGGCGACGAGGTGCGGATCATGACCGTGCATGGCGCCAAGGGGTTGCAGGCGCCGATCGTGATCCTGCCCGACACGGCGGCGATGCCGGACCATGACCGCACGCTGTTCTGGCTGGATGTGCCGCAGGAAAACGCGCAGGTGCCGGTATTCTGCCCGCGCAGCGACGCGCGCTCAGAGGCGGTGGCGCGCGCGGCGGAGGCGAATAAGGAGGCGGCGCGGCAGGAATATAACCGCCTGCTCTATGTCGCCCTCACCCGCGCCGAGGATGAGCTGCTGGTCTGCGGCGCCGAGGGCAAGAAGGGCCTGCCGGAGCATTGCTGGTATGAGGCGGTGCGCGAGGGCTTCGCCCGGCTGCCCGCGCGCGATGAAAACGGCGTGCAGGTTTATGATTGCGAGCAGAGCGCCCCGCCGGACCGCGCCGAGCTTCATGTGGCCGCGCAGCCCGCCGCCCTGCCCGGCTGGCTCTCCGGCGCGCCAGGCTGGCAGGCCGCGCCCCCGCCCAAGGAGGCGGCGAAACCCGAGCGCATCGTGCCCAGCCGCGGCGTGGACGAGGCGGCAAAACGCGCCATCGCCGCCAGCCCGCTCGGCACCGGGCTCGCCGCCGCGCGGGCGGCGCGGATGGTGGCGATGGAACGCGGCACGGCGATCCACGCGCTATTGCAGCATTTGCCCGATCTGCCCGCCGCCCAACGCCCGGAAACGGCGGCGGCGTATCTGGCCGCGCAGCCGGGCCTGGCGGATGAATCGGAGAAGATCTCCGCCGCGGTGCTGGCGATCCTGTCCAACCCCACCCTGGCGCCGCTCTTCGGGCCGGAATCGCGAGCCGAGGTGCCGCTGGCGGGGGTGGTGAATGGCCGCGAGATCGGCGGCATGGTGGACCGGCTGGCGCTGACGCCGGGGGAGATCTGGCTGGCCGATTACAAGACCGACCGCGCCCCGCCCGCCAGCCCGGCCGGGATTCCGCCCCAATACCTCACCCAGCTCGCCGCCTACCGCGCCATCCTGCGCGACATCCATCCCGGCCGGGCGGTGCGGGCCGTGTTGATCTGGACGCAGAGCGCGACCGCGATGGATGTGCCCGGCGCGACGCTGGATGGCGCCGCCCCGGCTTGATCGGCGGGCGGTTCGCCGCCATGTTACCGGCCATCGCAGTTTTATTGGGTGAACCATGAGCAAAGCCGTTACCGACGCGACCTTCGAAACCGATGTGCTGAAATCCGGCACCCCCGTGCTGGTCGATTTCTGGGCCGAGTGGTGCGGGCCGTGCCGGTCCATCGCGCCGTCGCTGGAGGATTTGTCCAAGGAGTTCGAGGGCAAGCTCGAAGTGGTGAAGGTGAATATCGACGAAAACCCGATGACGCCGAGCGCCTTCGGCGTGCGCGGCATCCCGACGCTGATCATCTTCAAGGACGGCAAGCCCGCCGCCACCCAGGTTGGCGCCGCGCCGAAATCGGTGCTCAAGGCGTTCATCGAAAAGCACCTCTGAGCATGACGGAAACCGTAGCGGAACGCCCGCCTGAGGGCATTCCGATGGTGCGCGTCATCGCCATGCCCGCCGACACCAATGTCAATGGCGACATTTTTGGCGGTTGGCTGATGAGTCAGATGGACCTCGCCGCCGGGAATCTCGCCTCGCGCGTCTCCGGCGGGCGCTGTGTCACCGTGTCGGCGGACGCGATGAGCTTCATCCGCCCGGTGAAGGTGGGCGACGAGGTGAGCGTGTATTGCGAGCTGCTCGCCACCGGCCGCACCTCGATGAAGATCGCCGTGGAGGCCTGGCGCCGCGCCCGCGTGGGCGGCGAGGAATACCGCGTGACCAAGGCGACCTTCACCTTCGTCGCCATCGACGAGCAGGGCAAGCCGCGCCCAGTGCACGCGCCTTAATCGGCCAGAAACACCGTGGCGGCGCTTGGCGCCGATGATGGCAGGCCGCGCCCCTCGATATAGGCCAGGATATCGGCGCTCGGGGTGGCGCGCTCCAGGTCGCGCGGGAGCAGGTGGTAATCCGGCGGGTAGTAGGCGAGCGTCACCGGCGCGGCGGGCGGAATCGCCTGCCAGCAGCGCCGCATCGCCGCTTTCGGGATCAGCTCGTCATGCCCGCCATAGAGGATGAGCGCGGGCTGGCGGAAGGCGGCGCAGGCATCCTGCGCCCACCCCATCAGCCGCACCAGCCCGGCGATATTGTCGAGCCGTGAGGCATGGATGGTGAGCGGGTCTTCGCCAAAGGCGATCAGCGCGGCCATGTTGTCCGAGGCGCGCACCCGCACCGCCTGCCCGGTGAGGCGCTTGCCTGGCGCGACATACGCCGCCACGCGCAGCACCTCGCGGTAAAACGGGTTCATCGCCGGGCCGCCCCACACCGCCGGGGCGGAGAGGATATAGCCATCCACCGGCGGCGGGTTGGGTTCCGCCCCCAGCAGCAGCCCGACCGCGCCGCCCATGCTCTCGCCCATGACGAACAATTTCACCCCCGGATATTGCGCGCGCAGCTGCACGGCCTCGGCCCGCGCCTCATCCACCAGAGTTTCCGTGCCGGGCCAATGGCCGCGATTGGGGGCGGCACCGAAGCCGGATTGGTCGGGCGCGTAAAGCGCGATGCCGTGCGGCGCCAGATAGGCCGCGAGCATCGCCCAACCGTCGCGGCTGTCGGTATAGCCATGCAATGCGAGAATAACGGCCTTGACCTGCCCCGACGCTGGGTAGAGCCGGTACGGCAGGCGCGCGCCGTCGGGCAGGGCGAAAACACCGCTGGTGACGATGGGATGGCCGGGCGTGGCCCGGGGCACGCCAAAGGGCGGCGAGGCGCAGGCCACGAGCAGGGCCAGCAGCGGCAGCGCCCGCGCCGGTTTGGGCAATGCGCGGAATGCCGTTATGATGCGCGCGAGTTTGACCAAACGAGGCAAGAGACGATGAGCGTGCAGACAGACGCGGTGAACGCGACCGAGATCATTCATGTGAAAACCCCCGCGATCTCCTGCGATGGCGGCGGCGGGCCGCTTGGTCATCCGCGTATTTACCTGCGAATCACCGGCAAGCAAATCGCCTGCCCGTATTGCTCGCGCATTTACGTGCTGGATGAGGGCGCGGCGGACGACAGCCATTGAGGCTCGTTCTCGTCGACGGCTCGGGCTTCATCTTCCGGGCCTTCCACGCCCTGCCGGACATGACGCGCCCCGATGGCGTGCATGTGAACGCGGTGTTCGGCTTCTGCAACATGCTGGCGCGGTTGCTCAAGGAGCATTCCGGCACGCATATCGCCGTGGTGTTCGATGCCGGACGGCACACCTTCCGCAACCGGATTTATGGCGAGTACAAGGCCCACCGGCCGCCGCCGCCGCCCGAGCTGGTGCCGCAATTCGCGCTGATCCGCGAGGCGACACGCGCCTTTGGCGTACCGGCGGTGGAGCTGGCCGATTGGGAAGCGGATGATCTGATCGCCGCCTATGCCAAGGCCGCCACCGAGGCCGGGGGCGAGGCGGTGATCGTGTCCTCCGATAAGGACCTGATGCAGCTGCTGCGCCCGGGGGTGAGCATGCTCGACCCGATGAAGAACACACCGATCGGCCTGGCCGAGGTGGAGGCAAAATTCGGCGTGGCGCCGGAGAAGGTGGTCGAGGTGCAGGCCCTGATCGGCGATCCGGTGGATAACGTGCCGGGCGTGCCGGGCATCGGGCCGAAGGGCGCGGCGGCGCTGATCAACGAATATGGCTCGCTGGAGCAGGTGCTGGACGCCGCCCCCGCGATGAAGCCGAGCAAGCGGCGCGAGGCGCTGCTGGAACACGCCGCAGCGGCGCGGCTCTCGCGTGAGTTGGTGGTGCTGCGCGACGACGCCCCCCTGCCCGCGCCGGTGGAGAGCTTCGCGGTACAGCCCTGGGACCCGGCGGTGCTGCGCGAATTCCTGGTGCAGAATAATTTCCGCAGCCTGCGCCACCGGCTGGGGCTGGAGGGCGAGGCGCAGGAAGAAGCGCCGCCGCCGGTGAGCGCCGCCGCCTTCGGGCCCTATGCCGCCATCACCACCCGCGCGGCGCTGGAGGCGCTGGTGGCGCAGGCACGGGCCTCCGGGCTGCTGGCGCTGGCGGTGCAAACGGCCACGCCCGGCGCGCTGCATGGCGATCTGGTCGGGCTGGGCCTCGCCACCGGGGCCGGCGAGGCGGCCTATCTGCCGCTGGCGCATGAGCTGATTCTGGGCGACGCGCCGCATCTATCGCTGGACGAGGCCAAGGCGCTGCTGGCGCCGCTGCTGGCCGAGCCGGGCGTGCTGAAGATTTTCCACGACGCCAAGCAGGGGCTGGAGGTGCTGCGCGGCGCCGGGCTGGCCGAGGTGGCGCCGCTGGATGACGTGATGCTCGTCTCCTACGCCCAGGATGCCGGGAATTTCGCGCATGACGCCGCCACGCTGGCGCGCGTGCATCTCAACCACACCGCCACCGAGGCCGAGTCGGCCACGGGCAGCGGGCGGGCGCGCGTGTCCTTCGCTGCGGCGAAGCTGGACCAGGCCACCGCCTACGCGGCGGAAGCGGCGGATGTGGCGCTGCGGCTATGGCAGGCGCTGAAGCCGATGCTGCGCGCTCATAAATCGCTGGCGCTGTATGAGCTGGTGGAGAAAAAGCTGATCGCCGTGCTGGCCGATATGGAGGCGCATGGCGTGATGGTGGACCGGGCCGATCTCGCCGCCATGTCCACCGAGTTCGAGGGCCGCATGGCGCAGATCGAGGCGGAGATCCACCGCCTCGCCGGGCAGGATTTCAATGTCGGCAGCCCCAAGCAGCTGGGTGAGATCCTGTTCGAGACGATGGGCCTGCCCGGCGGCAAAAAGGGCAAGACCGGCGCCTGGGGCACGGATTCCTCGGTGCTGGAGGGACTGGCCGAGCAGGGCGTGGAGATCGCGCAGCGTGTGATGGATTGGCGCCAGCTCGCCAAGCTCAAGAGCACCTATGCCGACGCGCTGATCGGGCAGATCGACCCGCGCACCGGGCGCGTGCATACCAGCTTCCAGATGGCGGCGACGACCACCGGGCGGCTCTCCTCCACCGACCCGAATCTGCAGAACATCCCGATCCGCACGCAAGAGGGGGCGCGGATCCGCAAGGCCTTCATCGCCGCGCCGGGGCACAGCCTGATCTCGGCCGATTACTCGCAGATCGAGCTGCGCCTGCTCGCGCATGTGGCCGATATCCCGGCGCTGAAGGAGAGCTTCGCCAAGGGCGAGGACATCCATGCCCGCACCGCCTCCGAGGTGTTCGGCGTGCCGATGGAGGGGATGGACGCGCTCACCCGGCGCCGCGCCAAGGCGATCAATTTCGGCATCATCTACGGCATTTCCGCCTTCGGGCTGGGACGCCAGCTCGGCATCGCGCCCGGGGAGGCGCGCGCCTATATCGACGCCTATTTCCAGCGCTACCCGGAAATCCGCGCCTATATGGAGGCAGCGAAGGAGCAGGCGCGCACGCATGGCTATGTGCTCACCCCGTTCGGGCGGCGTTGCTGGGTGCCCAAGATCAAGGACAAAATCCCGAGCCTGCGCGCCTATGCCGAGCGCCAGGCGATCAACGCGCCGCTGCAAGGCGGGGGCGCGGATATCATCAAACGCGCGATGGTGAAGCTGCCCAGCGCGCTGCGCGCGGCAGGGCTGAAGGCAAGGCTGATCTTGCAGGTGCATGACGAATTGCTGTTCGAGGCGCCGGATGACGAGGCCGAGGCGGCGGCGGCGCTGGCGCGCCAAGTGATGCAAAACGCGGCGGAACTCTCGGTGCCGCTGGTGGTGGAGACGGGGACCGGCAAGAACTGGGGCAAGGCGCATTGAGCCGCGCCGCCCGCGCAAGGGGCGCTGAAAACCCATGGCCGGTTTGAGCATGCCGTATATCCGGTAACGCAACCGCGGGTTATAAGGCCGCGGTTTTAACAGAGCAGGACATCACACCATGAATGCCAGCGCCGCGCATACCCCGAAAACCAAAGTCACAGCTTTGCCGGGGGACGGCATCGGCCCCGAGGTGATGGCCGCCACCATCCGCATCCTGGACGCCGCGGGCGCGCCGATCGAGTGGGAATATGCCGAGGCTGGCGGCAAGGCGTTTGAGCGCGGCGTGGTCACCGGCGTGCCGCGCGAGACGCTGGACAGCATCGCCCGCAACAAGCTGGCGCTGAAATCGCCGCTGGAAACCCCGATCGGCTATGGCGGCAAATCCGCCAACGTCACGCTGCGCAAATATTTCGAGCTTTACGCCAATATCCGCCCGGTGCGCGAACTGCCGGGCATCCAGACCCCGTTCTCGGGCCGCGGCATCGACATGGTGATCGTGCGCGAGAACGTGGAGGACGTGTATGCCGGCATCGAGCATATGCAGACCACCACCGTCGCCCAGTGCCTGAAGCTGATGACGGCGCCGGGCTGCGAGCGCATCATCCGCGCCGCCTACGCCCTGGCCGAGGCCGAGGGGCGCAAGGGCGTAACCGTGGCGCACAAGGCGAACATCATGAAGCTCACCGAGGGCATGATGAAGCGCATGGGCGAAAAGGTGGCGCCCGAGTTCCCGAGCGTCAAGCCGGGCAACATCATCATCGATAACTGCGCGCATCAGCTGGTGATCAAGCCGGAGGCGTTCGATGTGATCGTGACCTCCAACATGAACGGCGACATCATCTCCGACCTCGCGGCGGGCCTCGTCGGCGGGCTGGGCATCGCGCCCTCCTCCAACCTCGGCGACAATGCCGCCATGTTCGAGGCCGTGCATGGCTCCGCCCCGGACATCGCGGGCAAGGGCCTCGCCAACCCGACCGCGCTGCTCAGCGCCGCCATCATGCTGCTGCGCCATATCGGCGCGTTCGACGTGGCGGCGAAGGTGGAGCAGGCGCTGTTCGTGACCCTGGCGGAGGGCCGCAACCTGACCGGCGACCTCGCCCCGCGCGGCCATGGCGTGGGCACCGACGCCTTCACCGACCAGGTGATCGCCAATCTGGGCCGCATTTCGCACATGCCCTCGCGCGACTACAAGAAGCTGGAGCTGAAGACCTGGCCGAAGCTGACCGCGCATCTGGAGCCGAACACCCGCGAGCTGGTCGGCATCGATGTGTTCATCGAGACCGGCCTCTCGTCCGAGGAGCTGGGCAAGCAGCTGGAAGAGCTGTCGCAATACAGCATGTTCACGCTCACCGGCATCGCTAATCGCGGCGTGACCGTGTACCCGGCGACCGGCGGCGAGACCTTCCTGGTCGACCATTTCTCCTGCCGCTTCATGTTCAAGACGCCTATCCCGCTGACCGGCAACACCTCCGAGGGGCAGCCCGAGATCAGCTATCTGGTGCAGCGCATCGGCGCCAAGTTCCCGTGGATGCATATCGAGAAGCTGCAGCGCTTCGACGGCAAGGACGCCTTTGAACGCCCGCAAGGCGAAGGCTAACGCCAGACACCACCCGGGACGGCCCCGCCGCCCCGGGTTTTTTCTGCCCCTCACCGGCCTTTATCCGGCGCGGCGCTTGGGCTAAAGCCGGACAATGAACACGGCACTCCCCAACACATTGCGCAACGGCCCGGATGGGCGCGGACGATTTGGCGAATTCGGCGGGCGGTTCGTCGCGGAAACGCTGATGCCGCTGATCCTGGAACTGGAAGCGGCGTATGAGGCCGCGAAGGCCGATCCGTCCTTCCAGGCCGAACTCGACTATTACCTCAAGCATTACGTGGGGCGGCCGAGCGCGATGTGGCACGCCGAGCGGCTGAGCCGCGAGCTGGGCGGCGCCAAAATCTATTTCAAGCGCGACGAGCTGAACCATACCGGCGCGCACAAGATCAATAATTGCCTGGGCCAGATCCTGCTGGCCAAGCGCATGGGCAAGACCCGCATCATCGCCGAGACCGGCGCCGGCCAGCATGGCGTGGCCACCGCTACGGTGTGCGCTTTGTTTGGCCTGCCCTGCACGGTTTACATGGGCGCGGTGGATGTGGAGCGGCAGAAGCCCAACGTGTTCCGCATGAAGCTGCTGGGCGCCGAGGTGGTGCCGGTGAGCAGCGGCGCGGCCACGCTGAAGGACGCGATGAACGACGCCATGCGCGATTGGGTGGCGAATGTGCGTGACACCTTCTACATCATCGGCACCGCCGCCGGCCCGCACCCCTACCCGGCGATGGTCCGCGATTTCCAATGCGTGATCGGCGAGGAGGCCAAGGCGCAGATGCTGGAGGCCGAGGGCCGGCTGCCGGATGTGGCGGTGGCGGCGATCGGCGGCGGCTCCAACGCGATCGGCCTGTTCCACCCGTTCCTCGACGACAAATCCGTGCGCCTGATCGGCGTGGAAGCCGCCGGCAAGGGGCTGGAGACCAGCGAGCACGCGGCCAGCCTGAGCAAGGGCCGCCCCGGCGTGCTGCATGGCAACCGCACCTATCTGCTGCAGGATGATGACGGCCAGATCCTGGAGGCGCACTCGATCTCCGCCGGGCTGGATTATCCGGGCATCGGGCCGGAGCATTCCTGGCTGCACGAGATCGGCCGCGTGGAATATGTGGCCGCGACCGATAAGGAGGCGCTGGACGCCTTCCAGCTCTGCACGCGCACCGAGGGCATCATTCCGGCGCTGGAGCCGAGCCACGCGCTCGCCCATGTCAGCAAGATCGCGCCGCAAATGGGCAAGGATGAGATCATCCTGATGAATCTCTGCGGGCGTGGGGACAAGGACATTTTCGCCGTGGCGAAGCATCTGGGGGTGGAGCTGTGAGCCGCATTGCGACCGTGTTCGCCGCGCTGAAGGCCGAAGGCCGGGCGGCGCTAATCCCCTTCGTCGAGGCCTATGACCCGAGCCGCGAAACCTCGCTGACGCTGCTGCACGGCATGGCCGCGAACGGGGCGGACATCATCGAGATCGGCATGCCCTTCACCGACCCGATGGCGGATGGCCCCACCATCCAGGCCGCCGGGCGGCGCGGGCTGCTGGCCGGGGCGACGCTGCGCGGCACGCTCGGGCTAGTCGAGGAATTCCGCCGCGAGAACAACCATACGCCGCTGGTGCTGATGGGGTATCTCAACCCGATCCTCTCCTATGGCGTGGCGGCGTTCTGCGCCGATGCGGCGCGGCTGGGGGTGGATGGGCTGATCGTGGTCGATCTGCCGACCGAGGAGGCTGACCTGCTGCTGCCCGACGCCAGCAAGAACGGGCTGGACGTGATCCGCCTGGTGGCGCCGACCACCAGCGACGCGCGCCTGCCGCTGGTGCTCGCCGGCTCCTCGGGCTTTGTTTATTACGTCAGCATTACCGGCATCACTGGTACGCGCACGGCCTCCGCCGCCGATCTGGCGCGCGACATTCCGCGCATCCGCGCCGCCACCGATCTGCCGATCGCCGTGGGGTTTGGCGTGCGCACGCCTGAGCAAGCGGCGGTGGTTGCCCAGCACGCGGATGGCGCGATCGTCGCCTCGGCGCTGATCGAGACGCTGGTGCGCGAGAATGTGGACGCCGTGCTGCGCGACGTGAAGGCGCTGGCTGAGGGTGTGCACGGGGCGCGGCAGGCGGCGTAACGCCCATAAAAAACCACCGCCCCTTAGAGTGGGGCGGTGGCTATTTGCGGCTTAGAAGCTGTGCTGCCAGGGCTGCTGGCCGTTATCGTTGCCGTTATTGCCATCATGCGGCGGCGGGGGCTGGTTATCCTGCTGCGGATGCCAGCCGCCGCCCTGTTGCTGCTGCTGCTGACGCTGCCAGCCGCCATCTTGCTGCTGCTGACGCTGCCAGTTGCCGTCCTGCGGCCGGGGCGGCGGCGGCTCGCCGCCATAACCTTGCCCCTGGTGTTGCCAACCACCCTCTTGCTGTGGCGGGGGCGGCGGGGGCTGATGATCGTGCCAGCCGCCCGGGCCGTGATCACCGTCCTCATCGTGGTGATCGCCGTCACCACCGCCAATGAACACACCGCCGCCATAAACCGGCGGCGGCGGGGCGTAATAACCGCCATCGCCATAATAACCACTACCGTAATAACCGCCTTCGTAGGTGCATCCCGCGAGGGCCAAGCCAAAAACAAAGGGAACAGCCAGGAGCTTTTTCATAGCGTTACGTTCCTCCCCCACCATGGCGGCATTACGGCGAGATTAGCGCAATCCCCAGGCAAAGAAATCAGGATTCTTCCAGCCTGGCTTGCCGTAGCGCAGGGGCTGCCCGGCGCGCGTGAGCACGGCACCGCCCGCGGCCTCCAGCACGGCCTGGGGGGCGGCGGTGTCCCACTCCATGGTGCGGCCCAGGCGGGGGTAGAAATCGGCCACGCCCTCGGCCAGGCGCAGGAATTTGAGCGCCGAGCCGATATTGGTGAGATGCGCGACCTGGTATTGCGCCAGGAATTCCGCGAGGCGGGGGTCGTCGGCATAATGGCGCGAGGCGAACACGGTCAGCCCCTCGGGCGGGGCGCGGCGGGCGGCGATGCGCGCCTCCGCCCCGGCGCGGCGGCGCCAGGCCCCCTGCCCCACCAGCCCGAAATGCACCTCGCCCAGCGCCGGCGAGGCGACCGCGCCCAGCACCGGCGCGCCCCCATCGATCAGCCCGATATTCACCGCGAACTCATCCCGCCCGGCGGCGAATTCGCGGGTGCCGTCCAGCGGGTCCACCAACCAATAACGGGCGCTCGGGGCGGTGACGCGCCCGGCGGCTACCTCCTCCTCCGCGATCACCGGGATCTCGGGCGCGGCCGCGCGCAGCCCGGCCACGATCAGCGCTTCGGCGCGGGTGTCGGCCACCGTCACCGGCGTCGCATCGGCCTTGGCATCCACGGCGAAGCCCGCCGCCCGCACCGCCATGATCACGGCGGCCGCTTCTTCCACCAGCCGCACGGCCAGATTCATCAATTCGCGCATGGCTCACCTGTAGCCCCGCCCCCGGCTCTGGCCAAGCCGCGCCGGTTTGTTATGGTCGGCGCAGATCACCACAGAGGGACACGCAATGCTGGAAATCTCGTTCGCGAAGCCGGAACTGCCGAAATCGGGCGTGCTGGTGCTGCCGCTGGCCGAGGGCGCGGCCCCCGCCGGCCATGCCGCGGCGCTGGACAAGGCGCTGGATGGCGGGCTGGCGCGCGCGCTGGAGGCGGCGGAGTTCAAGGGCAAAAAGGGCAGCCAGGCGGCGCTGCTCGCGCCCAAGGGCTATAAGCGCGTGCTGGTGCTGGGCACCGGCAAGCCGGGCGCGGCGCGCATGGCCGAGGCGCTGGGCGGGGCGATCGCCGCGGCGCTGACGCGCGAGAGCGAGGCGGCGGTGCTGGCCGAGGATTTCACGCCGGACCAGGCGGCGCAGATCGGCTTCGGCGCCCGGCTGCGCGCGTACCGGTTCGACAAATACCGCACCACGCAGAAGGAAGACGAAAAGCTCAAGCTGCGCCATCTCACCATCCTCACCCCCGAGCCGCGCAAGGCCGAAGCCGCGTATAAGCAGCTCGCCGCCGTGGCGCAGGGCGTGGAGCTGACCCGCGATCTGGTGAGCGAACCGGCCAACACGCTGTATCCGGCGGAATTCGCCGAGCGCATCGAGGAACTGAAGAAGCTGGGCCTGAAGGTGGAGGTGTTCGACGAGGACGAGCTGAAGAAGCTCGGCTTCGGCTCCATGCTGGCCGTGGCCCAGGGCAGCGCCCGCCCGGCGCGCATGGCGGTGCTGCAATGGCTCGGCGCCCCTGGCCATGAGGACAGCAAGAAGACACGCAAGCCCAAGGAGCCGCTGGTGTTCGTCGGCAAGGGCGTGACCTTCGACACGGGCGGTATCTCGCTGAAGCCCGCCGCGGGGATGGAGGACATGAAATGGGACATGGCCGGGGCGGGCGCCGTGGTCGGGCTGATGGCCGCGCTGGCCGCGCGCAAGGCGAAGCTGGACGTGGTCGGGCTGGTCGGGCTGGTGGAGAATATGCCCTCGGGCAGCGCCACCCGGCCGGGCGATGTGGTGAAGAGCTATTCCGGCCAAACCATCGAGATCATCAACACCGACGCCGAGGGGCGGCTGGTGCTGGCGGATGTGCTGCATTACGCGCAGTCGCGCTTCGCGCCCAAGGCGATGATCGACCTCGCCACGCTGACCGGGGCGATCATCGTCGGGCTCGGGCATGAATATGCCGGGCTGTTCAGTAATGACGACGATCTGGCCGCCAAGCTGGCCGCCGCCGGGGCGGCGGTGGACGAGAAGCTCTGGCGCATGCCGCTGGCCGCCCCCGGCGAGAGCTACGACAAGGAGCTGGCCTCGGCGATCGCGGATGTGAAGAATGTCGGCGGCGGGCGCGCGGGCGGCTCGATCACCGCCGCGCAATTCCTGCAACGCTTCGTCAATGGCAAACCCTGGGCGCATCTGGATATCGCGGGCATGGCCTGGGCCAGCAAGGACTCCGCCGTGGCCCCGAAGGGCGCCACCGGCTTCGGCGTGCGCCTGCTCGACCGCTTCGTGCACGACAATTTCGAGGCCTGAGCGCCCACCGGGCAGGCCCGCGCGGCCTGCCCCCTACGCCAAGGGTACCAGGGCGATCCGCCGCCCCTGCCCGGCGACGCTGACGATGCGCCCGCCGTCGCTGCCGGTAAGCATCACCATATCGCCCTCGCACAACAAATCCGCCGCATCGGCGAAATAACCCGCCTCGGCCGTGCGGCTGAAATTGTCATTCCCGGCCTTGTAATGCCACAGCGTGAAGCCGTTGGCATAAGCAAGCACCGAGAGGTTACGCAGCGAGAAGGCCATGCAGTCTTTCCTTTTCAGAAAACTTAAGGTTGTGTTAATGCGAGGCTTATATTCCTATAGCCGGAACGAAACAAGAACTTTTTGCCCGCCAATCCCATTTTTCGGGTAAAATTTCGGACAAGATTCCTATTTCGCCTTTAACGCCTTAACCAAACCCGTTAAGGGTTTGAGCTTACGGCATTGGCGGCAAAGGCATGCGGCACGACGATATCTGGCGCGCGATCGATACGCTGGCGGCGGAGCATGGGCTCTCGCCTTCGGGCCTCGCGCGCAAGGCCGGGCTGGACCCGACCAGCTTCAACCTCTCCAAGCGGCGCACCGCCGACGGCAAGCTGCGCTGGCCCTCGACCGAGAGCCTGGCCAAGATCCTGGCCGCCACCGGGGCGCGGCTGGAGGAATTCACCGCCCTGGTGAGCGGCGCCCGCGCGGTGCCCGAAACCCGGCGCGGACGCAGCACGATTCCACTGATCGGCATGGCCCAGGCCGGGGCGGAAGGATTCTTCGACGATGGCGGCTATCCCGCCGGGGCGGGATGGGATCAGGTGGACATGCCCGCCACCAGCGACGCCAACGCCTATGCGCTGACAATCAGCGGCGACTCGATGGAACCAGCGTATCGCGAGGGCGACACCATCATCGTCTCCCCCGCCGCCCCGGTTCGCGCGGGAGACCGCGTGGTCGCCCGCACTGCCGATGGCGCGGTGATGGCCAAGCAGCTGATCCGCCGCACCGCCACGCGCGTCCAACTCGCGAGTCTCAACCCCGCTCATCCCGAGTTGCGCTTCAGCGCGGCCGAAATTCTGTGGATGCACCGAATCATCTGGGCCAGCCAGTAACCAATAAGTGTTAGGCGCGGCAGCGGAATAATTATTGCGGGTTCAGCCGGATGAACGTATATTAAAAATTCGTTAATGCAAAAATAGTCCGGAAACAGGACCTAATCTAATTTTTTAGAGGGTGCGATGCTACGTGACGTCCGGGTCTGCGACGTTTTGGAAGCCTTGGTCGGCAACACCCCGCATGTGGATGGCGCGGCGGTGCTCTGCACCGACGGCCGGGTGATCGCCGCGCAACTGCCGACAGGGTGTGACGAGACGCAGATCAGCGCCACCGTCGCCGCCATGATGCCGCCCGCGACGGCGCTCTCTGCCGGATTTGGCCGTGGACGGCTGGAGCAAATGCTGCTCACCGGCGAGGCGGGCCACATGCTGCTGCGCGAGGCCGGACCGGAGGCGGTGTTGTGCGCGCTCGGCAGCCCGGCGGTAAAGCTGGGCACGTTGCTGCTCGCCACCGCCAATGCCGCCGCCAGCATCGCCAGCCGTTTTGAGGACGTGCCGGTGGAGCCCGCCCCCGTCACCGCCGCCGAACAGGCCGACCGGATGGTGAAGATGCTGCACAACGCGGCCGGCTTCACCCGCGCCGACCAGGAGCTGCTGACCCGGCTCTGGCCGGATGTGCGCGCCGCCCTGCCCGGGCTGACCGAGAGGTTTTATGCCGTGCTCAAGGCCGAGCCGCATATGGCGGCGCTAATCGCCGGGCGGGAGGCGCGGCTGCGGCAGATGCATGCCGAATGGCTGGAGAGCCTGTTCGCGGGCGAATACGGCCAGGATTTTTTCCGCCGCCAGGAGGAAATCGCCGAGGATTATGTCTGCGCCGGCATCCGGCCAGTGTATTTCGCCGCCAACATGGCCTTCCTGCGCACGGTGTTTCCGCCGACTCTGCGCGCGTGCGTGCCGGATCTGCGCGATGCCGAGGCGGCCAGCGCGGCGCTGCTGCGCCTGCTCACCTTCTGCCAACAGATCATCGACGCGAAATACGCCCAAGCCTTTATAAGGCCGGACGAAGCGGCCAGCTCTGACCCGAGCCCAGCGCAGGGCTGAGTCCGGGCTGCGGTATTGCCCGAGGAAAATTCAGCAAGTTTCTGATTTTCTGGTGGATATGGTGGGCGCTACAGGGATTGAACCTGTGACCCCCACCATGTCAAGGTGATGCTCTACCGCTGAGCTAAGCGCCCATATCCACGTGGGCTTACTAGCGGCGATGAGACAAAGAGGCAAGGGCTTGGCTGAGAAAGAAAAGCGATGGCGGCGCCGTTTGTGGCGGGCGTGGCGCCAATGGTCGCGCCGGTTGGCGTTTTGGCTGGGGGCGCTCGTGGTGGGCGGGGTCAGCATCGTGTTCGCCCAGATGGCCAACTGGGCGCAGGCGGTGTTTGGCGCGGCCAGCCATGCCTATTGGGCGCTGCCGGCGCTGCTCACCCCGGCGGGCTTCGTGTTCTGCGCCTGGGCGGCGCGGGAATTCTTCCCCGGCTCGCAGGGCAGCGGCATCCCGCAGGCGATCGCGGCACGCCAGCTGCCGCGCGGGCAGGCGCTGCAACGGCTGCTGTCGCTGCGCATCGGCTTCGGCAAGATCGGGCTGACCGTGATCGGGCTGCTCTGCGGCGCCTCGGTGGGGCGCGAGGGGCCGACCGTGCAGGTGGGCGCGGCGCTGATGCTGCAAGTGGCGCGCATCGAGTCGCTGGCCAATGAAGGCGGGCTGATCCTGGCCGGGTCGGCCGCGGGCATCGCCGCCGCGTTTAACGCGCCGCTCGCGGGCATCGTCTTCGCCATCGAGGAGATGAGCCGCTCCTTTGAGGTGCGCACCAATGGCCTGGTGCTGACCACGGTGATCATCTCCGGCCTCGTCTCGCTCGGCCTGGCCGGGAATTACACCTATTTCGGCATCACCCATGCCGCGGTCACGCAGCCGCGCGACTGGCTGCTCACCATCGGCTGCGGCGCGCTGGGCGGGCTGGCCGGGGGCGCGTTTTCGCGGCTGATGCTGGAGGGCGGGCGGCTGGCTAGTGGCTGGATCGCGGCGCATGAGGCGCGGCGGCGCTATTTGTTTCCGCTGGGCTGCGGCATCGCCGTGGCGCTGCTCGGGCTGGCCACGCACGGCGCCACCTTCGGCACCGGCTACGGCGTGGCCCGCGCCGCCGTGGAGGGGCACGCCCCGCCCTGGTATTTCTGGCTGGCCAAGCTGGCGGCGACGCTGATCACCGCCATCTCCGGCCTGCCGGGCGGGATTTTCGCGCCGTCGCTGGCGGTGGGCGCGGGTTTGGGCGCTTGGCTGGGCGGCGCCAGCGGCGCCAGCCTGGGCGCGGTGCTCGGCATGGCCGGGTATTTCGCCGGGGTGGTGCAGGCGCCGATGACCGCCTTCGTCATCATTCTGGAGATGACCGGCAACGACGCCAATGTGATCCCGCTGATGCTGGCGGCGATGATCGGGCTCGGCGCCTCGCGGTTGGTCTCGCGCGAGCCGCTCTATCACGCGCTCTCGCGGAATTTTCTCAGGGCTTCGGCTGATAGCGCGGATCGCCCTCCTGCCGACAGCGCTGAACAACCTACTCATAGGACCACAAAATAAATCATTTTTATTTGTGTGGCCTATGCCTGAACAGGTATTGTAAACGCTGCTTAGGACGTGCGGGGGCGAATGATTGCGGCAGACCAAATGGTCATGGCTTGGCTCGCTGCGCCTGGATGCGGTCTATGCCAAGCGCTCGGAGGGCGGCGTTGATGCCGCCTTCCTCGCATCTGCTGCCGCGCGAGCTTGTCTCGGCTTTTGAAAACGGTGCAACTTGGCAGCGCTAGATACAATGACGCCTCGATCCATTGACAAACGAGCACAGCCATACACACAGACCACAGTCAACTAACCAATGCCGAAAGTATCCCCCGATGCGCCAAAGCACCTACATCCTGCATCCAGGAGATTCAGCTAAGGCGCGCGGGTATCTGCAAATCCAGATCGAGGAAGCGGGGCTCCAGCCACGCACCTGTCTACTCCCCGTGGACAGAGGCTTCAGTTTTTTCGTGACCACCGGGCGAGAGGTGAAGCTCACATTCACCCAGGATCAGGCCGTGCTAAAACCCGCGGGCTGGGCCACGGCTGCTCTTGCGCGGCTGCCCTGGTACTTAAAGAAACCTCTGCGTCACGGCGTGCTTAATTTTGGTAATGTCACAATTTTTCCAGCTGGAGGAAAGCAGCAGTACAAAACCTATTGCAGGCATGTGATCCACGCCCGCAACTTCCGCATACCGCCCGACGGACAAATTATGCGCGATCACCCGGAGTTGATCACCGGATGGCCGCTGGCTCCGGCGGTTGAAACTCCAAAAGTTGTGGGCGGTCCGCGCATCGCCGTGGCACTGCATCTGTATTACACCGACCTATGGCCGGAAATTGAAACCCTGCTTGGGCGCTGGCAGCTTCCTTTCACGTTGTTCCTAACCCTGACACAGGAAGACCAAGAGCTGGCGAGGCGCGTGAACGCTGCTTTCCCCGGCAGCATAATCCGCATTGTCGAGAATTCCGGCCGCGATGTGCGGCCATTCCTGTTGCTGCTCGAGGATGGCGCCTTCAACGGGTTCGATTTTGTCTGCAAAATTCACGGCAAGAAATCCCTCGGCCATGGCCGTTTGCCAATTTTTGGCGACATCTTCCGCCGCGCAACATTTTTGGACCTGATCGCCACAAACGAGAAAGTCCAAAGCATCATCAATATTTTTCAGCGCGACCCACAAATTGGCATCGTTGGCCCGGGCCGTTACCGCATAGCGTCCACACACTTGGAGCCGCGCGATGTGTTCGGCAACAACCGCGCGGCCGTAGAGGCAATCGCCACGCGGATGGGCCGTCCAATCCAAGATGGTGATTTTGATTTTTTTGCGGGCACTATGTTCTGGGTGCGGCCAGCCGCCCTTGCCCCCTTGAAAGATTTGGGTCTCTCGGCAGAATTTGACCCCGCACAATCAGGTTACTTGGATGGCGCAGTAGAGCATGCCCTGGAACGGCTCTTCACTCACACCGCCCGTGTGGCGGGCTTTCGCGCTCAGCAAGTAAGCGACGAAAACCATTACGACCAGGCATAACAGCCCTCGCCGTAAGAGCGCGCCAAGTTTATGCCGTTAGGTTGAGCGTCCCAAACCCACCTTTCATCGCTGTGAGCCAGGCTCTCCCACACTATGCTGCATACGGGGTTCCGCGCGCCTCCAATCTTGGCCTGCATCAGTTCGCGGCGGTTCTTGCGCCGTTACCCGTCAATCTCGGCGCGGCGGGCCCGCACAGCGCGGATAAGCGCCTCAATGTCGGTGGACATGATGAGAGGCAAAAGCTCATCAATGGCAGCGTCTGGCAAATCCCACCAGCGCACCTCTTCAAGGTCTGCGATCAAAGCGGGGGAAAACCGAAAGCGGATGAGCCGGGCGGGTACACCGGCGACGACCGCATAGGCTGGCACGTCTTTGGTCACCACACTCTTGGCACCGATGACGGCGCCATTGCCGATGGTAATGCCTGGCGTGATAAGGGCATCAGTGCCGATCCACACATCATTGCCTATGACAATATCGCCCTTGCCGACATGGTCGTCGCACAACGCCGCTGCGGACTGCCAGCGATGCCGGAGCGCGGTGAAGGGATAAGTTGTCACGAGATCGGTCCGGTGATTTTGGAACACAATCTTGACACCCACGGCAATAGACGTGAAGCGTCCGATTTTCAGTTTAGTTTCTGGGGCGGCGTCGATAAGTTCGGGGACACCATAGCTATGGTCGCCGATTTCCCAGCCTTGTGTAGCGGCATGGGCTTTGAAGCGTGCATGCGCATCAACCTTGATTTTTCGCTTTCCAAACAACCATCGCAACTCAACCGTCCTCCGCCAATGCCGATGTAGCGTGCGGCTGGTAACGCGGATCGCCCGTCCGCCACAGCACAAACGCCATGATGTCCGCGGTCTCCTGATCGCGCTGGTCGCGGGTGGCGCCGATGCCGTGCCCGGCATCGGCCTCGACCCTGAGCAGCACCGGATTGCCCGAGGCCGTGGCCGCCTGTAGCCGCGCCGCCATCTTCGAGGGCTCCCAGGGCGCCACGCGCGGGTCGTTGAGCCCGGTGGTGAGCAGCACGGCTGGGTATTTCACCCCGTCATGCACATGTTGATAGGCGTCCATCGCCAGCAGATCGTGAAAGCCCTGCTCGGTCTTCACAGAGCCGAATTCGGGGATGTTGGGCGGGCCGTTGGGCGAGAACTCGCTGCGCAGCGCATCGGAGACGCCGACCATGTCGATCACCACCGCGACCAGATCGGGCCGCTCGGTGAGCAGCCGCCCAACCGTGATGCCGCCCGCCGAGCCGCCGATCACCGCCGCGCGCCGGTGCGAGGTATAGCCCGCCTCGATGAGGTGCTGCATGCAATCCTCGGCATCCTGCCAGGTGTGATATTTGGTCGCCTTCTGGCCGGCCAGATGCCACTCCTCGCCCAACTCGCCGCCGCCGCGCACATGCGCCACCGCGAACACCCCGCCCGCATCGAGAAAGGGCAGCCAGCGCCCCATGAATACCGGGTCCAGCGTGATGCCGTAGGCGCCATAGGCCTCCATCAGCAGCGGCGCGGAGCCGTCATGCGCCAGCCCCTTGCGGTAAATCAGCGAGAGCGGCACGCGCACGCCATCGCGCGCGGTGGCGAACATCTCCTCCGACATATAAGGCGAGACGTCGATGGCGGGTGGCGCGGCGATGTCGGTCTGGGTCACGCTGCCATCCGGGGTGGCGTGGCAGATCACCTGCGGGTGGACCCAGGATTCCAGGCTGAACCAAGCGCCGTCATGCAGCGTGTCGGCATAGAAGCTGTCATCGTCGATGGCACCGGAGAAGGGCAGCGCGATGCGCGTGATCGCGCCATCCGGCCCCAGACGCCGCAGCCCGGCCAGCCCGGACTCCAGCTCATGGATGTAGAGCCCGTCGCGCGCGGCCTCGATGGCGCGCAGCACCGCCGGGCTTTGCGGCACGACCTCGGCGGCATGGGCGATCTGCGGCGCCTGGGCCGTGACCTTCAGCACCCGGTAATGCGAGGCGTGTTTGTGGCTGAGCAGGAAGATCTCGTCGCCGCGCAGGGCGTAATCGGTGACATCATCCTCCGGTCCGCAGATTTTCACCCAGGCCGGGTGCCCGGCCAGCACAGCGTCGAGCCGCGCCGCGTAGAGCGTCAGCTCGTTCTGCACGCCGGTTTCCAGCGTGCCGATGGCAAGGCCGGAGCCGGGCGCCACGGTGACGCCCGGCGCGTCGATGTCACGCACCGGCACAGCCGCCGCCAGGCCGTGGCCGAAGATCTTCACATCCTGGGCCGGGTCGGTGTTCAGCCGGTGCAGCCAGCACAGGCTGTTCTTCTCGTAATCCAGGCTGTCGGGGGGCACATCCTGCAGCCGGTTGTAGAAGAAGCCGGAGCCATCGGGCAGCCAGCTCGGGCTGGCCCAGTTGGTGCGGTCGATGCTCTCGGGCAGCAGCGTGGCGGTGGCGATGGCCAGGATATGCAGCACCGAGCGCTCGGAACCGCCGGTGGAGATGCCGAACACCACATGCGCGCCCTCGGGCGAGGCGGCCCACCAATCCAGCGCCGCATGCGCGCCGGGCGGGGCGAAGCTGTCAGGGTCGATCAGCAGCGTCTCGGTCGCCGCCTCGGTGGGGCGCAGGAATAGCTTGGTGGTGTTGGCGCCGGGTGGGCGGCGCTCGATGAACAAGGCTTGGCCGGCGCTCTGCACCGAAACCACCGCAGCCGTGGCGGCGGAGTTTTTGCTGATCGCCGCGGCGAGGGCGTCGCGCCCTGGAATCGCGCCCAGCACCTTGGCGGCATAGGCGCCCTGGGCGCGCATATAGGCCTGCCACTCCGGCCCCTCGGCCTCCATCCAGCGGTAGCGATCGGTGATCTTGTGGCCCCAGAGCGTCTCTGTCACCGGGCGCACCGGCGCCACGGGCGGGCCGCCAGCCGGGGTGTAAGCCACCGGATTCACATAATCTTCCGCCGCCCAGGCCGGGGCCGCCAGGGCCAGGCTGGCGGTGGTGGCGAGAAACCGGCGGCGCGATACCCTCATGCGATCCCCTTATACGTCTTCGACGAGTTCAACCCCGGGCACCAGCTTCATCGCCTGCGCCAGCCGGGGCGAGACATTGAAGCCTCCAGGCAGGCGGATATCGAGCCGCTGCTCCACCCCGGTTTTGGGCGCGAGCACCACGCGGCCCTTGCCCCGCCCTTCCCGCTCCAGCAGCGATTTGATCGGCCCCAGCGCCTCGGTGCGGTCGAGCCAGATTTTCATGCCCGCCCCGGCCTCGGCGGCGGCCTTGTCGAGCAGGCTGACATCGCTGGCGGTGATGCGCAGCGATTCGCCCTCCATCTTCACATCGGCGGTGACCAGCAGGGCGGCGCCGTCTTCCAGCAACTCGCGCGAGCGGTTGAGCACCTCGGAGAACAGCGTGACCTCGAAACTGCCCTGCATGTCGGAGAGTGTCGCCCACATCATGCGGCTGCCGGTGCGGGTGATGCGTTCCTTCTTGGCGCCGAGCGTGCCGGCGAGCTTGATGCGGCAGGCCCCGGCCTCGGCCCGGCGCTGGATCGCGCCCGAGGGCACCACATCGAGCCGCTTGAGCGCCTGGGCATACATGTCCAGCGGATGCGCGGAGACGTGGAAGCCGATCGCCTCCGCCTCATTGGCCAGGCGTTCCAATTCCGGCCAGTCGGGCATCTCGGGCAGGCGGATCGGCTCCGGCTCGCCGCCGCCAAACAGCCCGATCTGGCCGGAGGAGCGTTCCTCGGCCCCGGCATGGGCGGCGCGCATGATCGTCTCCGCCGCCGCGAAAACGCGCGCGCGATTGCGCTCCAACATGTCGAACGCCCCCGCCTTGGCCAGGATCTCGATTTGCGCGCGGGTCAGCGTCTTGGCGTCGATGCGGCTGGAGAAATCGGAAAGATCGCGGAACGGCCTGTCACCGCGCGCCCTCGCCAGCTCTTCCATGGCGCCAACGCCGACGCGCTTGATCGCGCCCAGCGCGTAGCGGATGCCGTAGCCGCCATCCTCCAACATTTCGGGCATGAAATCGGCGCCGGATTTGTTCACATCCGGCGGCAGCACCTTGATGCCCGAGCGCATCGCGTCGCCGCGCAGCACGGCCAGCTTGTCGGTGTTGGTGATGGCCAGCGACATGCAGGCGGCGAGGAAGGCGACGGGATGATTGGCGCGCAGATAGGCGGTCTGGTAGGAGACCAGCGCATAGGCCGCGGCGTGTGATTTGTTGAAGCCGTAATCGGCGAACTTCGCCATCAGGTCGAATATCTCGTTGGCCTTCTGCGCGGTGAAGCCCTGCTTGGCCGCGCCCTCGCAGAAGATCTCGCGCTGCTTGTCCATCTCCGCGCGGATTTTCTTGCCCATGGCGCGGCGTAGCAAATCGGCCCCGGCGAGGGTGTAGCCCGCCATCACCTGGGCGATCTGCATCACCTGTTCCTGATACACGATGATGCCGTAGGTTTCGGCCAGGATGTGGTGAATGGCCGGGTCCGGGGCTTCCCACGGCTCGCCGCGCTTGCGCGCGCAGTAATCGGGGATGTTGGCCATCGGGCCGGGGCGGTTGAGCGCCTGGATGGCGACGAGATCCTCGAAGCGGTCCGGGCGCATCTGCTGCAAGGCGGCGCGGTAGCCCGCGGTTTCAAAGGTGAACACGCCCGCAGTGTCGCCGCGCCCGATCATCTCGTAAGTCTTCTTGTCGTCGAGCGGGATTTTCGAGATGTCGAGATCCACGCCCTGCTGGCGCAGGAAGCTCAGCGCACGGTCGATGATGGTGAGCGTGGTCAGGCCGAGGAAGTCGAACTTCACCAGCCCCGCCTGTTCCACGTATTTCATGGAATATTGCGTGACCAACAGATCGGAGCGCGGGTCTTTATACAGCGGCACCAGCTCGACGAGCGGGCGGTCGCCGATCACCACGCCCGCGGCATGGGTGGAGGCGTGGCGGTACAGACCCTCGATCTGCATCGCGATTTCCATCAGCCGGGCCAGGCCCTCATCGGAATCGCGCAGCTCGCGCAGCTTGATCTCGCCGTCGATAGCCTCGCGCAACGTCACCGGCTTGGCCGGGTTGTTGGGGATCAGCTCGGCCACCTTGTTCACCTGGCCATAGGGCAGGCCGAGCACGCGGCCGACATCGCGCACCGCCGCGCGGGCCTGGAGCTTACCGAAGGTGATGATCTGCGCCACGCGCTCGGCGCCGTATTCGCGCGTCACGTAGCTGATCACCTCGTCGCGCCGCTCCTGGCAGAAATCGATGTCGAAATCCGGCATCGAGACGCGCTCGGGGTTGAGGAAGCGCTCGAACAGCAAGGCGTAGCGCAGCGGGTTGAGGTCGGTGATGCGTAGCGCCCAGGCGACCAACGAGCCCGCGCCCGAGCCGCGCCCCGGCCCCACCGGAATGCGGTGATCCTTGGCCCATTGGATGAAGTCCGACACGATCAGGAAGTAGCCGGGAAAGCCCATCTGGATGATGATGCCCAGCTCGAATTCCAGGCGCTCCCAATATTCCTTCTCGGCCTCGCCGGAGATGCCCTCGAAGGCGAGGCGCGCGCGCAGCCCTTCCTCGGCCATGGCGCGCAGCGTTTCTGTTTCGGTCGCGCCGTCGCGCACTTTCGGGCAGGTGGGCAGCAGCGGCTTGCGGCTTTGCGCCATCACCGCGCAGCTTTGGGCGATGGCGAGGGTATTGTCGCAGGCATCGGGCAGATCGGCGAAGAGTTCGCGCATCAGCCGGGCGGGCTTGAACCAATGCTCGGGGGTAACACGGCGGCGGTCCTTCTCGGCCAGCACGCGCCCCTCGGCGATGCAGAGCAGCGCGTCATGCGCCTCATACATCTCGGGCTTGGCGAAGAAGCACTCATTGGTGGCGACGATGGGCAGCGCGAACCGCTCGGCCAGTTGCAGGAAGCCCGGCTCTACCGCCGCCTCCAGCGCCTCGCCATGGCGCTGCAACTCCACCGCGATGCGCCCGGCGAAGGCCTCGGCCAGCACGGCGAGATAGGAGGCGGCCTCCTCCATCTGCCCCTCGGCCAGCAGCCGCCCGATGGGCCCCTGCACGCCGCCGGTGAGCAGGAACAGCCCCTCGGCATGGGCGAGCAGCGCCTCGCGGCTGATCTGCGGCTTCACCCCATCGCCATCGAGGAAGCTGACCGAGCTCAGGCGTTGCAGATTGGCGTAGCCCGCCTCGTTCTGCGCCAGCAGCACGACATGGTCGGGCGGCAGGTTGTGCCCCTCGCGCTTCAGCCCGAGCTGGCAGCCGATGATGGGCTGCACCCCGGCGCCGGTGCAGTATTGAGAGAATTCCAGCGCGCCGAACATGTTGGAGGTGTCGGCGATCGCCACCGCCGGCATCGCGTCATCCCTGGCCAGCGCGGCGATCTTGTCCGGCTTGATCGCGCCCTCGGACAGCGAGAAGGCGGAGTGGACGCGAAGATGCACGAAATCGGCGTGTGGCATGGCGACTCCCGGTGTGCGGGGAGGTTAGACCAGATTCAGCCCCGGCTCATAGGCCACGCCGGTGAAATACAGCCCTTCGGCAGGCGCGGTCATCGCCGCGGCGGCGCGCGACTTGGCGCCCAGCACGGCGGCCAGCTTCGCCTCGGGCCAGCTGCCATCGCCCACTTTCGCCAGGCTGCCGACCATGTTGCGGACCTGATGGTGCAAAAAGCTGCGCGCCCGCGCCTCGACGATGATCTTCTCGCCCTCGCGCCACACGGCCAGATGGTCGAGCGTGCGCATCGGCGATTTCGCCTGGCAGGCGGCGGCGCGGAACGAGGAGAAATCGTGATGCCCGAGCAGATGCTGCGCGGCGCGGTGCATCAGCGCCGCATCCAGCGTCTGACGCACATGCCAGACCCGCCCGGCCTCCAGCGCCGGCGGCACGGCGCGGTTGGAGATGATGTAGCGATAGGAGCGCCAGAGCGCGGAGAAGCGGGCATTCCACCCCTCGGGCGCGGGGCAGCAGCGCCGCACCACGATCGGGTGCGGCTTGAGGTGGAAATTCATCGCCTCGCGGATGCGGAAGGGGGTGAGGCCGGGCAGTTCGATCTGCACGATCATCGCCAGCGCATGCACCCCGGCATCGGTGCGCCCGGCGGAGACGGCCTCGGTCACCTCCGCGCCGCCGCGCAGGCGCGCAGCCGCCTCCTCCACCACCTGCTGGATGGCGAGGCCGTGTTTCTGCCGCTGCCAGCCCATGAAGGGCCGGCCGTCATACTCGATCTCTAAAGCCCAGAGGCTCAATAAAACCGCGCTCCCTCGGGCAGGGTGAAGCCGCGCAGGAAATCGGCCGTGGCCATCGCCGCCTTGCCGGCGCGTTGCAGCCGCGTAGGGCGCAGCGCCCCCTCGCCGCAGGCGATGGTGAGCTGATCATCCAGGATCGTGCCGGGGATACCCTCGCCCGCCACCACCTCGGCGGCCAGGATCTTGATCACCATGTCGCCCAGCAGGCCGAGCGCGCCGGGCCAGGGGGTGAAGGCGCGGATGCGCCGCTCCAGCACCACGGCGGGCTGGGTGAAATCCAGCCGCGCATCCTCGCGCGTGAGCTTGGGCGCGTAATTGGCCAGGGCCTCGTTTTGCGCCACCGGGGCGCTGGGGGCGGCCAGCTCGGCCAGGATCAGCTTGGCGCCGATTTCGGCCAGGCTGTCATGCAGGTCGGCGGCGGTGTCGTGCGCGCCGATGGGCAGGGCCTCACGCCGCAGCATCGGGCCGGTATCCAGCCCAGCCTCCATCTGCATGATGGTGATGCCCGTCTCGGCATCGCCCGCGGCGATGGCGGCCTGGATCGGCGCCGCGCCGCGCCAGCGCGGCAGCAGGCTGGCATGAATGTTGAGGCAGCCGCGCTTGGGGGCATCGAGAAAGACCTGCGGCAGGATCAGCCCGTAAGCGGCGACCACCGCGGCCTCCAGCCCGAGCGACTGGAAAACCGCCAGCTCCTCGTCATTGCCGCGCAGCTTGCGTGGGGTGCGTACCGGCAGGCCGAGCGCCTCGGCGGCCTGATGCACCGGGCATTTCTGCTCCTTCTGCCCGCGCCCGGCGGGCTTGGGCGGCTGCGCGTAGACCGCCGCCACCTCGTGCCCCGCCGCCACCAGGGCTTGCAGCGCCGGAACCGAGAAATCCGGCGAGCCCATGAAGGCCAGCTTCATTTCTTGTCCTTCTGCGCCTTGGCCAGCTTGCGGAGCAGAATATTGCGCTTGAGCGGGGTGAGGTAATCGACGAACAGCACGCCGTTGAGATGGTCGATCTCGTGCTGCAAGCAGGCGGAGAGCAGGCCATCCGCCTCAATCTCGCGCTTGGTCCAGTTCTCATCCAGGTAACGCACGGCCACGCGCGCCGGGCGCGTTACCTCGGCATATTGGTCGGGCACCGAGAGGCAGCCCTCCTGATGCACCGCCGTCTCCTCGGATTTGGCGATGATCTCCGGGTTGATCAGCGCGATCGGGGCCGGCTCGTCATTGGGCGCGACATCGACGGTGATGACCCTGAGCAGCCGCCCCACCTGCGGCGCGGCCAGCCCGATGCCCGGCGCCTTATACATGGTGGCGAACATATCGGGGATCAGCTCGCGCAGCTCCTCGGCGTCGTCAGGCGTGACCGCGCGCGCGGCCTTGCGCAGCTTGGGGTCGGGGCAGATCAGGATGGGCAGCAACTCGGCTTCGCTATGTGTCTCTAACATGCCACAGGATGTAGTCTGCCGGCCCCGCGCCTGCAACGCGCCTCTTGCATCCCGCCCCAGTTATGACAACATGGTTATCGGACGCCTTCGGGGTCCATCAACCTGCTTCGCTCAACTCGGGGGAGCCCTTACGTTATGAATACACGCGTATTCACCTCGCCTTTATTTCTCGGCTTCGACCACCTGGAGCAGATGATCGAACGCGCCGCCAAAACTTCGTCGGACGGCTATCCGCCCTACAATATCGAGCAGCTCAGCCCGGTCTCGCTGCGCATCACCCTGGCGGTGGCCGGTTTTACCATGGACGACCTGCAAATCACGCTCGAGGATAACCAATTAGTCATTCGCGGGCGGCAGACTGACGACGCGCAGGGGCGGATCTTCCTGCACCGAGGCATCGCGGCCCGGCAATTCCAGCGCGCCTTCGTGCTGGCCGAAGGGATCGAGGTGAAGGGCGCATGGCTTGATAACGGCTTGCTGCATGTGGACCTCGTGCGCCCCGTGCCGCAGCCGGTGGTGAAGACGATCCCCATCTCGCGTGGTCAGGGCAAGGCCGTGGCCCCGGCGCGGGTGGTGGACAGGGATGTGGAAAACGCCGGGGGCTAAGGCCGCGGCGGGCATAAAAGAGACATATTGCCGCTGTGTGATCGTTCTGCGGCCCCAGCGGCCAGAAAGGATATCACGATGAACATCAAAAACCATGACGGCACGGCCAATTTCGTCCCCGGCACGGTGCTGGACATTCATCATATTTCCCCGTCCCAGCTCGCTATGCTGGGCATGGAGGAAATCGCCTTCGTGAAGCCGGTGATGACCGAGCAGGGCCCGGCCTTCGCCATCCACGCGGCGGACGGCACGCCGATCGCGATCGCCCCGGATGCGAAGCTGGCGGCGGCTGCGATCATCCAGCAGGAGATGGTGCCCAGCTTCGTCCACTAATCCCCCTTGCCGCCGCGCGGGCGTTGCGTCTAATCGCGGCGAGGTTGCAAACGGGGCGGTAATGGGGCTGGAGGCGGTCTTTCCGGATTTCGAGGCGCTGCGGGCGCGGGATTTCGCGGGCATCACCTGCCCCAAGCCAGTGGTAATGCTGGCGATTACCCCGCGCACCGGCAGCACGCATCTCTGCGCCGCGCTGCACGCGGCCGGGCAAAGCGTGGAGCCCACGGAAATCCTCAGCCCGCGCGGCCCGGCGGCGCAGGAGCGGGCGCGGCGCGGGGTTGAGGGTTTCGCCGCTTATCTGGCCGCGCTGTTCGCCGACCCCGACCCGGCCTTCATCTTCAAGACCACCTGGCACGACCTCGCCCCGCTGGCCCCCGCCGTGCCGCATCTGTTTCCGCGGCTGCGCGTGGTGTTCATCGAGCGGCGCAATGCCATCGCGCAGGCGGTGTCGCTGCTGCGCGGCGAGGTGCTGAACATCTGGCACGCCCGCCCCGGCCAGCCGCATCGGCGCCTCACCGCGGCCGAGGCGGCGGCGGCATTCGACCTGCCGCGCCTCCGCCAGATCATGCGCAACATCGCCGCCGAAAACCGACTGTGGGAGGATTGGTTCTCCTGCCAGGGCATCACCCCGCTGCGGCTGCGCTACGAGGCGTTCGAGGCGGATATCAACATCGCCCTGCGCGCGATCGCCGAGGCGGCCGGGCTGCCCCTGCGCTGCGACCTGCCCCCCGGCGCCGGGCTGGAGAAGCTGGCGGACGAAGCCAGCGCGGACTGGATTTTGCGGGTGCAGAAGCATGAATTCAACATGAGTTGAACCGCCCGCCACCCTAGCTTCCCCCTGCCCCGGATGGTAAGGCCAGCGCCATGTCGATCGTTCTTGCTTTGCCCAAAGGGCGCATTCTGAAGGACGCCGGTCCGCTGCTGGCCCGCGCCGGGATTTTTCCGGAAGCGGATTACGCCGATGAATCCTCGCGCCGCATGCGCTTCCCCACCAACCATCCGGGGCTGGACGTGATCCGCGTCCGCTCCTTCGATGTCGCCACCTTCGTCGCCTTCGGCGCGGCGCAGATCGGCATTTGCGGGTCCGATGTGCTGATGGAGTTCGACTATCCGGAGGTGTACGCGCCACTGGATCTCGGCATCGGGCAGTGCCGCATCTCGGTGGCCGAGCCCAAGGACGATGCCGGGCAGACCGATTTCACCCGCGCCTCGCGCATCCGGGTGGCCAGCAAATACCCGAACATGGCCAAGAAGCATTTCGCCGCCAAGGGCATCCAGGCCGAGATCGTGCCGCTGAACGGCGCCATGGAACTGGCGCCGGGGCTGGGGCTGTCGCGGCTGATCGTCGATCTGGTGCAGACCGGCAGCACGCTCAAGGCCAATGGCCTTGTCGAAACCGACGTGATCGCGCAGGTTTCCTCGCGGCTGATCGTGAACCGCATCGCGCTGAAAACCCGGCCCGACGAGATCGGCGCCTGGATCGAGGCATTCCGGAAGGCCCTGACGCCATGAAGCTGCTATCGACCAAGAGCCCGGTTTTCGAGCCCGCCTTCCAGGCGCTGCTGGCCCGCGCCGTCACCCAGCCCGAGGTGAGCGCCGCCGTGGCCGCGATCATCGAGCGCGTGCGCGCCGAGGGCGATGCCGCGCTGTTCGACTACACAAAACGCTTCGACCGCGTGGAATTGAGCGCCGAGCGCCTGCGCGTCTCGCGTGATGAGATTCAGGCCGCGTTTTCCGCCACGCCCAAGGCGCTGCGCGAGGCGCTGGCCCTGGCGGCGCGGCGAATCGAGACCTTCCACCGCATGCAGTTGCCGCGCGATTTCGAGTTCACCGACGATGCCGGGGCGCGGCTGGGCATGCGCTGGACGCCGCTGGACGCCGCCGGGCTGTATGTGCCGGGGGGCAAGGCGTCTTATCCGTCCTCGGTGCTGATGAACGCGATTCCGGCCAAGGTGGCCGGGGTGCGGCGGCTGGCCATGTGCGTGCCCGCGCCCGATGGCGAGCTCAACCCGCTGGTGCTGGCCGCGGCCTCGCTGGCCGGGGTGACCGAGATTTACCGCATCGGCGGGGCGCAGGCGGTGGCGGCGATGGCCTATGGCACGCAGAGCATCCGCCCGGTGGACCGCATCGTCGGCCCCGGCAACGCCTATGTGGCCGAGGCCAAGCGGCAGGTATTCGGGCGGGTCGGCATCGACTCCATCGCCGGGCCGTCGGAAGTGCTGATCCTGGCCGAGGATGGCTGCGACCCCGCGCATATCGCCATCGACCTGCTGGCCCAGGCCGAGCACGACGAGGACGCGCAATCCATCCTCATCACCAATAGCGGCGCCCTGGCCGCGGCGGTGGAGAGCGCGGTGGAAGAGGCGCTGGCCACCCTGCCCCGCGCCGCCATCGCGCGCGAAAGCTGGTCGCGCCACGGCGCCATCATCCTGGTGCGCGAGTGGGACGAGGCGGTGGAGCTGGCCAACCGCATCGCGCCCGAGCATCTGCAGCTGATGCTGGCCGAGCCGGACCGTGTGTTCAACCAGATCCGCCACGCGGGCGCGATCTTCCTGGGGCGCAGCACGCCCGAGGCGGTGGGCGATTATGTGGCTGGGCCGAACCATGTGCTGCCAACCTCGGGCACGGCGCGCTTCGCCTCCGGGCTGTCGGTGTACGATTTCATGAAGCGCACCACCCATCTCAGCGTGCCGCCCTCGGCCTTGGCCGAGATCGGCCCCGCCGCCGTGGCCCTGGCCGAGGCCGAGGGGCTGGGCGCGCATGCCCGCTCCGTGGCCATCCGCCTGGGGACAACTTGACCGGAACAAAAACCCGGCCCATGTGAACGCAGGCGCTCCAACAGTATCAGAGGTATATTTGTCTAAAGAAGATATGATCGAATTCAGCGGCATGGTGACCGAGCTGCTGCCCAATGCGATGTTCCGCGTGAAGCTGGACAACGACCACGTGATCCTTGCCCATACCAGCGGCAAGATGCGCAAGAACCGCATCCGCGTGCTGGCCGGGGACCGGGTGAATGTCGAGATGACCCCGTATGACCTGACCAAGGGCCGGATCACATTCCGCTTCAAGTAAGTCTGGCCTCCGCCAGCCCGCGGCGGCTGGAATTGCTGCGGCAGATCGGCATTACGCCGGACCGGATTTTCGCCCCCGAGATCGACGAGACGCCCGCCCCGGGGGAGCTGCCGCGCGCCTATGCGGCGCGCATGGCGCTCGCCAAATTATCAGCGCAGGACGATGCCTATGTGATCGCCGCCGATACGGTGGTGGCGGCCGGCCGGCGGATTTTGCACAAGACCGAGGCGCGGGACGAGGCCGAGGCCTATCTGCGCCTGCTCTCCGGGCGGCGGCACAAAGTGTTCACTGGCGTGGCGGTGCGCGCCCCCGATGGCCGCGTGGCGCGCCGGGTGGTGGAGAGCGTGGTCGGCTTCGCGCGGCTGGATGAGCCGCAATTGCGCGATTATCTCGACAGCGGCGAGTGGCGGGGCAAGGCCGGGGGCTATGCCATCCAGGGCCGCGCCGCGACCTTCATCGATTTCATCGCCGGGTCTTATTCCGGCGTGGTCGGCCTGCCGCTGCATGAAACCGCGGCGCTGCTGCGCGGGCTGGGCTGGCAGCGGGCATGATCGCCGCCTCCCGGCGCGGCGAATTTGTGCGCGTCGCTCTGCTGCGCGGGGATATGCTGGCCGGATACTGGCTCTGGAACTTGGCCGCGCCGGATGGCGTGGGCGATGTCTATACCGGCCGGGTGGAGGCGGTGATGCCGGCTTTGGCCGGGCGCTTTCTCAACCTGGGCGCGGAAACCGGGTTTCTGCCGGACAGCGCCGGAGGCAAGAGCCTCACCATCGGCGATTATGTGGCCGTGCGCGTCACCCGCGCGCCGCAGGGCGGCAAGGGGCCGCGGCTGGCGGTGGCGGACGAACCGCCCGGCGACGCGCCCAGCCTGAAGCGGCGCGGCCCCGGCCCGCTGCTGGAGCTGGCGGCAAGCCTGCCGGGCGAGGAGATCCTGCTCGACGATTACGCGCTGATCGCCGAGCTGCGCCCGGCGCTGGAGGGGCGGATACGCCACAGCCCCCAGGCCTTCGACGCGGTGCTGGAAGATGAGATCGCCACCCTGGCCGAGCCGGAGGCCGCCTTGCCGCAGGGCGCGCGCCTGCACATCACCCCCGCCCCGGCCGCCACGCTGCTCGATATCGACGCCGGGCCCGCCAGTGCGGCCAACCCGCTGGCGCTGAACCTCGCCGTCATCCCCGAACTCTGCCGCCAGATCGTGCTGCGCAACCTCTCGGGTGGGATCCTGATCGATTTCGCCGGGCTGAAACCGGCGCAGCGGCAGAAGCTGGCCGAGCCCCTGCGCGCGGCGCTGGGCGCTGATCCGCTGCGCCCGAGCCTGCTCGGCTTCTCCCATCTCGGCTTCGCCGAGATCAACCGGCGGCGCGTCCGGCCGCCTTTGCATGAGCTGTTGTCCCGATGAAATGCCCGATTTGCGGCAAGCCCGCTGCGCCCGGCCACAAGCCATTCTGCTCCAAGCGCTGCGCCGATATCGATCTCGGCCGCTGGCTGACCGACAGCTACAAGATCCCGCAGCAGGTGGATGAGGATGACGAGGAAGAACGCGCGCCGGAGCCGCCGCCGCGCTAAACCCGAGCCGGGGCGCGCTGGCTGAGGAACACAGAAAGCAGGATCAGCACGCCGCCCGCGAGTTCCATGAGGGTGAGCTTCTCGCCCAGCAACAGCGCCCCGCCCCCCAGCGCCACCAACGGCAACAGATAGAGGAACCAGCCCGAGGCCTCGGGCCCGAGGGCGCTGGTGCCTTTGTTCCACGCCACCATCGCCAGCACCGACGGTCCAAATACCAGCCCCAGCACGATCGCCCAGCGCGGCGGGTCCATCTGCGTCAGCAGATGTGGCATTTGCCGCGCCCCGGCAAGGAGCAGGGGCACCCCTCCGCCCGTCATCGTCACCGCCGACACCTCAACGGCCGGCCGCCCGGCTAGCAGCGGCGGTGTGAGCACGCAATACCAGGCCCAGGTGAAAGCGGCGAACAGCACCAGCGCCATGCCCAGCCAATCGCCCTGGGCCGGGCCGGCGCTGCCCGCCAGCAGGGCGATGCCGGCAAAGCCGGTCAGCCCGGCCAGCACCGTCCACCCGCCGGGCAGGCGGCGGTTGCGCAGGCTGATCAGCAGCACGATGAGCAGCGGCTCGGTGGCGGTGATCAGCCCGACCATCCCGGCCGAGACGGTGCGGCTGCCGAACGCATAGGCGAGATTATACGACGTCACACCGGTCAGGCCGCAAAACGCGGCGAACATTAATTCACGCCGGGGCCAGCGGCGCAGCGCCCGCAATAGCCAGGGCAGGAAGCAAAAAGCGGCCAGCCCGTAGCGCAAACCCGTAAAGGCGGCCCAGGGCAGCGCCGCATGGTCGTTGCCCAGCATGTAGCGGGTGCCGACCGGCGCCCAGCCCCAGAGCATGACGGCCAGAAAAATCAGCGCAAAGGCTTGCAGCCGCGAAATCATCGAAACTCTCTTTTGCCCATGGCCGCAAAAAAGGGGTCCGCTACGGGACCCCTCTCATGCCTTCGGCTGGATTTGCACGCCAAGGTTCGGGGTCTCAGCCCATGTTCGACAGATCCTTGCTCAGCGCGATCACGCCGGGCAGGACCTTGCCTTCCATCCACTCCAGGAAGGCGCCGCCCGCGCTGGAGAGATAGGTCATGTGCTGATGGTAACCGGCCAGCTTCAGCGCCGACACGGTGTCGCCACCACCGCCGACGGAGACGATCTTGCCCTCCTTGGTGGCCAGCGCGATGGCCTCGGCCAGCACGTTGGTCGAGGCGTCGAACGGCTTGGTCTCGAAGGCGCCGAGCGGGCCGTTCCAGATGATCGTCTTGATCTCCGGCAGGCGGTGGATGAAGGCGGCCACGGTGGCCGGGCCGACATCGAGCGCCATGGCGTTGTGCGGAATGGCGTCGACCTTCACCACCTGGGTCGGGGCGTTGGCCTCAAATTTCTCGGCCACCACCACGTCCTGCGGCAGGATGATCTCGCAGCCCTTGGCGGCGGCGGTCTGCATGATCTTGCGCGCGGTCTCGTGCAGGTCAGGCTCCTGCAGCGACTTGCCGACATTGACGCCCTGGGCCGCCAGGAAGGTATTGGCCATGGCGCCGCCGATCACCAGGATATCGACCTTGGCGACCAGGTTGTTCAGCAGGTCGAGCTTGGTCGAGACCTTGGAGCCGGCGACGATCGCCGCCACCGGGCGCTGCGGGTGGCCCAGGGCCTGCTCCAGCGCATGCAGCTCGGCCTGCATCAGCCGCCCGGCGAAGGCCGGCAGGTGATGCGCCACGCCCTCGGTGGAGGCATGGGCGCGGTGCGCGGCGGAGAAGGCGTCGTTGACGAAAATATCGCCCAGCTTGGCCAGGGCGGCGGCGAATTCGGGGGAATTCTCCTCCTCGCCGGGGTGGAAGCGGGTGTTCTCCAGCACCAGCACGTCGCCGTCATGCAGCTTGGCGACGGCGGCTTCCGCCACCGGGCCGACGCAATCCTCGGCGAAGGCGACCGGCTTGCCCAGCACCTGGGCCAGCGCCTCGGCGATCGGCTTGAGCGACATGCTCTCGACGCGCTTGCCCTTCGGGCGGTCGAAATGGGAGAGCACGATCACCTTCGCGCCCTTCTCCGACAGCTCGCGGATGGTGGGGGCGAGACGCTCCAGCCGGGTGAGGTCGCTCACCTTGCCCTCATGCACCGGCACGTTGAGGTCGGCGCGGAGCAGCACGCGCCGCCCCTGCACCTTCACATCATCGAGCGTGTTGCTCACAGCGCACCGAAATAGGCGGCGGTGTCGGACATACGGTTGGAGAAGCCCCACTCATTGTCGTACCAGGACAGCACGCGGGTCAGGCCGCCATCGACGATGGTGGTCTGCGGCGCGTCGAAAGTGGAGGAGGCCGGGCAGTGGTTGAAGTCCTGGCTCACCAGCTTGTCAGTGGAGTAGCCGAGAATGCCCTTCAGCTCGCCTTCGGAAGCCGTCTTCATGGCGGCGTTGATCTCTTCCACGGTGCCCTGCTTCTTCAGCACCACGTCGAGCGAGATCAGCGACACGTTGGGGGTCGGTACGCGGATGGCGGTGCCGTCCAGCTTGCCCTTCAGCTCCGGCAGCACCAGACCAACGGCCTTGGCGGCGCCGGTGGAGGTCGGGATCATGGAGAGCGCGGCGGCACGGGCGCGGTGCAGGTCCTTGTGCAGGGTGTCCACGGTCTTCTGGTCGCCGGTGTAGGAGTGGATGGTGACCATGTAGCCGCGCTCGATGCCGAAGTTTTCGTGCAGCACCTTGGCGACCGGGGCCAGACAGTTGGTGGTGCAGGAGGCGTTGGAGATCACCTGCATGTCCTTGGTCAGGGTCTTGTGGTTCACGCCGAACACGATGGTGGCGTCCACGCCGTCAGCCGGGGCGGAGACGACGACCTTGCGCGCGCCCGCAGCGAGGAGCTGGGCCGCGGCCTCGCGCTTGGTGAACAGGCCGGTGCATTCCATCGCCACGTCCACGCCCTGCAGGGGCACCTTGGACGGGTCACGCTCAGCGCTCACCTTGATCGGGCCATAGGTGCGGCCGTTATGGGTGATGACCAGGCTGTCGCCCTTGACCTCGACGGTGCCGGGGAAGCGGCCATGCACCGAGTCGTAACGGAACATATGGGCGTTGTCCTCGACCGAGCCGAGATCGTTGATCAGTACCGGCTCCACGTCGGTGCGGCCGGACTCGATGAGCGCGCGCAGGACCAGACGGCCAATGCGGCCAAACCCGTTGATTGCAATTTTCACAGCCATTTTTATTCTCGCTCCGTTACTTGGATATGGTTTTGGTTTAGCCGTTGAGAAGCCCGGTGACGGCTTGGCAGATCGCCGCCTCGGTAATGCCGAAATGCTGATACAGCACCTCCGCCGGGGCCGAAGCGCCGAAGCCGGTCATGCCGATGAACACCCCGCCTTGGCCCAGCCAACGCTCCCAGCCGAAGCCGCAGGCGGCCTCGACGCCGACACGCGGGGCGCTGCCCAGCACTTCGGCTTGGTATTCGGCGCTCTGCTGCGCGAACAGCTCGAAGCTCGGCGCGGAGACCACGGCGACCTGCACGCCCTGCGCCGCCAGCGCCTTGCGCGCGGCCATGGCCAGCGACACCTCGGTGCCGGTGGCGATGATGGTGGCGGCGCGCTGGCCGCCCTCGGCCTCGGCCAGCACATAGGCGCCGCGGGCGGTCTTGTTGCCGTTGGCGACATCGCGCAGCGCCGGCACGCCCTGGCGCGAGAGCACCAGCAGGCTGGGCCCGGTGGTGTTGCGGATCGCCACCTCCCAGGCCTCGGCGGTCTCGATGGCGTCGGCCGGGCGCAAAGTGAGCACGTTCGGCATCGCGCGGAAGGAGGCGAGATGCTCGATCGGCTGGTGGGTCGGGCCGTCTTCGCCCAGGCCGATGGAATCATGCGTCAGCACATGGATGGCGCGCACGCGCATCAGCGCCGCAAGGCGGATGGCCGGGCGCATATAGTCGGAGAACACGAAGAACGTGCCGCCATAGGGGATCAGCCCGCCATGCAGGGCGAGGCCGTTCATCGCCGCGGCCATGCCGAACTCGCGCACGCCGTAATAGATGTAGCGCCCGGCGTAATTGCCCGGCTCGACCCCGGCCATGCCCTTGACCAGGGTGAGGTTGGAGCCGGTGAGATCGGCGGAGCCGCCGACCAGCTCGGGGATGGCGGGCACCAGCACCTCCAGCGCCTTCTGGCTGGACTGGCGGGTGGCGAGTTTCGGCTTGCTCTCGGCCAGCTGCGCCTTGTAGGCGGACATCGCCTCGGCCCAGCCCTCGGGCAGCTTGCCCTGCATCACCCGCTCGAACTCGGCGCGCATCGGGTGCTTGGCTAGGCGCTTGAGCCAAGCGCGGCGCGGCGCGGCGCCGCGCGCCCCGGCCTCGTGCCAGTTGTGATAGACCTCATTGGGCACCACGAAGGGCAAATGCGGCCAGTGCAGGGCGCGCTTGGCGGCCTCGGCCTCGGCCCCGCCCAGCGGCGCGCCATGCACCCCCGCGGTGCCCGCCTTGGACGGCGCGCCCAGCCCGATCACGGTGCGGCAGGCGATGATGGTGGGCTTCGAGGATTTCTGCGCGAAAGCCAGCGCGGCCTGGAGCTGCGCGAAATCATGCCCGTCCACGCGCTTGGTGGCCCAGCCATAGGCGGCGAAGCGTTTCAGCGGGTCCTCGGAGGTGGCCATGCCGGTGGCGCCGTCGATGGAGATCGAGTTGTCGTCCCACAGCACGGTCAGCTTGTTCAGCTTCAGATGCCCGGCCAGGGCGGCGGCCTCGTGGCTCACGCCCTCCATCAGGCAGCCATCGCCGGCGACCACCCAGGTGCGGTGATCGACCAGGCTCTTGCCGAATTTGGCGGCGAGCATGCGCTCAGCCAGCGCCATGCCAACGGCGGTGGCGAGGCCCTGGCCCAGCGGGCCGGTGGTCATCTCGATGGCCGGATGCTCGCCATATTCCGGGTGCCCGGCGGCGGCGGCGTGCAGTTGGCGGAAATTCTTGATCTGGTCGATGCCCATGCCCTCATGCCCGGTGAGGTGCAGCAGCGCGTAGAGCAGCATGGAGCCATGCCCGGCGGAGAGCACGAAACGGTCGCGGTCCCACCAGCCGGGATCGGCGGCGTCGAATTTCATCGCCCGCGTCCATAGCGCGGTGGCGGCGTCGGCCATGCCCATCGGCATGCCGGGATGGCCGGATTTGGCGGCTTCCACGGCGTCGATGGCGAGGGCGCGGATGGCGTTGGCCATCATGCGCTCCTCGGTCAGGGGCTGGGCCAGGATCTCCGCCTGCCGCGCCAGCGCCGCCTCGTTGCCTGAAAGATCGCCAATGCTTGCCATGTCTCGCCTGTTCCGTCCTGAATGGCGCGTGCATAATGCCAGCCGCCCCGGGCTTCAACCCAGGGCGTGCAAATGTCAGCCTTGTTTTCTCTGGCTTAAAGCCCCGCCGGGCCGGGTGGTTAGCGCGTTTCGCCGCGCCAGGACATCGCCATCGCCAGCTGGCTCAGCGCATCGTCCATTTTTTCAGCAAGTTCGGTCTCGGCCCCGATCTCGCGCAGGGCGTCGCGCATCGCGTCCATCCATTGCCGAGCGGTGGCCTTAGTCACGTTCATCTTGGCGTGGCGGGACATGATGCAGAAGCCGCCGCGCTTCTCGATCCAGTCGCGCGGGCCGCCGAGCCAGACCGAGAAGAACCCAGCCAACGATTCGCGCATCGGGCCGAGATCGGCCTCGTGCATGGCGCGCAACTCGGTATAAGCGGGGTTGCGCTCCATGACGTCGTAAAACGCGTCCGCCAGCCGGCGCACGCCCTCGGCCCCGCCGAGACGCTGATAGGGAGTCGCTTTGTCTTCGATAACCGTGCCGTCCATTGCCCTGCCTGATGTCAACCGGGCAGGCACCAAAGCAAAAATTTTCGCAAAAAACTTTGATCTGGATCATGGCGGCGGCGCGGACAGCAAAAAGGCGGGGGGCGCATGGCCCCCCGCCCCGATGCCCGCCGCCGCGCGGCTCAGGCGAAGTGCTGGAGCTTCTCGCCGTGCTGGGCGATGTCCAGACCCTCGACCTCGTCCTCCTTGCTCACGCGCAGGCCCATGGTCAGGTCGATGAGCTTGAGCACGATGAAGGAGACGATGCCGCTGTACAGGATGGTGACGACGATGCCCTCGGCCTGCAGCAGCACTTGGTGGGCGTTGCCCTCGATCAGCCCGGCATGGCCGCCGACCTCGTTGAGCGCGAACACGCCGGTGAGCAGCGCGCCGAGGATGCCGCCCAGGCCATGCACGCCCCAGACGTCCAACGCGTCGTCATACTTGAACATGCCCTTGAAGCCGGTGACGCCCCAGTAGCACACCGCGCCCGCGGCTAGGCCAATGACCAGCGCGCCCGGCACGCCGACGAAGCCGCAAGCCGGGGTGATGGCGACGAGGCCCGCCACCGCGCCGGAGACCGCGCCCAGCAGGCTCGGCTTGCCCTTCACCAGCCACTCCACCAGCGTCCAGGAGACAACGGCGGCCGAGGTGGCGAGGTGGGTGTTGATCATGGCCATGCCCGCGAGGCCGCCCGAGGTGAGCGCGGAGCCGGCGTTGAAGCCGAACCAGCCGACCCACAGCAGGGCGCCACCGGTCATGGTGTAGGCGAGGTCGCCAGGGGCCATGTTGTCACGCCCATAGCCGGTGCGCTTGCCGACCATGATGGCCGCGATCAGCCCGGCCACGGCGGAGTTGATGTGCACGACGGTGCCGCCGGCGAAGTCGAGCACGCCCGCCGCGCCGAGGAAGCCGCCCGGGCCCCAGACCATGTGCGCGATGGGCGCGTACACGGCGATCAGCCAGATGCCCAGGAACACCATGGCGGAGGAGAATTTCAGCCGGTCAGCCGGGCCGCCCAGGATGAGCACCGGGGTGATGATGGCGAAAGTGCACTGGAACATGGCGAACACCGTCTCGGGGATGGTGCCCGAGAGGCCGTTGAGCCCGGCGCCGCTGAGCATGACGCGCGAGAACCCGCCAATGAACGGCGCCAACGGGCCGGACCCGGCGGTGAAGGCGAGGCTGTAGCCGACGATCACCCACAGCACCGAGATCAGCCCGGTGGCGAAGAAGCACTGCATGAGCATGGCCAGGATGTTTTTCCGGCGCAGCAGGCCGCCATAATACAGGGCGAGGCCCGGCACGGTCATCATCAGCACCAGCACCGAGGAGGTCAGCATCCAGGCGGTGTCACCGGGATTCAGGGTGGGCGTGGTGCTCTGCGCCAGCGCGGGCGCGGCCCCCGCGGCGAGCATCCCCAGACCTGCCGTGACCGCCGTCAATATCGATCGCTTGCTCATCGAATCTATGTTCCTCATGCTTCTCCGCTTTTGATGGTCTGGAGCCTGACAGACCGGCGGAGCACTTTGTGGAGGGCTCGTTGACGTGACACCAACCAACAAAGCAAGGACCATGCCGAAGCCTAGAGCCGCACGAAAAATATGCGGGACCAGATGACATCGCGCCGCAACGGCGGGCAAAGCGCAATTTATAGGCAGAAGAAGCGCGCAAATTGCCCAAAACCAGCTCAGCTGGGGCTGGGGCTTGGCGCGCTGCCACCGCGCGATTAGATTACCGGCATGACAACCACCCATGACATCGCGATTATTGGCGCCGGCCCGGTGGGCGGCACGCTGGCTTTGGCCCTGGCCGCGCGCGGCCAGCGCGTCCTCCTGGTCGACCGGGCGGATCTGACGCCGATGGAGGACGAGGCCTTTGACGGCCGCGCCTATGCCATCGCCGCGGGCAGCAAGGTGGTGATGGAGTGGGCCGGGATCTGGGACGAGCTGCCCTACGCCCCCTGCCCGATCCTGGATATCGACGTGACCGACGGCAAGCTCGGCCGCGCGCCCTCGCCGCTGAAACTGCATTTCGACCATCGCGACGTGGGCGAGGACCCGTTCGGCTGGATCATCGAGGCGCGCTCGATCCGCATCGCGCTGAACCAGGCGCTGCACACCGCGCCCAACCTGACCCTGCGCGCCCCGGCCGAGGCCCTGGTGGAGCGCAGCGACGCGCAGGTGCGCCTGCGCGTCGGCGAGGAGGAATTCACCGCCAAGCTGGTGGTGGCCGCCGAGGGCCGCAAATCGGCGCTGCGCGAGCAGGCGCGGATCGGGCTGACTCGCCTGCCCTATCATCAGACCGGGGTCATCTTCGCCATCGCGCATGAGCGCCCGCATAATAACGTGGCGCTGGAGCATTTCCTGCCGGGTGGGCCGTTCGCCGTGCTGCCGATGACCGGCACGGCGGAGCACCCCAACGTCTCCGCCATCGTGTTCACCGAGCGCGATGCGGCGGCGCAGAAACTCTACGCCATGCCGGATGAGCCTTTCCTGGCCGAGGTGGAAAAGCGCCTCGGCAACCGGCTAGGGCGCATCGCGCTGGCCGGGCGGCGCTGGCTGTATCCGCTCTCGGCGCAATATGCGGCGCGGTATTACGACACGCGGCTGGTGCTGGTGGGCGACGCCGCGCATGGCGTGCACCCGATCGCCGGGCAAGGCTTGAACCTGGGCTTCCAGGATGCCGAGGCGCTGGTGCGGATATTGGACGGCGCCGAAGACCCCGGCGCGCCCGCGCTGCTGGCCCGCTATCAGGCCGCGCGGCGGCCGATCAACTTGGCCATGCTGATGGGCATGGACACGCTGGACCGGCTGTTCTCGACCAATTTCCCGCCGATCCGGCTGGCGCGCGACCTGGGCCTCGCCGCCGTGGAGCGCCTGCCGGGGCTGAAGAAGCGCTTCATGCGCGCGGCGATGGGGCGGTAATCTAGCCGCCCAGCGCCAGGGCGACCTGTTTGAAAATCTGCGCCGGGAGGGTGCCGCCGAGCATCTTGTTGGTGGGGCTGTTATCGTCATTGCCCAGCCAGACGGCGATGATGTCGCCCCCGGTATAGCCGATGAACCAGGCGTCGCGGTAATCCTGGGTCGTGCCGGTCTTGCCCGCGGTGTAGAGGCTGGGGATGAACGCGGCCTTGCCCGTGCCGCCGGTGACCACGGCGCGCATCATCCCAGCCACGGCCTGCGCCTGGGCGGGATCGACCACCGGCACCGACGGCGCGTGCGGGGCGGGCGCGCCGTTGATGGCGGTGACGCCGTAGGGGGTGACCCGCTCGCCGCCATTGAAAAACGTGGCATAGGCCGCCGCCATTTGCAGCACGCCGACCGCGCCGGTGCCCAGCGCCATGGTCGCATCGTCGGGGAAATTGTCGTTCAGCCCCAACAGGCGGGCCACCGCGATCACCCGCCGGGGCCCGCCCGCGCGCAGCAGGATACGGATGGCGGCGGTGTTCATCGAATCCGCCAGCGCCTCGGTCATCGAAACCTCGCCGTGATAGCCCGCCTCATAGTCGTGCGGGTGGTAGCCGTGCAGGTAGAGCGGGGCGTCGAGCACGGTGTCGGAGGGCGACATGCCCGCGCGCAGGCCGGCCAGCCAGACGATGGGCTTGATCGCCGAGCCGGTCTGGCGGCGGGCCAGGGTGGCGCGGTTATAGCCCTCGCGGTTGCCGACGCCGCCGATCAGCGCCCGCACCGCGCCGCTATGCGCGTCCACCACCACCACCGCGCCCTGGGAGACGCGCAGCGCCGGGCCCTGGGTGGCGATCGCGCCATCCAGCGCGGCCTGGGCGGTGGCTTGCAGGGCCGGGTTCAGGGTAGTGGCGAAGGTGATGTCCTCGCCTTCGGGAATCTGCGCGCTCTCCTGCTGCATCACCCAGAGCGCGAACCAGGAGGTGCGCGAGACCGGCTGTGCGGCATCGGCGAGCTGGGCCGCGGCGGCGTTTTCCTGCTCGGGGCTGATCGCCCCGGTGGCGACCATCGCGTCCAGCACCTCGGTGGCGCGGGCGGCGGCGGCCTGGGCATTGGTGAGCGGGTTGAGGCTGGAGGGCGCCTTGGGCAGCCCCGCCAGGATCGCCGCCTGCGCCAGGGAGAGCTGGCGCGCCGGCACACCGAAATAGAGCCTGGCGGCGGCATCCACCCCATAGGCGCCCTCGCCCAGGTAAACCCGGTTGAGATAGATGCCGAGAATTTCGTCGCGGCTGTAATGGCGGGCGAGCCAGAGGGAGAGCACGGCCTCCTGCACCTTGCGGCGCAGCGTGCGCTGGTTGGTGAGGAACAGCGTCTTGGCCACTTGCTGGGTGAGGGTGGAGCCGCCCTGCACGACGCGCCGGTGCATGAGGTCGGAGGCCAGAGCGCGGGCGATGCCCTCGAGGTCGAACGGGCCGTGCTGGTAAAAGCGGCGGTCTTCGATGGCGATGAAGGCGGCGGGGACATAGGGCGGCAGGGTCGAGGGCAGCACCACCCGGCCCGAGGCGTCGCCAAACCGGGCGGCGAGCTGGCCCGCGGGGTCGAGCAGCAAAATGGCCGGGCGGCGCGGCGTGGTGACGGCCGTGGCGGGGTTCGGCATGTCCCAGGTGAACCAGAGATCGGCCAGGAACAGCGCCAGCCCGCCCCAGATGGCGCCGATGATGAGCAGCCGCGCCACCGCCCAGGCGCGGCGCAGATGAAGCGCGAGCGGCGGCTTGGCCTTGGGGGTGGGTTTCGAGGGAGTCGGCTTGGCGCGGGGCATGGCGTGTTGCTGCCAAGTACCGCCGTGGCTGGTCAACGGGTTATTGCCCGGCGCGGCGGCTCCGGGTTAGGGGAGAAGCGGCGCGGGTGTGGCGGAATGGTAGACGCACCGGACTTAAAATCCGTTGGGCCTTTGGCCTGTGGGGGTTCGAGTCCCCCCACCCGCACCATAATACGGCAGACGCGCAGTTTGCGCCGCCCCGTCAGCCAGACGCACCCCTGACCGCGATCAGCCGCTGCACGCGGAATAGGCGATGGAGAGTAGGCGCGCGCTTGCCGGGCTTTCCAGCGTTATGGCGAGCGGCGTGTCGGCGAGCAGCGCGTCCATCGGGGTGAGTGTTTCACGCTGGCCGGATATAATCAGGGTGCAGGCGGTTTCCGCCAGCAGGAGATGCGCGTCCGCCGTGGTCCGCAATGTCTCGCCGGCGGCGAGGTTGACGCGCCGGGCCTCATGCCGCCAGGCGCCGCGGCGGGTCATGGCGTTGAAGTCGAAGGAGACGCCGCCCACCGGCCGGCCATGCACGGGGAGTTCCCCCGGGAAGGAGAACGGGGCGCTGCTGGCGTCGAGACGCAGCCGCGCCTCGGGCGTCTCCAATTCGAGCGCCGCGCCATCGAGCGTGGTCAAAGTGCGGTCGATGCCCGTGAAACTGGAAAACGGCCCCTCGGCGCGGATTTCGGCGCGGCTGGCCCGCCAGGCGAAATCCTCGAAGCCCGCGCCGGGCGGGTGGACGGCGTATTCCCAGGTGCGGCCGCCGCCATTGCGCCAGGGGACCGGGGTGAGAGACGCGAAGCGGATCAATCTGAACATCAATTTTCCCCTGGCGGATATCACGAGGTTTACGCGCGCATGGCGTGCGAGGATAGGCAATCCGCCCCGTTGCGCAAATCTTTCTCGTCCGCCCCCGCTGGCCGCACAAAAACCCGAGGCAGCCAGATGGCCGCCTCGGACGGCCCGCTCATTCGGCCGGAACGGCGTCGGGGATGTCCTCGCGCGCGGTGCGCCCGAAGGCGAAATACAGCCCCGCGGCGGTGAACAGCCCGGCGCCGACGATATTGCCCAGTGTCACCGGAATTTCGTTCCAGATCCACCATTGCGAGATGGAAACGGGCGCGCCGAGCAGCATGCCGCAGGGGATGACGAACATATTCACCACGCAGTGCTCGAAGCCCTGGGCCACGAAGGCCATGATCGGCAGGAACATCGCCACGATCTTGCCAATGGTGGAGCGCGTCACCATCGCCATCACCGCGCCCAGACTCACCATCCAATTGCACAAAATCCCCTTGAGGAAGGCGGTGCCCCACCCGGCCGCGCCAAGCTTCGCATAAGCCAGTGTTTTCAGCCCGGCGATGGCGGCGATCTTGGCTCCCACGGCGTCAGGCGCGTCAGCGAACAGATGCGTGTTGGCGGCGGCGAAAATCACCGCGTAAAGCAGGCTGCCGAGCAGGTTGCCGATATACACCGTGATCAGGGCGCTCAGGACCTCCCCGAAGCTCAGCCGTTTTGCCAGCATGGCATAAGGCAGCAGCGCGGCATTGCCGGTGAACAGCTCCAGCCCCAGCAGCACCAGCATGATGAAGCCGACCGGGAAGAACAGCGCCGCGACAACGGAATTATCGGTCGCGACCAGGGCGGACACGAACAAGGTGGTGGTGAAGCCGAGCATCATGCCAGAGAGCCCGCCCGTCAGTAAAATCACGCCCTTGTTGAGCCGGGCCTTCTTGGTCCCAGCCTCCATCATCGCCGCCGCCAGGGCGGAGGGTTGCAGCCAATCGTTCATTAAACACTCCTCCAATGAATTATGTTTTTATCCGAGCAAGCTCTAACGATTAGTTGGTCGGCCCAGCCGGGCGCGTCACCAGCCCGGCTGGGCATGGCATGGCATGGCATGGCATGGCATGGCATGGCATGGCATGGCATGGGGGAGTTAGTGTCCGCGCTTTTGATTGCAATGGGCGGGTTCGCCGCCATTGCGGCGGGGTGCATTTTTGCTGTTGTCTTTCCCCGCCGCATCCCCAAATGTGGTAAGGTGTAATGGCATAAACAGAGTGTCCGCACGTCCATGAACCAAAGCACCCCGCCCCAAGACTGGGATCCCAGTCTGGTTGACGATATTGTTGCCCGCCACAAGGGAACGGAAGGCCCGCTCCTGCCCATTCTGCATGATTTGCAGGCGGCGCTTGGCTTTATCTCCGAAGACGCGATGCACTTGGTCGCGCAGGCGCTGAACGTCACCCGCGCCGATGTCTATGGCGTGGTCTCTTTCTACCATGATTTCCGCACCGCGCCCCCGGCGCGGCATGTGCTGAAAATCTGCCGGGCCGAGGCCTGCCAGGCGATGGGCGGCGAGGCGCATGCGGAGGCGCTGCTAGCCCGGCTGGGTCTGGGCTGGGGCGAGGCCACGGCGGATGGAAGGCTGACGGTCGAGCCGGTGTATTGCCTGGGGCTGTGCGCCTGCGGACCGAACGCGATGCTGGACGGCGCGCCCCGCGCCCGGCTGAGCGAGGCCGGGCTCGACGCGCTGGTGCGGGAGGCGCTGGCATGATGCGCATTTATTTGCCCCGCGACGCCACCACCCTGGCCCTGGGCGGTGAGGCTCTGGCCGCCGCCATCCAGGCCGAAGCCGCCAAGCGCGGCGTGGCGGTCACGCTCATCCGCAACGGCTCGCGCGGCTTGTTCTGGCTGGAACCGCTGGTGGAGATCGAGACCCCGCAAGGCCGACTCGGCTTCGGCCCGACGCAGGTGGAGGATGTGCCGGGGCTGTTCGGCCCGGATTTGGCGCGCCACCCCAAGGCGCTCGGGCTTGTGGACCAGATCCCCTTCCTCGCCCGGCAGACGCGCCTGACCTTCGCCCGCTGCGGCCTCACCGACCCGCTCTCGCTGGCTGATTATGAGGCGCATGGCGGCTTCAAAGGGCTGGCCCGCGCGCGCGAGATCGGCCCCGCCGCGGTGTGTGCGCAGATCACCGCCTCTGGCCTGCGCGGGCGCGGCGGCGCGGGCTTTCCGACCGGGGTGAAGCTGGAGACGGTGCGCAAGGCCGAGGCTGACCACAAATATATCGTCTGCAACGCCGATGAGGGCGATTCCGGCACCTTCGCCGACCGGCTGCTGATCGAGGCCGATCCGTTCTGCCTGATCGAAGGCATGGCGATCGCGGGGCAGGCCGTGGGCGCCGCGCGCGGCTATGTGTATCTGCGCTCCGAATATCCGCAAGCGATCGAAACCCTCCGCGCCGCCATCGCGCTGGCTGAGCGGGCGGGCCAGCTACCCGGCTTCAGCCTGGAGGTGCGGGTGGGGGCTGGCGCCTATGTCTGCGGCGAGGAGACCGCGCTGCTCGACAGCCTGGAGGGCAAGCGTGGCATGGTGCGGGCCAAGCCGCCGATCCCGGCGCTGCACGGCCTGTTCGGGCGGCCGACGGTGGTGAATAACGTGCTCTCGCTGGCCACCCTGCCCTTTATCATGGCCGAGGGCGCGGAGGCCTATGCCAGCTTCGGCACGGGTCGCTCGCGCGGCACCATGCCGGTGCAGCTCGCTGGCAATGTCCGCCATGGCGGGCTGTTCGAGACGGCCTTCGGCATCACGCTGGGCGAGTTGGTCGAGGAGATCGGTGGTGGCACCGCCTCGGGCCGGGCGCTGCGCGCGGTGCAGGCGGGCGGGCCTCTCGGCGCCTATTTCGCCCCGCACCAATTCGGCACGGTTTATGATTACGAAGCCTTCGCCGCCCAGGGCGGGCTGATCGGCCATGGCGGGCTGGTGCTGTTCGACGACCGCGTGAACATGGCCCGGATGGCGCGCTTCGCCATGGCCTTCTGCGCGCATGAATCCTGCGGCAAATGCACGCCCTGCCGCCTCGGCTCCATCCGCGGCGCCGAGGTGCTGGACAAGATCATCCGCGGCGAGCGCCGCGCCGAAAACGCGGCCTTGCTCGAGGATCTGTGCGAGACGATGAAATTCGGCTCGCTCTGCGCGCTGGGCGGCTTCACGCCCTATCCGGTGATGAGCGCGCTGAAACTCTTCCCCGAGGATTTCGGCCTGACCCCGCACGCGGCGGCGCTGGCCTGAGGAGCGGAACATGGGTCTGATCAAGGAAACCGATTACGGCACCAAGGCCAGCGCCGCTACCACGGCGGTGACGCTGAGCATCGATGGCGTGAGCGTGACCGTGCCCGAAGGCACCTCCGTGATGCGCGCGGCGATGCTGCTGGGCACGCAAATCCCCAAGCTCTGCGCTACCGACTCGCTGGAGAGTTTCGGCTCTTGCCGGCTATGCCTTGTGGAAATCGAAGGCCGCGCGGGGACGCCGGCCTCTTGCACCACGCCGGTGGCGCCGGGCATGGTGGTGCATACGCAAAATGAGCGGCTGGCCAAGCTGCGCCGGGGGGTGATGGAGCTGTATATCTCCGACCACCCGCTCGACTGCCTGACTTGCGCCGCCAATGGCGATTGCGAGTTGCAGGACATGGCCGGGGCAGTGGGGCTGCGCGAGGTGCGCTACGGCACCGACATCGCCACGCATCTTGACGCCAAGAAAGATCTTTCCAACCCGTATTTCCAATTCGACCCGTCGAAATGCATTGTCTGCTCGCGCTGCGTGCGCGCCTGCGAGGAAATCCAGGGCACATTTGCGCTCACCATCGCGGGGTCGGGCTTTGGCTCCAAGGTCTCGGCCGGGATGGATGAGGCGTTCCTCGGCTCCGAATGCGTCTCCTGCGGCGCCTGCGTGCAGGCCTGCCCCACCGCGACGCTGATCGAGACCTCGGTTGTGGAAGCCGGCCAGCCGGAACATTCCGCCGTGACCACCTGCGCCTATTGCGGCGTGGGCTGCGCGTTTAAGGCCGAGATGCGCGGCGAGGAGCTGGTCCGCATGGTGCCGTATAAGGACGGCCTCGCCAATCATGGCCATTCCTGCGTCAAGGGACGCTTCGCCTGGGGCTATGCCACGCATAAGGACCGCATCACCAAGCCGATGCTGCGCGCCTCCATCACTGAGCCCTGGCGCGAGGTGAGCTGGGAGGAGGCGATCGCGCATGTCGCCACCGAGTTCAGGCGCATCCAAGCGAAATACGGCGTGGATTCCGTCGGTGGCATCACCTCCTCGCGCTGCACCAATGAGGAAACCTATCTGGTGCAGAAACTCGTCCGCGCCGGCTTCCACAACAACAATGTCGATACCTGCGCGCGCGTCTGCCACTCGCCCACCGGCTACGGGCTGAAGATGACCCTCGGCACCTCCGCCGGGACGCAGGATTTCGACAGCGTGATGGATGCCGATGTGATCATGCTGATCGGCGCCAACCCCACCGACGCGCATCCGGTGTTCGGCTCGCGCCTGAAGGCGCGGCTGCGGCAGGGGGCGAAGCTGATCGTCGTCGATCCGCGCCGCATCGATCTGGTGCGCACCCCGCATGTCGAAGCCGCGTATCATTTGCCGCTGCGGCCAGGCACCAATGTCGCCGTCGTCAACGCCATCTCGCATGTCATCGTCACCGAGGGGCTGGCCGATGAGGCCTATATCCGCGAACGCTGCGAGTGGGATGAATACGCCGAGTGGGCGGCGTTCATTTCCGCGCCCAGCCATAGCCCGGAGGCGGTGGAGGCCGTGACCGGCGTGCCCGCGGCCACGGTGCGCGCCGCCGCCCGGCTCTATGCCCAGGCGCGCAATGGCGCGATCTATTACGGGCTGGGCGTGACCGAGCACAGCCAGGGCTCCACCACGGTGATCGCCATCGCCAACCTCGCCATGGCTACCGGCAATGTCGGGCGGCCGGGCGTGGGCATCAACCCGCTGCGCGGGCAAAACAACGTGCAGGGCAGTTGCGATATGGGCAGCTTCCCGCACGAATTTCCCGGCTACCGGCATGTCGCGGATGATACCACGCGCGGCATCTTCGAGCGCGAATGGGGTGTCACGCTCTCGCCCGATCCGGGCCTGCGCATCCCTAACATGCTCGACGCCGCGATCGATGGCAGCTTCAAGGCAATCTACATCCAGGGCGAGGATATCGCGCAATCCGACCCCGACACGCAGCACATCACCAAGGGGCTGTCGGTAATGGAATGCGTGGTGGTGCAGGATTTGTTCCTGAACGAGACCGCGAATTTCGCGCATGTGTTCCTGCCCGGCTCGACGTTTTTGGAAAAGGACGGCACCTTCACCAACGCCGAGCGGCGCATCCAGCGCGTGCGCAAGGTGATGAGCCCGCGCAACGGCTATCAGGATTGGGAAATCACCCAGATGCTCGCCAACGCGCTGGGGTTTGCGATGAACTACGCGCACCCGGGCGAGATCATGGACGAGATCGCCCGCACCACGCCATCCTTCGCGCATGTCTCCTACGCTCTGCTGGAAGAAAAAGGCTCGGTGCAATGGCCGTGCAACGATAAGGCGCCCGAGGGCACGCCGATCATGCATATTGGCGGTTTCGTGCGCGGCAAGGGCAAGTTCGTCGTCACCGACTATATCGCCACCGACGAGAAGACCGGCCCGCGCTATCCGCTGCTGCTCACCACTGGGCGCATCCTCAGCCAGTATAACGTGGGCGCGCAGACCCGGCGCACCGAGAATGTGATGTGGCACGAGGAGGATCTGCTGGAAATCCACCCGCATGACGCCGAGGATCGTGGCATCCGCGACGGCGATTGGGTGCGCCTCGCCTCACGTGCGGGCGAGACGAGCCTGCGCGCCAAGGTGACGGACCGCGTGGCGCCGGGCGTGGTGTACACCACCTTCCACCACCCGCTCACCCAGGCCAATGTCGTCACCACCGATAATTCCGATTGGGCGACGAATTGTCCGGAATACAAGGTGACGGCGGTGCAGGTCGCGCGTTCCAACGGCCCCTCGGACTGGCAGGTGAAACACCAGGCCCATGGCGACAAGGCGCGGCGCATTGAGGCGGCTGAATGAGCGATCTGCCGGAACCGGCGGCGCGGGTTTCCGCTCTCGCGGTGCGGGCCGGGCGGGCCACGCCCCTCACCCGCGCCGTGCCCGAGGAAACGCCTGTGGCCTTCAGTTTCGACTTCACCGGCTTCGGCGTGATGATGGCGACGCCAAGCGATCTTGAGGATTTCGCCATCGGCTTCGCGCTGTCAGAAGGCATCGTAGCGCATGCCGATGAAATCTCCGCGCTTGAGATCGCGCCACTGGGCGAGGGCATAGAATGCCGGATGATGCTGAAAGCGGGACTGCCCGAAGCCGTGCGCAACCGCCACCGTTTCGGTGCCGGGCCGGTGGGGTGCGGGCTGTGCGGCATCGCGCAACTCGATGAGGCGTTGCGCCCGCTGCCCAAGGTGGCATCGCCTTACACGATCAATGCCGCCGCGCTGTCCGCCATGGTGGCGGCGCTCAACGACTATCAGCCGCTCAACCGCGAGACCCGCGCGGTGCATGCCGCCGCGTTTTTCCGCGATCCGGCGTTACCGCCCCTGGTGCGCGAGGATGTCGGCCGCCACAACGCGCTCGACAAACTCGCAGGCGCACTGGCGCGCGCGGGCGAGAGTGCCGAGAATGGCGTGGTGGTGATGAGTTCGCGCCTGTCGATCGAGCTCGTGCAAAAAGCCGCGCGCATGGGCGTGCCGGTTCTGGCCGCCATCTCGGTGCCCTCGGCGCTCGCCATCCGCGCCGCCGAAGCCGCGGGCATCACGCTCATCGCCATCGCCCGCGCCGACGGGTTTGAGGTTTTCACCCATCCTCACCGCATTCTTTACGAGGTCGCCAGTCATGTCGCCTGAAAAGCTGGTCCGCATGGCCAATCAGATCGCCCAGTTCTTCGCCAACCGCCCTGATGACGAGGCCGAGGCGGCGATCGCCGATCACCTCAAAAGCTTTTGGGAAAAGCGGATGCTGGCGCAGATTTTCGCGTATCTCGACGCCGGGGGCGAAGGATTGCAGCCGCGCGTGCGCGCCGCCCTCACCCAGCTGCGCCAAGCCACGCCGAAGGCGCAAACGCACTGACCGGAATGCTCCGCCGCCGCGGTTTGAAGCCCGCGCCCGGCCTCTGGGCGGGCGGGGCGGGCGGCGTTAAGCTACGCCCATGACCCCATTCAGCGGGCTGGAAACCTTTATCGAACGCCACCAGCGGTTATTCGTGCTCACCGGGGCGGGGTGCAGCACGGTCTCGGGGATACCGGATTACCGCGACACCGACGGCAACTGGAAGCGCGTACCGCCGGTCACCTACCAGGCCTTCATGGGCACGCACGCCACCCGCCAGCGCTATTGGGCGCGCAGCCTGGTCGGCTGGCCGCGCTTCGGCCGCGCCCGCCCCAACGCGGCGCATCAGGCGCTTGCCCGGCTGGAGCAACGCGGCAAGGTGGAGGTGCTGCTGACTCAGAATGTCGACCGGCTGCACCAGGCGGCAGGCAGCGCGCGGGTGATCGACCTGCACGGGCGGCTCGATGTCGTGCGCTGCACCGGCTGTGCCCATGAGCTGCGGCGCGCCGTCTTCCAGCATGAGCTGGAGCGGCTCAACCCGGCCTGGGCCGGGCTGGAGGCGCCCGCCGCACCGGACGGCGACGCCGACCTCGACGCCGCCGATCTCTCCGCCTTCGCCGTGCCGCCCTGCCCGCGCTGCGGCGGCGTGCTGAAACCTGATGTCGTGTTCTTCGGTGAAAACGTGCCGCCGGCGCGGGTCGAGGCCGCGCAAACGCATCTGGCGCAGGCTGACGCGGTGCTGGTCGTCGGTTCCTCGCTCATGGTCTATTCGGGTTTCCGTTTCGTGCGCGCGGCGGCGCAGGCGGGCAAGCCGATCGCCGCCATCAATCTCGGCCGCACCCGCGCCGACCCGCTGCTCTGCGGCAAGGTCGAGCAGCCCTGCGCCGAGGCACTCGGCTTTTTATTGCCGGACGCCCCGCGCGCCTGACTTGCGCAACCCGGTCCGGCTCCCCACCATTGCGTCACGTTTTCATCGGGTTGGAGTCACGCAGCATGAAGATCGGTTTTCTCGGCCTGGGGCAGATGGGCCATGGCATGGCCGCCAATCTCATCCGGGCCGGGCATGAGGTGACGTTGTATAACCGCACGCCGGGCAAGGCGGCGGGGCTGGGCGCGCCGCTGGCCGCCACGCCGGGCGCGGCCGCCGCGGGCCAGGAGGTGGTGTTCACCATGCTCGCCAACGACGCCGCGCTGGAGGCCGTGCTGCACGGGCCGGACGGGGTGCTGGCGCATCTGCCGCGCGGGGCCATCCATGTCTCCTGCAGCACGATCAGCGTCGCCCTGGCCGAGGCGCTCACCGCCGCGCATGAAGCCGCCGGGCAGCGCTTCGTCTCCGCCCCGGTATTTGGCCGGCCCGATGCCGCCGCCGCGGCCAAGCTGTTCATCGCCGCCGCCGGGGCCGAGGCCGATCTCGCCCGGCTGCAACCGCTGTTCGATGTGCTCGGCCAGCGCAGCTTCGTGATGAGCGACACCCCGGCGCGGGCCAATCTGGTGAAGCTGAGCGGCAATTTCCTCATCGCCTCGGTCATCGAGGCGCTGGGCGAGGCGCTCGCCCTGGTCGGCAAGGGCGGCGTCGATCAGCGCGCCTATCTCGACCTGCTCACCTCCAGCCTGTTCAACGCCCCCGTCTACAAGACCTATGGCAATCTGCTGGTCGAGCGGAACTTCGAGCCGCCCGGCTTCGCCGCGCCGCTGGGGCAGAAGGATATCCGCCTCGTGCTCACCGCGGCCGAGGCGCTGAACGTGCCGCTGCCGCTCGCCAGCCTAGTCCGCGACCGTTTCCTCACCCTGCTGGCCAATGGCGGCGAGGCGCTGGACTGGTCGGCCTTCGGCGCGCTGGCCGCCAAAGATTCGGGCCAATGACAGCCCCCCATAGCCCAAACGGCAGTCGCAAATCGCAAGAGCAAAGGGACAACACGATGGAATTGCAAAGCGCGGTGACGCATCTCGGCGCGGTGTTCGAACATATCGCGGCGGACGGCCAGATGGTGCTGGACGAATTGCACCTGCCCGCCGGCGCCGAGGTGCTCGATGTCGGCACCGGGGTTGGTAATTTCGCCATCTTCCTGGCGATGCGCGGCTTCGAGGTACTGACCGGCGAGCCGGACACCGACACCACGCAATATGCGCGCAAGGATTGGGCGGCCAACGCCGCCGCCGTGGGTGTGGCCACACGCATCCGGTTCCAGGCCTTCAACGCCAGCGCGATGCCGTTTGCTGACGAACGCTTCGCCGCGGTGTTCTTCTTCGGTGTGCTGCACCATGTGGACGAGGCCGAGCGCGCGCGCGTGTTCAGCGAGGCGTTGCGCGTGGTGCGCGCGGGCGGCGCGGTGGTGTTTTTCGAGCCCAACGCGACGACGCTCAAGGAAATCTGGGGGAATGATCCGGGCCACCCGCTCGCCGCCCATCCCGGCGATTATGTCGGCGGCGCCAAGCTGGTGGAAACCCGGCTGCGCGGGCGCCGGATGGATATCTTCATGTACCGCGCGGCGTGACGAACACGGAGCCATTCATGCTGACAGGAAAAATCGTGCTGATCACCGGCGCCACGGCGGGAATCGGGATGGCCACGGCGCGGATTTTCGCGGCGCGGGGGGCGCAGGTATTGCTCACCGGGCGCAACGCGGCGGCGGGCGAGGCGCTGGCGGCGGAACTCGGCGGCGCCTTTTTAGCCGCCGATATCGCGGCGCCCGAGACGCCCGCGCGGCTGATCGGCTGGGCCCGCGAGCTTCATGGGCGGCTGGACATTCTCGTCAACAACGCGGGCATCTTGTTCAAGGGCGACGCCACGCACTGCACCGATGAGCAATGGGAGCAGACCATGCGCGTCAATGTCACCGCCGTGTTCCGCCTCTCGCGCGCGGCGCTGGGGCTGATGACCGCGCACGGGGGCGGCGCCATCGTCAACGTCGCCTCCGATTGGGGGCTGGTCGCGGCGGAGCAGGCTTTGGCCTATGGCACCAGCAAGGGCGCCATCGTGCAGCTCACCCGCTCGATGGCGAAAGACCATGCGCGCCAGGGCGTGCGGGTGAATGCGGTCTGCCCCGGCGACACCGACACCGCGATGCTGCGCGCCGAGGCGTCGGGCAGCGCGGCGCGGCTGGCCGAGATGGCGGAGGCGATCCCGCTCGGGCGGCTCGGGCGGCCGGAGGATGTGGCGGCGGCCATCGCATTCCTGGCCTCCGACGAGGCATCGTTCATCACCGGCGTGGCTTTGCCGGTCGATGGCGGCAATTCGGCGGTTTGAAATGAATCATCCTGTTCTCATCATCGGCGGCGGCCTCGCCGGGCTGACGGCGGCGCATCTGCTGCACCAATCCGGCCACAGCTTCGCGCTATTCGAGGCGCGGGACCGGCTGGGCGGGCGCATCCTCACCGCCGAGGGCATCGATCTCGGCCCCTCCTGGTTCTGGCCACAGACGCAGCCGCGCCTCGGCGCGTTCATCGCGGGGCTGGGGCTGCCGAGTTTCGCGCAGCACGGCGCGGGCGATGTGATCTTCCACCGCATGTCGCGCGAGGCGCCGCAGCGCTACCAGGGCTATCCCCAGGAGCCGCAATCGATGCGCCTGGCGGGCGGCACCGGGGCGCTGATCGCGGCGCTGGCCGGGGCGGTGCCGGGGCCATGCCTGCATCTGGGCGCGCGGGTGACGGCGCTGCGCCTGCACGAGCAGGGGGTGGAGGCAACGGTCTCCGGGCCGGAGGGGACGACGCGGCGCGTGGCCGGCGCGCACGCCCTGCTGGCGCTGCCACCACGGCTGCTGGAGGAGACGGTGGCGTTCTCCCCCGCGCTGCCCGCCGCCACCACCCGACTCTGGCGCGACACCCCCACCTGGATGGCCCCGCACGCGAAATTCCTCGCGCTTTATGACCGCCCCTTCTGGCGCGCGGCGGGGCTCTCGGGCACCGCGCAAAGCATGGCCGGGCCGATGGTGGAGATCCACGACGCAACCAGCAGTTCCGGCCAGGCGGCGCTGTTTGGGTTTCTCGGCGTGCCCCCGGCAGGGCGGGCGGCCGCGGGCGAGGCCGCGCTCACCGCCGCCTGCGTGCAGCAGCTGGCGCTGCTGTTCGGGCCCGAGGCCGGCGCGCCGCGCGCCACGCTGTTCAAGGACTGGGCCGCCGACCCGCTCACGGCGACCACCGCCGACCAGATCGCCGGCGGCCACCCCGCCGGCGGCACGCGCAACTGGGTGGAGGGCGCGTGGGCCGCGCGCCTGCTCATGGCGGGCAGCGAGACCAGCCCGGTCGAGCCCGGCTATCTGGCCGGCGCGGTGGAGGCGGCGATGCGCGCCGTGGCCGAACTCCAGCGACGCGCCGGTAACGCCAAGGGAGATCCGTGAGATGCGCCTGAACGACGATTTTTCGCAGCCCGTGATCGTGCATGCGGCGGCGCTCGGCTGGGTACCGAGCCCGGCCCCGGGGGTGGAGCGGCGCATGCTGTTCCGCATCGGCGGCGAGGTGGCGCGGGCCACCTCGATCGTGCGCTACGCGCCGGGCAGCGTGTTTCCGCGCCATGTGCATGGCGGGGGCGAGGAGATCCTGGTGGTCGACGGCGTGTTTCAAGACGAGCATGGCGATTATCCGGCCGGGAGCTATTTCCGCAACCCGCCAGGCACCTCGCATATTCCCGCCTCGCGCGCGGGCTGCACGATTTTCGTCCGGCTCTGGCAATTCCGCGCCCTTGATCAGGCGCCGATCGTGCGCCAGCCCGGCGAGGGCGAGGCGCTACCCGCCCGGCCCGGCGTGACCCGCGCCACACGGCTATTCGCCGATGGGCATGAGGAGGTGCGGATGGAGACGCTCGCCCCCGGCGCGGCGGTGACGCTCGGCGATGCGCGCGGGCTGGAATTGCTGGTGCTGTCCGGGGCGCTGCGCATCGGCGGCGAGACTCTGGAGCGGCTAAGCTGGGGGCGGTTTCCGCCCGGTCAGCCGGTGATCGCCCTGGCCGGGCCAGACGGCGCCACGCTCTGGAGCAAGCAAGCGCCGCCGCTGCACCCGGATGCCTGCCCCCTGCCCGGCTGAGCGCAGCTCAGCCCAGGCTGAGGCAACGGGGCGCATCAGGCGCAGCTTTCATGCTCTGAGAGGGCGATGCGCTCCAGCTCCGCTTGCGGCAGATGCGCGGCCTGGTAGCCAATGCCCAAATGCTGCTTCCAGCGATAAAAGGCGCGCATATGGTTGCGCGAGCCGCGCTCCAGCTCCTCATACACCGCGCGAATTTCAGGCTTCTCCACCCGGCTCTTGGCTTTTTGCAAATCGGCGATGTCGAGTTCCTCGATCAGCAGCCCGACCTGCACCGCGTCTTCGCGGCTTCGCAGCCCTTTTTCCAGAAATTCGTCGTGAAGTTGCCGCAAGGCGGGAGCGTGAAATTCTCCAGCCCCAAGGTTTTTCACCGGATCAGGCAGGCCGAAATGCTCAAGCAGGGCCAGCATCATATCCATGTGCGCCTGCTCGGAGCCGCTGATATTGGCGAAGGGCCGCAAGCCCCAGCGTTCATTCAAACGGACATAGACATCGCGGGCGATCTTCTCCTCCTCGCGCATCAGCAGCAGATCCTCGCGCTCGGCGGGGGTCAGCGCCCCCGGCACATTACGGACCATCGCCGCGCGCATCCGTGCGACATGCGCCGCCCGGTGGGACATGCGCGCCGCGTCCGTGAAAGCGGATGCGCCACCCCCGTGCCGGCCAGGGCGCGGAAGAACGGTGTTGAAATCATGCATAAGGGGATTCTCCATAAACAGAAATGGGCCGGGGCGGATAACCCGCGAGGGTTCGCACCAAATGAACGGTTCTTACCGACACATTTTCGATATATCTAAAATATGCCAAAAAAACTCCATGTCAAGCCAAAAAAGCGGCGGCACGGACTTTCCCCGCGCCGCCGCAGCCCCGTGCGGTCCCGCTGTTACAGAGCCTTCTTCGAGAAATACCAGTCGGTGTAGTCATACCCCTCGCCCTTGCGGGCTTCGGCGGCGGCCTGCGTTTGCGGCGGCGGCACGATCACCTTCTCGCCGGCTTTCCAGGCCTCGGGCGTGGCCACGCCGTGCTTGTCGCTGGTTTGCAGCGCTTCGAGCAGGCGGAGGAACTCCTCGATGCTTCGGCCATTGCTCATCGGGTAATACACCATTGCCCGCAGCTTGCTGTCGGGGTCGATGAAGAAGGTCGCGCGCACGGCGGAGGTGTCGCTCGCCCCCGGCTGGATCATGCCATAGGCATGCGCCACTTTCATCGAGAGATCCTCGATGATCGGGAACGGCACCTTGACGCCGAAATTCTGCTCAATGCTCCGCGCCCAGGCGATATGCGCGAAATTGCTGTCGATCGAGAGGCCCAGCAACTCGCAATTCATCGCCTGGAAGCGCGGATGAGCTTTGGAGAAGGCGACAAACTCGGTGGTGCAAACCGGGGTGAAATCGGCCGGGTGCGAAAACAGGACCAGCCATTTGCCCTTATAGTCGGAGAGCTTCCGCGGGCCATGTGTCGTCTTGGTGTCGAATTCGGGCGCCGGCTCGTTCAGCCGGGGCATCGCGCTCCGTTGGGCTTGGGCTTCGCTCATGGTCAACGCTCCTCATTGTTGATCACCTCGCGCCAGGGGCGGCGGGAGACGAGCAACGCCAATACCCCGGCCCGGCGGCGGGATCATTGATTTCGCGCAACCAGGGCGGCGGCGCGCAGGCTCACACGTGCTGGCCGCCATTGATGTGAATCTCCGCGCCGTTCACATAAGACGATGCCGGGGTGCAGAGGTAATAGATGGTCTCCGCCACCTCGCGCGGCGTGCCCAGCCGCTTCATCGGCACCTCGGCGGCGACCAGCGCATCGGTGCCCGCCGAGAGAATGGCGGTGTCGATCTCGCCCGGCGCGATGGCGTTGGTGCGCACACCGCGGCCGCCGAATTCATGCGCCATCTCGCGCGTCAGCGCCGCCAGCGCCGCCTTGGAGGCCGCATAAGCCACCCCGGCGAAGGGATGCACGCGCGACCCGGCGATGGAGGTGACATTCACGATCGAGCCGCCCGCGCGCTCCAGCTCCGGCATCAGCTCACGCACCAGCAGCGCGGTGGAGATGAGATTCACGTTCAGCACCTGCGTCCAGAGCGCGGCATCCGACGCCATCACCCCCAGGCGCTGGCCGTTCGGCCCCTTGGGCGAGATGCCGGCATTGTTGACCAGGGCATGCAGCTTGCCATCGGCGAGGCGCCCGCGCACCTCGGCGGCCAGCGCCGGGATCGAGGCGAGATCGCCGAGATCGGCCTGGACATGGCTTTCCCGCGCGTTCTGCCAACGGCAGAGCGGCGAGAAGGGCTGGCGCGACACGGTGAGCAGCCGCCAACCGCGCTCCTGGAACAGCTTCACCGTGGCGTGGCCGATGCCCCGGCTGGCGCCGGTGAGCAGCATCACGGGTTGGGTTTCGGACATGTCTATTCCTCCTCCGCGCGGGCCAGCGCATGAGCCATGATGCCCGCGCCGCCCTGTATGATATCGTCTTGGATAGCCTTCGCCGCCGCCACCGGATCATGCGCCTTGATCGCCGACAGCACCGGGTAATGATGGTCGATCATCGCCCGCCCGCTCTCGATATAGGCTTCCGCGATCAGCGGCCCCATTTGCAGCCAGAGTTTTTGCAACACAGCACCCAGCACAGGCATACGCCCGATTTCGGCGAGGCGGAAATGAAATGCCTGGTTGGCGCGCATGCCCTCCAGCCAGTCGCCCGCGCGCATCGCCGCCTCGTGGCGCGCCAGCAGCGCCGCCAGCCCGTCAATATCCGCCGCATTGGCGTGGTTCGCCGCTTCCTCGGCGGCCAGCCCCTCCAGCCGCAGCCTGATCGCGCGGATTTCCATATACCGCGCCCCGGCCACGCGCGGAATGCGGATGTCGCGCGGCGAGCGGAACACCAGCGCCTCATCCTGCGCCAGGCGCAGAATGGCGTCGCGCACCGGGGTCACGCTGGTGTGCAGCTGCGCGGCCAGCGCGCGGATCTTCAGCCGCTCGCCGGGCTTGAAGCGCCCCTGCATCAGCGCCGCGCAGAGCGTGGCGTAGGCGGTCTCGCTCAGCGTCTCGCGCGCCAGCGGCGCCAGCTCATCCATCGGCCAGCGACTCCTGGAGCGCGGCCAGCAGCAGATCGGCCTCGGTCCGGCCAAACACCAGCGGCGGCCTGATCTTCAGCACGTTATTCCCCGGCCCGGAGGCGCTGATCAGCACGCAGCGCCGGCGCATGCCGTTCACCACCCGCGCGGCGAGGGCAGCGCCGGGCAGTTCCAGCCCGATGAACAGCCCCGCCCCGCGCACCCGGCCATGAGCCGCCAGCCCGGCGGCCAGATACGCGCCCGTGGCGGCGGCGTTCTCCATCAGCCTTTCGTCCTGAATCACCGCCAGCGTCGCCCGCGCCGCCGCCATCGCCACCGGATTGCCGCCGAAGGTGTTGAAATAGCGGATCTTGGCGCCGAACTCGGCGATCACCTCGGGCCGCGCCACCAGCCCCGCCACCGGGTAGCCATTGCCCATCGGCTTGCCCAGCGAGACCAGATCTGGCGCCACGCCATGGCGCATGAAGCCCCACATCGCCGCCCCGGTGCGGCCGAAGCCCGGCTGCACCTCATCGGCCAGGAACAGCCCGCCCGCCTCGTGCATCGCCGCCACCGCGGGCGCCAGGAAGCCCGGCGGATCGGCCGCCACGCCATCGGAGGAGAAGATCGTGTCCACCACCAGCAGCGCGGGCTTGATGCCGTGGCGCAGCAGGTCGGCGATGGCCGCGCGCACCCCGGCGGCGAAATCCACCCCCACACCCGGCGCGGGCACGGTGCGCACATGCGGCCCCAGTGGCATGCTCGGCCCCAGCGAGGGTGAGATCTCGGCCACCGTGGCGGTGACGCCGTGATAGGCGTTTTCGGTGACGATGATGCCGGTGCCGCCCGTCACATAGCGCGCGATGCGGATGGCGAGATCATTCGCCTCGGAGCCGGTGCAGGTGAACGTCACCTGCCCGAGCGGCTTGGGGAAGGTCGCGAGCAGCGCCTCGGCGTAGTCCAGGATCCCCTCGTGCAGATAGCGCGTATGGGTGTTCAGCGTCGCCGTCTGCCTCGCTACCGCCTCGACGATGCGCGGATGGCAATGCCCTGCCGGGACCACGTTGTTATAGGCGTCGAGATAGCGCTTGCCATCCGCGCCAAAGAGATACGCCCCCTCGCCGCGCACCGGATGCACCGGGTCGTCGTAAAACAGCCGGTAGGAGGGGGCGAGCAGCGCCTTGCGCTTGGCGATCAGGTCACTGTCCATCGGGTCATCTCCTCGAAACTGGGCGCCGGGGCCGCCAGGGCCGCGCGCGCGGGATGGTGGAAGCGCAGCAGATAGGCGGCGTTTTCGGGGTGCAGCCTGGCCCGCCAGGCGGAGAAGGTCACCGTCATCGCCATGCGCGCGCGGATGAGATGCGGCAGCAGATCGCGCTCGGCGGCGGAGAGCGGCCAAGCCTCGTCATATGCCGCCAGCCAGGGGCCGATGGTGGGACGCAGCGCCGCATGCGGCAGGCGGTAGGAGAGCGCGATGGCCAGATCATTCACCCGCGCCGTGACCGCGATATCGCCGAAATCGATCACCCCCGTGATCCGCGCCGGATCGGCGGCGTCCACGAAGATGTTGTAGGGATTGAAATCATTATGCAGCACCTGCCGGGGCAGCGCCGCCAAAGCCGGGCCGGTATGCGCGGCGAATTCGGCCAGCACGGGCTCCACCGCCGCCCGCACCTCGGCATCCAGCACCGCCAAACGCGGGCGGATATCCGGCAGGTTGGCGATATCCCAAAACTGATAGGGGGCGGGTTCCGGCGCGGGCATCGCGCGCAGCGCCAGCCCGATGCGCGCCATCAGCGCCCCTAGCGCCCGCGCCTGCGCCGCCCCGCCCTGATGCGCGTGCAGGGGCGCGCCGTCGAGCCAGGAGAGCAGCGCGGTGAGCCGCGTGGTGCCGTCATGGTAGTGCAGCGGCGCCGCCCCATGCACCTGCGGCACCGGCAGGCCCGGCGCCACGGCGGCGAGATGCCGCATGGCGCCGAGCTGAAAGCCGATCATCGCCGGGTCTTCGTCAGGATGGCAGATCTTCAGCACGAGGCGCTGGCCGGCGGGCGTGTCCAGCCGGAAGGTCTGGTCCCGCTCGCTCGCCAGCACGCTGGCCGTGCCGCCATGCCCCAGCCGCCCGGCGGCGTGCGCGGCTTCGTCCGTGGAGATGAATTGGCTCGTCATTATGATGCATCATACATCATGTTTCCGCCCCGCGTCAAAAAGCCTGAGCGGCGCGGGGCGTCGCGCCGGGGATCCTAGCTCACGCGAAGCATCCGGCCTCGTAATTATCAAGCGCGGCGGAGGCCGGGGCCAGCTTCGGGGCTTTCTCATGCGCCGCGCGAGGCCGCGCCGCCACACCGAACCGCGTGAGATAGGCGAGCACTTCCGCCATCGCCGCGTTGATCTGCGCGCGCACGGGGCCGGTCACGGGGCCGCCGTAATTCTCCAGATCCAGCGGCTGCATGCCAATGAGTCGCACATGCAGGGGCATCGTGCCGTGCAGTTTGGCCAAGCCCAGCGCATCCACGACGCCCGTCTGGTGCAGGCTCATCGGCTTGGCCGCAAGGCAGTGCGGCACGTCGTCGTCATCGGCGAGCACCAGCGCGCCCGGTTCCTGGCCGAACTCCACCGCATCGACGAGGATCAGCACATCGGCCTCCTCGACGACCGGCAGCAGCGCAAGATCTTGGGCGCCGCCATCGATCAGCCGCACATTTGGCGGAAACACGTAGCGCGTATGCAGGGCTTGCACGGCGCGCACGCCGAAGCCCTCATCCGCCCACAGAGTATTGCCGACACCGAGAATGGTAATGTGTTTCATGGCCTGTTGTCTTTGAGGTTATGCGAGGCGTTGAGCATGGCGCCGATCACGGCTTGGCGAGACATGGCGCCCTGCGCACGCATCAATTCGTCGAAAGTCTCGAACTCTGGCGCCATGCTGATTTTCCCTCCGGTTTTGGGAGCGGCGCGTTATCAGGCATCTCGCGATCAGCGGCGCGCCAAATTTGAGCGGCACCATCGGCACAGGCGCGCGGCTGCGCATTGATCCAGGTCAAAGATCGTCAAGCCCGCGCCCGCAAAGGCGCGCCAAAACCGAATAATCGGCAAAGTTGAAGGCCGCGACCGGAACAAACACAACATGCTGCGTTGCAACATGTCCTGCGCCCGGCGCAAGGCTGGCAGGGTGGATTTTCGGGCGCGGGCTTATGTCCAACTCTTGCCGGATCGTCTATCAGGCGCGGCGTAAAGTTGCCTGGCGACAGGCCGCTTTAGAAGAATATTGTTTGACGCAGGAGATTACAGGATGAGCCAAGACAGCCGCATCAAATCCACCGCATTACGGCAGAAGATCATGCCGGCCGAAGCCGCCGCCGAGCTGATCACGCCGGGCAGCACGGTGGGGATGAGCGGCTTCACCGGCTCGGGCTACCCCAAGGTGGTGCCGCAGGCGCTGGCCCAGCGCATGGAGGCCGCGCGCGCGGCGGGCGACTCCTTCCGCCTGCGGGTGTGGACCGGCGCCTCCACCGGCCCGGAGCTGGACGGGGCGCTGGCCAAGGCCGACGGCATCGAGTTCCGCCTGCCCTATAACTCCGACCCCATCGCCCGCGAGAAGATCAATAGCGGCAAGATGGAATATTTCGACATGCACCTCTCCCAGGTGGCGCCGATGGCGTGGCAGGGCTTTCTCGGCCCGCTGGACACCGCGCTGATCGAGATCGTCGGCATCACCGAGGATGGCGCGCTGATCCCCTCCTCCTCGGTCGGCAACAACAAGACCTGGCTCGACCGCGCCGACAAGATCATCCTGGAGGTGAATTCCTGGCAGAACGAAGCGCTGGCCGGGATGCACGACATCTATTACGGCACCGCCCTGCCGCCCAACCGCGTGCCCATCCCGCTGGTGCGCCCGGATGACCGCATCGGCCAGACCACCTTCCGCGTCGACCCGGCCAAGATCGCCGCCATCGTGGAGACCAATGCGCCGGACCGCAACCTGCCCTTCTCCGCGCCGGACGCAACCGCGCTGAGCATCGCGCGCCACCTCATCGAATTCTTCGAGCATGAGGTGAAGAAGGGCCGCCTGCCGCCGCACCTGCTGCCGCTGCAATCGGGCGTGGGCAACATCGCCAACGCCGTGCTCACCGGGCTCAACGAGTCGCGCTTCGAGAACCTCACCGCCTATACCGAGGTGATTCAGGACGGCATGCTGGACATGCTGACCTCTGGCAAGATGCGCATCGCCTCCGCCACCTCGTTCTCGCTCTCGCCCGAGGCGGCGGCGGCGCTGAACGCCAACATGGCCGCCTATCGCGACAAGATGATCCTGCGCCCGCAGGAGATCTCCAACCACCCTGAGCTGGTGCGCCGGCTGGGCTGCATCGCCATGAACGGGCTGATCGAGGCCGATATCTACGGCAATGTGAATTCGACCCATGTGATGGGCTCGCGCATCCAGAACGGCATCGGCGGCTCGGGCGATTTCGCGCGCAACGCCTATGTCTCGATCTTCATGACCCCCTCCACCGCCAAGGGCGGCAAGATCTCCGCGATCGTGCCGATGGCCTCGCATGTCGACCACATCACCCAGGACGTGCAGGTGATCGTGACCGAGCAGGGGCTGGCCGATCTGCGCGGGCTTTCGCCCAAGCAGCGCGCGCAGGTGATCATCGAAAACTGCGCCCACCCGGACTACAAGCCGATGCTGCGCGACTACTTCAACCGCGCGCGCCAGCATTCTTATGGCCAGCAATCGCCCTGCCTGCCGAACGAGGCGCTATCCTGGCATCAGCGCTTCATCGACACCGGCTCGATGCGGGCCTGAGCCAGCACCGCCGCGCGCAGCGCCTCAACCGGCGCGGCGCGCAGGCGAGCCCAGGTGATCGCGCCGGTTTCCAGCGCCTGCTGGCGGCGCAGCACCTCCACCCCGGCATCCGAGGCATCGCCGCGCCGCGCTTCCAGCCGCGCGGCGAGCACCTCATCCGGCGCCTCCAGCCAGACGCCGTGAAACGCCACCCCCAGCCGGGCGGCGAGGGCTTCGGCCGCCGCCCGCTCCTCGCCGCGCAGGAAGGCGGCATCCAGAATCACGCTGGCCCCCGCCTGGAGCGCGGCCTCGGCCTCTTCATAGAGCCGCGCATAGACCTTGGCATTCATCGCGCGCGTATAGGCGCTCTCGGGCAGCCGGGTTTCCGGGGTTACGCCGTGGAGCGTCTTGCGCAGCACATCGCTGCGCAGCACCCGCGCGCCGGGCATGGGCGCCAGCTCGGGCGCCAGCGCCGCCGCCAGGGTGGATTTACCCGCGCCGCTGAAGCCGCCAATGGCGAGCAGACGTGGCGTGGCCGGGGCCAGCGCCGCCACCGCAAGGGCCAGATACCCCGCCCCCTCGCCCGCTTTGCCCTGCGCCGCCCGCACATGCGCGCGGATGGCGGCGCGCACGGCGATGAACAAAGGCAGTGCCGCCAGCCCCCCGGCCTCCGCCGTACGGTCGAGATAGCGATTGGCGACCAGCGCCGCGAACCCGCCCTCGCCCCGGCGCAGCAAATCCATGAGCAGGAAAGCGAGGTCGTAGAGCGGGTCGATGCAGGCGAAATCATCCGAGAACTCAATGCAATCGAAGATCAGCGGCCGGCCTTGCCACAGCACAATGTTGCCCAGATGCAGATCGCCATGGCAGCGGCGGATTTTCGCGCCGCGCGCGGTGAGCAGTTTCGCCTGCGCGGCCAGGGCGGCGCGGCAGGAGGCATTCACCGCCGCCACCAGCGCGGGGTCGAACCCGCATTGCGCCAGCCGCTCCGCATTGCCCGCGATCACGCCGCGCAGCAGCGCCGCGCCGTCGCGCAAGGCGGGCTCGGCGGCGGCATGGAACGCGGCGATGGCGTCGGTGAGGTCGCGCAGCAGCGGTGCGGTGAGCCGCCCGGCCTTGGCCAGCGATTCCAGCAGATCAGCCTCGGCGAAGCGGCGCATCGCCACCACATACTCCACCGGCGCGCCCGGCCCGTCGAACTCCAGCCCGCCCGCGGCGGCCCGGGTGATCGCGCGCACCCCCAGATATAACGCCGGGGCGGTGCGCCGGTTGAGCGCCAGCTCCGCCTCGCAAAACGCCTGGCGCCGCGCCAGGGTGGAATAATCGAGATAGGGCAGCCGCACCGCGCGCTTGAGCTTATAGGCGATGCCGGGATGCAGGAAGACGATGGAGATATGGGTCTCGGCCCGGGCATCTTCCCCCTGGGCGAGGAAGGCGATCACCTCGTCCTGGTCAGGCACGATCCGTCCAGGGGGGGATCTTGGCGGCGAGCTCGTCGAGCTTGTCGCCCGAGATCGTCTCCTCCTTCAGCAACTCGCGCGCCGCCTCGCGCAGCACCGGCATATTGGCCTGCAAAATCGCGCGCGAGCGGTTGAAGGCGCTCTCCACCAAATCATGCACCGCGGCATCGATGGCGGCGGCGGTCTGCTCGCTATACTGGCGCGGGCGCCAATCCGGCACGCCGGTATTGCCGAGCAGATGCGGCGTCTCCGGTTCATAGGTCATCTGGCCGAGCTTGTCGTCCATGCCGAAGCGCACCACCATCGAGCGCGCGATGTCGGTGGCGCGCATCAGATCATCCGCCGCGCCGGTGGAGACATCGGGGAAGATCAGCGACTCCGCCGCCCGCCCGCCGAGCAGCACGGTCATGCGGTCCAGCATCTCCTGACGGCCCATGATGAAGCGGTCCGCCCCGGGGCGCTGGATGGTATAGCCCAGCGCCGCCAACCCGTGCGGGATGATCGAAATCTTCTGCACCTTGTCACTGTCAGGCAGGGCCATGGCGGTGATCGCGTGGCCCAGCTCGTGATGCGCTACCACCTCGCGCTCCTTGGGCACGAGCAGGCGGGTGCGTTTCTCCAGCCCGGCGATGATGCGCTCCACCGCCTCCGTGAAATCCTCCAGCGTCACCGCCTCGGCTTGGCGGCGGGTGGCGAGCAGCGCCGCCTCATTCACCAGATTGGCGAGATCGGCTCCAGTGAAGCCGGGCGTGAGCGCCGCGATCTCCTCGGACGAAACGCCCGGAGCGAGCTTGATCTTGCGCATATGCACGCCAAGGATCTGCACGCGCCCGGCCTTGTCCGGCCGGTCCACCAAAATCTGCCGGTCAAAGCGCCCGGCGCGCAGCAGCGCGGGGTCGAGGATCTCGGGCCGGTTGGTGGCGGCCAGCAGCACCACGCCGGAGGACGGGTCGAACCCGTCCATCTCGGCCAGGAGCTGGTTCAGAGTCTGCTCTTTCTCATCATTGCCGCCGCCGGGGATGGCGGCGTTGCGGGCGCGGCCCAGGCTGTCCAGTTCGTCGATGAAGATGATGGCCGGGGCGGAGCGCCGCGCCTGCTCGAACAGATCACGCACCCGCGCGGCGCCGACGCCGACGAACATCTCCACGAATTCGGAGCCGGAGATGGAGAAGAACGGCACTTTCGCCTCGCCGGCCACGGCGCGGGCCAGCAACGTCTTGCCCGTGCCGGGCGGGCCGACCAGCAGCACGCCTTTGGGGATATGCGCCCCGAGCCGGCCATAGGCGCCGGGGTTTTTGAGGAAATCCACCACTTCCTTGAGTTCGGCCTTGGCCTCTTCGACCCCGGCGACATCCTTGAAGCGCACCGGCACGTCGTTTTCGGCATAGACCCGGGCGCGACTCTTGCCGACGGAGAGCACACCGCCCGCCCCGCCCATGCGCCCGCCGAGCAGCATATACCACAGCCCGCCGAACAGGATGAGCGGCGCCAGCCAGCCAAACAGCGTGGCCCAGGCGCCGGGCGCCGGCTGACCCGAGAAAGTGATCTTCTGCTTCGCCAAATCCTGCGCCAGGGCCGGGTCCACGCGGTCAGTCTCGAATTGCGTGGGCTGCCCGGCTGGGGCGTTCTTCAGCGTGCCGGTGATCTGCGTGTCGCCAACGGTAAGGTTGTCTACCTGCCCCGCCTGCAACAGGCTCTGGAACTGGCTGTAGGGGATGGTTTTGACCTGTTGCTGCGATTGGCGGCTGAGCACCGAAAACAGCAGCAGCGAGAGCAGCACTGAGGCGAGGATGAACCCGAAACGTGAAACCTCGTCGCCTTTTTTTGCCACTTTACCCCCTGCCCGCGCGGCGGCGCGCCTCTGTCTCAGCCGTTAGGCTGGCCGTAGGTGAGGCGCCCGGCGGCGATCGCACGGATGATGTCGGCGCGGCTGACGATGCCGACCACCTTGCCCTCCTGCACCACCGGCACGCGCTTGATGCGGTGTTTGGCGAAGAGATCGACGATCTCGCTCACCGGCGCGTCGGGCGCCACGGTCACCACCTCGCGCGACATCACATCGGCGGCGGTGCGTTTTTCCTGCTTGAGGTATTCGAGAAAATCAGGGGCGAGATCCTCGCCCTCGGCCAGCATCTGCAGCCACCAGGCGCGGCGGCTCTCATGCTCGGCGCCAAGCTGGCGCATCAAATCTTCCTCGCTGACCATGCCGAGCAGCTTGCCCTCGGCATCCACCACCGGCGCGGCGCTGATGCCACGCCCCGCCAACACCCCGGCAACCTTGGAGACGTTGTCCAGCTGGCGCACCATCACGAGGTCGCGGGTCATGAGATCAGCAGCGGTCACGGTCATATCTATCCACCATTACGGTTCATCCGGACCGGAGACTGGCATGTTCCGTCCGTAGCGCATTGATATCTATCAACCACCACGGACGGATACCAGGGGGTATTACTTAACCTGCGACACCAGCGGCGTCTTGGAGCTGAGGCTGGCGGTGTAGTCGAGCGCCGTGCTCCCGGCGGGGTAGCCGTTCTTGCTCAGAATATAGGCCATCAGGTCGGCGTATTGGTCGTGCGACAGGCTGCCCGGCTGCCCGGCGGGCATCTGTTGCGCCAGCACGGTGAACACCGAGCCGATAGTGGCGGCGCTGCCCGCGGCGGGGAAGCTCGGCCCGATCAGCGCCGGCCCGGCGACGCCCTTGAGGTCCGCGCCATGGCACATCGCGCAGTTCTGGGTGTAGACGGGGGCGCCCGCATTGGCCTGGGCGGTGGTGTAGAGTGCCGGCGGGGTGCCGGCCTGCGCCGCCACGGCAACCGCCGAGAGCGCGGCGCCCAGCATCACGCCCGTGAATTTGCTCAATTTCATCCTTAGTGCTCCATGTCTTGTGGCGCGGCTCCCGGAGCGGGCGCGCCGCCCGGACAGCGTGGCATATTTTCCCACGCCGCCACAACCATGCGCCGCGATAATATTCCGTGTCAGAGGCCGAGTTGCGTGGTCTCGGCCTCGGTAAACACGCGCGAGCGGGTGAGGAAGCGCTTGCCCGTGCCGTTCTCCAGGCTGAACATCCCGCCCATGCCGGGCACCACGTCGATGATCAGCTGGGTGTACTTCCAATATTCGAACTGCGAGGGGCTCATATAAAACCCCACGCCGCCGATCTCGCCGAGCTTCACATCGTCCGGGCTGAGCAGATAGTCGCCGATAGGGTAGCACATCGGCGCCGATCCGTCGCAACAGCCGCCCGATTGGTGAAACAGGATCTCTCCATATTTCGCCTTCAGCTCGGCAATCAGCGCCAGCGCGGAGTCTGTCGCCAAAACCCGCGCCGGCGCCTGTTGCGCCTCAGAAGAAGCCGAGGGCATTCGGGCTGTAGCTCACCAGCAGGTTCTTAGTCTGCTGGTAATGGTCGAGCATCATCTTGTGCGTCTCGCGCCCGATGCCGGACTGCTTGTACCCGCCGAACGCGGCATGCGCCGGGTACAGGTGGTAGCAGTTCGTCCACACGCGCCCGGCCTTGATGCCGCGGCCCATGCGATAGGCGCGCCCGCCGTCGCGCGACCACACGCCCGCCCCCAGGCCATACAGCGTGTCATTGGCCTGCTGCAGCACCTCGTCCTCGGTCTTGAAGGTCGTCACCGACAGCACCGGCCCGAAGATCTCCTCCTGGAAGATGCGCATCTTGTTGTGGCCCTTGAACACCGTCGGCTGGATGTAATAGCCCTCGGACAGCGCGCCGCCGAGATCGGCCCGCGCGCCGCCGGTGAGCAGTTGCGCGCCTTCCTGCTTGCCGATGTCGATATAGGACAGGATCTTCTGCACCTGCTCCGAGGAGGCCTGGGCGCCGATCATCGTGTTCATATCCAGCGGGCTGCCCTGCTTGATGGCGGTCACGCGCTTGAGCACCTTCTCCATGAAGCGGTCATAGATGCTCTCCTGGATGAAGGCGCGCGACGGGCAGGTGCAGACCTCGCCCTGGTTGAGCGCGAACAGCACCAGACCCTCGATCGCCTTGTCGAGGAAGGCGTCGTCATCGGCCATCACGTCGTCGAAGAAGATGTTCGGCGACTTGCCGCCCAGTTCCAGCGTCACGGGGATGAGGTTGTGGCTGGCATACTGCATGATCAGCCGGCCCGTGGTGGTCTCGCCGGTGAAGGCGATCTTGGCGATGCGGTTGGAGGAGGCGAGCGGCTTGCCCGCTTCCAGGCCGAAGCCATTCACCACATTGATCACGCCCGGCGGCAGCAGATCACCGATCAGCTCCATCAGCACCATGATCGAGACCGGGGTCTGCTCGGCCGGCTTCAGCACCACGGCATTGCCCGCGGCCAGCGCCGGCGCCAGCTTCCACACCGCCATCAGCAGCGGGAAGTTCCAGGGGATGATCTGCCCGACCACGCCCAGCGGCTCGTGGAAATGATAGGCCACGGTGGTCTCGTCGATCTCGGCCAGCGAGCCTTCCTGCGCGCGGATGCAGCTGGCGAAATAGCGCATATGGTCGATGGCCAGCGGCACGTCGGCAAAGGTGGTCTCGCGGATCGGCTTGCCGTTATCCACCGTCTCCACATAGGCGAGCAGGTCGAGATTCTGCTCCATGCGGTCGGCGATGCGGTTCAAAATCAGCGCGCGCTGGGCAACCGACGTCTTGCCCCAGGCCTCGGCGGCGGCATGGGCGGCGTCCAGCGCCAGGTTGATGTCCGCCTCATTGGAGCGCGCCGCCTGGGTGAAGGGGCGGCCGGTGATGGGGGAGATATTGTCGAAATACTGCCCGCTCAGCGGGGCGGTGAACTTGCCGTTGATGAAATTGTCATAACGCGGCTTGAAGGAGAACCCGGCCACGGAACTGCCGGCGGCGGGGGAAATGGCGGCGTCGAGCATTCTATTTGTTTCCTCTGTTATGTTTCGTTCGTGCGGTACGTTCCCGGCCCGCCAGATGTGTGGCGGGCCTCGGCGGTCTTCAAGGCAAGCACCGTGCCAAACGGCACGGGCGCGGAAAACCTGGGTCTTTGGTAGCATGCTGCGCAAGAGTCCGCGCGCCGGAACGGGACGCTGTACCAAAACAGGACATGATGATACGATATTTGCGTCGTCAGTGCCGTCTCCCCTAGTAAAATTTCAACGGCACGGCATAGCGAAGAAAGATCGTGTCCGCGAAATCGACTGGGACAGGAATCCACGAAGGTCATGCAGCCATTCAGTCTCTCCGCCAGAGCAGAACCTTTGCAGCATTTTCCCACCGCGGCGGGCGCCGTCGATCCGGGTGATATCAGCCGCTCCTGGCAGCGCTGCCGGATGGCGGGGCTGGCCCCGGAGCAAAACCGGCGCGACGCCCCACACCTCACCCAGGCCGAGCGGCGCATGGCGGCGGAGCGCCGCGCCACGCTGGTCACCCAGGCGCGCCCGGTGATGGAGTATTTCTTCAGCCAGATCAAAGACTCCGGCTGCATCATGCTGCTCTCCGACGAAAACGGCTACCTGCTCGACGCCGCCGGCGACACCGATTTCTGCACCCGCGCCGCGCAAGTCGCGCTCAGCCCCGGCGCCTCCTGGGCCGAGGAGGCGCGCGGCACCAACGCCATCGGCACCGCGCTGGTCGAGCGCAAGCCGATCGTGGTCAATGGCGCCGAGCATTACCTGCGCCACAACAATTTCCTCGCCTGCGCCGCCGCGCCGCTCACCGAGCCGGGCGGCACGCTGCTCGGGGTGATCGACATCTCTTGCGACGCCCGCCGCTACCACCCGCACACGTTCGGCCTGGTGCGCGCTGCCGCGCAGATGATCGAGAACCGCATCTTCGAGCTGAGCTTCGTCAACCACACCAAGCTGCGCTTCCACCTCTCCAGCAACTGCCTGGGCAGCCTGATGGAGGGCGCGGTGGCGATGGCCGAGGATGGGCGCATCCTGGGCGCCAACCGCGCGGGCTTCGCCATGCTCGGCCTGCGGCATGAGGATATCGGCGCGCGCGACATCGCCAGCGTGTTCGACCTCAGCCTACAGGAGCTGATGGCGCTGGCCCGCATGCCCGATCAACCCGCCGGCGTGCGGCTGCATAATGGCGAGCTGCTGTATCTGAGCGTCGAGCAGATGCGCGCGCCGCTGCTGCGCCGTCCGGCCCTGCCGGAGGCCCCGAAGGCCGACGCGCTCGCCACGCTGGATACGGGCGACAGCCGGGTGAGCAAGGCGATCAGCCAGCTGCGCCGAGTGCTGGGGCGCAAGCTGCCGATCCTGCTGCAAGGCGAGACCGGGGTGGGCAAGGACATGTTCTCCCGCGCCATCCATGCCGCCGGGCCGCGGGCGAGCGGACCGTTCGTGGCGGTGAACTGCGCCGCCCTGCCGGAGACGCTGATCGAGTCCGAATTATTCGGCTACGCCCCCGGCGCCTTCACCGGAGCGCGCAAGGATGGCGCACCGGGGCGCATCCGCGAAGCGCATGGCGGCACGCTGTTCCTCGATGAAATCGGCGACATGCCGCTGGCCATGCAAACCCGCCTGCTGCGGGTGCTGGAGGAAGGCACGGTAACGCCGATCGGGGGCAAGCCGGTGCCGGTCGATTTCCTGCTGATCTCCGCCACCCATGCCGACTTCTCGGCCCGCATCGCCGACAAGACCTTCCGCTCCGACCTGTATTACCGGCTCAACGGGCTCGCCGTCTCGCTGCCGCCGCTGCGCGAGCGCACCGATCTGCCCGCCCTGGTCGAGCGCATCCTGGCGCGGGAAGCGGCATCGCGCGGCGGCCGCGCCCCCACCCTCTCGCCCGACCTCGCCGCCGCCTGCGCCCGCTATTCCTGGCCCGGCAATTTGCGCCAGCTCGCGGGCATGCTGCGCACCGCCTGCCTGATGCTGGAGGACGACGAGGACATGCTGCAGATGCACCATCTCAGCGAGGACGCGCTGCGCGAGCTCACCTCGAAGCGGACGGTGCCAGTGGTGGAAGCCGCTGGCGCCACGCTGCGCGCGCAATCCGATGCGATGATCGCCGCCGCCGTGGCCGAGGCGGGCGGCAATATCGCCGCCGCCGCGCGCCATCTGGGCATCAGCCGCAACACGCTGTACCGCCGGCTGGGCAATATCCGCGCGAATTGATCGCATTCGCGCCCACACGCGGGCGTGATTAAAAAATTCCAGGCTGAGCCGCAAATTTTGATTTGTATCAAGGAACATCCCGGCCAGAAGCGGCACATATTGGTCATCCCAAAGCGGATACACTCCCCAGACTTGGCCCTGCCATGGTTACCATGGCAGGGTTTTTTCTTGTCCCGCGCGCGGGCACAACAAAACCCCCGCGGCGGCGCCACGGGGGTTGCGAGCGCAGACGTTAAACGGCGGCGGCGTGGCGGGGCGCGGCGGCGGTGGCGCGTTGCAGATAAACGTCGAACAGCGCGGCGACGTTGCGCACGAAGGGACGGCCCCGCTCGGTCACGCGCAGCCTCGCGCCATCCCATGTCACCAGCCCGTCCACGGCGAAATCCTCCAACTTGCGGGCATCGCGCAACAGCGGCGCGGCGTCTTCGCCCAGCGCGGCGGCCAGGGCCGGAATGTCCAGCTCCAGATCGCACATGATGCGCTCGATCACGGCGCGGCGCAGCCGGTCATCGGGGCTGAGCGCGACACCGCGCACCACCGGCAACCGCCCCTGCGCGATGGCGGCCTCGTAAGCGGGCACGCCCGGCGCGTTTTGCACATAACCCTGTGGCAGCGCGCCGATCGATGAAGCGCCGACCCCGAGCAGCACGGGCGTCGCATCGGTGGTGTAGCCCTGGAAATTGCGGTGCAAGGCATTGGCGCGCACCGCCACGGCCATGGAATCACCGGGCAGCGCGTAATGGTCGAGCCCAACTGGCAGATAGCCGCCCTCGCGCTCCAGCACCTGGCGGATCATCCGCTCCTGGTTCAGCCGCGCCTCCGCCCCCGGCAGCGCCGCCTCGGGGATCAGCTTCTGGTGTTTCTTCATCCAGGGCACATGCGCGTAGCCAAACACGGCGACACGGTCGGCCCCCAGCGCCAGGACCTGGCGCGCGGTGCGGGCCACTGATTCGGTGGTCTGGTGCGGCAGGCCGTAGATCAAATCGAGGTTGAGCGAACTCACGCCCAGCCCGCGCAGCGCCCGGGCAGCCTGCGCCGTCTCCGCAAAACTCTGGTGGCGGCCAATCGCCTCCTGCACCGCCTCGTCGAAATCCTGCACGCCGAGGCTGGCCCGGTTCACCCCCATCAGGCGCAGCGCGTCCAGGCTCTCCGGCGTCAGCGTCGTGGGGTCGATCTCGATGGCGATCTCGGCATCGGGGCGCAGGGCGAAGCGGCGGCGCACATGGTCCATGATGCCGACGAGGCAATCCTCGGGCATCGCGGTGGGGGTGCCGCCGCCCCAATGCACCTGGGTGACGCTGGCCCGACGGCCGATCGAATCGGCCAGCAGATCGAGCTCGCGCGAGAGCTGCGCGGCATAGGCGCGCTTGGGCCGGTCGTTGCGCACGACGCTGGTGTTGCAGCCGCAATACAGGCAGAGCCGGTCGCAGAACGGGACATGGATATAGAGCGAGATCGCGGCCTCGGCGGGCAGTTCGGCCAGCCATTGCGCGTAGGTCTCGGCGCCGATGCCGGGGTGGAAATGCGGCGCCGTGGGGTAGCTGGTGTAGCGCGGAACGCGCCCGTCATAGCGGGCGATAAGCTCGGCATCGGTCATGGGCTGGTCCATGAACCGCTGCCGGGCAGATGACATTGATTCACATCAAGCCGGGAGGAAATCCGGCACCGAGAGGTAACGCTCGCCGGTATCGTAGTTGAAGCCGAGCACGCGGCTGCCGGGGGGCAGTTCGGGCAGCTTCTTGGCGATCGCGGCCAGGGTGGCGCCGGAGGAAATGCCGACCAGCAGCCCCTCGGTGGTGGCGGAGCGGCGGGCATACTCCTTAGCCTCCTCGCCCTCCACCTGGATCGCGCCGTCAATCGCGGCCAGATGCAGGTTGACGGGGATGAACCCGGCGCCGATGCCCTGGATCGGGTGCGGCGCGGGCGCGCCGCCCGAGATGACCGGCGAAGCAGTCGGCTCCACGGCGAATACCTTGAGGGTCGGCCAGTGCTTTTTCAGAACCTCGGCGCAGCCGGTGATATGTCCGCCCGTGCCGACGCCGGTGATCAGATAATCCAGCCCCTCGGGGAAATCGGCCAGGATCTCCAGCGCGGTGGTGCGGGCATGAATGTCGATATTGGCCGGGTTCTCGAATTGCTGCGGCACGAAGGCACCGGGATTCTGCTCGGCCAGTTCGGCGGCGCGGGCGATGGCGCCCTTCATGCCCTTCTCGCGCGGGGTGAGATCGAAAGTTGCGCCGTAAGCCTGCATCAGGCGGCGGCGCTCGATGGACATGCTCTCCGGCATCACCAGGATCAGCTTGTAGCCCTTCACCGCCGCCACCAGCGCCAGCCCGACGCCGGTATTACCCGAAGTCGGCTCGATGATCAGCCCGCCCGGCTTAAGCGCGCCCGAAGCCTCCGCCGCCTCGACCATGGCCAGCGCGATACGGTCCTTGATCGAGCCTCCGGGGTTGGCGCGCTCGGATTTCACCCACACATTGGCGGCGGGAAACAGCCGGCCCAGGCGGATATGCGGCGTCTTGCCAATGGTTTCGAGAACGCTGTTGACCGGCATGTCATCTCTCCAAATGTCTTATCCGTTGGGCTCGTGCCCCCCTGGTCAATCTAGGCACAAAACCCGGCGCCTGTCAGGCCGCCGCCTGCTGCTCCAGCTGCGCCTCGCGCGCGCGGTTGAGGCTGCGGCGCAGCAACTGCCCGGGCTGGCGGCCAGGGCGCAGCGCCGCGGCATATTGCGCGGCGTCATGCTCGGGCGGGGTGAGGAAGCTGGTGAAGCCGCAGCCGATCAGGGCGCGGAACTGGTCCGGCAGGAAATGCCCGACGGCGCGCAGATCGCCCGCATAGCCGTAACGTTCGCGCAGCGTGCGCGCCAGGGTGAAGCCCCGGCCATCGCGGAATTTGGGGAATTCGATCTCCACCAGCGCATAGGCACCGAGCTGCGCGGCCACCGCGTCGGGCTTGGCATCGGGGGCGACGCGCAGCGCCGGGATGGTGGTTTCGGCGATCAGTTCGCCCTTGGTGTTAACGAGCGGCATTGAAAGCCTCCTTGAACGGCGCCGCGCCCAGGCGGCGGTAAGTGTCGATGAAACGCTCGCCCGGCTCCCGCCGCGCGATATAGGCGTTGACGATGGCCTCGATGGCATCCGGCACTTTCTCGGTGGAGACGGCCGGGCCGACGATGCTGCCGATCGCCGCCTTCTCATCCGCCGCGCCGCCGAGCGTGATCTGATAAACCTCCTCGCCATTCTTATCGGCGCCGAGCAGCCCGATATGGCCGACATGATGATGCCCGCAGGCATTGATGCAGCCCGAGATATTCACATGCAGCGTGCCGATCTCGCGCTCGCGCCCGGCGAAACGCTCGGCCAGGCGCTGCCCGACCGGGATGGAGCGGGCCGAGGCCAGGGCGCAGTAATCCATGCCGGGGCAGGAGATGAGGTCGGAGACCAGGCCGAGATTGGCGGTGGCCAGCCCGGCGCGCTTAAGCCCCTGATACAGCGCGTACAGATCATCCTTGGCGACATGCGGCAGCACCAGATTCTGCACATGGCTGACCCGGATCTCGCCCAGCGAATACTGATCGGCCAGATCCGCCACCGCGTCCATCTCGTCGGCGCTGGCATCGCCCGGAATCCCACCCGCCGGCTTCAGCGAGATCGCCACCGAGATATAGCCCGGCGCGCGGTGCGGGTTGGTGTTGCGCTCCACCCAGGCGGCGAAGTCCGCATCCCCGGCCAGCGCCTTGGCCAGCGCGCCGGTATCCTGGCGCGGAAACTCCGGCACCACGAAGCGCGCCGCCACCTCCTCCACCAGATCGGGCGTGAGCACGCAGTAATCCGGCGGCAGCGCGGCGTATTCATCCTCGACCATCTGGATGAAGGCTTCCGGCTTCATCTCGCGGATCAGGATCTTGATGCGCGACTTGAACAGATTATCGCGCCGCCCCAGCGCGTTATAGGTGCGCAGGATCGCCTCGTTATACCGCAGCAACTCGGCGACCGGCACCTCGTCGCGCAGCTTGATGGCGACATAAGGGGTGCGCCCCAGCCCGCCGCCCGCGAAGATGCGGAACACCGGCTCACCGGCGGCGTTGCGATGCGCCTCGATGCCGATGTCATGCACGCGCACGGCGGCGCGGTCATGCGCGGCGCCGGTGATGGCGATTTTGAACTTGCGCGGCAGATAGGTGAATTCCGGGTGATCGGTGGACCATTGGCGCATGATCTCGGCATAGAGGCGCGGATCGATGATTTCATCCGCAGCCGCCCCGGCATATTCGTCGGTCGTCACATTGCGGATGCAATTGCCGCTGGTCTGGATGCCGTGCAGATCGGCCTCGGCCAGCACCGCCAGCGCGGCGGGCACATCCTCCAGCCGCAGCCAGTTGAACTGGATGTTTTGCCGCGTGGTGAAATGGCCGTAGCCGCGGTCGAAATGCCGGGCGACATAGGCGAACTGGCGCAGCTGCGTGGCGCTGAGCACGCCATAGGGGATGGCGATGCGCAGCATATAGGCGTGCAATTGCAGATACACGCCGTTCATCAGCCGCAGCGGCTTGAATTCATCCTCGCTCAGCGCGCCCACGCGGCGGCGCGCCACCTGGTCGCCGAATTCGCGCGCGCGCTGGCGCAGGAAGTCGCGGTCATATTCGTCGTAACGGTAGATGCCCGCATGCGGCGAGGTGGAGCTGGCCGAGGGCAGCGGCGGCAGCGGCGCCGCGCCATCGCGCCACGGCCCGGCCGGCAGATCGGCCCGCACCGAGGGGCCGCGCGCCCGGATCTGCTCGCGATGCGCCACCGGCACCAGATGCGCACCCTCACGCGTTACCGGCACGGCCCGCACATCCACCACATGCGCCGCCACATCCGCGGGCTGTGCGGCGGCGAGCGCGGTCTCCAGCGCCGCGTCGTCATAGGTGGCGGCGGCGTCCACATGCTCGGCCCAGCCCCGCGCCCCGGCAAACCAGACGGAAACGCCATCGTGCAGGCGGTTGGCGGTGATCACATGCAAAGACATCTCAAAGCTTTCCCAAACTCTCTTAATGGCAGATAGCGTTTTTCCCGGCGCAGTCCAGACCAAATTTAGCCGAAAAACGGAAAGATTTTTTTCCATATTAAATATTTTACGACATAAAGAAATATTATTATCGATCAAAGTTTGTTTTGTGGAAATTTTTACCTGATCAGCGCGCGCCGGGAGAGCGCGCTTGCCCCGTGGGGCGGGCATGGTTTTGGCGCAGAGCTTGCACGCGGCGCATGGGTCTCGGCAGAGGCGGCGTAATCGCCTATATCCCTCGGCATGACAATCATTCTCGATCCCACCCAGCTGGCGGACTCCCTCGCGGGTGGCGTGATCATCGGCGCCGCCGCCAGCGGATTGCTGTTCTTCAATGGCCGCATCGCGGGCATCAGCGGCATCCTCGCCAGCGCCACACGGCGCGGGGCGGCGGCATGGCAATGGGCATTCCTGGCCGGGCTGCTCGCCGCGGGGGCCATTGCCGGGCTGGCGGGGCAGCACCTGCCGCAGGGCCTCACAGGGCAGAGCCTGCCGCTGCTGGCCGGGGCGGGGCTGCTCAGCGGGCTGGGCGCAAGGATCGGCGGGGGCTGCACGAGCGGCCATGGCGTCTGCGGGCTGGCACGGCTCTCGCCGCGCTCGCTGGTCGCTGTGCTGGTGTTCATGGCGGTGGCGGCCGCCACCGTGTTCGTCAGGAGGCATGTGCTGTGATCCGCCGTCTCACCGCCTTCGGTTTCGGCCTGCTGTTCGGGCTCGGCCTGCTGCTTTCGGGCATGACCGACCCTGACCGGGTGAAAGCCTTCCTCGATTTCACCGGCGACTGGAATCCAGCCCTGGCGCTGGTGATGGGCGGCGCGACCGCCACCGCCATGCCGCTTTTCGCCTGGATCAAGCGGCGCAACCGCAGCATCATGGGTGACCCGCTCGCCATGCCCAGCCAGCGCGTGATCGACGCCCGGCTGGTGGTTGGTTCCGCCATCTTCGGCCTTGGCTGGGGGATGGCGGGCATCTGCCCTGGCCCCGGGCTGGTGATGGCCGGGCATCTCGCCCCGGGCGCGCTGGTGTTCGTGGGCACCGCCATCCTGGGCGCGCGGCTGGCCGAGTGCCTGCCCCGCCGCCGCGCCGAGGTGACGCCCGTTTACAGCGGGACGCAGCGCGTATTACCCTGAGCCGCGGCCAAGCAGGGCCGCGCCAGGGCACGCAACATGGGCATAGACAAGCAGAAACCGGGGCTGCAACAGGCGGCCCAAAGCACGGCGCCGGACCTCGCCGGCGTGGTCGCGGGGCTGCGCCTCTCGCGCGAGGTGACGCACAAGATCCGCCATCGCGGCCAGATCCGCGAACTGCCCTCGCGCGCCGCGCTGGAGAAGATCCGTGACGGGCTGCTCGCGGTGCTGTTCCCCAGCCATTATGGCTGCCCGGACCTCACCGATGAGACTATCGATTACTTCGTCGGCCATACGCTGGCGCAGGCGCTGGCGGCGCTGACCGAGCAGGTGCGGCGCGACCTGATGTTCCGCCCACCCGCCGATACCGCCGCCTCCGCCGAGGCCCATGCCGCCGCCATCGTGCGCGATTTCGCCGCCCAGCTCCCCGCCCTGCGCGGCATGCTGGCCGAGGATCTGATCGCCGCTTATCGCGGCGACCCGGCGGCCAGCTCCATGGCCGAGGTGCTGCTGGCTTACCCTGGCATGCGCGCCATCATCCATCACCGCCTGGCACATGTGCTGCACCAGCTCGGCGCGCCTCTGGTGGCGCGGCTGCTGGCCGGCATCTCGCAGGCTGAAACGGGCATCGACATCCACCCGCAGGCGCAGATCGGCCCGCGCTTCTTCATCGACCACGGCACCGGCGTGGTGATCGGGCAAACCGCGATCCTGGGCGAGAATGTGCGGCTATACCAGCATGTCACCCTCGGAGCGAAGCGCTTCACCGAGGACGAGACCGGTGCGCTGGTGAAGGGCGAGCCGCGCCATCCGATCATCGAGGATAATGTGGTGATCTACGCGGGCGCCACCATTCTGGGACGCATCACGGTCGGGCGTGGCTCCACCATCGGCGGCAATGTCTGGCTCACCCAGAGCGTGCCGCCGGGCAGCATCATCACCCAGGCGCAGAACCGGCTCGCCGACGAGGCGTGAGCGGCGTCAGCCCTCAGGCGGCACGATCACCGTCTCGGCCCGGTTTTCGGGGTTGAAGCGCACCCACACCACCTGCCCTGGCGCCAGCATCAGGGCGTTGCGGCGCGTCACCTCCTGCTTCACCACCACCTCGTAATTGGCGCCATCGGGGGGCAGCACATCCAGGCGCACCAGCGCCACCGGGTTGCCATGGGCACGGGTCTTGGTGTCCTGCACGCTCAGCACGGTGGCGCGCGCCTCCACGCCATCCGCCAGCACGGAACCTTGCCCGCGCCCGGGGCGGATGACCAGCAGCAGCGCCACGCACACCAGCACCGCGGCGACCGCCGCGATCAGGATGGCCTCGTTTGACATCACCAGTCCCCCTTTGAGCGCGCCGCCGCGCCGGCCATCGATATTGCAGGAAGATCGCCGCCATCGACCAAGATGAGCGTTTTGTAATGTTTACCCGTGTCGCGGAAAAACGCAACGCCGTGCGGGGATCACCCGAACCGGTGCATTTGCACGGGGCCACGCGCGGGCGTAGGCTCGCCTCGGAACAGGGCATCGGCGGCCCGCATGGCGTGCGGCCCACGGGCACCCTTGCCGGACGCCAATCAATAATCCCGGCTCAACCAGGGAGACGCAGCCATGCCCGACAACCAACCGCAAGCCCCCCGCCATGCGCCCCGCGCCGTGGCGCTGCTCGGCCCCTATGCCAGTGGCAAGACCACGCTATGCGAGGCCCTGCTCGCCGCCGCCGGGGCCAAGCCAAAGCGCGAGGGCGAAACTCGCACGCGCGACGCGGGCACCGAAACCGCCATCGCGCAATGCCGCTTCCTGGGCGATGGCTGGACGCTGTTGGACTGTCCCGGCTCGGTGGAATTCCTGCACGACGCCGCCATGGCCCTCGCCCTGGCCGATATCGCGGTGGTGGTGGCCGAGCCCGACCCGGCCCGCGCCCTGGCGCTGCGCCCGGTCTTCGCGCAGGTCGAGGCCTCGGGCCGCCCCTGCATCGTGTTCGTCAACAAGGTGGATACGCTGAGCGTGCCGCCGCAGGACTTGGTCGCGGCCCTGCAGGCGCAGACCCGGCTGCCGCTGGTGCCCCGGCAGATGCCGGTGATCGAGGCGGGCAAGGTGGCGGGCTATGTCGATCTGGTCTCCGAACACGCCTATCGCTACCGCGCGCATCTGCCCTCCGAAGTGGTGCGCCTGCCCGCAACCCTGGAAGCCGCCGAGCACGCCGCTCATGACGCGCTGGTGGACACGCTGGCCGACCGCGACGACGCGCTGCTGGAGCAGGTGATCTCGGGCGCGGCGCCGACGCCGGGCGAGCTGTTCGCGCATCTGCGCCAGGATCTGGCGGCGCGGAACCTGGCCGAGGTGATGTTTGGCGCGGCGGAGCTGGCGCATGGCGTGCTGCGACTGTGGAAGTCGCTGCGCCACGACACGCCGGAGCCAAGCGAGACCGCCGCGCGGCTGGGCATTGGGCCCGAGGGTCCGGCGCTGGCGCAGATCGGGCGCGTCAGCTACGCCGGGCAGGCGGGCAAGCTCTGCCATGCCCGCGTCTGGCGCGGCCCGCTGCGCGACGGCGCCAGCGATGACGGGATACGCATCGGCGGCATCTTCACCTTTCCCGGCGCCGAGGCGGCGAAGCTGGCGCAGGCGCAAACCGGCGATCTGGTGGCGCTCGGCCGGCTGGAGGGCGCGATACCCGGCACCGTGTTCGGCGAGGCCGCGCCCGCCCTGCCCTTTCCCGCGCCGCCACCGCCGGTTTACGCCCTGGCCATCGCCGCCACCGAGCGCAAGGACGATGTGCGCCTCTCCACCGCGCTGCAAAAATTGCTGGAGGAAGACCCGGCGCTCAGCCTGACCCGCGACGCCGAGACCGGGGACACGCTGCTCGCCGGGCAGGGCGAGACGCATCTGGCCCGCGCGCTGGAACGGCTGGCCAAAGGCTGGGGGCTGACGGTGAACACGGCGCGGCCCAAGCTGCGGCTGAAGGAGACCATCCGGCAGCCCGTGCATGAGCATTCGCGGCTGAAACGCCAGACCGGCGGGCATGGGCAATTCGCGGATGTGAAGCTGGAGATCGCGCCCCGCGCCCGCGGCGAGGGCTTCCTGTTCACCGACCGCATCACCGGCGGCGCGGTGCCGCGCCAATACATCCCCGCCGTGGCCGCCGCCGCCGAGGAGGCGATGCAGAAAGGCCCGTATGGCTATCCGGTGGTGGACGTGGCGGTGACGCTCGTGGATGGCGGCTTCCACGCCGTGGACAGCTCCGACATGGCCTTCCGCACCGCCACCCGCACCGGCATCGCCGAGGCGCTGAACAAGGCCGGGCCGGTACTGCTGGAGCCGATCCACCACGTCACCATCACCGCGCCCAACAGCTTCACCGCCAATGTGCAGCGCCTGCTCACGGCGCGGCACGGGCAGATCCTGGGCTATGGCGAAACCCCGGACCAGCCCGGCTGGGACGATACCGAGGCGCTGCTGCCCGAGGCGGAGACGCACCGGCTGATCCTGGATCTGCGCGCGCAAACCGCCGGGCTGGGGCGGTTCGTGCACCGCTTCGACCACTTGGCCGAAGCCCCGCCGCAGCTCGCCGAGCGCATCGCGCGTGAGAGCGCCGGGGCGAAGGGGTGAGCGCGGGGGCCGGCTAGGCTTCACGCGCCTTGGCGCGGGCCGCGAGCAGGCAAGGCGAGACGAATAAATGCCCACTATAGGCGCCCGCCAATGTCCGCCCCGCGACCATCAGCCATAGCAGGGTGAACAGCGCCGTGAGGCCATGCGTGGCGAGGGCGAAGCCGGCGAGGTGCGTCTGCGCCGCGAGCGCACGGGTAGCCAGGATGAACACGCCGAATGGGAAGGTGAAGCCCCACCAGCCCATGTTGAAGGGCAGGCCACGGGGGATATGCGTCAGCGTCATGCCCATCGCCAGCAGCAGCCACCAGGCGCCATAGGCCCAGATGATCAGCCCGCCGATCAGCCCGCCTCCCTGCGCCACCGTGGCGGCGGATTCCAGCCCCGCCGGGGCCAAAGCGGCGGGCGCCGCCTGGCCGAGCAGCAGCAGCGCCAGCGCCCCGGTGCCCAGCGGCCCCACCGCCAGCCAGGAGGTCACGCCCATCTCAGGCGCGGGCAGCTTGTGCAGCACCAGGCGCATGAACAGGATCGCGAGAATGCCGAAGGCCAGCGGCACCGAGAGCGCCCACAGCGCGTACCCCTCGACGACCAGCGCCAAGGCCTGCGCCGCCGGCATATAAGGCGCCAACCCGCCGGCGCTGGCGGCGGCCACCTCGCAGGCCACCACCGGCAGCAGCCAGACCGCCGTCATTGTCTCCAGCGCATGGCGCTGGCGCGTGAACATGGCAAAGGGCACGCCCAGCCCGACCAGCACGGCCAGCGCGGCGTCGATATTCCACAGCGTCAGCGCCAAATTGTAAGCATGCGCGAACACCACGGTGCCGTTGATCAGCGTCGCGAAGCCCATCGGGATGGCGCCCAGGAACATCGGCATCACCGGATGGGCGAAAATGAGCGCCGCCTCACGCGGGAACAGCGCCCAGCGCGCGGCATAAAGCAGCGTGAACAGGGCGAACAGGCCGATATTGGCAACCCAGACTCCCTCGGCCACCAGACGCAGCGCCGGGTAGGGCGCCAGCAGCAGCGCCAGCACCCCGGTGCCCATGGTGACGGTGAACCAGTTGGGGGTGAAATGCCGGACCACGTCCAGCTTGCGGGAATGATGCATGAGCGGTGCGGAGCACATGAGAAATCTGCCTTTCGGTGCCGTGAATTAAATGAGCCCCATTCAAATTAAAAACTAATTATTCTTTTTGATCTAATAAAATTGCGTTATTACTTCCATATGACCTTGGAACAGCTGCGTATTTTTGCCGCGGTAGCCGAGCGTGAGCACATGACCCGCGCCGCCGCCGCCCTCAACCTGACGCAGGCGGCGGTGTCGGCCGCCATCGCGGCGCTGGAGCAGCAGAGCGGCACGCGGCTGTTCGACCGGGTGGGCCGCAACATCGCGCTCACCCCGGCGGGGCGGCTGTTTCTGCCCCAGGCGCGGGCGGTGCTGGCCAGCGCGCAGGCGGCCAAGGCGGTGCTGGATGACATTGCCGGGCTGCGCCGGGGCGTATTGCGGCTGCATGCCAGCCAGACCATCGCCAGCTATTTCCTGCCCGCGATCATGGCCGAATTCCGTTTGCAGCACCCCAATATCGCCTTGGAACTCGCCATCGGCAACACCGCGCAGGTCGAGCGGGCGGTGCGCGAGGGGGCGGCCGAGCTGGGCTTTGTCGAGGGGCCGCTGAGCGCGGCGGACCTCGCGGTGGAGCCGGTGGCGGTGGAGGAGATGGGGATTTTCGTTTCCCGCCTGCACCCCTGGGCCGATGGCCGCGCCCTCACCCCGGCCGACCTCGGGGGCGCAACCTGGGTGTTCCGCGAAAAAGGCTCGGGCACGCGCGAGGCGCTGATCTCGGCGCTGGCGGCGCTGGGGCTCGATGGCGCGGCGCTCAACATCGCGCTCACCCTGCCCTCCAACGAGGCGGTGCGCGAAGCGGTGATCGCCGGGGTGGGCGCGGCCTGTCTGTCGCCACTGGTCTGCGCGCGGGCGGAACATGCCGGGGCGCTGACACGCGCCACGTTCGCGCTGCCGGTGCGGCATTTCTTCGCGGTGCGGCACAAGGAGCGCTATTTCGCCCAGGCGGCGCAGGCCTTCCTCGCCGCGGTGAAGTTGGCGCCGGCGGATCACGGGGCGTAGCATCGGCCCGGCGCGGATGGTGGCATGGCGGGAGCGCGCATGGATCTTCAGGATTTCGACCTCAACCTGCTGCTGGTATTCGACCAGATGTTGAAGACCCGCAAGGTCTCCCGCGCCGCCGAAGCGCTGGGGGTGACACAGCCCGCCATCAGCCGCGCGCTCAAGCGGCTGCGCGCCCTGCTGGGCGACGAACTGTTCCACCGCACCGCCCATGGCATGGAACCCACCGCCTATGCCGAGCATCTGGCCGGGCCGGTGAGCGCCGCGCTGCAAACGCTGCAAAACGCGCTCAGCCAGGAATTGCCCTTCGACCCACGCACCAGCCAGCGGCGCTTCACCATCCGCATGTCCGATATCGGCGAGCTGACCATCCTGCCGCGCCTGCTGCGCCATCTCGGCCAAGTGGCGCCGGGGGTTGCGCTCACCATCGTCCGCGGCAGCCACGACACGCTGAAGACCGAGATGGAGACCGGGCAGGTCGATCTCGCCATCGGGTTGATCGAGGATCTGGAGGCGGGGTTTTTCCGGCGGCGAATCTTCCGGCAGGGCTATGTCTGCGTATTCCGGCCCGACCACCCCTTGGCCGGCCGGGCGCTCACCCTGGAGGATTTCGCGGCGGCCGAGCATGTCGTGGTCACCGCCGCCGGCACCGGCCATGCGCGCATCGACGAGTTGATCGAGGCGCAAGGCATCGCCCGCAAGATCAAGCTACGCGTGCCGCAATATGCCAGCCTGGAGCCGCTGCTGCGAGCCTCCGACCTGATTGCCACCGTGCCCGAGGCGCTGGTGCAGCCGGGGCTGTACCCGCTGGCGCTGGGCGCCGCGCGGCATCCGGTGGCGCTGCCGATCCTGCCCATCGAGATGTTCTGGCACGCGCGCAGCCACCGCGACCCGGCCAATGCGTGGCTGCGCCAGACCATCGCGGTGGAATGCGCCCTGCCCGCCATTCAGCCGGGTGGCTGAGCGCGGCAAGGATTATGCGTTTTGGTTATAATGCTCTTTACCCCAGGTGCATTGAGCGCAAGGCGGCATCGGTCTTAACTCCCTCCCGCCCGGCGCCAACGCCCGGCCAAGCAAAGCAAGGGAGTGTGCATGAGCACCAATCATTTCAGAATCGCCATTGTCGGCGCCGGGATCGGCGGCCTCACTTTGGCGCTGGCGCTGCGCGAATACGGCATCGAGGCCGATCTGTATGAGCAGACGGCCGAGCTGCGCGAGATCGGCGCGGCGGTCGCGCTCTCGGCCAATGGCACGCGCTTCTACGACCGCATCGGCCTGCGCGCGGCCTTCGGCAAAGTCTGCTTCCCGATTTCGACGCTGATCTTCCGCGACGGGCGCGATGGCCGGGTGATCGGGCGGCATCACGGCGAGCCCTCGTATGAAGGCCAGTTCGGCGCCTGTTACTGGGGTGTGCATCGGGCGCATCTGCAAGCAATTCTGTCCGGCGCCGTCGGGCCGGAGCGCATCCATCTGAAAAAACGCCTCGCCGATATCAAGGATGACGCGGGCGAGGCGGTGCTGTTCTTCGAGGATGGCGACAGCGCGCGGGCGGATCTGGTGATCGGCGCGGATGGCGCTCGCTCGCTCGTGCGGCGCTGGATGCTGGGCTATGACGACGCGCTCTATTCCGGCTGCTCCGGCTTTCGCGGCATCGTGCCGCCGGAGAAACTGAGCCTTCTGCCAGAGCGCGACGCCATCCAGTTCTGGATGGGGCCGGGCGGGCATCTGCTGCATTACCCGATCGGCGATGGTGACCATAATTTCCTGCTGGTCGAGCGTAATCCCTCGCCCTGGCCGGTGCGGGATTGGGTGACAAACGCCGAGCCCGGCGAGCAGCTGCGGCGCTTCGCCAACTGGCACCCGGCGGTGGTGGAGATGATCAGCGCCGTGCCAACCAGCCAGCGCTGGGCGCTGTTCCACCGCCCGCCGCTGGGGCGCTGGACGCGCGGGCGCGTGACCCTGATCGGCGATGCCGCGCATGCGCTGGTGCCGCATCACGGCCAGGGCGCCAATCAATCCATCGAGGACGCGGTGGTGCTGGCCGCCAGCCTCGGCCAGCACGGCACCGGGCGCGTCGCCGAGGCGCTGGAGCAGTATGAGCGCCTGCGCCGCGGGCGCACCCGCAAGGTGCAGTTCGCCTCGATCTCCGCCGCCGATGTGCTGCACCTGCCCGACGGCCCCGCCGCCAAGGCGCGCAACACCCGGCTGGCGCAGCGCGGCGAGGTGCTGCACCATCTCGGCTGGATCCATGAGTTCGACCCGGCCACGCAGGAGCCGAGCGAGCGCCAGGGCGGCACCTGGCTGTAATGCGGGACCAAATGGCGGCTGGCGGCGTTTTTCCTCCAGCCCCCAAGCGGCTCAGTCGGCCACTGGCCGACCGAGTTTGGCAGCTTACACCACGCCGGAGGGGCGACCGCACCAAAACCGGGTACCCTGCCAGGCACCACCAAGCCGCCGCAATTCACTCCCATGCGCCTCAAGCCGCGTCGCAAGTGTTGGCCTGGGTGTATGCCAAACAAATCGAAACTATTTTTTATTGATGTTTTCTGCGGGCTTCAGGAAGGTCTGTGGCGGTACTGTCAGTCCAATGCGAATTGGTCTCCGTTTGGCGTGATGGGCCGGGGCGGCGGCTTCGAGGAACGGGACATATCCCGATCTACCCCGCGCCGCCGGCAACGGCCAGTTTTTGCGCCGTCCGCTAGGGCCAGTTTGCTTTGACAGCGCCTCCTTGGCTGAACCTACTCGAAGTCAAGCCAACGAGATACTGCGCAGGGCCCGTGCGTATTTTGCTCAGGCGGAGCTCGACCGCCGGTTCAAGCCATGATTGCGTTCATTGACGATCATCGCGGTGTCCAGCGTAAAATTTTATGGCCTAGTGCGATCGACAATTCATTGATTGATCAAATGCCGAGCAATGATTGTCCGTTGCACCTCCGAAGAGCCTTCATAGATGCGCATTATCCGTAGATCACGCATATGCCGCTCCAACGGGAGATCTCGGACGAAGCCGTAACCTCCGTGTATTTGCAGGGCGACATCGGCAATACGCCCTGCCGCTTCGGCGGCGAAGAGTTTCGCCATGGAGGCCTCTTGAGAAAAACGCATGCCCTGGGCGCGTTTGGCGGCGGCATCTTCGGTTAGCAGCCGCGCGGCGCGCAGCTGCGTAGCCATATCGGCCAGCATCCATTGTATACCTTGGTAACCAGCCAATGGTTGCCCCCCGATCATGCGCTGTTTTACCCAGCCCAACGCTGCATCCAACGCAACCTGGGCAATGCCAAGGCACATGCTGGCTACTTCTACCCGGCCATTATCCAGAACTTTCATCGCGGTACGGAAACCTGAGCCTTCGGGGCCGACGAGGTTCTCCGCCGCAATGTCACATTCGAAAGACAACTCGAACACATGGCCACCGCGCAGCCCCATCGTCTTTTCTGGCTGACTAGCCGTAAAACCAAGTGTGCCTTTTTCCACCAAAAAAGCGCTGATCCCCTTATGGCCGGCCGCTGGATCGGTGACGGCAAAAACAATGATGAAATCCGCCAGGCCCCCATTGGAGATGAAATGCTTCACGCCGGATAGATGATAACCAGATGTGGTTTTCAGGGCTGTGCAGCGCATATCGGCAGGATTCGAGCCGGCGCGCGGCTCCGTAAGCGCAAAGGCGCCAAGCATGTCCCCCGTCGCAGCTTTGGGCAGGATGCGCGCTCGCATCCTGTCATCACCGCCGATCAGCACCGCATCCGTCGCCAAAAAATGCGCGGTGAGGGCGGAGGCTGTTGAGGCGCAGCCGGCCGCAATTGCTTCAACGCAGACGGAAAGGGCAAGAGCGGAAAGTCCGGGTCCGCCCCATTGTTCAGGTAGATTCATACCAAGCGCCCCAATCTCCGCGAGACTCCGCAACTGGTCACTCGGAAAGCTGGCGTTTTCATCCACAGACGCGGCCAGGGGCGCCAAGGTTTTTTCGGCCAAGCGGCGCACGGTTTCTATGGCGGCCAAATCCGTATCGCTGAGGCCGGACGGTAAGGAAGCGCTCATGAAAACTCCTTTTTAGAAATCACGTTGGTTTGCGCAAGGGCGTCAATGTCTGAATCGCTTAACGCCAGCCATTCTCTTAAAATCTGAACATTATGCTCGCCCAGAGCCGGGGCCGGGCGCTGTGCGCCTCGCGTGAGCCCCGAAAAATGCACGGGCTGTTCCATGGTGCGGATGGCGCCAAGTTTAGGGTGTATGGTTTCCGGAAGCAGCCCTCGGTCGGCTACTTGCGGGCCAGCAAACACGTCTGCGGCCTCGGAGATGGCGGAGGTCGGCACACCTTCTTGCGTCAGCCGCACGACCGCCTCGTCGATGGTCAAGCCCGCAAGCCAGCTTTCAATGAGGGCGCGCAGTTCCGGCTCATGCATTGTGCGCAGCTCATCTGTGGCAAAGCGGGGATCGGCGGCGAGTTCGGGGAGGCCCATGCAAGTGGCCAGGCGGGTGAATTGCGGCGCATTGAGTACGCAGATGACGAGATGCCCATCTGACGCGCGGTAGGTGCCGAATGGCGTGGAGAGCGGATGCCGATTGCCGACACGACTGGGCGGGGCAGCGCCGAACATCCATTGCGCGGCCGCGGTGGGCAACAGGGCGATTAGACTGTCTATCATCGCCACATCCAGTCTGCGCCCCTGGCCAGTACGGTTGCGCTCCACCAAGGCTGCGAGGATGGCCCAGGAGGCGAACAGCCCGGCGGCGAGATCGCCGATGGATTCGCCGATCTTTGTCGGCGGTCGGTCTGGCTCGCCGGTGATGGCCATGAAGCCGGACATGGCCTGGGCCACGAGATCGAAGGCGGGGAGCCCCGCCTGCGGGCCGCTTTGGCCGAAGCCGGAGATGCTGGCATAGATTAGCTTTGGGTTCGTCGCCATCAGTGCTTCTGCGCCAAGCCCCAGCCGCTCCGCCACGCCAGGACGGAAATTTTCCACCACCACATCAGCTTGCAAGGCTAGGCGTCTGGCGATCTCCCGGGCTGCAGGTTGTTTCATATCCAGCGCCAGCCCCTGCTTGTTGCGGTTGACGAGCTGGAAGAGCGCGCTTTCGCCGTCTCGGAACGGGCCGACATGCCGGTATTCATCGCCCTGCGGCGCTTCGACCTTAACGATCGCAGCTCCCAGATCAGCGAGCAGAGCGGTGCAATAGGGGCCTGAGAGGACCCGAGTGAAATCGAGGATCTTAATGCCGGTTAAGGGGCCGTGCGGTGCGAACTGCATATTTGCCTCCGGAAGGGAATTCCCATTGCATAAAGGCAGACCAGTCTATAGAAAAATACTAAGATTAAATTCTAACTATAGGGTGAAACTATAAGCATTACCACACGCCATATTCGGGTGTTTCTGGCCGTCGCCGAATATGGCAGCACGGCGGCAGCAGCGCGGGCGCTAAATCTGTCCCAACCTTCCGTCTCAGTGGCTTTGAAGGAACTTGAGGGGAGTTTCGGCCAGAAATTGTTCCAACGGCTCTCCGCAAAGGGCATGGCGCCCACCGTCTTTGGACTGCGCAAGCTGGATCAGGCCCGGCAGATCGCGGCGCGGCTTGCATCCTTTCAGCAGGGCGAAACGACGGATGAAGATCCGTCGGGATCAGTCGCGTTTGGCTATTTCTCAACACTTGGGCCGCAATATGTGCCTGCGGCCCTGCGACTGATGGCAAAGCGCCATCCACGTATAGAAGTTTCGTTACAAGAAGCGGATCTGGCGGAACTGAACAAGCTGACTGAAAGCGGGAGAGTCGAGTTGGCTTTGTCCTACGCGGTAGAGGCGCCGCCGCGTGCGGCGCTTGATGTGATCGGAGAGCTGACGCCTTACGCATTGTTGCCGACGGATCATCCGCTGGCACGGGAGGAAGCCATATCTGTCGCGGCGCTCGCTCAACAGAAATTCGTGCTGATCGACCTGCCGCTGAGCCGCGACTTTCTACTTTCGGTGTTTCGGGCAGAAGGGGTTGAGCCGCAGGTCGCGTACAGGACGACGTCACTCGAAATGGCTTTTGGCATGGTTGCCAACGGGCTGGGCGTTTCTGTTCTGGTCACGCGGCAAGCCGGGGGCTTGGCTTATGATGGCCGGGGCGTCGTGCGGCGCAAGCTACAAGACACCCGGATTCGCCAAAGATTGATCCTCCAGCGGCCCGCCTGGGCAGTTCCAACGATGCCCGTACTTGCGCTTGCACGCTGCATCAAGGAGATCGCCCAATCCGGTGGGGAAGTATCCATTACGAGCATCGATGGATAGCTGCCTCGATCCGGGTGACCGAGAGGTTTTTGTTTGGCATTGCTTGGCCTCACCGTAAAACTGCGGCACAACTGGTGACGTGCTCCCCTCTTTGTATCCAGTCAGGCGTAAAGTCTTGCCCTTCATGCTTCATAGTTGAGATGGTTTCAATGTGCCCTGGGGCAAGCCCCAGGGCACAAAAAGGCAAAAGCCCGTGCTGTTGGGGGCACAGGCTTGCTTTGTTCCGGCAATACGAAATCGCTGGTTGTGGGGGTCAGAGACCAACTTGATTTGCTGCTTTCTGGTTAAGCGCGGCCATCCGTCATGTAATCATTTGCATCATGGCCACGACAAAACCAAGCAGCATAATAAAATTTGATATCAGCTATCCGGGATCATTCCAGGAAAAATTTTGCCCATTATATATTTCAAATCGTTTGATTGTTGAGTTCAACCAACAGGAAAAATCCCCCGCAACGTAGCAACAATCCGCTCGACATGTTCATCAAACAACAAGCGGCCATTTTCTACACTGGCACCTTGCGCTACAGCCAACACACCCGAGGCCGGCACAAAATTCTCAGGAACCGGGGAAATATCATAAGGCGGAAAACAAGCCGGACCGTCCGAAGGGATTTTCTCCATCATCACGAGCTCAGGCTTAAGCAAAAGCATCAGCGACGTTTCCATCAAACTAGCATGTTCAAGCTCAATACCAGGGCAGCCATTAGGAAACACGAGATCAAGTGTCTCCTTCGTAATAAAATCCCAATAGGCAAGACGGACGATCTTGACATCTACGATACTGTCACGTCGCAATTCACGCAGGGCGAGATCTACACCTTCGGTGGCTGGTGCGTAATTTTCAAAATGCCCGTTTACCAACACCAGACGCCTCACCCCAGATAGAACAAGCTGGCGCACAACATCGCGAACCACTAGTGAGAATGTATGTGCATCCAGGCTCGTGGTTCCAGGAAAACTCTCGCCACCACCCGTTTTTGGTTGCGAACGGCATCCATAAGGTATCGCCGGCGCGACAATACCATTTACCTCATGGGCAACTCGCTCACACACGCCGGTTGGCAGCACCACATCCACACTAAGCGGCAAATGAGGACCGTGTTGCTCAGTGGCACCTAAAGGCAAAAAAACAATGACATTCTCACTTATTTTTTGCTTGAATTCCTGCCAACTTAGGTCCGACATGAAAACGCTATCGACCATCATCCGCCTCCTAATTGATACAAATTTCGCATTACCAGGGCACTTCGCCGCGATCGACGCAAAACGATTGTCCGGTCACATTGCTGGCAAGGTTTGATGCCAGAAAAATATAGGCACCCGTAATATCATCCGGCTCCATCAATCCAGGCAAGGCCTGAGCATTGAGGATATTTTGAAGAAGAATTTCTTCTTGCAAACCCGACCTTTCCGCCAAGCGCGCAAGAGAACGAAGCGAATTTTCTGTTCGTACCCAACCAGGGCAGACCGCGTTGGCGGTAATTCCCCGCGGTCCCAACTCCTTCGCCCACGCCTTGGTCATGCCAATGATCGCATGCTTGGATGCGACATAGGCGCTGAACAGAGGCTCTCCGATGCGGCCCCAGATAGAAGACGTACTGATAATCCGTCCCCCTGAAGACATCCTCGACAATGCCGCTCTGGTGACCATAAAGGTTCCCGTGACATTCACATCGATAATTCGTCGGAATGTCGCCTCATTATCTGCACTGAGATCCGCGAGGGGCGTTAATCTTTCAAACCCCGCATTATTCACCAATATGTCTATATGCGGAATAGAAGCCATGAAAGATTGGATGTCCGCCTCCACCGCGATATCGGCATTGTGCCCTGTTGCGCCCAGCCCGCGCGCGACCTCGCCAATTGAATCATCGTTAGCGACGATATGCAGGTCCGCTCCAGCATCGCGAAATGCACGGGCAAGACCAAGTCCAATACCCATACTGCCACCGGTGATAACGGTCACCCGTCCGCTGAGATCAACTGAAATCATTCTACATCTCCCGGTACGGCGTTGCTGGATAGAGCCTCGTGGCTAACACTAGCTCCCGGCTTACGCTTCATGAATGCCAATACGGTACCAATCGCGACAACGGCTACGCCGATATACCACGCATCGTACATGTCGCCTGGATCACCTGGAGACATTCCCGCGCTATAGCCAACATACAAGATCACGAGTATCGAAAACACCGGGAGAATAGACAGCATAGAAGCCACACCCGCGCTATGCTTCATCCAGAACAACCTGACGGCAGCAGCCAGCATTGCCGCATAACTCAAAACCAGCGTGATCGTTACTGCATCATAGTAAAAAATGATTTTCGCAAGCGGCTTGAGCCAGACCAACACGATGCCAAATGCAACGACGCTCGCGATAGATATGAACGGAACTTTGAATTGGTTGGTTTTACCGAACATTCCCGGCAGATGCCCCTCGGCGCTCATCCTGTACATCGTTCGGGCACCCGAATTTATGGAAATCTGCATGCCTGCGCAGGAAGACGTAATGACAACAAATATAGCAATCCAGGCAAGAGAATGTGGCAGATAAACATTTGCAATCGCCGCGATAGGTCCGCCGTTGCCGTCTTCAACAATCTGGGCAAGCTTATCAACCGGCACAGCATATTGCCAGCCAACAGCTGCCAGACTATAGATAACGAAGGCCAAAGATAGAACCAACAACAATGACCTTTGGACAGTGCGGATGGGAACTTTCGCCTCTTCGATATAATTGATTGCCGAATCAAAATTCGCGAGCATCCATAACCCAAACAGCAAGCCACCGCCCAGAGCACCCCACCCACCAGCCGCTTTCACCGAGTAAAGATCACCAAATGACAGGTTATGAACTTGTGGATCAAAAATTCCGCAAAGCCCCAAGCCAGAAACCACAAGTATCTCGAAAACCAAGAAAATTCCCGCGACCTTTGCCGTCAATTCAATACCGCGCAAACTTACGGCGAAGAATATCAGCATCAAAACGGTACCGATGACACGCGCCTGAATATCGCCACCCAGGGCGGGAAATAGCGCCTGGATATATTCCGCGCCGATGACCGCAGTCATAGGCGCGACCGTCGCCGCCATCACGGTATAGGTCCAACCCAAAACTGTTCCCATACCAGGATGAAGAAAACGTTCGACATAAGTGAATACGCCGGCCGCTGATGGCGCCTCACGAACTAGTCGGACGAGGCAAAACGCCAAAATGAGCATCGGGAAAAAATACGCAACGAGGAGCGCAAGTGGCGCCGCGTGCCCTACCAACGAGTAAAGGACGGACATTGACGACGCGGCAACCCAGGCTGGCGCATTAAACCCCAGCGCCGCAAGGGTTACACCATAGGTGTTCAACCGCCCTTTATTCAACGTTGTCGCGACTTCAGTTACCTCACCATGCCGATCATAGCCGATTAGCTTTAAGAAACTCATTGTTCCCTCCGAAGAATATTTGTTTTAATTTTTAATTCTTCTTCAACCGTTCATCACGCCGCCGCCATTTACCCCAACAACCTGACCGGTCATGAATGTTGCTGCGTTGGAGGCAAGAAACAGCACAACCGCGGCAATTTCCGAAGGAAGACCAAGCCTATTCAATGGATAGAGTTTTGCTTCATTCTCTATATATTCATCGCCAAGCCGGCCGACCAAAGGCGTCAGAATGCCACCAGGTGCCACAGCATTTACCAAAATTCCTTGACCACCAAGTTCCCGCGCGAGACTCTTTGTCAAGGCGATAATGCCTCCTTTCGCGGCACTATAATGCGCGAGATTTTGGCAACCAATTTGACCAAGGTCGGAAGCAATGTTGATGATACGGCCAAAGCCTTGGCGACGCATCAACCCAACGGCTCCGCGAGCAAAATAGAACGAGCCATAGAGATGCACCTTGATCATCTGGTCCCATTGTGCATCCGTCATTTCGCTCAGAGGAACTTCCGCAAGATATCCGGCATTGTTTACCAGGACATCCAACGTCTCAATATCGGCAAAAATCTTAGCGGCTGTTTGCGGATCGGAAACATCACCCAACTTGAGAGTGCAAGTGCCGCCCCGCGCTTCAATGGTGCTTTTCAAGACCGCCAACTTATTCTGGGTTGGCAAATCATTCGCGATTATCTGAGCTCCCTCACGAGCTAAGGCTTCGCAAATTGCAAAACCTATCCCGCTCCCGGCACCTGTTACCAGGACCGTTTTTCCACAAAAACGGCCACCTTCTTGCGTCTGCTCAGCCTGCAAGGCAGCCAAATGCTGCTCGCCCGTTAACCAACCTAGAGTAGCGGCCAATTTATTTTCCTCAGTCATCGCCATATCCCTCATTGGCTTCATGCCGACTGGCGAGCAAGCAGAGAATCTCAAACATAAGCGTAGCCCCAACAAGTGCTGTCATGCCTGACGTGTCGAAAGACGGCGATATTTCGACAACATCCGCCCCGATAATATCCATCCCCTGCAGGCGCCGTAGCATCAACTGCGCTTCACGCGTAGTTAAACCGCCGATCTCCGGTGTTCCCGTACCAGGTGCCATTGATGGGTCAATTGCATCAATATCGAAGGACAGGTAAACCGGTCCTGCGCCAGCGACCGCTATCGCTTCGTCCATGATTGCATCTATCCCTTTCGCCAGCACATCTTCGATGTAACGGATCGTCACCCCCTGGTCGCGGGCCCATTGATGTTCGTTAGCGTCATAAGACGAGCCGCGAATGCCGATTTGAATGACTCTTTCGGGATCCAGAAGACCTTCCTCAATCGCCCTCCTAAAGGGCGTACCGTGGGTGTAGCGACTTCCGCCGAAGTATGTATCGTTGGTATCTGAATGCGCATCGAAATGAATTAGACCGACGGGCGCTTCTGCTGCCAGAGCACGCAAAATGGGCAGCGTGATCAAATGATCCCCTCCCACAGCAAGAGGCACTGCGCCAGCTGCCTTGATACCTTTAAAAAAATCTTCGATGAGTTGCAGCGAATTCTCGATCGAAAACGGATTTGTCGGCGCGTCACCAATGTCCGCGACAGCAATCAAATCGTAGGGTGAGATTCCCGTGGCATGATGAGTACGCCGGATCAGGGTTGATTGGTTGCGAACTTCGCGCGGCCCCTGGCGCGCACCAGCCCGATTGGTTGTCCCACCATCAAAGGGAACGCCCGTAAGCGCCACGTCGAGCCCGATGGGAGAAGACCGCAGGGGAAGCCGCATGAACGTCGCCGGACCGACGAAACGGGGCGTCACGGCGGCATCAATGGGCTGCGGTCTATCAACATAATTCATGGTTTATGCGACCTTTCAATTCGTTAACGTCGTATTGAAATCTTGACAACGTCCACCCCACGCCATCTAGCAACCCAGAGTGGTTCGCCGTCAAAATGTGTAGGCTCTGGCTGGTTCCTCTCCCTAAAAGAGGTAGAATTTTTTGCGACTTTATCTCTGAGGACTGACGGTATTTGGTCGGTCGGCTTCCAAGAATTATAAACTTACAAAATTTAGTTTTAATTTTTCGAAAGTAATGCGGGTGTTTACCACGCGGATTACCCCGGCGACAACCGGATCAAACCGCATAACCACCCCGCTTCTATTAATTTTTTCGTTTATTGATTTGATAATATTTGTTTTTTTGTTTTGTCTTGGGCGGCCACGGCCAAAGAGTACACCGCCCAAATCAATCGCCTCCCCGGCAGGATCTCGCACAGAGGCAATTTTGCCCGTTGATAATTTTCGGCTATTTAGAAGGTTGCCTAGTTAAGAATATCGTGGGTTAGGACCTCCCGGCTTATGCTCCAACTATCTGGAATTGACATCAGACTCATTCGGTTGTTCGTCACAGTGGTCGAGTGTCACGGTTTTTCCGCCGCGCAAGTGGAGCTAAACCTCAGCGCTCCGACGATCAGCACGCATATGCGCTCTCTTGAAACGCGATTGGGCGTGAGATTATGCGAGCGTGGCCGCTCTGGTTTTTCTCTCACGCCACATGGTGAAAGCATCTACATTGCCGCAAAGCGGTTGCTGGGTGCACTAAACGATTTTTCGGTAGAGGCCGGCGTTGCACGACGTCAGCTCGTGGGTGAGCTTCGACTTGGCATGGTCGACGCCCTACTAACCAACAGAAACTTACACCTCGCGAATGCCATCTCGATCTTTCTAAAAATGTCTCCTGATTTACGAATTCATATCTCTACGTCTTCACCAAATGAAATTGAAAAACAAGTGATCGATGGCTATCTGCATGCCGGGCTTGGCTCCTTCCACAGGCAATTAAGCTTGCTCGCATACCATCCTGTCATACTCGAAAGTCAGGGGCTGTTTTGTGGTGTACACCATCCATTATTTACACGTGAGCCCCACAAAATATCTCTAAAAGATATTGAAAATTGTAATTACGTTGATCGAAGCTATATGACCGACACTCGCACGGAGCGCCCGTTCTTACCTTTGAAAACATATAGTAGTGTAGGAACAATGGAGGCAATCGCCACGCTGATTTTGTCCGGACACTTTATCGGACATTTGCCGGTCCACTATGCGCAATACTGGACCGACCGACTGGAAATGACAGAGATCAGACCAGATATATTTAGGTTTGATTCACAATTCCATATAGTATCCCGCGCGGGGAGAAGCCGCTCACTTCTACTAGATGCTTTTATTCAGGCATTACAAATCACATCAAAAAATCACACTGCTGCAGAAAACATGCCTATTAAACAATAAGTTATCTACAATTTCATACCACTCTTTCTCTGAGTTAGCAGGGGTCATGCCGCGAATGTTGATGATGACGACTGGCTGCGCGTTGACGCTGCGCTCCTTGCCGCGGCCGACCTTGTCCACGGCGTGCTCATATTGTCGTAAATGCCGCGCCGCAACACACCGCCAAGTGCCCGGAAGGCGTGGGTGTTGATTTCCAGTGAGAAGTGACCCGGGAATTCCACTGAGATTTGGCTCTGACTCACATTTGCTGTTGTTTAGGT
>NZ_JAJDJU010000069.1 GCF_020567705.1 Acidocella sp. KAb 2-4 | reverse complement strand
GTCTCATGGGCGAAGCGCACGAAGCTGGCGGCGAATTCTTCGCTGCAGAACCGCCCCGTGGCGGGCGGCAGAACGGCGGTCAGCTGGAATTCCAGCGTCCAGCGTCCCGCCGCGACCGAGGAGCGGCCGCGGAATGGCTCCCCGGTGAGGTCGGCGAAATTCATCCAGATCGCCAGGCCGCGGCGCAGGGTGCCGCAACTCAGAATGGCATGGCCGACAATACCCATCTCTGCGAGATGACGGCTGGCCCCGAAGGTTAGAGCGAAATCAGGCGGCGTATCAGCGCAAATCTCACGCACGATGCTGAGATATTCCTGTTGAGTGAAGTCGCGTCCCGCTTGCTGTTGCGCCTCTACCCTGGCGCGCAATTCGGGCAGCTTGGCGACGTTGATCCTGCTTCCTTCGAGGCCCAGAAGATAGCGCTGGATTCTGCGGATATGTGGCCCGGCCATCGTGGCATCACTGCCAGTTCAGGGGAGCGCTGTGGCCAGAGCGGGGCATTATATGGTTCCACGCAGAATGGTTTCGCCACCATCAACCGTTAGCACTTGGCCGGTGATGTGGCGTGCCGCGGCACTCGCGAGGAATACGATCGCCGCAGCCACGTTTTCCGGCTCGCCGAGGCGCCGCATGGGCGTGCGAGCTTGCACGTCGCGCACGAAGGCGGCGTCTTCCGTCAGAGCGCGGATCATGTCCGTGCGTGTCGTTCCAGGGGCCACGGCGTTGATCCACACATTCCTGGGTCCCCATTCCACGGCGAGTTGGCGGGTCAGCTGTTCCAGCGCCGCCTTGGAGACGCCGTAGGCGCCGGAGCGCGGTACGCCGAAATGGGCATTAATCGACGAGACGAAGACCATGGAGCCGGCGCCCTGTGCCGCGATCGCCGGAAGGGTATGGCGGGCGAGGTGCCAGGCGCCGGTGAGGTTGGTGCTGATAACCTTGTCCCATGACGCCGGCTCCAGCTCGCTGACGGGAGAGAAAACCGGGTTGATCCCCGCGTTCGCCACCACGGCATCCAGCCGCCCGCAGCGTGCCAGGGTTTCCTCGATCAAGCGCCGGCACTCTTCGGCTTGGCC
>NZ_JAJDJU010000068.1 GCF_020567705.1 Acidocella sp. KAb 2-4 | reverse complement strand
CTAGGCCGTAAACTCATAAAATGAGAAGCAGCGGCGTTCAGTTCACCGGGAACAAGCGGTTGTCCGCAGGATCGGCCCACCGGCCTATTGGCGTGGCTGTGCGTAAATCAAAAATGGCTAACAACGTTCCGCCAACGAACAGCCCAACGGCAGCCGCAGATGAGCTCCACCTGACAGAAACGGGCGTGCCAGCAGGCAATTCGGTCACGGCTTTCGCGTTGAAAGTGGAGATGATCTGCATGCCATCCTGCTTTCTCATGTCGAGCAGATAGAAGTATGCTGTTTCGTCATCTCTTTCGAATGCAGCTCCGAACCGCCCAACTTCGTCAATTGCGCTCTCGTAGACGTCGATCATAACCACTCCATCTCGCGAACCTGCCCAATACGGCAAATGTTCGCAAGTGCGCAGCACAGGCAGCCCACTTTCAAAATGCTTCTGATTATGATTCAGCATTGGCATGAGCCGATATGATCTGACTGATTTCGAGTGGCGCGTTATCGAACCGCTTTTACCCAACAAGCCGCGCGGCGTGCCGCGCGTCGATGACCGGCGCGTACTCAACGGTATCTTCTGGGTGCTGCGCTCCGGCGCGCCATGGCGCGACCTGCCCGAGCGCTACGGGCCGCGCACCACGTGCTACAACCGCTTCGTGCGATGGCGAAAAGCGGGCGTGTGGGACCGAATGATGGACGCCATAACAGCCGCGCATGACGGTGACATCCAGATGATCGACAGTACTTCCGTTCGCGCCCATCAACAGGCCGCGACGGCAAAAAGGGGGATCGAGATCATTGTCTCGGTCGCTCCCGAGGCGGGCTCACCACCAAAATCCACGCGGTCGTCGATGGGCAAGGCCTCCCGATCCGGCTAAGCTTAACCGCTGGGCAAAGCCATGACGGGCAAACGGCTGACGATCTGCTCGACCATGTTGGCGCCGGAACAATCCGTTCTGGCGGACAAGGCTTACGATGCCGATCGCATCCGCGCGTCAATCCACGAAAGGGGTGCGTTCGCCAACATCCCACCCAAGTCCAACCGTCGGTCAAAGCCGTACTTCAGCACATGGCTCTATCGCGAGCGGAACCTGATCGAGCGCTTCTTCTCCAAGCTAAAGCACTTTCGCCGCGTCGCCACCCGCTACGACAAGCTGGCAGAGAACTTCCTGGCCATGGTCCAACTGGCGTCCATGCGCCTTTGGCTTCGCGTTTATGAGTCTACGACCTA
>NZ_JAJDJU010000067.1 GCF_020567705.1 Acidocella sp. KAb 2-4 | reverse complement strand
GAAGATGCGGCTGTCTCCGGCGCCAGCATGCTGACCCGCGCGGGCCTTCAGCACCTGATGCGCGATGCCCAGGCGGGAGCCTTCGAGGTGGTGGTGACCGAAGCGATCGACCGGCTCGGCCGCAATCTGGCCGATGTCGCCCGGTGCTTCGACCAGCTGAGCTTTCGCCGGGTGCAGCTGCACGCCGTCAATCTCGGCGCGGTCACGCAGATGCATATCGGCATCATGGGCACGATGGCGCAGCTGCAGCTGACCGATCTCGGCCAGAAAACCAAGCGCGGCCAGCTCGGCCGCGTGCGTGACGGCAAGATCCCCAGCGGCCTGGCCTATGGCTATGATGCTGTGCCCCCGAAGCCGGGCAACCAGGAGGCCGGTGAGCGCCGCATCAATCCGGAGCAGGCTGAGATCGTCCGGCGCATCTTCCGTGACTATGCCGCCGGTAAGGCCCCGCGCGGCATCGCCGGCGACTTGAACAAGGAAGGGATTCCCGGCCCCGGCGGCCGCCCCTGGGGCGACACCACGATCCGCGGCCAGGCCGACCGCGGCACCGGCATCCTCAACAACACTTTATATATCGGCCAATTGGTCTGGAACCGCTGTTCCTATGTGAAGGACCCCAGCACCGGCAAGCGCGTCGCCCGGCCCAATCCGGCCGATCAGCACGAGAGCGTGGCGGCGCCGGAGCTGCGGATCATCGACGACGACCTATGGCAGCGGGTCAAAACCCGGCAGGGGCAAGTCCGCATCGAGATGGGCAAGGACGCCGCCGGTAACGCGCTCAACCGCGCGCACCGGCGCAAATTCCTGCTCAGCAACCTGCTGCGCTGCGGCTGCTGCGGCGCCCCTTATGCGATGACCGCCAAGGACCGCTTCGGCTGCAATCGCAACTGGGCGCGGTGCAGCGCAAGCTGGAGGGCGTATTGCGCGCCATCGAGAACGGCGCTTGGAATGACAGTCTGAAGCAGCGGCTCGACGAACTGGAGGCGGAGAAGCGGCACGTGCAGGAACAACTGGCTGCAGCTGATGCGCCAACGCCCACGGTGCGCCTGCATCCGAACGCAGCGGCGCTGTACGCTGCCAAGGTCGCTGACCTGCAGGCGTCTTTGAATGAGGAGACGATCCGGGCCGAAGCGGCGGACGCGTTATCCGGTCTGATTGAGAAGGTGGTGCTGACGCCCGATGCCACTGCCCCAGACGGCCTGCGGGCCGAGCTGCATGGCGATCTGGCGGCGATCCTGCACCTGGCCACGGCGGCCGATGGCGACAAATTGTCTTGGATTTCAAGCAGCAAAAACCC
>NZ_JAJDJU010000066.1 GCF_020567705.1 Acidocella sp. KAb 2-4 | reverse complement strand
CCGAGTTCGACGCCCCATTGGTCGAAGGCGTTGATGTTCCAGATGGCGGCCTCGGTGAAGATGCGGTGTTCGTAGAGGGCGATGATTTGGCCCAGTGTTTCCGGGGTGAGTTGCGGATAGGCGAGCAGCAGGCTGGGGCGGTTGCCGGGGAACACGCGATGCGGGTTGCCGCCGGCTTCCTCCAGGGTGCGCCCGCGCATCAAGGCCTGCGCCTGGCCGAGGCAATTGGCGATCAGCAGCTCGTGATGATGCCGCAGCTCCGGCTCATGCCCGCGCGCGGCGATCAGGAATTCGCACGGCACCACATCGCTGCCCTGGTGCAGCAGCTGGTAGAAGGCGTGCTGGCCGTTAGTGCCCGGCTCGCCGAACACCAGCGGGCCGGTGGCCTGGGCCACTTGCAGGCCGTCGCGGGTGACGCGCTTGCCGTTTGACTCCATGTCGAGCTGCTGCAAATAGGCGGGCAGCCGGGCCAGGCGCTGGTCGTAGGGCAGAATGGCGCGGGCGGGGTAGCCGCAGACATTGCGGTGCCAGATGCCGAGCAGCGCCAGCAGCACGGGCAGGTTTTGCGCCAGCGGCGCGGTGCGGAAATGCTGGTCCATCGCCCGCGCCCCGGCCAGGAAGGCGCGGAAATTCTCGGCCCCGATGGCCAGCATCACCGGCAGGCCGATGGCGCCCCACACCGAGTAGCGCCCGCCCACCCAGTCCCAAAAGCCGAAGGTTTTGTGGGGCTCGATGCCAAACGCGGCGATCTTGTCCTGGGCGGTGGAGACGGCGGCGAAATGCGCGCGCACCGCCTCTTCGCCCAGCGCCGCCACCAGCCAGCGCCGCGCGGTCTGCGCGTTGGTCATGGTCTCGATGGTGGTGAAGGTTTTCGAGGCGACGATGACCAGCGTGCGCGCGGGGTCGAGCGGCTTCAGCGTGTCGGCGAGATGCGCGGCATCGACATTGGAGACAAAATGCGTGCGCGGGCCGTCGTGATACGGGGCCAGCGCGGCGGCGGCCATGGCGGGGCCAAGATCGGAGCCGCCAATGCCGATATTCACGATATCGGTGAAGCGCTGCCCGGTGGCGCCGGTGACCGCGCCCGCGCGCACCGCCTCGGCGAAGGCGAATAGCCGCGCGCGCATCGCCCGCACCTCGGGCATCACATCGGCGCCATCCACCAGAATGCGCGCCTCATCACCGGCCCGCAGCGCGGTGTGCAGCACGGCGCGGTTTTCGGTGACGTTGATCTTCTCGCCCGCGAACATCGCCTCGCGCCTGGCCTCCACCTCAGCCGCCTGAGCCAGGCGCAACAGCAG
>NZ_JAJDJU010000065.1 GCF_020567705.1 Acidocella sp. KAb 2-4 | reverse complement strand
AAATCCGCCTGGGTGAGGGCGCGGATTTGGTCGATGGTGACGTCCGGCGCGTGTTCGACGAGCACGAGGCCGGGGGAACTATCCTTGACCACGTCGAACACGGCGAGGTCGGTGATGATCTTGGAGACCACGCCCTTGCCGGTGAGCGGCAGGTTGCATTGCTTCAGGATCTTCGGCTCGCCCTTGGCGGTGTGCTCCATCAGCACCACCACGCGCGTCACGCCGGCCACCAGGTCCATGGCGCCGCCCATGCCCTTGACCATCTTGCCCGGCACCATCCAGTTGGCGAGGTCGCCATTCTCGGCCACTTGCAGCGCGCCCAGGATCGACATGTCGATATGCCCGCCGCGGATCATCGCGAAGGAATCGGCCGAGGAGAAGAAGCTGGTGGTCGGCAGCTCGGTCACCGTCTGCTTGCCGGCGTTGATCAGGTCGGCATCCTCCTCGCCCTCATACGGGAACGGGCCCATGCCGAGCATGCCGTTTTCGGATTGCAGCTGGATCGTCATCCCGGCCGGGATGTGGTTGGCCACCAGCGTCGGGATGCCGATGCCGAGATTGACGTAGAAACCATCCTGCAGCTCGGCCGCCGCCTTGGCGGCCATCTGGTCGCGGGTCCAGGGCATGATTACGCCTCCCTCTTGCGCACGGTGCGCTGCTCGATGCGTTTCACCGGATTATCCAGCTTGACGATGCGTTTGACGAAAATGCCCGGCGTGTGGATGTGGTCGGGGTCGATCTCACCCGGCTGCACCAGATGCTCGATTTCGGCCACCGTGACCTTGGCGGCGGTCGCCATCATCGGGTTAAAATTGCGCGCGGTCTTGCGGTAGACAAGGTTGCCCTCGGTGTCGCCCTTATAGGCGTGCACGATGGCGAGATCGGCGAACAGCCCGCGCTCCATCACGTAATGGCGGCCGTCGAATTCGCGGGTTTCCTTGCCCTCGGCGATTTGCGTGCCATAGCCGGTGGCGGTGAAGAAGGCCGGGATGCCCGCCCCACCGGCGCGGATGCGCTCGGCCAGCGTGCCCTGCGGGTTGAACTCGATCTCCAGCTCGCCGGAGAGGTATTGCTTGGCGAAGGTGGCGTTCTCGCCGACATAGGAGGAGATCATCTTCTTGATCTGCCGGGTTTCCAGCAGCGTGCCGAGGCCGACGCCGTCGATACCCGCATTGTTGGAGATCACCGTCAGCCCTTCGACGCCCGACTCCTTGATCGCCGCGATCAAGCTCTCGGGGATCCCGCATAGGCCAAAACCGCCCGCCATGATCGTCATGCCGTCACGCAACAGCCCAGACAGGGCCGTGACGGCATCAGGATATACTTTGCTTACGGCCAT
>NZ_JAJDJU010000064.1 GCF_020567705.1 Acidocella sp. KAb 2-4 | reverse complement strand
GCCTTGGCGGTTCCTGTTTTGGGCGGGTTGGGGCTGGGGGTGTCGATGGCGGTGCTGGCGCGCTGGCATCCGCGCAAGATGGTCGACCCGATCGAGGCCAACGCGCTCTATGGCGGGCGCATGTCGCTCACCGACTCCATCATCGTCGCGGCGCAGACGGCCTGGTCCAACGGCGTCGGCGCCTCGGTGGGCATGGAGGCCGGTTACGCCCAGCTCGGCGCCGGCTTCGCCTCCTGGGCCGGGCGCAATTTCCGGCTGCGGCGCAATGATCTGCGCGTGCTGGTCGGCTGCGGTGCGGCGGCGGCCATTGGCGGCGCCTTCAATGCCCCGCTCTGCGGCGCCTTTTATGGCATCGAGCTGATCATCGGCGTGTATTCCATCACCACCCTGCCCTTCGTGGTGCTCGCCGCGCTGGCCGGCACGCTCACCGTCGAGATCCTGGGCTTCGGCGCGCCGCCGCTCAACGTGCTGCTGCCGCTCACCGTGCCGCATGACGAATACGGCATCGTGCTCATCGAGGGCATCGCCTGTGGCATCATCGGCATCATCATCATGCGCGGCGCCGCGCTGGTCGAGACCGCCTTCCGCCGCTCGCACATCCCGCTCTGGGCGCGGCCGATGCTGGGCGGGCTGATGGTCGGGCTGCTCGGCATCCTCACGCCTAAGGCCATGTCGTCGGGCCATTCGGCGCTGCACGCCTTCATCGACGTGCCGTTCCCCTTCCTCGCCGTGCTCGGCATCTTCCTGGCCAAGGCCATCGCCTCCTCCTTCTCGCTCGGCGCCGGGTTCCGCGGCGGCCTGTTCTTCGCCTCGCTGTTCCTGGGCGCGATGTTCGGCAAGGTGTTCGCCGGCGTTTGCGCCGTGGCGCCCTTCGTCGCCCCGATGCCGGCCGGGTTCTACGCCGTGGTCGGCATGAGCGGGCTGGCCACCGCCATTGTCGGCGGGCCGCTGACCATGACCTTCCTGGCCCTGGAGAGCACGCAGAATTTCGCGGTGACGATGGCGGTGCTGGCCGCCTCCATCGCCGCCACCATCACCGTGCGCCGCCTGTTTGGCTATTCCTTCGCCACCTGGCGCTTCCATCTGCGCGGCGAGAATATCCGCTCGGCCGTTGATGTCGGCTGGATCCACTCGCTCACCGTCGGGCGGATGATGCGCCCCGCCACGGTGACTGTGCAGGCCCGCATGAGCCTCGCCGCCTTCCGCCAGGACGTGCCGCTCGGCGCCACTCAGCGCGTGGTGGTGACCGACGAGACCGGCCGCTACGCCGGCATCGCCTACCCGCCCGAGGCCGCCACCGTCACCGGCGAGGGCCGCCACGTCGCCGATATCCTGCATCATCAAGAGCATTTCCTGCTCCCCGGCATGAACGTGAAGGAGGCCCTGGCCGCCTTCGAAGCCGCCGAGGCCGACGCCCTCGCCGTGCTCGACAGCCCCGAAACACGCCAAACCCTCGGCATCCTCACCGAACAATACGCCCTGCGCCGCTACAGCGAGGAACTCGACCGCAGGCGCAGGGAAATATCAGGCGAATAAA
>NZ_JAJDJU010000063.1 GCF_020567705.1 Acidocella sp. KAb 2-4 | reverse complement strand
CGTGCAGGTGTACCCCTGCCATTCGAGGTAACGTGTGATGAGCAGCAAGGTAGCAAGAGCGGCGTCACGTTCCGGGGCCGTGGCTGCGGTTTTCAGCAAGCGGCTTTGCACGGCGTCAATGTACTGGTGTCCAAGGCTCACGTTCCCGCCTCCAAAGAAATCAAATTCCATCTGCTTCGATTTGCCCAGCGCAGCCAGGCCCGCGGCGTGAAACCTGGCCCGCTCTGCCTTCTCGGGGTCGGTCTCGGCAAGCGCCGCCTGGTCTGCCAGGAGCGCGGCTTGGCCATAGCCTCCCCGCCGGCGAAGCTGGCGGGCGGTCAGATCGACAACGGCGCTCCCAGGCCGTGCTCTGGCCTGCTGCCCCGTCAGTATCTCGGCCAGTGACCTAGCGGGCGCTCCGGCCCGTCTGCCAGCGTCCTGAACGGTGCGTGCTAACTCGATGTCATCCGCCGAGTATCCCCGGCGGCGTAGCTCAGCGGTTGATATGGCCATTGTCGCCTCTGACAGTTGCGTGGTACGCAACAATGGTTGCGTGGTACGCAACCATTCGTCAAGCGATTCTTGCTTAATATTGGCGGAAAATCTGACTTTTTTTGCGTTACCTTCCGGCGGTATCCATACCAAAGAAGATTTATTCAGGGATGGAAGCCACAGCAGACGCTTCGCGCCCTACGGGGCTCCCGCTCTGCGCTCGCTCTGCTGCATCGAGGCCGGTGCTGGTGGAGAGGGGAGCATGGCTCAGGGGGGGAAGAGTTGAGGGGCGTAGGCGGCTCACAGGGGCCGCCTGGAGCGTGTCAGGGGCACGGGGAGGGATTAGGGCACGCACCCAGCCACACGCCGTCCCTCAGCCATCCAGGCCGCGCCGTGGCGGTGTCCTGGTGGCCCAGAGCGAGCGCAGAGCGGGAGCCCCGTAGGGCGGCCCGTCAGGGCCGTCTGGGCGGGCCACCCACCCGCCAGGGGATCGCTAAGGGCAACGCCCTTGGCTCGGACGTGTGGCCCCGCCGGTCACGCGCCCGAAGGGGTGCAGGGGCGGAGCCCCCTGCCGCGCTACAAACGAAAGTTTGTATAAGTGCGCCCATTCGGGCCCTTCGGGATTGGCCCAAAAACTTTCAATGTTCATTTTAGCAAAGTTACCATTTTCGCAGCGAAAATTTTTTTGTTTTTCTTGTCGAATTACTGCCCGCATTGTGTCGCGGTGGCACTCAAATAACCCACGAAGCGCCGCGAAAAACACCGACGATTTTTTGTTTAACTACTAGGACAGGATGCGGCTTGTACCGCGAAACTCCTTCGGAGCTTCGCGGTCCACCGGCCATCTACTCCGCACCCCTTACGGGGCGCTCCGCAGATAGCCTAGCCGTGCCTGCTCAGGGGCAAGCCCCCGAGACCCCCCATCCCGACCAGAGGGAAGGGCGCACTTAGGGGTTTTTGCCTCCTGGCAAAAACCCCGTGCGGTGACGGTTACGCGGTGGGCTTCTGGTGGAGCTGAACGACCTCGGCCGAGTAGCGCGCGACGGCTTCACCGTGGCGGCTCAGGTCTCCACGGAAAGCGCCTTCCGGTGTCACGGCGATGATCTTGGAGCGGCCACGTTTCACACGGCTGATGGCGCCAACGCGCTCCAGAAGCGCCAAGGTACGTGCCATGTGCGCCTTGTCGATGCCGCGCATCTCCGCAAGATCGGCGGCTACTTT
>NZ_JAJDJU010000062.1 GCF_020567705.1 Acidocella sp. KAb 2-4 | reverse complement strand
ATGGGGCGCGGCGAATCGCCGAGGGTCCCAGCGCGGTCGGTCTTTGACGACGCACACGGCGCCTCACTGCCCTTCAGCTGCTCCGTCGCTTCTTCTGCGATGGTTCACGAACCTGCCGCGTTGCATGACGCATCGGATTTGCGATGCGCTCAGCCATGATGGTTCGCTGGAAGATGGTCGACGCCTCCTGCAGGCGCCTCGGGCAGCGCGGTTCGCTCGACCACCTCTGAACAGGAGCTGCGCTGACGGATCGAAAATTCGGAAGTGACAGCCGACATGGCGCCGGGTTCTTCAGCCTGCAACGTCAGCCCGGTGGGGTGCAACGGTTGCACCGCGATCCCGCGAACCGGCCCGAAGTCGTTACGGGCGCTTGTTCTGATCGGGCCATGTGCGGAGGCTCTTGCGTGCAACCCCGTTGCACCGAAGAGACTCTCGCCATCGGAGCACGGAAGGGGATGCAGATGAACCATCAGGACGCGTTAAGCGCGTTGGCAACGATCGCTGTCAGCCGCGATCACATCACCACGCGCGAACTCGCAACGGCGCTCAACCGGCGCCCGCAGACGATCCGCAAAAATCTTTGTGTCATGGGGCACGCATGGGGGCTTGGTCCATTTTGATTGTCACGCAGTGGTCCGCTCCTGTGGCCGGTTCATGAGGTGATCAGGCTGCTGTCGGGGCGAGGCACTGTCGACTCCACGTAGCAATCGGCAGGCAAGAGGATTGGCATCGCATGCATGCATATCCGGAACTCATCGTTGACCGATCATGAGGAGCCACTGATGGACACAGCCGGGAGCTATCGCGCGCGCTTTGCGCAACTTCAAGCACGCTACCTTCGCGAGGTAGGTGTTTGGGATTGGAAGGGATTCACGACGTGGCTGATTTCCTTGTTTGCAACGATGCGACCAGCGACTCGCAGGCAGTACCGAGCTGCGGTCAGGGATCTCAGAAGCTGTGGCGGAGCCCCAGGTCAAGACCATTCGCGCATGCCCCGTAGCTGCCTGCAAAGGTGTTGGTGGCGTCGTGCACCCCGTAGGCCGCGGCGCTGCCGTTGGAGATGTGGCTCAGCCCGCCGTACAGCATGGTCGACCTGGACAGCGAGTACTGGTAGCCCGCGCCGATCATGCTGGCGTTGCTGGAGGCCACTTCCTGGTTGTCGGCATGGGAATACGACAGATTGAACTGCCCGCGCCCGGCCGGCACCGCGGCGCCCACCATCCAGAAACGGTTGTCCATGCGGGCCGTGGAGGCCTTGACCGGCGTGAAGCCCGATCCGGGAAAGCCGCTGGTGTAGGTCTGGAACATCGCGCTGAGCACGACCACGTGCAGGTCGTAATGCCCGAACAGCTGGGTCACGTGCGTGGAGGCGGTGGCGCCCACCGGGATCCTGCCCGACTCCAGCGCGGTGCCGGTGCGGTAGTCGTTGTACAGGTAGGCGGCTCCCAGGTACAGCGGCCCATGCTGGTAATGCACGCTCAGGTTGGCCAGGCTGCCGGCCTGCACCGAGCCGGCCACGCCGCCGAAGCCGTACACCAGCTGCGCGCTGAAGCCCTCGAGCGTGGGCGTGGCGTACTCCACCAGCTGGGACTCGCGCAGGTAGTTGAAGGCCGATACCGCGCGGTTCAGGCTGGTGATGGACGCCGTGGTGCCGTTGCGGAAGGGATCGATGGACACCGCGTTGGTGTAGACGGGCATCAGGAAGCGCCCGGCGAAGACCTTGCCGAAATGCCCCTTCACGCCCAGCAGCGAGGTGCGCTGCATGAAGCCGCCGCCGGTGCAGTAGCCGTTGGAGGGCAGGCTGCTGGCCCCGGTGCCGTTGGCGAAGTCGCCGGTGCCGCAAAAGCCGGTGGCCAGGTCGTAGATCACCGA
>NZ_JAJDJU010000061.1 GCF_020567705.1 Acidocella sp. KAb 2-4 | reverse complement strand
GTAAGCGCGAATTTCCCCGCACCTTCCTGGATTGAGTGCTGTGAGGCATGAAGTGTCCACTTTGGCGGAGGTGGACACCAAGTGATTGAGGACGAGGCACAGAAGCTTGTTGTAAGGCGGGTTTTGCGTGACGGCCGCCGTCGCTACGATCCGGCGTCGAAGGCGCGCCTTGTTGCGTCGTGCGTCGAGCCTGGCGTGTCGATATCGCGGCTCGCGCTTGACCACGGGATCAATACCAACCTTTTGAGGAAATGGATCAAGGACGCGCAGGAGGCCGGCCCTCAGCGGCCATCGTCAAGGCCTGCGTTTATTCCGATTGTGGCTGCGGATTCCAACTTGCCGATTGAGGAAAGCGGCGCGTTGGCCATGCCCGCCCCGCGTGGTGACGGTCGGTTGGCGACATCGGTTAGGGTGAGCGCATCGCTGCCGAACGGCGTGACGCTGACGCTGGACTGCGGCAATGTGGATGCGCTGGCCGCGATCATTGGAGCCTTGGGTCATGTTCAGACTGGGGGCTGATGTTCAAGTCTACCTGCACCGCGAACCGATCGACTTCCGGGCCGGCATCAACAGCCTTGCGGTGCTGGTCCAGGAAACGATGGCGCTCGATCCGTTTGCGCCCGCGGTGTTTGCGTTCTGCAATCGCCGCCGCGACCGGATGAAGCTGCTGTTCTTCGATCGGTCGGGCTTTGTGCTGGTGCTGAAGCGGCTGACCGAGGACAAGTTCCGCTGGCCCCGGCGCGAAGTGCCGGTGGTGCGGCTGACGAGCGAGCAATTGCACTGGATTCTCGACGGCATCGACATCGATGCGATGGTCCGCCATCCGGCGCGGCACTATCAGGTCGCCGGCTGAGGACGCTCGAATTGAGTTGACGCGGCGGGACGGTTCCGATTCAAGAATCCGATGGTACGAACCGGCAAACCGACTGTTGAAGAGCTGATGGCGCAGTTGGTGGCCCATGCTGCCGAAATCGCTGTGCTGAAAGCCGAGAAGGATGCGCTCGCCCGGCGCGTCGTCACGCTTGAGGAAGAGCTGGCGCTGGCCAGGCTGCACCGTTTTGCGCCCAGAAGCGAAAAGCACGTCGATCGCCTCTTCAACGAAGCCGAGCAGGTTGCCGCCGAGAATGAGGCGGGCGGCGAAGAGGACGATGTCGCCGTCCTTCCGGACACGGGATTGCCCCCGGTCAAAACCGAAGCGGGAAAGAAGCGCGGCCGCAGACCGTTGCCAGACAACCTGCCGCGCGAGCGCGTCGAATATGACCTACCCGACGACCGGAAGGCCTGCCCGTGCTGCCAGAACCCGCTGCATCGCATGGGCGAGACCGTCACCGAGCAGCTGCATATCGAGATCAAGGCGAAGGTTCTGGAGAATGTGCGGTTCAAGTATGCGTGCCGCCATTGCGACCGTACCGGGATCGAGACGCCGGTCATCCTCGCGTCGATGCCGCCTCAGCCCCTGCCGGGCAGCATCGCCACGGCCTCGACGCTGGCCTTCGCGCTGGTTCACAAATATGTCGACGGAACGCCGCTCTATCGTCTGGCACAGACCTTCGAGCGTGCCGGCGTTCCCGTCAGCCGCGGTGCGCTTGGCCACTGGGTGATCGGCTCAAGCGAGAAGCATCTCTCCCGCCTCTATGACGCCCTGAAGCTGCGGCTCAGATCGCAACCCCTCATTCACGGCGACGAAACGACGGTCCAGGTCCTGAAAGAAAAGGATAAGCAAGCCACCAGCACATCCTACATGTGGGCCTATCGCAGTGGCGAGGACAGCGCCGAGCCGATCGTGCTGTTCGATTATCAGCCGGGCCGCGGTCAGATCCATCCGCAAGCCTTCCTCGGTCACTACCGCGGCATCGTCATGAGCGACGGCTATGCCGCCTGGCGCACGCTGGAAGGGGCAACCCACATTGGATGCATGGCCCATGCAAGGCGGCGCTTCGTCGAGGCCCTCAAGACGAGAAAGAAGGGCGGCGGACCGCCGGAGCAGGCGCTGAAGTTCTTCGAGCAGCTTTATCGGGTTGAACGGCAGGCTCGGGGCGAAGAGCCGGACAAGGGCGAAACGCGAGATCACTGCATACGCCGCTTCCGCCAGCAACACAGCGTTCCCGTCCTCAAGGCCCTCAAGCAATGGCTCG
>NZ_JAJDJU010000060.1 GCF_020567705.1 Acidocella sp. KAb 2-4 | reverse complement strand
GGATTAAGGACGAGCGGATTATGAGGCATCGGCGGTGACGGCGATGCGCGCAGCGGCCTCCTTGAGGCGGTAGCTGCGGCCCTCGAACTCGAGCATGGCGGCGCGATGCATGAGACGGTCGAGGATGGTGGTGGCCATGGTGGCGTCGCCGAGGTACTTGCCCCAGTCCTGCACGACGCGGTTGGAGGTCACGATGATGGAGCGGCGGTGCTTGTAGCGCTGGTGGACGATGGCCTGCAGCAGTTCGGCCGCGGCGTCGCCGATGCGCCGGGCCAGGAACAGGTCGTCGAGCACGAGCAGGTCGGGCTCGATCCAGGCCCGCAGCAGCGTGGCCTGCTCCGGCGTGCTGGCCAGGGCGTAGCGGGCGAACTCGGTGTCGGCCTCGACGTAGCGCACGTCATAGCCCTGCAGCGTGGCCTGGTAGGCCACGGCCTTGGCCACATGGCTCTTGCCGGTGCCGGGCTTGCCGATGATCAGCGCGTTGGCGCCGTCGCCGAGGAACTTCAGGGTGTGCAGCTCGAAGCAGGCCGCGCGCGGCAGCTTGGGGTTGAAGCGCCAGTCGAAGTCGGCAAGCGTCGGGCGTTCATCCAGGCGCGATTGCTTGAAGCGCCGCTCGGTCAGGCGCGAGTGGCGCCGGTCGAGCTCGTCCTGCAGCATGGCGCCCAGGGTGGCCAGGAACGGCTCCTGGCTGCTCTGCGCCTGCAGCACGCGGGTGGACAGCGTATCGGCGATGCCCGAGAGGCGCAGCTCGCGCAGGGCTCGTTCGATCTCATTGAGGGTCATGCTGGGGGCTCCTGTCGTGGGTGAGGGAATCGGCGGCGGCACGGGCGAACAGATCGGCGTACTCCTCGGCCGGACGGATCAGCTCGTGCTGCTGGGTCAGCGGCTCGGCGCTCGGGGCGGCGTCCAGGGCCTGCAAGGCCTCAGTGACGAGCCGCTCGGTCAGCGCCTTGACGTGGCGATAGCTGTAGACGCCCTCCTGCAGCGCGCGGGCGCAGGCGGCGTCGACCAGGCGGCGGGGGTAGCGCTCGGCCAGCGAGACGATGCCCCAGAGCTTGCGCTGGCCCACGCGGCCTTCGACGGCGAACAGCAGCTCGCACAGGCGCAGGGCCTCGGAGCCGATGGCGCGCGCCTGGGCCAGGATGCGGCGCGTCTCGCGCGAGGGGTTGAACACGCGCTCCTCGGCGGGCAGGACCACGGTGCCGGGGTGCTCGGCGCGCTCATGGGTGCGCAGCAGCTCCTGGGTCTTGAGGTCGCGAATCTCGATGCGCCGGGCATAGATGCGCACCAGCACCTGGGTGCCGATGCGCGCCGGACGGGCGGCGTAGCTGCAGTGGTCGACGCGCACGCAGCTGTCGTCGGCGACGGTGCGCTCGGCCTCGGTGAAGTACTGCATGCCCAGCACCGGCAGCGGCTGCAGGTGGGCTCTCTCCTCCTCGAACATGGCCTGCACCTGCCGGCGCGCGCTGCCGTGGATGCGCGGCGCCGCCCACCGGGTCTCCCAATGCTCGAGGAAGGCGTTGTGCTCCTCCAGGCTCTCGAAGCGCCGACCCTTGAGGGCCGTGGCCTGGGTGTGCCCAATGGCGTTCTCGACCGAGCCCTTGCGGTTGGGGTCGCGCACCCGCGCCGGGTCGGCGACCACGCCATAGTGCTTGAGCGTGGCGGCGTAGACCTTGTTGAGCTCGGGCTCGTATAGGTCGGGCTTGACGACGCCTTCCTTGAGGTTGTCGAGCACCACGTAGTGGGCCGAGCCGCCGAAGTAGCGCCATGCCTGCTCGTGCAGCTCGGCCCAGACCTGCTGGCTGGACTTCCAGACCACGCGGCGGAAGCTGCGGCGGGAGTAGCGCAGCGTGGCCACGAACAGGCGCGGACGGCGGTAGCGCGAACTGCCGGGCACGCGCGTGAGCGCGCCCTCGCCGTAGTCCACCTGCATCTCCTCGCCGGGGGCGAACTCCAGGCGGTCGAACTGCTCGGGCTCGCGGACCTTGAGCCGGGCGACGAAGCGCTTGACCGAGTTGTAGTGGCCGGCGAAGCCGAACTGGTCGACCAGATCCTGGTAGACGGCGGTGGCGTTGCGCTTCAGACGCAGCTGCGCTTCGATGAACGCACGGTGCGGCTCGCACAGCGACGTCGTCGAGGACGCCGGAGCCGGTGGCCGGGGTGGAGGAGTTTGCTCGGCCGAGCCGGTGGCCACCCCGGGGGAGTTTGCTTCGCCCTCGGCAAAGCGCTGCGCGTAGGCGCGGATCGTCTTGCG
>NZ_JAJDJU010000006.1 GCF_020567705.1 Acidocella sp. KAb 2-4 | reverse complement strand
TAGGATTGGGATAGGATAAAGATAACGGCGCTCAGTGAATCTGATGACAAGCCCCGAAGGTGTTCGAGATGCTTGGCTTAATAAGGAGGCAACAATTTGTGGAACCTCCTTGAGGTTGAACTATCCTGCAATTGGCAAGGCTAGCTCAATGGCTATCCGGACAGTAGCAAATCAAGTTGGCCTCGTGCCCCCGCAACCAACGAATCCGTACTTCCGGAACAAAGCAAGCCCGTGCCCCCAACAGCACGGGCTTTTGCTTTTTTGCGCCCGGAGTCAGTTCCGTCATCCGGCAGATGCATGAAGGCGGCAAGGTCGCCCCGCAGTTCCACCCGGTACTGACCGCGCCCTTCCTCCGGGTCAAGATCAAGCGGGTTGACCTGGACCACTTCGAAGAGGCGGAGGCCGAGTAGGGCGGTTTGCCCTACCGGCTCCAACCCGCGAGTTGCGCTTATCTTCCGGCCTCGCGCACGGGCAGCATCTCCGGTAACCCTGGCCGGCGCAGCGCCAGGCGAAGAATGCCCGTGAGAATAAGGCTGAGCACGGCGAGACCAATATAGACCACGAAGCCGCGCGCATAGCCGCCGGCGCCCATCATCCCGACAAAATACCCCAGCAGCGGCGGCACGGCAAAACCGCCCAGCGCCCCCAGGCCGCCGACCAGCCCCGCCGCGCCGCCGACTGCATGCGGCACATAATTGGGCACCATGCGGAACACCGCCGCATTGTTCACGCCCATCCCGGCGCCGACCAGCAATTCACCGATCACCGACATCAGGAAGCCGCCCGAGAAGGTCATGAGCAGCGCTCCCGCCAGCAAGATTGTCAGCGATATCACCGCGACCAGCTCGCCACCAAAACGGTCCGCCCAGCGGCCGCCCGGCACGCGGATGAGCGAAGAGAGCAAGGAGAAGGTCGCGGTCAGGATCACGGCGACCCAATGCGAGGTCTGGAAAAAACTCTGCCAATAGGTCGGGAACCAGGCGGTCAGGGCCAGGAAGCCACCGAATGTTGTGAAATAGAGCACCACCAGCAACCAGGTCCGCCATTCCGCCGCCGCTTCCATCAATGTGTGCAGGGCACTGGCTTGCGGGAACAGTTCTTGTCCGGCGCGTTCAGCCCGCGCGCAACGCTCGGCGCGCGGTATGCCGGAATGGCTGAGCTGAAAATAGGGGGCGTTATGGCCAAGGCGCAGATAGAGCCCGATGCCGACCACGACGATGGCCAGAGACACCAGATACGCCCCCCACAGCCCGATGAACGTGATCATCAGCGGCATGGCCAGGGCCACCAGCCCGGGCGATGTGTTGCCGAACCCGGCATAGGCGGCGAGCGCCCATCCCTGCTGCTGTTTGGGAAACCAGTATGAAACCTGTCCGATCCCGACCGAGAAGGTCGCGATGCCGCACCCGCCCAGCGCGCCGAACAAAAGCAGCCACGGATAATGGCTCTGATCCAGGTGATCCGGGTAGAGCGTCAGCAGCATGTAATAGAGCCCGCCGATGCCAAGGACGGACAAGATCAATAAAATCAAAAACGGCAGCTTGCCGCCGGTGGTATCCACCCAGGCGCCGAACGGAATGCGCAGCAGCGAGCCGGTGAGCATGGGGATGGCCACAAGGAACCCCACCTGCTCGGGCGACAGGCTCATAACCTTGACGAAGCTGTGCGCCGTCGGCCCGAACAGCGAAACAGCGCCGAAGCCGATGAAGAACCCGATGGTGGCGCCGTTCAGTGCTTGGCTGGGGCTGCCGCGCAGTGCTGGCTCATTGGCGGCTGAGGAAGGGGTTTCTGTCAAGACGCGCTCTCCTGCTGATTCGGCACGGAATTCTGGTCGTTGATGAGCGTGGCGGCATAGGCGTGCGCGGCTTTCGCCCAGGCGCGTCGGCGCAAGCGGTCCCGGATCGTTTCGCGCACAGCCTCATAGGGCAGGTCCCGCCCGTCATCGCGCTGGTCGAGCCGGAGAATGTGGTAGCCATGCCGCGTGGGCACGGGCACGGGGCAGATCGTGCCCGGTGTCATCGCTTGCAGCATGGTGGCGATCTCGGGCGTTACATCACGCGTCGTGACCTGGCCGAGCACACCGCCCTCGGCGCCGGTGGGGCAGGCCGAGTGCTCGCGCGCGAGCGCGGCGAACTGGCCGGGCCGCTCGCGCAGCATTGCGGCGAGGCGCCGCGCTTCCTCGCGCGCCGCCTCGCGCTGCGGCGCCACCGCCATGTCTGCGGCGATCAGGATATGCGCCGCCTCGAACAAGGCGGGGCTGCGGAAGCGGCCGGGCGAATCGTCATATTCCGCGCGGCATGCCGCCTCGGAAATATCGGGAACATGCACATGGCGTTCGAGCAGTTGGCTGATCAGGCTTTCATCCTCGAGCTCGCGCACAGCGCCGTCGCCGTGCTGTGGCGCGATGCCGAGACGCCGGGCTTCGTCCAGCAAGGCGTTGCGCAACCGCAGCGCCAACGTCGCCCGGCGCCAAGCCTCCTCCCGGTTCGGGGCGGGGTGGTGCTGCGCCTCGGCGGCGATATCCGTCTCGGAGAGGGCCGCGCTCATGGCTGGCGCTCCGGCAGGCTCGCCCGGGCAAGGCGGCGGGTCCGCACGATCTGATAGCCGCGGCGGCCGAGATACCAGACTGGCGCGCTCCAGATATGGATCATCCGGGTAAACGGAGACACCAGGAAAATGGTGAAACCGAGCAAGATATGCACGCGAAAGATCAGCGGCGTGCCGGTTAGGAACTGGGCAATATCCGGGCGGAAGGTGACAACGCCCTTCACATAGGTCACCAACTGCTCAAACAGCGCGCCGTTCATGTGCATGGCCGAGACCGGGACCGTAAGTAGGCCAAGCGCCAGTTGGCACCACAGCATGACCACGATGGCGATATCCCAGGCGCGGCTGTTTTGGCGGATGCGCGGATCGGTCAGGCGCCGGTGAATCAGGATCGACAGCCCGATGATGGCGATGATACCGGCCAGGCCGCCCACCCCCATCGCCAGCAATTCGTGCTGGGCGGGGCTGATCAGCCAGCTGATCAGAAAATCAGGGATCAGGAAACCAACGAAATGGCCCATGATGACGATCAGCACGCCGTAATGGAACAGGTTGGACCCAAGCCGCAGACGGCCATGGCGAAGCAACTGAGAGGAATCGCTCTTCCAGGTATAGGCGCCATGGTCGAAACGAATCAGGCTGCCCAGCAACAGCACGGTGAGGCAGACATAAGGATAGACGCCAAACAGCGCGGTGTTGATCCAGATGCTCATGGGCTCTCTCCAGCAGGGGCGGCGGTGAAGCGCACGGGCTCCTCCGCCCAGACATGGTCGTGGCCGGCAAGCTCATCTTCGGGCGCCACGGAACCCGCCGTGCGCACCGCCACCGGGGCCAGGGCGAGCACCGCATCGAGCACCGCGGCATAGTCGCTGCGGCGCTTGGCCAGGCGCTGGGCGAGGCTTTCGGCAATCGGCCGAATATCGGCGAGCAGGTCGCGGGCTTCGGCAACCGCCGTCATGCCCAGGAATTCGAGGAATAGCGGCAAATAATCGGGTAGTTCACCCGGTTCCATCTCCAGGCCGTTCGCCTCATAGAGCGTCCGCAGATCCACCATGGCTTGGCCGCGGTCGCGGGATTCGCCATGCACGTGCTCGAACAGATACAATGACAGCGATCGTGTTTGGTCGAAGAGCGCGACATAGGCTTCCTGCGTGTCCAGCAAACCATCGGTGGCGATGCGCGTTGCCAGGGCGGCCAGCCGCGCGGCGGTTTCACGCGGCAAGGCTGGCTCGTCCCGCACCAGCGCGGCGATCTCGGGCGCGGCCTGTTGCACGGCTTCGTCAGGATAGCCAAGGAGCAGGCTGAGTAGTTTGAAAATGCGCATGACGCCTCCCCTCAAGGCCGATCAGGCGAGATCGGCACCGGGCGGTGGCTCGGTGACCCGAACAGATTGGGCCGCGCTTCACCGCCCGCGCACCCATGCCCGAAACTGAAGCCGCAGCCGCCGCGCAGGTCGAACGCATTTTCGCCCGCCTCGCGATGGGTCGAGGGAATCACGAAGCGGTCCTCGTAATTCGCGATCGCCATCAGCTGGTACATATCCTCGATCTGCGCGGTGCTGAGGCCAACGCGCGCGGGGATCCGCGCATCGACGACGCCATCCACCGTCTTCGCCCGCATATAGGCGCGCATCGCCAGCATCCGCTCCAGCGCCTGCGCGATCGGCGCTTCGTCACCGGCGGTCAACAGATTGGCGAGATAACGCAGCGGTATCCGCAAGCTGCGCACATCCGGCATGCCGTCGCGTTCCGCGATCTTGCCGGCATTGGATGCCGCCGTGATCGGCGATAAGGGGGGCACATACCAGACCATCGGCAAGGTCCGGTACTCGGGGTGCAGCGGGAAGGCGATCTTCCACTCCATCGCCAGCTTCCACACGGGCGAGCGCCGCGCGGCCACCAGCCAATCCTCCGGCACGCCGTCAACGAGCGCCTGCCGGATCACCTCGGGGTCATGCGGATCGAGGAAGATCGAAAGCTGGCTGGCATAGAGGTCTTTCTCCTCCGGCGCGCTGGCCGCGTCCTCGATACGGTCGGCGTCATACAGAACAACGCCAAGATTGCGGATGCGCCCGACGCAGGTCTCCGAACATACGGTCGGCTCGCCCGCCTCGATCCGTGGATAACAGAAGATGCATTTCTCCGATTTTCCGGATTTCCAGTTATAGTAGATCTTTTTGTACGGGCAGCCGGAAATACACATGCGCCAGCCGCGGCATTTATCCTGGTCGATCAGCACGATGCCATCCTCATCGCGCTTATAGATCGCCCCCGACGGGCAGGCGGCAACGCATGCGGGATTGAGGCAATGCTCGCACAGACGCGGCAGGTACATCATGAAGGTGTTTTCGAACTGCCCGTAAATTTCCTTCTGTACTCCGTCGAAATTATAATCGGCGCTGCGTTTCTCGAATTCGCCGCCGAGAATCTCCTCCCAGTTCGGCCCACGCTCGATCTTTTCGATCCGCTCGCCGCTGATCAGCGAGCGCGGCCGGGCGGTTGGCGTCGCTTCCATCTCCGGCGCGGAATAGAGATGCTCGTAGTCGAAGGTGAATGGCTCGTAGTAATCGTCGATTTCCGGCAGGTCCGGGTTGGCGAAGATATTGGCCAGAACGCGCCATTTGGCGCCGATGCGCGGCTGGATCGTGCCATCCTTCAGCCGCCGCCAGCCGCCGTTCCAGCGTTTCTGGTTCTCCCATTCCCGCGGAAAACCCACGCCGGGCTTGGTCTCCACATTATTGAACCAAGCGTATTCGACACCTTCGCGCGAGGTCCATACATTCTTGCACGTAACCGAGCAGGTATGGCAGCCGATGCATTTGTCGAGGTTGAGAACCATGGCAACCTGGGCACGGATTTTCATCACACGGCCTCCTGCGCCAGGGCAGCGGCCGGATGGTCGAGCCAGTCCACCTGGTCCAGCTTGCGGATGATTACGAACTCGTCGCGGTTTGAGCCGACCGTGCCGTAATAGTTGAAGCCATAGGCCAGCTGCCCATAACCGCCGATCATGTGGGTCGGCTTCAGCACGGTGCGGGTCACCGAATTATGGATGCCGCCACGCTGGCCCGTGAGCCGGGAGCCGGGCGTGTTCACCGTCTTGTCCTGCGCGTGGTACATCATCGTCATACCCTGCGGCACACGTTGGGAGACCACCGCGCGCGCCACCAGCGCGCCATTGGCGTTATACGCCTCGATCCAGTCATTATCGACGATACCGGCGGTTTTCGCGTCGGTCTCGCTGATCCACACAACCGGGCCGCCACGGTTGAGCGTGAGCATGATGAGATTGTCGGTATAGGTGCTGTGGATGCCCCATTTCTGGTGCGGGGTGATGAAGTTCAGCACCACATCCTTGCCGCCGCCAGCCTTGCGGGCTTCGATCATCGGCGTCACGCTGCGTGTGTCGATCGGCGGCCGCCAGACACACAAGCCCTCGCCAAAGGCGCGCATCCAGAGATGATCCTGATAAAGCTGCTGGCGGCCCGTCAAAGTCCGCCAGGGGATCAGCTCATGCACATTGGTATAGCCAGCATTATAGCTCACATGCTCGCTTTCCACCCCCGACCAGGTCGGCGAAGAAATGATCTTGCGCGGTTGGGCCTGGATGTCACGGTAGCGGATCTTCTCATCCTCGCGGGCGCTAGCGAGATGCGCGTGCTTGCGGCCCGTCTGCTGGCCGAGCGCTTGCCAAGCCTTCACGGCGACCTCGCCATTGGTCTCGGGCGCCAGCGACATGATCGTCTCGGCGGCGTCGATATCGCTGTCGATCCGCGGCCGCCCGCTTGCCGGACCTTCGCGCACGGTCCCGTTGAGCTTGCCCAGCAGCTCGATTTCCGCGCTGGTGTTCCAGGTAAGCCCCTTGCCGCCATTGCCGTGCTTGTCCAGCAACGGCCCTAGCGAGGTGAACGCCGTATAGACATTCGCGTAATCGCGCTCCACCACGGAAACCTGCGGCATGGTGAGGCCGGGCACTGGCCTGCCTTCGCCGCGCGTCCAATCCCGCACACCCAGCGGCTGCGCCAGCTCGCCTGGCGCGTCATGCATCATCGGTGTCAGCACGACGTCGCGCTCGCGCCCCAGCACCTCCGGGGCGATACGGCTGAACGTCTTGGCCAACTCCTTGTAGATCACCCAGTCGCTGCGCGCCTCCCAGGCCGGGTCCACCGCCGCCGAGAGCGGATGGATGAATGGGTGCATGTCCGAGGTATTCAAATCGTTTTTTTCATACCAGGTCGCGGTCGGCAATACGATATCGGAATGAAGCGCCGTGGTGGACATGCGGAAGTCCAGCGTCACCAGAAGGTCCAGTTTTCCTTCCGGCGCCGCCTCGTGCCAGACGACATCACTCGGTTTCGCGCCCTGGCCGCTGGCGCCTAAATCCTTGCCCTGAACGCCATGCGCGGTGCCCAGCAGATGCTTGAGAAAATACTCATGCCCCTTGCCCGAGGCGCCGAGTAGGTTGGAGCGCCAGACGAACAGATTGCGTGGCCAATTATCCGGGTGGTCGGGGTCCTGGCTCGCGAATTCCAATTCGCCCACGACCAGCCGGTCCGCGATATAATCAGCCGGCGCTTGCCCGGCGGCCTCGGCCGCCGCGGCGAGATCGAGCGGGTTGGCCCGCAACTGCGGCGCGCTCGGCAGCCAGCCCAAACGTTCCGCGCGCAGATTATAGTCGATCATCGCGCCAGACCAGTCGCCCTCGGGCGCGGTCGGAGACAGCAACTCGCCCACCTCCAGCGTCTCGTAACGCCATTGATCTGTGTGGGTGTAAAAGAACGAGGTACCGTTCATCTGCCGCGGTGGACGCGTCCAATCCAGCGCGAAGGCGAGCGGCAGCCAGCCGGTTTGCGGGCGCAGCTTCTCCTGCCCCACATAATGCGACCAGCCGCCACCGGATTGGCCGACGCAGCCGCACAGCACCAGGAGATTGATGATCGCCCGGTAGCTCATGTCCATATGGTACCAATGGTTCAGCCCGGCACCCAGAATGACCATGGACTTCCCGTGCGTCTTCGCCGCGTTGGCCGCGAAGCCGCGCGCCACCTCGATGACATGGTCGCGCGGCACGCCGGTGATGCGCTCCTGCCAGGCAGGCGTATAGGGTACATCGTCATCGTAGCTGCTGGCGACATTGGCGCCGCCAAAGCCGCGATCAACCCCATAATTCGCCGCGAGCAGGTCGAACACCGTGGCCACCACGATCTCGCCTTCCGCCCCGGCCAGACGACGGACCGGCAGGCGGCGGGGCAAAATCTCGGGATGCTCGGTGCCGGCGACATGCGCGTGCCCCTTGCCGCCGAAATAGGGGAAGGCCACCTCCTCGACTCCGTCCGCCGTGCCAGCCACCGAGAGCGCCAGCCGCACGCTGCTGCCATCCCCCGCTTTCTCCTCCAGATTCCAGCGCCCGCCTTCGCCCCAGCGGAACCCAAGCGTGCCATGCGGCGCGACAATCCGGCCCGAGGCTTCGTCGAATGCCAACGTCTTCCATTCCGGGTTGTTGGTCTCGCCGAGCCCGCCGGCGATGTCGCAGGCGCGCAGCAGCCGGTCGGGGATGTAATAATGATCCCCCTGTTTCACCAGCCGCACCAGAAACGGCATGTCGGAATAGCGGCGGCAATAATCAGTGAAATATGGATCCGGGTTATCCACATGGAACTCCCGCAGAACCACATGCCCCAGCGCCAGGCCGAGCGCGGCATCCGTCCCCTGTTTCGGGTGCAGCCACAGATCGGCGAATTTCGCGGCTTCACTATAGTCAGGCGAGACAACGATGCTGCGCGTGCCGCGATAGCGCGATTCGGTGAAGAAATGCGCATCGGGCGTGCGCGTCTGCGGAACGTTGGACCCCCAGACGATGATGTAGCTGGAATTGAACCAGTCTGCGCTTTCCGGCACATCGGTCTGCTCGCCCCATGTCTGCGGCGAGGCGGGGGGCAGATCGCAATACCAGTCATAGAAGCTCAGGCTGACCCCGCCGAGTAGCGAGAGATAGCGTGAGCCCGAGGCGTAAGAGACCATCGACATGGCTGGAATGGGCGAGAACCCGAAAACCCGGTCAGGCCCGTATTTGCGGATTGTATAGGCGTTGGCCGACGCGATGATCTCATTCGCCTCATCCCAGGGCACGCGCACAAAACCGCCTTTGCCCCGCACCTTATGAATGGCGCGCCGCGTCGCCTCATCCTCCATGATCGAGGCCCAGGCGGCAACCGGCGCCAGCGTTTTGCGCGCGGCGCGCCAGGCGCGGATCAGGCGGCCGCGCACCATCGGGTGCTTGAGCCGGTTGCCGCTGTACAGATACCAGGAATAACTCGCCCCCCGCTGGCAGCCGCGCGGCTCATGGTTCGGCATGTCCGGCCGCGTCCGCGGGTAGTCCGTCTGCTGCGTTTCCCAGGTGACGATGCCGCCCTTGACATAGATCTTCCACGAGCATGAGCCCGTGCAGTTCACGCCATGCGTCGAGCGGACGATCTTATCGTGCTGCCAGCGTGCGCGATAGGCTTCCTCCCATCCCCGGTCCTCCGTGGTGGTTATGCCATGGCCGTTGGCGAATGGTTCCGGCTTGCGGCGGAAAAAGGTCAACCGATCGAGGAAATGGCTCATTTACCTAGCTCTCAGTCAGCGCTGCGTTCCGGCAGCCGTCTTACCGCAAGCGTGCCACCACGTATTTGATCAAGGTCAAATATATGATTGATCTAGATCTGATATCTTGATCGCCTTAACCCGGCGTCGACGCGGTATAATTTTGCAAGGCATTGAGATATATAAGATTTGGCCGACGCTTCTGGCATCATATGACGAAGGACGGGACTGCGCGTGACAATCGACCGCGAAATAGCAGGCAAGCCTGAAACATCAATTGTGGCCGGCTTGCGCCGCGCGCCTCACCAGAAACCTGGGAGCCGGCACGAAGGGAGCGCGTCCGGAGCAGACGGAGATCGGGCGGCGGACGGTGTGGAGGCTTTGATTGCGGGGTTCGCGCCGTTTGCGGGCCTTGATGCGGCCGCGCGCCATCGTTTGGCGCGCCATGCCATAACGATGCGTGTCCCCCGGAGCACCATCATTTTTGAGCAAGGGGAAATGCCTAATGCGCAGGCCGCGGTGCTAGAAGGCGTTGTGCATCTGTCGGGCGTCACGCCGGGGCGGCCCAGAATGCTGGTCGAAACCGTGACGTCGCCCGATCTTTTGCTTCCGGCGGCGGTGCTGGAGGATGGGCCCTATTTGCTGCGTGCGCAGGCTGCAACGGAGTGCCGGCTTCTGCTCATACCCGCGGAGGCATTGCGGCAGCTGGTCGTGGCCAATCCCGAGGCCGCCCTCAAGGTGATTTTTTGCCTGACACGGCAATTCCGGCGGATGACGCGGCAGGTGAAGAATCTCAAGCTGCGCACGACCACGCAAAGATTAGCCGCCTACTTGCTGAGCCTCGATGCGAGAAAGGAGGGAAGCGAATTCGCGCTGCCCTGCGATAAAGGAACGATCGCCGCGCAACTCGGAATGACCCGGGAGAGCCTCTCAAGAGCGTTCGCGGCTCTTGAGGCCGATGCGATCACCGTTCTCGGCTCCAAAATATCCGTGCGCGACCGCGAGGCTCTCCTCAGGCACTGCCCGCTCGATCCGCTGATCGACGAGGCCGCTTAACCGCACCAATTCAGGGCCGGCTATAGGGCAGAGCCGCTCAACGCACGATGAACTTACCGTACATGCCTTCCTCGGCATGCTGCGGGGCAGGGCAGACATACCAATACGCCCCTGGCGCGCTGGCAATAAAGCTCTCGCCAAGCGCGGCATATTGCGCGGTTTTCGCGTCATTGCCATTGCGCCAAGGCAGTTCCGGCATGGGCGGTACCTGGGGCGGGCCGAGATACATCATCGACATATATGGGTAAGGCGGCGGCGTTGTGGTGATCACCGCCGTATGCTCCATGTTGTTGCCGTAATCCATGTTGAGCAGATTTAGCTGCACCGTGGCGCCATGTGGTACGATGATCGTGGGGTTGGCAAGGCCATGCAACTCGAATGTCTGGTCCTGATACCCTGGCTGCACTGCAACAAGATGAATAATCACATTGCTGCCCGCAAAGGTAACGCTATTGGTCTGGGCATCCACCGTACCATGTGTTTGGCCGTATTTGATGTAGTTGAGGGCGTCGGCATAGTCGAGAACCTTACCGCCCCAGCCGGGCGTGACGGGGTAATTCCCCATGGCCCCACTCATCATGGTCCCACTCATCATGCCGCCACCCATGCCGTATCCCCAAGCCCGGCGAAGGTTGAGCCGCGGCCACCCCTGCAAAGAGCGTAGCCGCCATGACAGTGCTGAGCCGAATGGAGAGGAGGCGATGCTTGAACATGTTGGCCATCACATCACAAGACATGAGGTTTGACCTTGATCGCCGTCAAACCCGCGGTGACGCAAGCCGAGCGGCCTCACGAAGATCAAGTCCTCGCGATGGCGGCCATGTCGGCGATCACCGCTTTCAACTGTCCTCTCACGTTTTGCGCAACCTCAGCAAGGGCTGGATTTTCAATGGCCTTCATCGAGGCGACCGGATCAACCGCCGATATCTCGACCATGCCGCGTCCGCGGTCCTGTATGATGACGTTACAGGGCAGCATTGTGCCGATTTTATCCTCGGCCTGCAGCGCCTTATAGGCCATTTGCGGATTGCACGCCCCAAGAATGAAGTACGGTCTGAACTCGACACCGAGTTTTTCTTTCATCGTCTTTTGTACGTCGATGGTCGTGAGCACACCAAAGCCATGTTGCTTCAATACAGCTTTGGTTTGTTCCAAAGCCTCTTCAAAGGGCATCGGTATGGTGACCGAAAAATGATAGGTCATGGGCGCATCTCCTTCTCTCTGCGTATGCATGTTTTATCTCAGCAGCCGCGATGTTGCACGCGAGATCCGACCGGGCTGAACGACAGCCTCAGGGGACGAGCGCTGGATAGCCCCGAAATTTTGCGCCCCGGTGGCGGTCAATGAGGTTTGAACCGCTCTAATTTTCATGTCAGATTCATACAAATCCATCATGAAATGGGTTCGGTATCCGGAAGCTCCGCGGCTAATCGTGACAGCAACCCTTGCCTTGGCCTTGGCGCTCAAGCTGGAGTGGCGGGCAGGGGACTGATCCGTAGGAGCAGAACACACAGCAATCTCCAGGCTTTGGACGAAGCAGCGTGCCGCAGCCTTCGCATTCGTAGAAAAATTGACAAGCGTTGGTCGGCATCACCTCAGTCTTGCGGTGGCCACAGTGAGGGCAGGTGATCTCGGAATGAAGCTCGAGCGACGCGCTCATATGACGGTCTCCTGATTATCGCCGTGGCGCTGCCGCCCAGGCCGGGCGGCAGCCGGGTGTTATATCCTATCCTTCGAGGATATCACGCTTCTTCTGCAGATACTCCTCACGGTTGATCTCGCCGCGGGCATAACGCTCATCGAGCGCATGCAGCCCCGTCGAGTTCGTCCGGTTATGCGGCATTGGCTGGTGTGGCGGGTGCGCCGTCCATGTCGATGCGCGGAACAGGAACACCAGAAGCGCGACGACAATAATCAAACCGAAAATCATCATGATCCAACCGCCTCCGCCATAACCGCCATATCCCATCATGGGGCCGCCGCCCCAGCCGCCCATCATCCACGGGCCCGGACCGTAACCGCCCCAGCCGGGGCCCGAAAAATTACCCGGCCCGGTCACGGCGGCGGGGGAGGTGGATGAATCGGCCAACGCCGCCGTCGCCGTGGCCGCCAATGCCAAGGTGGCGGCGGTGATCTTGCGAAACGTCGCTTTCATGAAATCGCTCCTTGCTTTTGCTAATGATTTAGCCGGCCTCATTTCAAACATAGCGCAGCTCCGTCATCATGCCGGCCGCCATGTGGTAGAGATTATGGCAGTGGAACAGCCAGCGCCCCGGATTGTTGGCATCGAACGCGATGCGCATCAGGGCCATGGGCGGCACCAATACGGTATCGCGCATGGCGCCCGAGAGCGGATGCCCATTGATGGCGAGAACCTGGAAATGATGGCCGTGCAGATGCATCGGATGCGCCATCATGCTGTGGTTGAAGATATCAAGAGCCACGCGCTCACCTTGCTTTACCAGCAAGGGATCGTGATTTTTCCAGGTTTTGCCGTTAATCGTCCAATCATACGCCGCCATGCTGCCGGCCAGCACCACCCGATGCACACGGTCGATGGGTCGGTTGCCGAGTGGCGCCTGCGCCTGCAAATAGGCTTCCAGTGAGACACCGCACGCCCCCGCCGGCCTGTCGGCCTGCAGGCTCAGTTTGAGAATTTTGGCGGCTGGCGTGGCGAGAATCAGGCCCGTGCGCGCAACATCGCCTTCGCGCTGCGCGAGGACCGGATAGGCGCCTTCGCCAGCGGGCAGCGCCAAGAGTAAGTCCAAACGCTGGCCCTGCGCCACGGGCATCGGCGCGGAGATGTCGAGCGGTTGCACCGCATCGCCATCCACGGCGAGCAGCTTTGTGGGCACCCCGCCCGTGTCGATCCAGAAGGCGGTGGCGGTGGCCCCATTGATCAGCCGCAAGCGCATCTGCCCACCGCGTTCGACCTGCACGATCTGCGGATCATCCAGCGTGCGCCCATTGGCGAGATAGGCGTCGAAATCGACGTCATTGAGGTCCGGGCCGTTGCCCATCGACATGCCGCCCATCATTCCCATGCCGCCTGGGGCGCTCGCCGTGGTAAGGCTGGACAGTATCTCCGCCGGATCCTTGAAGGTGAAATCATGCAGCAGCAGCGTCACCTCCTGGGTATCGGCGCGCAGATCCTCCGCCGTATGCACGATCAATGGCGCGGCCATGAGCTGCTGCTCTTGCAGGCCGAAATGCGAATGCATCCAATGTGTGCCGGGGCGTGGCGCATAATCATACGCGGCGGCCGCGCCAGAGGCGATGGGCTGCTCATAGCCGGTGGCGGTCACGCCATCCTGAGCGACGGGCGGCGTCTGCCCATGCCAGTGGATGATCGTCGGCGTGCCACAGCTATTTTGCAAAGAAAACGCAAAGCGCTCACCCGGCGCCAGCCTGGCCCCGTCGAGGCCGTCATCGCCCTCGATCGCATACATGGAAGCGGCTTTGCCGTTCACCTCGATCGCGCGTTTAACCGCGCGCAGATGGCGGGCCGGCGCCGCGAACGAGGTTGCCGGCGGCAAAAAGCCAAGCGCCCCCGTAGCCGCCCCCGCCGACAGAATCTGCCGGCGTGAAAAAGATATCGTCATCGTCAATAACCTTCAAAATGGTCTGATATTGTTCAGAGCCCAAGGCCCCGAAAGACAAGGCGGGGCAGCCCGCCAAAGGTTATGCGATGCGCCGCGGCGGCGGCGCGGCGGGGCGTATCGTGCGGCCAGGCAGGAAGGATGTGACAGGAAGCGGATAGCTGCCGCTGAGCGCAAATACGGCGGGCAGCCTCGTCAAAGCCGCAGGTGGAATACCGACCATCGTGGCGGCGAATGTGCAGCAAGCCCCCTGATCGGGGCAGCAGGGGCAGGGTCGCGCGGGCTTGGCGTGGGAGGGCGTCATGCCGGCCGTTATCGTCATGGTCTGCGCATGGGGCAGGGCGGCGCAGGGCGTGGCGGCCTCCGCGGTGGAGAGGCCAAGCAGAAACATCAGCGCGAGGGCCAGTTTGAGCCAGCCGCCCCGCCGCCCTTGCTGCCCGGGCCGTGCCCTGCGCGCGCGGCTCATCTGGTCATCCGCGCCAGGGTGTGCACCAGTTCCTCGACTTTCTGGCGCTGGTCGGTGGCATCGCCAGAGGTAAACGCATTGGCGACGCAATGGTTGAGATGGTCACGCAGGATTTCCTCCTCGACCTTGTGCAGGGCGGCACGCACGGCGCTGATTTGCGTGAGCAGATCGATGCAGTAGCGGTCTTCCTCGACCATGCGCAGCACGCCGCCGACTTGGCCTTCAATCCGTTTCAGCCGCTGAGTTACTTTCTGCCGTGTCGCGTTATGCATCGGGTTTCGCTCTTGATACCATACCCATGGTGGGTATATAGCAAATCCTCGAGCCGCCGGCAAGCGCTTCGCAGGCGCGCACGGCCAAGACGGGAGCGTTGCCCATGTCCGACCATCAGCACCACACCCATCATCACGCCTCACCGGTCGCGGGAGGCGAAAAGGATCCGGTCTGCGGTATGATCGTCGACCCCGCCGCGTCTAAATATCAGGCCACGCATCAGGGGCGGGTTTTCCATTTCTGCTCAAACGGCTGCCGCGAGAAATTCACCGCTGACCCCATGCGCTATCTGGCCCCCAAAGCGGAACCTGCGCCCGCTCCCCGCGGCACCGTTTACACCTGCCCGATGCATCCGCAGGTGCGGCAGGACCACCCCGGGTCCTGCCCGATCTGCGGCATGGCGCTTGAGCCTGTGGCGCCCGTGGCCGAAGCCGCTGACAACACTGAATTACGCGACATGACACGCCGTTTTTGGGCGTCAGTGGTGTTGGCCCTGCCGGTGGTGGTGCTGGCGATGAGCGATCTGGTTCTCGGCCTGGGGCCGGCGCTGGCGCGCGCCCTCCCGCCCAGGGGCTCTGAGCTGATCCAGCTTCTGCTCGCGACCCCGGTCGTGCTGTGGGCGGGCTCGGTGTTCTTCGTGCGCGGCTGGCATTCCGTGCGCCGGCGCAGCCTCAACATGTTCACCCTGATCGCCATGGGCACGGGCACGGCTTATCTCTACAGCGTTGCCGCCGTGTTGGCGCCGGGCATCTTTCCCGCGGGCTTCCGCGCCGCCGATGGCTCGGTGGCCACCTATTTCGAGGCGGCTTCCCTGATCACCGTCCTCGTCCTGCTTGGTCAGGTGCTGGAGTTGCGCGCCCGGGCACAAACGGGCGGGGCGATCCGCGCCCTGCTCAGGCTGGCCCCCAAGACCACGCGGCGCCTGCGCGCGGATGGCAGCGACGAGGAAGTCGCGGTCGAACAGGTGATGAAAGGGGACCGTTTGCGCATCCGCCCCGGCGAGGCGGTGCCGGTGGATGGCGTCGTGCTCGAAGGCAGCAGCCAGCTCGACGAAGCGATGGTCACGGGCGAGGCGATGCCGGTGGCGAAGGCGGCCGGCGCGGCGCTGATCGGCGGCACGGTGAACGGCACCGGCACGCTGGTCATGCGGGCCGAAAAGGTAGGGGCGGAGACCATGCTGGCGCAGATCGTCGCCATGGTCAGCCAGGCGCAGCGCTCCCGCGCGCCAATTCAGCGCCTGGCCGATATCGTCGCCGGATATTTCGTCCCGGCGGTCATCGCGGTGGCGGGGCTGGCCTTCATTGGCTGGGCCATCTGGGGCCCCGTGCCCTCGCTCAGCTATGGGCTGCTGGCGGCGGTGTCGGTGCTGATCATCGCCTGCCCTTGCGCGCTGGGCTTGGCAACGCCGATGTCGGTGCAGGTGGGCGTTGGCAAGGGCGCGGCGGCGGGCGTGCTGATCAAATCCGCCGAAGCGCTGGAGCGGATGGAAAAAATCGACACGCTGGTCGTGGACAAGACCGGTACCCTGACCGAGGGCAGGCCGCGCGTCACCAAGATTGTCGCCGCGCCGGACTTTGCCGAGGACGAGGTGCTGCGGCTTGCCGCGGGGGTGGAGCGCGGCAGCGAGCACCCGCTCGCGGCGGCGATCATCCGTGAGGCGGAGCTACGCCAGCTGCCAGTCGCCGCGCCGGAAAATTTCGCATCCACGACTGGCCAGGGCGTTGGCGGGGTGGTGGAGGGGCGGCAGGTACGCGCGGGCAACGCGGCGCTGCTGGGGGCCATCGATCTGGGGATGCTCACGCAACAAGCCGATGAATTGCGCGCCAACGGCGCCACGGCCCTGTTCGTGGCGATAGACGGGCGGCCTGCGGGGGTGATTGCCATTGCCGATCCGGTGAAGGCCAGCACGAAACCGGCGCTGGAGGCGCTGCGCGCGGAAGGCGTGCGGATCGTGATGCTCACCGGCGACAGCCGCCGGACCGCCGAAGCCGTGGCGCGCCAACTTGGCATTACCGATATTGAGGCGGAGGTGTTGCCCGCGCAGAAACACGCGGTCATTCACCGCCTGCGCGAGGCCGGGCGCGTGGTGGCGATGGCCGGTGACGGGGTGAATGACGCGCCAGCCTTGGCGGCGGCCGATATCGGCATCGCCATGGGCACGGGCACGGATGTGGCGATGCAGAGCGCCGGGGTGACGCTGGTGAAGGGCGATTTGAGCGGCATCGTCCGCGCCCGGCGTTTGAGCCGTGCGGTGATGCGCAACATCCGCCAGAATTTGGCCTTTGCGTTTCTCTATAACGCGGCCGGCGTACCTGTGGCGGCTGGCGTGCTGTATCCGTGGTTCGGCATTCTGCTAAGCCCGATCATCGGCGCCCTTGCGATGTCGTTCAGCTCCGTGTCGGTGGTGACCAACGCCCTGCGCCTGCGCCGGTTGCGGCTGTGAGCGGAACTATGTCTCGGCCTGCGCGCTCAGCGGCGTTCGAGAGAAGCCCCTCTTGTCCTGCTCGCCGCCTTGGCACAATCTTGGCGCATGCGCGTGCTGCTGATCGAGGATGATGCGTTAATCGGCAACGGCTTGGTCGCCGCGCTGAAATCCGCCAGCATGACGGTTGATTGGGTGCGTGACGGTCTCGCCGCGCAGGAGGCGCTACGCGACACCGCCTATGCCATCGCACTGCTTGATCTCGGCCTGCCCGGCATGGATGGCATGGCCGTGCTGAAAGCGGCGAGGCAGCGGGGGGTGACGACGCCGGTGCTCGTGATCACGGCGCGCGATGCGCTTGGCGACAGGGTCGCCGGGCTGGACCTGGGCGCCGATGATTACCTGGTGAAGCCGTTCGAGGTGCCGGAGCTGCTGGCGCGCATGCGGGCACTCACGCGCCGCCGCGCGGGGCAAGCGACAGCGCGGCTGGAAACAACAGAAGCGGCTCTCGATACAGGCACACATGAATTCTCCTGTGGCGGCCGCACCGAGCGCCTGCCCGCCCGGGAATACGCGCTGATGCAGGCCCTGATGGCGCGGCCCGGACACATCCTCTCACGCGCGCAAATCGAAGAGCGCCTCTACGGGTGGGGCGAAGAGGTGGAGAGTAATGCGGTGGAAGTGCTGATCCATTCCGTCCGCCGCAAATTCGGCAAGGGCGCCATTCTCAACATCCGGGGGGCTGGCTGGATGGTGCCAAAATGAGCGCCGCCCCGTCCTTGCGCCGAACCGCCCTGATCTGGGTCACCCTGCTCCTCGCGGTTGCCGGGCTGATCGCCGCCAGTGTGGCGTATCTGTACAGCCAAAGCGAGACTTCCGATTTTCTCGATGGCCAGCTTCGCCAGATTGCCCTGAACGCCGGGCCGCAACCCGCGGTGGCCAGCGCCCCCGCCGCCCCCGATCAGGACCCCGAGGATCGCTTTGCCGTGACCATCTGGGCCGGAGGGCAGATCGTCCGCCAATCCCTGCGCGGCGTGGCCATTCCCATTGCGCCATCATCCGGATTTTCCACCGCGCAGATCAATGGCGAAGCTTGGCGGGTTTACACGCTGCGCGGTTCCACCCAGACGGTCCAGGTGGCGCAGCGCATGACCGTGCGCGATGAAATCGCCGGCAATGCCGCGATCGGCGCGGCCCTGCCGGTTTTGCTTCTGATTCCGTTCTCCTGGATCATGGTAGGGCTGACTTTGCATCGAACCTTGCGGCGGCTCGATGCCCTGGCGACCGACCTCGCCACGCGCGGCATCACGGCCAACGAGCCCTTGCCAATCAAGGATATCCCCACCGAATTGGCATCGCTGGTGACCGGCATGAATAGCCTGATCGTGAGGCTGCATGACGCGCTTGCGGCGCAGCGGCGCTTCCTCGCCGACGCGGCCCATACGCTGCGCACGCCGGTCGCCGCGATGCAAATCGAGATCGGCAACCTCACCGCCGCCGCGCCGCCGCCGCGCGCGCGGCTGGAGGCGTTGGCAACTGGCGCGCGCCGGGCGGCTCAGCTGGTGGACCAGCTCCTGCGTCTCGCCCGGCTTGAGGAACCGCAACCTCCGCCCGCGACCGTGTTTGATGCCGCCGCCTTGTTGCTCGACTGCGTGGCCGATCAAGCCGTCCTCGCCGCTCGTAAAGGCATCGATCTCGGGGCGGACATGACCCCGCCGGCGATGATCACCGGCGCCGAGGATGAGGTGCGCACGCTGTTCGCCAATCTCATCGAAAATGCGCTGACCTACACGCCGGCGGGCGGTAAGGTCGATGTGTCCCTGCGCCGGACCCCGAGTGGATTTTCCGCCGAAGTGCTGGATACCGGCCCTGGTTTTCCCTCGGGCGCCGAGGCGCATATTTTCGAGCGCTTCTACCGCGCCACGCCCGCGGCGGCGGAGGGGACGGGGCTGGGCCTTGCCATCGCCCGCCGCATCGCCGATCGCCACGGTTTTGGGCTTGAGATCCGCAACCGCACGGATGGCGCCAGCGGCGTTTCGGCACGGGTGACCATGCCCGGCATTGGGAGCTAAGTTTCACCTAAGTTTTCTCCGGCAATAAGGCGTTCAGGCACCCGGCGAGACGGGCGCCGTGATTGAACGATCCACGGAGAATGACGATGAAGTTTTTGTACCCCGCCCGCACCCTTGGCGCGCTCACGATCCTGGCCGGGTTGGCTGCCCCGGCGCTCGCCTATACCGGCCAGGATCTGGCTGGCGGCGCCAAGATCACGATCGATGCGGCACGGAGCATCGCGCTCAAGGCGCAGCCGGGCAATGTGGCCGATGAAGAGCTGGAGAAGGAATCCGGCGGCAGCGGCCTGCGCTACTCGTTCGACATCAAATCCGGCGCGGATACGCATGAGGTCGGTATCGATGCCGTGACCGGGGCCGTGCTGGAAAATAGTGTTGAAGGCCCCAACGCCGACTAACCAATCCTGACAACCAGGCGCCTGCCCCGATGCTCATTGGGGCAGGCGGTCTCATGCGTGAAAGAGGAGGGCGTTATGACCAGCGCAGTGCAGCGGGGGTTCAGCAAGGTTCCGGAAATCGTCCTGGGATTCTGGATAATCAAGATTCTTGCCACCACGCTCGGCGAAACAGGCGGCGACGCGGTGACGATGTCCATGCACCTTGGCTACGCCACCGGCACGCTGATTTTCGCGGCGGTTTTCATGGCGGCGGTGATCGGACAGATGCGCGCCCGGCGCTTCACCCCCCACATCTACTGGCTGACCATCGTGGCCACCACCACGCTGGGCACGACCATGGCTGATTTCGCGGACCGCTCGCTCGGCATCGGCTATGCCGGTGGCACGACGATCCTGGCCCTGCTTTTGGCTGCCTCGCTCGCGGTGTGGCGGTGGACCGAGGGCAGCGTGTCGGTGAATCGCGTGGCGACGCCGCGCACGGAAACCTTCTACTGGACGACGATCCTATTCTCTCAAACTCTGGGGACGGCGCTGGGCGATTGGATGGCGGATAGCAACGGCCTTGGCTTTGGCGGCGGCGCCCTGGTGTTCGGTGCGGCGATCATCCTGATCGCGGCTGCGTATTACGTCACGCGCCTCTCACATGTCGCGCTGTTCTGGGCAGCCTTCATCCTCACCCGGCCGCTGGGTGCCACGGTTGGCGACCTGCTCGACAAGCCGCTGGCTCAAGGCGGGCTTGAATTGAGCCGGATGGGCGCCTCCGTCGCGCTCATTGGCGCCATGGCCCTGCTGATCGTGGTGCTGCCGCAACGCGCCGGGCTGCATCCAGCCCCGCAACGGCTCAGTTGAGCATTTCAAGACGGCCCGAGCAAAACCTCTCCATTCCATTCCGCCCCCGCCGGGGCGCGATTTTCTGGTTTTATTCCCGGCAGGGCGGCGCGAAGGGTTTGCATCGCGCTGTTCACGTCATCCCGCTCATCGACAAGGCTGGCGAACGGCTTCAGATGCGCCACCTTCTCCGCAACCACGGTGCCAATCCACAGCGGTTGCGTCTGCCCTGCATGGCTCAGCACCGTGCCAGAAGGCCAAACTCTTAAAATCAGCCGCTGCCCCTGCGGCACGGTGCCGCCGGTTTTAATCATCACCAGCGCCTCGGCGCGGCCATTATCGAGATGCGGCAACACGGGCAGCGCGTCGGGCTTGGCATCGGGCAATAGCCATTCCACCGCCGAGGATACATCCCACGGCACCGGCATCCGCCAGCCCTGGGCCAGCAAGGCGGCTTGCAGCGGCGCCAGGGGCCCGGCCCATTGCAGAACAAACGGCTCCTCGTAATCGCCGGTGAGGTCGACACGCCGCGCTGGCAAACTGGCCCAGCCGCCGCCGCGCCAATCGGCTAAGGTCATTTGCCGCACGGGCAGGGCGAGCGCATAACGCTGCATATCCCTGGCATGCGCGGTGGCAATGTGCAGGCCCCCCGCCACCACCAGCGCGCCCAGCCCCGAGGCCGTAAGCCCAAACGCACGGACGTCCCTGCGCGCATGCTGCATATAGACGATTCCCAGCAGCGCCACCCAGGCCACGCCGAATGCCAGTCCCGCCGTCACGTCGGAGAGCCAGTGCGCGCCGAGATAAAGCCGCGAGAAGGCGATCGCCCCCACCAGCAGGGTCGCGGCCAAGGTCACCAGCACGCGGGCGCGGTTGCCGGTCTCTCTGCAAATCAGCACCACCAGAAATCCATACAGGGCCGTGCTGGCCGTGGCGTGGCCACTCGGGAAGGAATAGGCATCCCATCCCGTAAATCCGCTGGCGGGCCTGGCGTGCTGCAAGCTGATTTTCATCAGAAACGCAAACAGGCTGGCCCCGGCCACCGCGGCAATCCCGTAAAAGGCCGCGCGCCAGGCACGCCGCCACGCGAGCCAGGTCACCGCCACCACCAGCACCGGGATGACGGTGGCCGCGTCACCCAGTTCGGTAATGGCGACCATCACCTGATCGATCCCCGGCGTGCGCAGCGATTGCAGAAAATGGAAGATCGCCGCATCGGCCCGCACCAGCGGATCCCCGGCGACAACATCCTGCAGCACGCCAAAGAACATCCACACGCCGCCGATGAGGGCGGCGGCCAGCACAAGCAGTCCCAATGTTTCCGGCCGTTCGGGGTCGAGCGCCGAGCCGAGCAGCCGCCGCGCCCAGCCATCTCCGGCGGCGGCCCATTGCCGCACCGGCCCGCGCAAGCGCGCCAGCAGCGCGATAGATTGCCGGATGATCCGTGGCGTCAGCCACGCCACCAGCCCCAGCGCGCCAGCCAGAAGCAATGCCAGCACCACCAGCCGTCCGGCGATGGCATGCAAAATGGTCAGCGAGGCGCCAATCGCCATGCCGAACCAGATATGCGCCAGCGCGAACAGAGCGGCAGCGCAAATATCCACCAGATAAAACCTGACGGCGGACATGCCCGCCATGCCCGCCACCATGGGGATGGCCGCCCGCACCCCAGGCAAAAACCGGGAAATCAGCACGGCCTTGCTGCCGTGGCGGGCGAAGAAGGCCTCCCCCGCCGCCAGCAGGCCCGGCCGCGCGCGGAGCGGCCACAGCCCCATGGCGCGTTGCTTGTAGTGGCGGCCGAACAGATAGGAGAGGCCGTCACCGGTCAGGGCGCCGAGGGCCGTGAATCCGATCAGCGGCCACATCACCAGCGCGCCGCCCGGCACCAGCGCGCCCAACCCAACGATGACCGCCGTGCCAGGCACCAGCGCGCCGGCCACCGGAAGCGCCTCGGCAGCGGCCAGCAGCAAGGCCAGCCCGTAAGCCAGCAGGCGATGCGCGCCCGCAAAGGCGATGAGGGCGGAGACGAGGCTGTGTATGAGGTCCATGGCTGTTTCAGGCGCCGAAACGCCGCTCACGGCGCTGGTAGGAGCGAATGGCGCGCAAATAATCTATGTGGCGCATTACCGGCCAGTTCACGTCGCAGAAATACAGCTCGCTATGCACGCTCTGCCAGAGCATGAAGCCGGAGAGTCGCGTCTCGCCGCTGGTGCGGATGATCAAATCGGGGTCCGGCACATCGCCCAAATAAAGATGCTGCCGGATCGTTTCGGGCGTCACCAGGGCGGCGGCCTGCGCGGTGGAAAGCCCTTGCGCCGCATAATCTTCCAATAGCGCGCGGACGGCATCGGCGATTTCCTCGCGCCCGCCATAACCGATCGCCAAGGTCACGGTAAGCTGGTCATTGCCGCGTGTCGCCGCCTCCGCCGCGTCGATTGCGTCCAGCAAAGTTGGCGGCAGCAGATCGCGCCGGCCGATTGCCGCGATATGCACGCCTTTGTGGCGGATATGCGGATCGGCGGCGAGAGCGCGCATCTTGGCCTCGACCGCGCCGAAAATCCCCCCGATCTCCGCTTCGCTGCGGCGTAGATTATCCGGCGAAAACACCCAGAGCGTGACCATGCGCACACCGAGGCCGGCGCTCCAGGTCAGGATATCATCGAGCTTCGCCGCACCCAGCCGGTAGATGCTCTCGGGGTCCTCCACCCCAGCCACGCGCGCATGCCGGCGGTTGCCATCGAGAATGATGCCGACATGGCGCGGCACCGGCAATGCCCGCACCTGTTTTTCAAGCTGGCGCTCATACAGGCCGTAAGCCAGCCGCCAGACAGGCGCCGCGGCCCATCGCAAGCTTTTCTGCATCCAGGTCATACCGGCGCCCAACAGCTCTTCCTTCCGCAACAGCAGCTCGGCTGCATCATCGCCAACCCAGGATGATCTCGCAAGCGCGGGCGCCTTGCCCGCCTGCCGGGGGCGCCAGTCGGCCCGCCGCGCCAAGAGCGCCGGCGTCATGCGGGAAAGGGCAAGCCAAAGCCCAGCAGCGCCGCGAGGGAAAGTTCCGCCGTTTGCAATTGCGTGCGCAGCAGGATCGCCGTACGCGCACGCTCCCCCGCCGCCGTGGTGAGGTCAGTCTCCACCCGCGCATCCAGCCCGCCCGCGGCAAAAGCGTGCCGTGCATCGGCCGCGATGGCGGCGGCCTGCGCGGCGGCCTGGTCCGCCTGCGCGGATTGGCGCTGCAAGAGCGCGATGCTCTGCCCCAGCGCCTCGGCGTCGCTCTGAGCCGAGGCCAGGCTCGCCGCATATTGCGCCCGCAGGGCGGAGCGCGTGGCGTCCGCGGCTGCAATCGCCGGGCGGTTGCGGTTGAACAACGGCAAGGAGAGCATGACCTGCGGCCCGGCGCTGATGACACCCGAAGTATCGCGCCCGCCTTGCGCGCCGAGACTGATCGGCAGGAACTGGCTGCGGATGGCGGCGCGGAGCTTTTCATCGGCTTCGGTGTAGCCGTAGCGCAGCGCCATCAAATCCGGCCGGCGCTGCGCCAGCGTGGCGAGGGCCTGCCGCGCCCGCGCCGCCGGAATCACTGCCACATCTGGGGGCGCCAACCGCACTGGCGTGCCGGGGGGCAGCGCCAGCAGCGCGTCGAGCTGGGCTCCGTCGCGGGCCTGGGCCTGTTCTTCGCCATCCAAAGCGGTGCGGAGCGTGGCCAGAGCGGTTTGCGCGGCGGATGCGTCCTGCTGGGTAAGGTTGCCCGCCGCAATCTGCGCCTGCACCTCCTGCGCCAGCGCAGCGAGGCCGTGCGCGTCCTGGCGCAGGCTGGCAAGCTGGGCGGCTTCGCCGCTGAGCGCCACGCCAAGCTGTTCCGCCTGTGCCGCCGTCTGCCATTCCTGCCAAAGAATACCGGCATTCACCTGCAACAGATGCGCCTTGGCGGCATTTACCGTGGCTGAGCGGGTGAGGAGCGACGACACATCCTCCACCAAACTGCCCGCAATCGACGACATGGAGGCCGGGCCGCCCAGCAGCGCCTCGACCCCGATCGAGAGCGAGGGATCGGGCGGTGTTCCGGCGGTCAGCAATTCCGCCTGGGCGATCCCGGCCTGCGCTCGCGCGGCGGTCAATTCCGGGTCCCGCTGCACGGCCAGGGCGCCAAGCTGGGCGAGTGTCAAAGCTTGCGTGCCTGGCAGCGGTGCGGCGGCCATTGCGGTGTCCGCCAATGGGGCGGGATGATAGGTGGCGCAGCCCGAAAGCGCGGCCAAAGCCAGCACAATGGCGCGCTTCATGCCGGGTTCTCCGGGGTTTGCCCGCCCCGCCCGGCCAGATACAGCGCGGGCAGCAGGTTGGTGGAGAGCAGTGCGCTCCAGAGAATGCCGCCGCCGATCACCACCGCCAGCCCCTGCTCCGGCGCGGCGCCGGCGCCAAAGCCCAGGGCGGTGGGCAGCATGCCCAAAATCGCGACGGCGGTAGTCAGGAAGATGGGGCGGAAGCGTACATTCAGCGCCTCGTCCATGGCGGCTTCCGGGCTCATGCCCGCCGCCTCGTTACGTTGGGCGCGGTCCAGCAGCACCACGCCGTGGTTCAAGCTCACCCCGGCCAGCGCCAGAAAGCCGATCAGCCCGATGCCGTTCAGCCCCAGCCCGCTCACCGCCAGGGCGAGCCCGCCGCCGGTCATCGCCAGCGGGATCTGCGCGAGCAGCAAGAGCGGGGCGCGCTTGCCCGAGAAGCGCAAGAACAACACCCAGGCCAAGGCCGAAACCGCGGCGATGGCCGCGATGCCCAGCGCGAGAGCGGCGTGTTCCAGCATCGGGTACAGTCCGCCAAAAGCGATCCGCTCATCCGGTGGCAGCGTCAGCCCCGCCAAAGCGCGCTTGGCCTGGGCGATGGCGAGGTTGGGGGCGGTGGTGGGGGTCGCCAAAATCTCCAGCGCGCGGGCGCCGTCGATATGCATGAACTGGTTCGGGCTGGTGGCGAGGGAAATATCCGCCAGCGTCCCCAAAGGCGTGGCGCTGGCGCTGCCCACGGGCAGGGCCTTCAACCCCTGCAGCGAGAGCAGGGCGGCATCCGGCAACCGCAAATACAGCGGCAGCGGCGCGGCGCCATCGGGCAGCTCGGCCACGATCTGTCCGGCGATCAGGGCGGAAACATCGCCGCTCAACGCCGCGGGCGTGATTCCCGCGGCGGCCAGCGCCGCTGGGCGGGGGGTGATGCGGATCTGCGTTTCCGGGTAGCCCTGGTCGTTGAACAAATCGCTCAAGCCCGGCACGCCGCTCAACCGCTGGGCGATGGCCTGGGCGGTTTGCGTCATCTGGCTGAGATCATCGCCGTATAAATCCAGCGCGAAGGGCTGGGGCAGGCCGTTCAGGCTCTCGCCCAGCCGTTCGATGGTCGGCGTGTCGATGCCGGTTTGCAGCGAGGGGAATTGTGTCTCCGCCTGTACCCGGGCGGCGATCGCGTCCAGGCTGGCGCCCCCCACCTTGGGCTTGAGGCGGATGGTGATCTCCCCCGCATAGGCGGGTTCCGTATAGGCGGAATCGGCGGCCGAGCCGATGCGGGCCAGCACATGCTCAACCGCCGGATCTTGCGCCAGCCGGGCTGAGAGGCGGCGCATCAGCGCATCCGTATCGGCCAGCGAGGTGCCGGGGGCCAGGGTGAAGGATTCCAGCAACACGCCTTCATTGGGCAAGGGCAGCACATTCACCGAAACCAGGCTCATCGCCCCGAGGCTGCTCAGCAGCAGCGCCACGCAGGCGAGTACGGCGCGCCTGGGATAGGCCAGCGCCAAGCGGAACAAACGTCGATTCCAGCCCATCAGCCGCGTGAGCAGCGTTTGGGCCGCGCGCGGCGGGCGCACGGCATGGCGCGGCAGCAGCCCCAACCCCAGCGGGATGAGTGTGAGCGACACCAGCAGGGAGGCGCCGAGCGCGAAGATCATACCCAGCGCGAAGGGCACGCAAAACAGCCCCGCCAGCCCGCCGGTGAAGAGCAGCGGCACGAAAACCAGCGCGGTGGTGAGCGTGCCGATGATGTCCGGCGCCATGATCTCCCGCACGCCTCGCCAGATGCCGGGCCAGGTGCCATCACCCGCTTCCCAGCGATGGAAAATGCTCTCCAGCACGATGATGGCGTCATCCGCCACCAGCCCCAGCGCCACGATAATGGCCCCGAAGGTGAGCAGATTGAGGCTCTGCCCCGTGGCATAGAGCCCGGCAATGCCCAACAGCAGCGAGGCCGGTAACGACAAGGCCAGCAGCCAGGCGCCGCTGCCCGCCCCCAGCACGGCAAGCAACCCGGCGATGGCCAGCACCCCGCCAATGAGCAGGTTGCGGCGCAAATCATCGCTCGTCGCCCCGACCAGATGGCCCTGGTCGTAGATCCGCACCACGGCAACGCCATCGGGCAGCGCCACGGATTTGATGGCCGCCGCCAATGCGCGCGTCACCGGCACGGTGGAGGCGCCCTGTTGCTTGAACACAACCAGCGCGATCGCGGGTTCGCCATCCAGCAATTCGCGCTGATGCACCGGCGTGGTGCTGTGGACAATGCGCGCCAGCGCCCCGAGCGGCACGGGGCCGTGCGGCCCCATCACCGGCATTTGCGCCAGCGCGGCGGCATTCGGGGTGTTGCCAAAGGTCATGAGGGCATCGGTATGGCCAAGGCTGAGCGAGCCCCCCGGCACCAGCATCGCCTGCCCGGCCAGAGCCTGTTGCAAAGCCTGCACCGAAACCGCGGCCTGCGCCATGGCGGTGAGATCGGGCTGCACCCAGAGCGCTTCGCCCCCCAGCCCGGCGGTGGTGACAAGCTGCACGCCCGGCACCGCGCGCAGGGCCGGCACCAGCCGCATCGCCACCGCCCGCGCCACGTCCGCCTGCGAGGTGCCGGGGGCAAAGCGCACGGCGTAATCGGCGACCTCGTTAATGGCATTGCCCATGATCTCGGTGAAAGGCCGCGCGCCTGGCGGCAGGCTGGCCTGGGCCCGCTCGACGGCGCCATTCACCGCCTGCAAATCCGCCTGGGCGCTGGTCGCCGCGGCAAAACGCAGATCGGTCTCGACCAGCCCGTCGCTGATGGTGCTGCGGACATTGGATACACCCGGCAGGCCGAGCAGCACCCCCTCCAGCGGGGTGGCGACCATCGCCTCCATATCCGTGGCGGTGGTGCCGGGCAGGTGCACTGTCACGCTCACCTCGGGGTAGTTGAAGGCGGGCAGCACCTCTTCGGGAATATTGAACAGCGCGAACAACCCGTAGCCGAGCAAGGCGGCGTAGATCATCAGCCACAAAGCCGGGCGGCCAAGCAGGCGGAGAACAGCCTCTGCCATGGCCTAATCCGGCGGCTGATACTGAGCGGCGATGTCGCGATGATAGAGCAATGCCGCATCCTGGACGATGACCCGCGCCCCGGCGGCAAGGCCCGAGAGAATGGGCGTTTGCGCGCCTTCGGCCGCACCCGGCACCACCTCCACCGCATGGTCGCCTTGCGCGTCATGCAGCATCACCCACCAACGCCCGTCATCCAGCACCAGCGCCTCGCTGGGCACCAGCAGTACAGGGCGGGGCGGCAAGGATAGGCTGAGCGTTCCGGCTTCGCCCGGCGGCAGGCCAGCACCGGAGAAGGCGAGCGCGAGCCCGCCATCGGCCAGGTTGCCCTGCACGCCGCGCAGCGTGACGGAAACAGCGGGTGCGCCATTGGCGGGGATGAACCGTGCCGCCATGCCGGGGGAAAGCCCGGCCGCCGGCGCGTCATAGAGCACGGCCCTGACCCAGGCCCCGGCAGCGGGCTGCACCACCGCCACGGGCTGGCCCGGCTGCAAGGCGGCCCCCGGCCCGGCGGCGAGGCTTTGCACCTGCCCCGCCACCGGGCTTTGCAGGTTGGAGGCCGCGCGCAGCGCCGCAAGATCAGCATGCGCCGCCGCCGCCGCCGCCTCGGCCTGCGCCACCGCGGCTGTCGTGGAGAGATGATCGGCGAATTTCCCCCGCTCCGCCGCCAGGGCGGCATTGGCGGCGTCGCTCGCCCCTTGCGCCGTGGCCAGTGCCGCCGCGATCTGCGGTCCGCCAAGCCGCCCTATGGTTTGCCCCGGCTGCACAGTATCGCCCGGCGCCACGGCGAGGCTGGCGAGCACCCCCGCTTGCAGGGCGGTAATCGTGACAGGCGTGCCCGGCTGCACGCTGGCAAAACCCGAAAGCCTCGGAGACTGCTCCGTGGCCCGCACCGTGACCCAGCCGGCTGGGGCCTGGGCGGTGAGCGCCAAGGCGGCCCATAAAAGCCAGCGCGGCGCCTGATTTGAGTGTCGAATCATCCCCTCTTGATAGAGACCCGTGCCGGGCAGAACGGCGCTATTTCGATGACAATTTTATCATTTTCATGCCGCCATGGGCGGAAAACGCAGCGTGACCCGCGTGCCTCGCCCCTGCTCGCTGTCGATCGCCGCCCAGCCGCCATGCAATTCCATGATCGAGCGCACGATGGACAACCCCAGCCCCGAGCCTTGCGCCGCCTGATGGCCGCGCGCCGGGTCGGTTTGGTAGAAACGGTCGAACAGCCGGGGCAGATGCGTGGGCGCGATGCCCGGCCCCTGGTCGGAAACCGCAATCTCCACTCCGCTGGCCGGGCCGCCCGCAATGGCCAGCACAATCTCCGAACCCGGCGGCGCATGGCGCACCGCGTTCGCCACCACATTGCCCACCGCCTGACGGAGGAGCAACGTATCCGCATACAGCGTGGCGGCGCCGGCAATGCGCAGATGCAGCCCCTTGGGCCGGGACTGCGTCTCATATTGCGCCACCACCCCGGTGCAGATCTCGCTGACCTCACAGCGCTCAACGCGCAGCGCGTGGGCCGGATTTTCCACTCGCGCCAGGAACAGCAGATTCTCAATCAACCCGGTCAGCCGCTGGCCATCCTCCAGGGCGGAGGCGATGGCGGCGCGGTATTCCGCTTCGCCGCGCGGGCGGGTGAGGCAGACATCCAGACTGCCCGTGAGGGTGGAGAGCGGGGTGCGCAATTCATGCGCGATGTCAGCCGAGAAGCGCGAGAGGCGCTCGAAATTGGACTCAAGATTATCCAGCATCTGGTTGAACACCTGCACCAGCCCGGTGAGTTCGCGCGGCCAGGGCGGGTCCAGCGGGATGCGGCGGGAAAGTTGGGCGGGGGTGATGCTTTGCGCCACCTTGGCGATGCGCGCCACCGGCGCCAGCGCATGTGCCGCCGCAAGCCGCCCGGCCCCCAGCAATAGCGGCACCATGAGCAGAAAGAACACGGCCAGGGCGCGATGGAAATCGGTGAGCAGGGCATTGTCTCGCGTGATATCGAGCGCGATTTGCAGTACCACGGCTTGGGCCCCCGGAGGGCCTTGCAAGGGCAGGCTGGTGAGCAGCCAGGAATGATCGCCGGTTTGATACGGGCTGAGGGTCAGGCTCGGCACGCCGCGCGCGGCGGGAAACAGGCGCGCGGGCAGCAACGCGCCCATGCCCGGCGTCTCACCCGCCTGGCTGCCGCTTACCAGCACCCTGGCCTCATAGGAGCGCAGCCGGGCGCCGTCCGTTTCTTTCAATATCTCATTGATGAGCAAGCTTGGCTCGCCGCCGCCTTCATTCAGATCATCCTGAAATTCCGCCGCCTTGGCCTGAAGAAATTCCCGGTGCGCGGCGGTGAAATTCGCCTCCAGCTTCCAATTGGCCAGCAGCGCGAACAGCCCCACCGCCAGCAGCGCGCCCAGCGTGTAGAGCATCGCCAAACGTCCGCTGATCGAGGCGGGGCGAAGGGAGGAGAGCTTCATATATCCAGTACGTAGCCCGTGCCGCGGATGGTGTGCAGCAAGGCGGTTGCAAACGGTGTGTCCAGCTTGGCGCGCAGGCGGCGCACCAGCGCGTCCACCGCATTGGATTGCTGGTCGTGGAACAGCCCCCAGATCGCCTCGGCGATCAGGGTACGCGAGAGCACCCGCCCCTGGTTTCGCGCCAGCAGCAGCAGCAGCGCGTACTCCTTGGCGGTCAGGTGCAAGAGCCGCCCGGCGCGGGTGACCCGGTGGCGCAGCGTGTCGATCTCCAAATCCCCCACCATCATCAGGCCCGAGCCAGGCACGGCCCTGGGCAACCGCGCCAGGTTGCGCAACCGGGCCAGCAGCTCCGCGAAGGCGAAGGGTTTGATGAGATAGTCATTGGCGCCGAGATCCAGCCCGCGCACACGGTCTTCGACATGGTCGCGCGCGGTCAGAAACAGGACAGGTGTGGTCTTCCCGGCCGCGCGCAGGCGTTTGAGCACCTCCCAGCCGTCCAGCCCAGGCAACATCACGTCCAGAATAATCGCGTCGAACTCACCGGCCAGCGCCAATGCCAGCGCGTCGGTGCCATTGCCCACCGCGTCCACGGCATGGCCTTCCTCACCTAGTCCTTTGGTAAGGTAGTCAATCGTCTTGCGTTCGTCCTCAGCCAGCAGAAGCTGCATTCTTCAATCGTCCCGTGCACGTGGCTGATCGTACAGCCTGGAGACGGCCAGGAAAATACGTCACGGGAGATTGCCGGAATACCGTGAGGCTCGGGCTTGTTGGCCTGGATGCTGGGCCGGACCGCTCGCCCGCTAGGGCCGGGCGCAAAGGCCGCACCGCATCCTCCGTCACGCATCTCCCCGGATTATTGCCGCAGATCCATCCTCACCACCTTGCCAGCGGCGTTTCTCGGCAATTCAACGCGGAATTCCACACTGCGCGGCACCTTGAAATTCGCCATGTTGTCGCGCGCCCACGCAATGATTTCGGCCTCGGTCGCGCTCTGCCCCGGCCGCAGCACCAGAAACGCCTTGCCGACTTCGCCCAGCCGCTCATCGGGCATCCCCACCACCGCCGCCATTTCGACCTTTGGGTTTTCGCACAGGATTTTCTCAATCTCCGCCGGGTAGCAGTTGAACCCGCCGGTGATGTACATATCCTTCTTCCGGTCGGTGATGCGCAGATAACCGCGCTCATCGAGCGTGCCGACATCGCCGGTATGCAGCCAGCCCTGCGCATCGATCGCCGCCGCCGTGGCTTCGGGATCATCCAGATAGCCCTGCATTACACCCACACCCCGCACCAGAATCTCGCCAGCTTCGCCAACCCCCAGCGTGCGGCCTTCATCGTCAACGCATTTGATCTCGATGCCCGTGACCGCGCACCCACAAGTGCCACACACGGTCTCCACCGAATCCCCCGCCTGCGTCATCGCGATCACGCCGCACTCGGTCATGCCATAACCGCTAAATACGAGGCGGATACCCAGCTCCTTATACATGCGCTCGATCAACACCGGCGGCACCACCGCGGCGCCCGTCACCGCGACGCGTAGCGAGGAGAAGTCGCGTTTTGTCTTGGTCTGCTCGGCGAGTAATGTCTGATAGATCGTCGGCGGGCCGGGCAGGAACGAGATTTTCTGCGCCTCGATCAGCGCCGCCGCGCCGGCCGGATCATAAACCGGCATCGGCACCACGGTGGCGCCACGCAGCAGCGCGGGCAGCCAGCCCGCCTTGTAGCCAAAGGTATGGAAAAACGGATTGACGATGAGAAACTGATCGCCCGCCGCGAGCGTCATCCGTTTGGCCCAGTTGTAAAAGAGCTGGATGACCTGCCCATGCGCGGTGAGCGCGCCCTTCGGCGCTCCGGTGGTGCCGGAGGTGAACAGAATATCGCAAATATCATCCGGCGCCACCGAGGCCAGCGCGCTGTCCACCGCCGCGGCCGGCACGTCCGCACCGGCGGCGAGGAACGTCTCCCACCCCTCGGAACCGCCGCCGCCAAACACGATGCGCCGGCGCAGGTTGGGCAGAGCTTCATCACGCAGCAGCGCCGCGTAGTCAGTGCCCAGGAAGTTCCCGCTCATGCACAGCATCGCCGCATGCGCCCGGCGCAGAATATCCCCCGCCTCGCGCCCCTTATAGCGCGTGTTCAGCGGCACGATGCGCGCGCCGCAGATTTGCGCGCCCAGCGTGGCGAGAATCCATTCGCGGCAATTCGGCGCCCAAATACCCACGGCCTCGCCTTTGCGCAGCCCCGCCGCCAAAAACGCCGCGGCGGTCTGGCGCGCGCGCGCCCATAGCTCGGCATAGCTCCAGCTTTCCCCATGCTCCACAATCGCGGGCGCGCCGTGGAACACCGCGGCGGCGGCCTCCACGGCGGCGGGTATCGTGATCGGGCCGGAGAGGCGCTCATCCAGCGCCCGCAGCGGCGATGGATCTGGCGCGATGGCGAGTTGCATGGCTGTTCCTCAGAAAATCTCAAATAGCCCGGCCGCGCCCTGGCCGCCGCCGATGCACATCGTGACCACGCCGTATTTCACGCCACGGCGCTTGCCCTCATACAGCGTATGCATGGCCAGCCGCGCGCCGGACATGCCGAACGGGTGCCCAACCGCGATAGCCCCGCCATCGACATTGAATTTGGCGGGATCAATCCCGAGCTTGTCGCGGCAATACACGGCCTGGCTGGCGAACGCCTCGTTGAGTTCCCACAGCCCGATATCCTCGATCTTCAACCCCGCGCGCGCGAGCAGCTTTGGCACGGCGAAAACCGGCCCAATCCCCATCTCCTCTGGCGCGCAGCCCGCCACGGCGAACCCCCGGATCGCGCCCAGCGGCGTCAATCCCTGCTGTTCCGCCAGCTTGGCGTCCATCAGCAGCAGCGCCGCCGCGCCGTCGGAAAGTTGCGAGGCATTGCCTGCGGTAATGTTGGCACCTTCCTTGATGATCTCGCCATCCTTGAACACCGGCTTCAGCGCCTTCAACCCGTCCAGCGTGGTATCCGCGCGCGGGCCTTCATCCTTGCTCAGCAGCACATCCTTATAGGAGATCTCGCCGGTGTCCTTGCTGGTCACGGCCATGCGCGTGGGCAGCGGCGCCAGCTCGGCGTCGAACCTCCCAGCCGCTTGTGCAGCGGCCACGCGCTGCTGCGAGAGAAAGCTGAATTCGTCCTGCATGTCGCGCGAGATGTTGTAGCGGTTGGCGACGATCTCGGCGGTCTCGATCATCTGCATCCACATATGCGGCATGGCATCGAGCACGCTTTGCGAACGCGCGCGATAGGTGTTCTTATGCTTGGTCTGGGTGAGGGAGATATTTTCCACCCCACCCGCGATCACCGCCGCCATCCCATCGAGCATGATCTGCTTGGCGGCGGTGGCGATGGTCATCAGGCCGGAGCCGCATTGCCGGTCGATGGTGGTGCCGGCGACGCTTTGCGGCAATCCGGCGGAGGCGACGGTGAGACGCCCGATATTGTAGCTCTGATTGCCCTGTTGCGAGGCGCAGCCGAGAATCACATCCTCGACCAGAGCGGGGTCGATGCCCGCGCGCTTCACCACCTCGGCGGCGACATGGCCAGAGAGTTTCGCGGCATCTGTATCGTTATAGGCGCCACGGAAGGCTTTGCCAATTGGCGTGCGGGCGGCGGCGACGATGACGGCTTCGCGCATGGGTCAGGACTCCGAAAAATAACGGCTGATGGTGTCGGCGATGCAGGCGGGCTTATTGGCGCCTTCAATCTCAACGGTGACGCGCACGGTGGATTGGATGGCGCCGCCCTTCACCTCTTCGACTTTGATGATCTCTCCTGCGCCGCGGATACGCGCCCCGCATGGCACCGGCGCAAGAAAACGCACCCGGTCCAGCCCCACATTCACGCCGGAGGAAAAATTCCGAACCTCCAGCATCTGAGGCAGAAACATGTTAACAAGGCTGAGCGTGAGATAGCCATGCGCGATGGTGGTGCCAAACGGCCCGCTTTTAGCGCGCACCGGGTCCACGTGAATCCACTGATCATCGCCCGTGCAGGCGGCAAAAGCATCAATGCGCGCCTGATCGATGCGCAGCCACGCCGTCGGGCCAAGCAACGTGCCTTCTGCGCCCAGCAGCGCCCGCGGTGTTTCGAAAATCGTCGACATCAGGCCCTCTGGCTCGAACAGGAAATCACCTCGCCCGTCAGATACGAAGACAGATCGGAAGCGAGGAACATCATCACATTCGCCACTTCCCACACTTCGGCCGGGCGGCCAAACGCCTCGCGCTTCACCAACTCGGCCAGCGTCTCGTCGGTCGTCACCTTGGCAAGAAACGGATGCATGGCGAGGCTGGGGCTGACGGCATTGATGCGCACGCCATGCTCAGCGGCTTCCATCGCGGCGCAGCGGGTGAACGCCATCACCCCGGCCTTGGCGGCGGCGTAATGCGCTTGGCCCTTCTGCGCGCGCCAACCCAGCACCGAAGCGTTGTTAACCATCACACCGGATTTCGCGGCATACATCGCGGGCAGAAAAGCGCGGGTCATGCGGAATAACGAGGTGAGAGTGACATCCAGCACCCGGCTCCATTGTTCATCCGTCATGTCGACGACGGGAACTTCCCCGCCCAGCCCGGCATTGTTGATCAGCACATCGACACGGCCAAGCTTGGCCAGCGCCGTGTCACGCAGAGCTTGCACCTGCGCCTCGTTCGTTACATCGCACACGCAAATTTCCGGGCGGATGCCGAGCTTCTCGGCGATGTGGTCAGCGGATTCGTTCAACCGGCGCTCGTGGAAGTCGGAGAGCAGCACGGTAGCGCCTTCCTCAGCGGCGCGCAGGGCGGCGGAAAACCCGATGCCGGTGCCGGCGGCGGCGGTGATGACGACGGTCTTGCCCTTCAGCAAACCGCGCGGCTCGGGATAGGCGGGGCTGTTCATCGCCTTACGCTCCATAAACCGGTTTGGCGGGGTGGCGCGCGGCGATCAATCGCTGCACCACCGGCGTCAACTCGCCCGCATGCCAGCGCGCGCCTTTGTCTTCGGCCGGGCTGTCGGTCCAGCCTTCGGAGAGGAAGATCTTCCCGCCCTGCAACTCGAACACCTGACCGGTGACAAACGCCGATTGCGTGCTACACAGCCAGGTCACCAGCGGCGCGGTATTCTCCGGCGCGTAAACATCGAAGCTGTTCTCAGCCTGGCTCATGCGCTCGCCAAAGGCTTCCTGCGTCATCCGCGTGCGCGCATTCGGCGCCAGCGCGTTGGCGGTGATGCCATAGCGCGCCAACTCCGCCGCCTGCACCAGCGTGAGCGAGGCGATGCCCCCCTTCGCCGCTGAATACGCGCTTTGCCCGATGGAGCCTTGCAGCCCCGCGCCGGAGGAGGTGTTGATGATGCGCGCATCCACGGTCTTGCCCGCTTTCTGCTGCGCGCGCCAATAATCGACGGCATGGCGCGCGGTGCAGAAATGCCCGCGCAGATGCACGCGGATCACCGCATCCCATTCCTCCGGCGTGCAGGAGACGAACATGCGGTCGCGCACGAAGCCAGCATTGTTGACCACGGCATGCAGATCGCCAAAGGTGTCCAGAGCGGTTTTCACAATGCGTCCGCCCGCTTCCCAATCCGCCACGTCGTCGGTATTGGCGACGGCCTCACCGCCCATGGCGCGGATCTCATCCACCACCTTCTCTGCGGCGCCTTTGGTCAGCCCTGCCTCGCCATGAGTGCCAACGCCGAGATCATTTACCACCACCTTCGCGCCTTCGGCGGCCAGACCCAGCGCATAGGCGCGGCCCAGGCCATTGCCAGCGCCGGTCACGATCACCACGCGGCCTTCGCAAACTCCCATGTCATGCCCTCCGGTTTTCTAAATGCTTCTTGATATGAGCGCTCATGTCGCCGGTCAGATCCACCCCGGCATAGCGCCGCTCGGTAAATTGCCATTCGCCGTTGATGCGCCGAAACTCGTCCTCATACCGGCCGGTGGCGATCACCTGCAACGGAAACCCTTCAGCCGCTTGCAGAACAGTCCATTGCGAGCGGCAACTGGCCGCGTCACCTTCCGGTGCCAATGTGATGATAGGGTTGCTGATCAGATGCCGTGTCCGCGGCGTGCCGTCAGGGTAGAGCTTCACCCAACCGCGCCAGAGCGCGGCGATTTCAGCTTCACCTGCGATGCGCTGGTTGCCAGTCACCACGGCGCCATGCCGGAACAGCCGCGCGGCCCCGGCAAAATCTCCCGCGTCGATGAAATCCGCGTAGCTATAAAGCAAATTCGGAATAGCGATGGCGGCGTCACTCATGGCCCGGCGCCTCCATTCTGGCCGCCACGCGGCGCTCGCGCTCGTGCGCTGCGGGGCCGCGCAGCCGCACCGGAATCGCGGTGGAGCGCATGCGCGGACGGTCCGGCGCCATCTCGGCCAGCGGCGCAACTTCTACGCATTCGGCCAGCATCTCACGCGCCAGGCGCTGATATTCGCTATCGCCGTCATTGCGCCAAGTGATCTGCGCCGCGGTGAATTGCTTGACGATCCGTGCCGGGTTGCCGGCGACGAGGCTGCGCGGCGGCACGATCAGATCGTTTTTCACGAGCGTCAACGCCGCCACCAGAGATTCCGCGCCGATTACGGCATGGTCCAGCACCACGGCGGAGATCCCGATCAGCGCATGTTCTTCCACAACACAGCCATGCAGCACCGCGCCATGCCCCACGGTGGCCCCGCGTTTAACGATGCAATCGGCGCCCGGCGACGAATGCAGCACGCAATTATCCTGGATCGAACTATCGCCCTCCACGATGATCCGGCCGAAATCGCCGCGCAGCGAGGCGCCCGGCGCGATAAAGCAGCCCGGCCCGACGATGACATCGCCGATCAGCGACGCGAGCGGATGCACGAAGCTGCCAGGATGCACGACCGGAACTACGCCTTGCAGGGAATAGCAGGGCAAATCAGGCCTCCATGCCGGCGTGGGCAAAGCCGTACTCGGGCCCGGCGGGGGCGGCGCGCAGCCGCGCCAGCACACGCTCACGGTGAAAGCCAGGGCCACCCCAGGCGGTGTTCAGCGCCAGCGCCCGCTTGAGCAGGAAATGCACGTCAACCTCCCACGAATACCCCATCGCCCCATGCACCTGCAGCGCCGTGCGCGTCGCGAGATCCGCGGCTTCAGCGGCCACGATCTTGGCGTGGCTGATGCGCGCGCGGGAGAACACGTCGCGCTGCGCCAGCCCGATGGCCGCCGCATGCACCACGGGTTTGGCGAATTCCACCTGCACCTGCGCGGTGGCAAGCAGATGTTTCACCGCCTGATAAGCGCCGATCGGCTTGCCGAATTGCTCGCGGGTCTTCGCGTAATCCACCGCGATGTCGATGGCCCGTTGCGCCAGCCCGGCGCATTGCGCGGCCATAAACAGCGCGCCCCGGTCCAACGCATCGCTCCACAAATCCGGGGCGGCCGAGAGCGGCTCTCCGCTTGGCTCCCATTCCACCTTGAACAGCCGGCGGAACGGATCGAGACTCTCCTCCCGGATCAGCCGCACTTCATCCGGGCGGCGCAGATACGTGGCGCCATCATGGTGCAGCAGCAGCGCGGCGGCGGTGTCGGCATCCGCCACATAGGGGTTGATGGCATGGCCAATGGCGATCGTGGCGGCGGGGTCGCCCAGCACCTCATGCGCGGGGGCAATGGCGGCGAGCAGTGGCGCGGCGATGCCCGCGCTCTCCACCAGCGGTTCGGGCAGCGCGGCGTAACCAGCCGCTTCCGCAATCAGTACGAAATCAGCTTCGGTAAGGCCCAGCCCGCCGGCATCCTCGGGCAGCATGGTCAGCGTCAGTCCGGTCTCGACGATCTTCGTCCAGCGCGCGTCATCCCGGGCCATGCCGTTGGCGAGCATGGTGCGCAGCTGGGCGGAGGTGGCGGTATCGGCGAGCAGCTTGCGCGCCGTCTCCGCCATCATCAACTGGTCTTCGGTAAAGCGGAAATCCATCGCGGCACCTTCAGCGGGGCAGGCCAAGCATGCGCTCGGCGATGATGTTGCGCTGGATCTCATTGGACCCGGCATAAATCGGCCCGGCCAGCGAGAACACATAGCCATCCAGCCAATCATGGTCATGCGCGGCCTCGGGCGCGTCCGGCAGCAGTTCAGCGCGCGGGCCGAGCAGCGCGAGCGCCGTGCGATGCAGATGGATGTCCAGCTCCGACCAAAAAATCTTGTTGGTGCTGGCTTCGGGGCCGATCTTGCCGCCCGCCAGCAGGCGCGAGCACATGGCGTAGATGGCGAGCATATAGGCCTCGGCATTCATCCAGGCGCGCGCCACCTCCTGGCCCAACACCGGGTCAGCCGCCGCGCCCTGCGCATGATACAACGCCACGAGCCTGGCCGCCGCCTGCTGGTAGCGGGCCGGCGAGCGCAGCAGCAAGCCGCGCTCAAACCCCGCCGTGGCCATGCAGATATGCCAGCCCTGTCCATCCTCGCCCAAACGGTTGAAGACAGGCACGCGCACATTTTCAAGAAAGAGTTCCGCGAAGCCGACATGCCCGTCCATCTTGCGGATTGCGTTCACCGTTACGCCCGGCGCGTTGAGCGGGAAGAACACCAGAGACATGCCCCGATGCCGCTCGCTGCCTGGCGTGCGGAACAGTCCGAAGGCCCAATCGGCGAACACCGCGCGCGACGACCAGATCTTGTGCCCGTTCAGCACGAGCTCGTCGCCTTCCTGCGTCACGGTGGCGCGGATATGCGCGAGATCGCTGCCGGCCTGCGGCTCCGACCATGCCTGCGCCCAGATTTCCTCACCCGAGGCCATTGGCGGCAGAAAGCGGGCCTTCTGTTCCGCCGTACCGTATTCCATCATCGTTGGCGCCAGCAGGCAGATTCCGTTTTGGTTCACCCGCCCTGGGGCCCCGGCGCGGTAATATTCCTCCTCGAAGATCAGCCACTCGATCAAGTCGAGCCCGCGCCCGCCATACTCTTTCGGCCAGCTCACCACGCTCCAGCCACCTGCATGCAATGTGCGCTCCCAGGCGCGATGCGCCTCAAAGCCGTCGCGCGTCGCATCGAAATGGGGCAGCGGGGCAGGGGGCATATGCGCGGCCAGCCAAGCTCGCGCCTCCTGGCGGAATGTCTGTTGCGAGGTCGTATAGGTCAGGGGCATGGCAGTCGGCTCAGCTGTCGCGGAGAAGGGAGGAAATGGAAAAGCCGGCGCGGCGGACACAGGGGAGTGCTGTGCCGCCGCGCCGGAAGTGACCGCGCCCAGGCGCTACCAAGAGGGCGCGGGGTCCGGATCATTCCTGCGCATGGCTCCATACATGGCCCCAGTCGCTCACCGCGATGCTGGTCGTCGGCACCCAGGTCGCAGGGTCAAGCTGCAGGCCCTGGCAGCCATATTCAATATCGAAACCACTGGGCGAGCGGACATAGAAAGAGATCATCTTGTCGTTCACATGCTTGCCCATCGAGGCCGATATATGCGCGCCATGTTTCTTCGCGCGGTCAAAGGCACGCCCGACATCGTCGATATTATTGACTTCAAGCATGATATGCACGGCGCCATTCGGGCTCTCCGGCAATTCCCCCAGCGCCAGGCTGTGGTGGCGGGCATTTTGCGCATGCAGGAAGGCGAAGCTCACCCCCTTATCCTCCGGCCCGCCGCCCGCGAGGTAGAAGCGCCCGAAATCGGTGTCGCCGAATCCGAGAAGCTCTTTGTAAAACCTGTAGGTTTCCTCGAAACTCGGGGCGGTTAGCACGACATGCCCAAGCCCCATTTCGCCGTTCAATCCGGTCACGAAACCGCTTACGCCGGCAGGCGATACAAACGGGACGTAGTCCAGGAAGCGGCCATAAAAGATCTCGAACGGATGGCCCTGCGGGTCCATAGCGCGCGCGAGCTTGGCAACATGGCGTGCCCGCGTGGTCATCACATCCAACATCTCAACCGGATGCCCGGCGTCGCGCAGCCGCGCGATCGCGGCATCCATTTCCGCCTCGGTCTGAAATTCCCAGCCCGGCATCACGAAGGCATCGGCATCGCCTTGCTCGACCCAAATCCGGAACGGCCGATCATCGATGCGGAACAGCAACACATCGTCGCGGCCAGAGGGGGCCGGCATCACGCCAAGCACATTGGTGGCGAAGGCTGCCCAAGATGACAGATCTCGCGTTTTGGCGATGATGTAGCCCAAAGATGCGACCGCCATATGTTAAATACTCCCTCGCGCATACTTGTGTCGCGTGTACGTGTTTATTTACGAATAATGGTTAAAGACATAAAAATGCGTTGTCAATAAGCTTAAATAAAACGAATATTGAAATTCAAAACGGCAGCTTCCGGCTTTGCGTTCACGTGGGTCGCCTTACAGGAAGGGGAATGCGAGTGGGATTCCCATGAGTCCGTTTGCGAGGTCTGGCCCCATGTTGTTGGGGTCGTTGGCGACATGGGCGCGCGCGGCGTTGAGGTCGAGCCAGGGCTGGATGATGGGGCTGTGCATGTAGATGGCGCGGCCGCCGAGCAGGGGCAGCAGGTTATCGACGAGATCGGCGCAGCGGCGGGCGACGGAGGAGGATTGGAACCGGTAGAGCTGGCGCTTGGCCATGGGGATTTCCTCGCCGGCTTCGACGATGGCGACGAGGTCGTCGAAATTGCGCCGCAGCACGGCTTCCATTTCGTCGAGCTGGGCATAGGCGGTGGCGATGGCGTTGAGCAGGATCGGATCGGATTTTGACACCTTGCCGGTGTTGGTGGAGATGCGCGATTGCGCGATCTCGAGTGCGGCGTTGATGGCGGCGCGGGTGCCGCCGAGGGCGGCGGTGGAGACGAGGCGGAGGAAGAGCTGGGCCCAGGGCATGCGGAACAGCGGCGCGCTGTTTTCGGCCTGGCCGGGGTTTTGGCAGAGGAAGCCGTCGATGGCCTTATGGGTGCGGTATTCGGGCACGAAGGCGCGTTCGACGACGATGTCGTGACTGCCCGTGCCTTGCAGGCCGAACGTGTCCCAGGTCTGGTCGATCTGATAATCGGCGCGCGGCACCAGGAAGGTGCGCATATCCGGCGGCTCGTCCGCGTTCAGCGGCGGCACCATGGCGCCGAGCAGCACCCATTGGCAATGCTCGCTGCCGGAGGAGAACCCCCAGCGGCCGGAGAGGTAGAAGCCACCCTCGGCGCGCTCGACCTTGCCGACGGGTTGGTAGGAGGAAGAGACCAGGATGGAGTCGTCCTCGGCCCAGACCTCGCGCTGCGCCTGGTCGTGGAATAGGGCCAACTCATAAGGGTGGCCGCCGACGACGCCATACACCCAGCCGGTGGACATGCAGCCCTCGGCCAGCAGTTTTTGGATCTCGAAGAACACGTTGGGGTGCATCTCATAGCCGCCCCAGCGCTTGGGCTGCAGCACGCGGAAGAACCCGGCCGCCTGCATTTCGGCGATGGTTTCATCGGGGATTTTGCGCTCGGCGGTGGTGCGTTTGGCGCGCGCTTTCAGCGCCGGGATCATCGCCCGGGCGCGGGCGATCAGCTCTTCGGGCGCGGGTGCCGTGTCGATCACGACTTTCTGGATATTGGTCATCGCGTCACATCCCCATGACATTCGCAGCGCGGCGCTACAGCTGTGGCCTCGCTTGTGTTGTTCGTAGAGTATATATGGTAGCAAATACGCAAAATATCAAGTATTGGATCGCTGGTCGCGATAATAATGGTGCGAACGCCACTCGGATAACGCAATGTAAAGGGTGTTGATTCATGCTTCAGGCCAGCGCTGTTGCGCTTGCAAAAATACGCAAATCATCGACATTAACCTATTGATGCAATAAAATGCGATGCGAATATAGCTGGAGGGAAATGTTTTGGCGGTGGAGTTGGTAGGCAAGGTGGCCCTGGTCACCGGCGGGACGCGGGGCATTGGCCGTGCGATCGCGCAGAAGCTGGCGGCGGCCGGGGCGAAGGTGGTGGTGTGCGGGCGTATGCCGGGCGATCTGCCGGCGGAGTTTGCCTTCATTGCCTGCGACGTGCGAGACCCCGAGGCGGTGAAGGCGATGGTGGCGCAGATCGTGGTGGAGCAAGGCGGGCTTGATTTCGTTGTGAACAATGCCGGCGGGTCGCCCCCGGCTGAGGCGGCGACGGCCTCGGCGCGCTTTTCCGAGCGCGTGGTGGCGCTCAACCTGCTGGCGCCGCTTTACGTCGCCCAGGCCGCCTATGCGCAGCTCAAGGCGCGGCGCGGGGCGATCATCAACATCGCCTCGGTCTCCGCCGTGCGGCCCTCGCCCGGCACCTCGGTATATGCCGCCGCCAAGGCCGGATTGCTCGGCCTGTCGCGCAGCTTGGCACATGAATGGGGGCCGGAAATCCGCGTCAACACGCTCATTCTCGGCTATATCGAAACGGAAGCCACCGATGCCACCTATGGCGATGCCGAGAAACAGGCGGCCATCGGCAAAAACATCGCCGCCGGGCGGCTGGGCAGGGCTGAGGAGGTGGCGGACGCCGTGCTGTTCCTGTGTTCGTCCGGCGCGTCTTATATCACCGGAGCCGAACTGGCCGTGCATGGCGGCGGCGAGCGTCCGCCCTTCCTCGACATCGTCAAAGGCGAGGGATGAACCGGCACGAGCGCCGCCAGCACGCCAAAACCGCCATCCCGGCGGCGGATATGGCGGCGGCGCGCCATGAGCAGGGGCTAGCCCTGCGCCAAGCCGGGCGCGAGGCGGAAGCCGCGGCGGCGTTCCGCGCCGCCACCCAGGCGCGGCCCGATGCGCCTTTGCCCTGGAAGGAGCTCGGCCTGTCTTTGGCGATTACCGGCGATCTGGCGGGCGCGGAGGCGGCGTTGACGCGGGCGGTGGCGCTGGCCCCCGGCTTTGGCGAGGCGCAGCGCCACCTCGCCGCCCTACGCCGTCAGGCCGCGAATATCCCCGCCTTGCAGGCCGCGCTCGCCACCCCGAATTTGCCCGCGCCCGAGCGGGTGGAGTTGCTATTCGCCCTGGCCCGCCAGCAGGAGGCGCAAGGTGCGTATGACCCCGCCTTCGCCGCCGCCCGCGAGGCCAATGGCATAGTGCGCGCTGCGCTGGCGGCGGCCGGGCGGGGGTTCGACCGCGCCCGGCTGCACCGCGACATTGGCCGCATTGCCGCCGCCTTTCCGGCCGGGGGCTTCGGCGCCGGGGCGGACCCCACGGAGGCCCCGGTGTTCATCGTCGGCATGCCCCGCGCCGGTTCCTCGCTGGTCGAGCAGATCGCCGCCAGCCACTCCAAGGTGTTTGGCGCCGGAGAGCAGGATGGCATCGGCCGCATTGCCGCTCAGCTCGGCTGGTCGCCCAATCCGCGCTGGACGCCGCAGGCCCTCAAGGAGGCGGCGCGGGCCTATCTGGCGCCGATCGCGCGGCAGGCGCGGGGGGCGGCGCGGATGATCGACAAGATGCCGGATAACATCTTCCAGCTCGGCCTGATTGCGCATCTGTTTCCCAAGGCGCGGGTGATTTTCTGTGTCCGCGACAAGCGCGATGTCGCCATCTCCTGCTTCTTCCAGCATTTCGCTGCGCCGCTCGGCTTCGACACAGATCTTGCCGATTGTGCCTTCCGCATGGCCGAGTTGGAGCGCCTGGTCGCGCACTGGCGCGCGGCGCTGCCCCTGCGGCAGATGACGCTATCCTACGAGGCCCTGTTGCAGAATCCCGAGGCGGAAAGCCGTCGGCTCATCGAGTTTCTAGGGCTAGAGTGGGAGGCTGCCTGTCTCGATTTCCACAAGACGAAGCGTGAGGTGCGCACGGCGAGCTGGTCGCAGGTGCGGCAGCCGCTCTACCAAAGCTCCAGCGGGCGCTGGCGGCATTATGCCACCCATCTCCCGCCGGAATTGGCCGCCGGCTAGAAGAAATAGCTGCCGCCATTGGTGACGAGCACGGAGCCGGTCACGTAGCTCGCATCGTCGCTGGCCAAAAACGCCACCGCGGCGGCGATCTCCCCCGGCTCCGCCATGCGGCCAAGCGGCACCGATGTCTCCATCGACTTGATCCATTCCGCCGGAATGCCCTGCATCACCGGGGTCTGGGTCGGCCCTGGCGCCACGGCATTCACCCGGATGCGGCGCGGCGCCAGCTCACGCGCCAATTGCCGGGTGAGGCCGATGATGGCGGCCTTGCTGGTCACATAATGCGGGCTGCCTTCGCCCGATTGCGCGCTGGTGGAACTGATGTTGACGATGGTGCCGGGATTACCATCCCGTGCGAGAATGCGGGTGAATTCGCGCGCCGTGTAGAACGGGCCGTTGATGTTGACGGCCATCACCGCCGCCCAGCCCGCATCCTCCATGTGGATGAGCTGGTCGACATGGATCTCCGAGGCGCCCTGGGCCGCGAGTTCGGCGTTGCGCGCCGCCATCGCCTGGTAGAACGCCTCGGACCCGTCGCCGGGGGCACGGCCGATGCCCGCATTATTGACCACGATATCCAGCCGCCCCAGAGCCTCGCGCACGTGCGCGAGCGCGGCGGCGACCGAGGCGGAATTAGCGACATCGCAAGCCAGGCCAAGCGCGGCGCCGGTCTCGCTGGTGGCGGGGGCGGCGAGGTCGAGCGCGACGACCCGCGCGCCCTCGGCCGCCAGCCGGGTGACGATGGCCTTGCCGATGCCCTGCGCCGCCCCGGTGACCACGGCGACGCGGTCTTGTAGCCTTTTGCTCATTCCGCGTTGCCTCCGGTCATGTGGTTGGCGGCGATATAGCCAAAGGTGAGGGCGGGGCCGATGGTGACGCCCGCCCCCGGATAACTCTCGCCCATCGCCGATGCGGCGGTGTTGCCGATGGCGTAGAGACCCGCGATCGGCTGGCCATGCGAGTCGATGACGCGCGCTAGCGCATCGGTGCGCAGGCCGCCATTGGTGCCGATATCGCCTGGATAGATCGGCATGGCGTAAAACGGCCCCTGGTCGATGGGGCGCAGGCAGGGATTCGGCGTCACCCGCGCATCGCCATACATCTTGTCATAGGCGGCCTCGCCACGGTGGAATTCCGGGTCCATGCCCTGCGCGGCATTGGCGTTGAAGCGTTCCACCGTCTCGCGCAGGGTGGCGGGCGGCACGCCCATGGCCTGGGCGAGTTCGGCCAGCGTCCGGCCCTTGCGCAAGATCGAGCGGACCGCCTTGTTGTGCAGCCAGTCCGGCATGAGCGGGTAGAGCGGGCCAACCGGGTAGGAGTGCCGGTAGCGATGGTCGAACACGAACCAGCTCGGGCTGGCATCGCCGCGCTCGGCCTGGCGCCGCGCCATCTGCTGGCCGACGATGTGGTAGGAGGCGGCTTCGTTCAGATAGCGCTTGCCATCCTGCGCGACCATGATGCAGCCGGGCAGCGCGCGCTCGATGGTGCAGAGGCGGCCGCGATCCTCGCCGGGCACGTAAAACACCGGGGCGGCCCAGGCGGAATGCAGGTTCATCACATCCGCGCCGACTTTCTCGCCCGCTGTTAGGCCATCGCCGGTATCGCCGCTGGTGCCGCCCGAGCGCGCCGCGCTGGGGTAGAGCGGCGCGTGCAGCTTGCGCATCGCCTCGTTCTTGTCGAACCCGCCAGCCGCAAGCACCACCCCCTTGCGGGCGCGAATGCGCAGATCGCGCCCCTGGTGATGCACCACGGCGCCGGTCACCTTGCCGTCCTCCACCACCAGCTCGCGCATCGGGCTGTCGAGCCAGAGCGGCACGCCCCGCTTGTTCAGCGCCAGGCGCAGCCCGCCGGCCAGCGCGTTGCCCAGCGTCAGCCGCCGGTCCTTGCGCGAGGTGAGGCGGAAGGGCAGGTCCAGCCAGTATCGCGCCAGGCTCTTGGCCAGATGCCGCCACCAGCCCGGGGCGCGGAACAGCAGCATATAGGTTTCGTCGAAATGCCAGTTCAGATAGCCGAACAGCGAGGCCGCCGGCGAGGCGAAGCGCAGCGTGCGGACATCATCGCCCAGGCGGCGGCCATCCAGCGGCAGAGGCATGTGCGTGCGGTAGCCGGTGGGCGAGCCGCCGGGGTTCTCGGCATGGTAATCGGGGTAGGGGAAGGCCTGATAATCGATTTCGGTATTGGCGGTGAGCCAGCGCAGCATCAGCGCCGCGTTATGGACATAGGCGCGGATAGTCTCGTCCGGCACGTTGGGGGCGGAGAGTTTGCGCACATAGGTGAAGGCGTCGTCTTCGTTGTCGTTGAACCCGGCGGCCTTGGCCTGGTCGCTGCCCGGAATCCAGATGCCGCCACCCGAGGTGGCCGAGGTGCCGCCCCAGAGCGGCTCCTTCTCGATCAGCAACGTCCCGGCTCCGCGGCTCGCCGCGACCAGGGCGGCGAGCATGCCGCCCGCGCCCGAACCGACCACCAGCACATCGAGTTCCTTGTCCCAATTCCCTGGCATGGCCGCGGCTTTCTTTACGAGGGGAGGTAGAGCTGAGCGGCCTTGCCACCATCGACCGGCAGGGCGGTGCCGGTGATGTAGCTGGCGGCGTCCGACAGCATGAAGGCGATGGCCTCGGCCAGTTCCTCCGGCCGTCCGCCGCGGCCCATGGGGATCGCGTTGGTGGTCTTGGCGGCGATCTCGGGCACCTTGGTCGCGAAATCCTCGGTGCTGGCCGTCTGCACCTGGCCGGGCACGATGGCGTTGACGCGCACGCCGATGCGCGCCCCCTCCATCGCCGCGACCGCCGTGAACTGGATCATCGCCGCCTTGGAGGCCGAATAGCTGGACATCAGCGGCGCCGCGCGCAGGCCGCAGGTGGAGGCGATGTTGACGATCGAGCCCTTGCCGGCCTGAGCCATGATGCCCATCGCCGCCTTGGTGGAGATGAACACCGCCTCGGCGTTCACCGCGAAATCCTTGCGCCAATGCTCAAGCGAGAGCCGGCTGATGGGCGCGTAATGGGTGGACATAGCGTTGTTCACCAACATGTCGAGCCGGCCGTGGCGGTTGGCGACATCCGCGATCATCGCGGCCAAGGCGTCGAAATCGGTGACATCGAGCTGCACGGCTTCAACCTTGCCGCCCTCGGCGGCGATCTGGGCGGCGGCCTTGTCGAGCATTTCCCGCCGCCGGCCGCAGATGACGACCTGCGCGCCGCGGCGGGCGAGCAGCGCCGCCGTGGCGAGGCCGATGCCATCGCTGCCGCCGGTGATGATCGCGACGCGTCCGTTGAAATCCTGGCTCATGACGGTTCCCCTGGTTGCCCGCCTGTGCGGGCGAGCTGAAATTGCTGGATTATAAAGCGCAGTTGACAAAATAAAACCATATATGTCAACTTATATGCGCAGAAAATAAGTTTTTATATTACGAATAAAGCTCATCAAAGCGTGGGCTAGGGGGAGTGATGGCGGATCTATCCGGCAAGGTGGCATTGATAACGGGCGGCGGGCAAGGTGTCGGCCAGGGAATCGCGCTGGCGCTAGCCGCGGCGGGCGCGCGCGTGGCGGTGACCGGGCGCACGCTGGCCAAGCTGGAGGAAAGCTGCGCCCTGGTTGCCGAGCGCGGCGGCGAGGCGCTGCCGGTGCAGGGCAATGTGAAGAGTCCCGATGACCTCTCGGCGATGGTTGCGCAAGTGGCGCAATGGGGCGGCGGCGTCGATATTCTGGTGAATAACGCGCAGGAAGTCCCCGCCGGAAAGCTGCTGGACGTAACCGATGAGGCGTTCCTCGCGGGCTTTGAATCCGGGCCGTTGGCATGTCTCAGGCTGATGAAGCTTGTGCATCCGCACATGGTCGCGCGTGGCGGCGGCGTGATGATCAACTTGGTCTCCTCGGCGGCGGTGCGCTGGGACATGACGGGCTATGGCGCTTACGGGGCCGTGAAGCAGGCGATGCGCGTGCTGACGCGCGCGGCGGCGGCGGAATGGGGGCGGGACGGCATCCGGGCGCTGTCGATCGCACCGCATGCCGAATCGCCGGGGCTGAAGCGCTGGATGCAGCATAACCCCCAGGAAGCCGAGGCGTTTTTCCGGACGATCCCGCTCGGGCGGGTCGGGCGGCTGGAGGAAGATGTCGGCCGCGCTGTGGTGGCGCTGTGCGGCCCGGAGCTGGCCTATGTGACGGGCGCGACGATTCCGCTGGATGGCGGGCAGGCGAATTTCGACTGACCGCGGGGCTGTGACCAGCAAAACTCGGCGTTTTTTTTACGAAAATGTACGAGTTAATGGGTGTGGCGGTCAAATTGCTTTCCAAATGCGTTGACTTTTTGCCTATTAGAAGCATAAAATGAAGCGCTATCGCCGGCTGGCTGCCGCTTTGCGGGTTCTGGTGTGCGACAGAGCTAAAACGATAAACATAAAATCTACGGAGGAACGATGGTTTGCGATTCTCGAACGTATCAGTCGTGTCGGCGTCGCTTGGCGTCTGGGAGCGTTTCTGTTCTGGGGGCTGGGTATTGGCGCGTGGCGCTGGGCGCTGTGTCGATGTTGACGCTGGCGGGCGTTCACCCGGCCAAGGCGTGGAACATGTACACCGGCGTGGTGAACGGCCAGAGCCTTGAGATCAACCTCGACACCACCGTCGAATATTCCAACATATTCCGCGTGAATTCGCCGTCGAAGGTTCTGACCAATTCCATCAACGGGAATGACGGCGACCTGAACTTCCAGCACGGGCTGGTTGACAATACGTTCGACGTGCTGCCGGTGTTCGATCTGCGCTATGGCAATATGGGCGTGCATGTGAGCGGCGAGGCGTATATCGACACGCCATATCTCGGCCGCACGCAGAATGATTCGCCGCTGACCTATAATCCGCTGAGCGCGAACTACCAGCATTTCACCAGCGCCACGCGCAACGTGAACGGCCAAAATGCCGTGCTGCTCGATGCGTATGCCTATGATACCCAGTATTTTGGTGCTAACGGTCAGCAATCCTTCACCGTGAAATTCGGCCGCCAGACATTGCTGTGGGGGCAGAGTTTGTTCTTCGCCAATAACGGCATCTCGGCCGGACAGGCGCCGATCGACGTGATCAAGGCGGAGAATCTGCCCAACGCCCAGGCGCAGCAGATCTTCCTGCCCGTGGGCCAGGCGGTGGTGACGTATGCGCCGAATCCGAATCTGAGCTTCCAGGGTTACTACCAGTTCGAATGGGAGCCGGATACGCTGGAAGGCGTGGGGTCCTATTTCAGCACCACCGATATTCTGGATAAGGGCGGCCAGCGCTTGCTGTTTGCACCGGGCTACGGCATTCCGCGCGTGAAAGATCTGCGGCCGCCCATCAATAATGGCCAGTTTGGCTTCTCGGTGCAGGGCGCCGTTGGCGCTTGGGATCTGGGTATTTATGCGCTGCGCTACGACGACCACGCGCCGGGCACGGTTTATCTGGCGACGCCGACGGCTCCTTTCCCTGGTGCGCCACCACAATATTATGCACCGAATAATTACTGGGTCGTGTATCCGCGCGACATTCAGGTTTACGGCGCGTCGTTCAACACGGTTTATGATGGCGTGAGCATCGCCGGCGAAGTCTCCGGCCGCCGGAACATGCCGCTGGTCACTGGCGGGCCGATCTTCTCATCCTATCCCGGCAATGCGAGCGGTTCGCCGCTTTATGCGGTGGGCAGCACGGTCGCCGCGCAGGTTTCCGAAATCTGGGTGAGTCCGAGCCTCTCTTTCGATCCGGCGGGGGTCACGGTCCTCAGCGAGCTCGCGATGAACCATGTGGTCTCGGTGGATCAGAACCGAAGCGCGCTGAAGCCAGGGCGCGATGCCACGGCGGCCGCCTTCCAGTTTGAGGTGATTCCCACCTATGATAGCGTTCTTCCCAGCGTTGATATGACGTTCCCGATTGGGTTTAAGTATAATTTCCTGGGGCGCTCCCAGGTTGACTCCACGATGAATCGCGGAACTGGCTTCTTCAACGTGGGCGTGTCCGCCACCTACCGGACGGTGTGGAAGGCGTCGCTGACCTATCAGGATTATTTCGGCCGGCCCGATCCGACTTTGAATCCGCTCGCCGACCGTGGTTATGTCGCATTTAGCATCCAGCGTGCGTTCTAAAAAGGGAATGGAAATGAACCGGCGTAAATTTGGAATTGTCGGCGCAAGCAGCCTCGGGGCCCTTGCGGCGTATATGAATAATATCCGGCCGGCTTTGGCGGCTGTGGATCCGGACCAGCTGAAGACGACGTTGATGCCGCTGGGCGGCGAGCGTGCGGCGAATGCCGATGGCAGCATTCCGGCCTGGACCGGCGGCTTGACCGAGATGCCGCCGGGCTGGGATCCGAACCAGAATGGCCTGATGCCGGATTTCTTCGCCAGCGATGCCAAGGTGGTGAGCATCGATGCGAGCAACATGGCGCAGTATCAGGACCGTCTGAGCATCGGCACGATGCAGATGATGACCAAATACGGCTTCCGCATCGATGTGTATCCGACTCACCGCACCGCCGCGGCGCCGCAATGGGTGTATGACAACACCTACAAAAACGCCACCAGCGCGCAGATGAACGCGAACGGCGCCAAGTATGGCTTTACCGGCGCCTATGGCGGCACACCGTTCCCGATTCTGGACCCGGACCCGAACATTGCGGGTGCGCAGATCATCTGGAACCATCAGACGCGCTGGCAGGGCGTGGCGTGGACGCGTAACGAAGCCAATTACTCGGTGGACAGCAACGGTACACTGTCTCTCTCCGCCGGGCAGCGGCAGTTTGTACGTTATCCGTATTATCAGCCAGATGGTTCAGCCGCCAATTATGACGGGTTGTATATTCAGTCCTATACCAAGTATTTGGCGCCCGCCAACAACATGGGGCAGGAGTTCCTGGATTATCAGCCGACGAATATGTATGCCGATCCGGAACGGATTTGGGCGTACATGCCGGGCCAGGGCCGCGTGCGCCAGGAGCCGGATATGACGTACGATACTCCGGCGCCCGGTCTTTCCGGTTATATCAACCAGGACGAGTATGATATTTTCCGGGGCGCGATGGACCGCTATGACTGGAAGCTCATTGGTAAGAAGGAGATCTACGTCCCTTATAACAACAACAAGTTGTATCAGGCGACGGCGCGCCAGGGGCACGGCCAGCACTTCATCAACCCAGATTATCTGCGCTGGGAACTGCACCGCGTTTGGGTGGTCGAGGCCACGCTGGCGCCGGGCAAGCGCAATGTGATGGCGAAGCGCCGGCTTTATGTGGATGAGGATACCTGGACGATCCTGCTGGGTGACACCTGGGATGCGCAGGGCAATTACTGGCATTACGGCATCACCACCATGGAGAACCGGCCGGATATCCCGGCGGGCGCGTTGATCTCAACGACCGTTACTGCCGATTTGCAGGCGAATCACTATCTCTCGTCCACAGGTGTTTGGAACGAAAGCCCGTATAACCAGCCGATGTTGCTTGGATCGCCGCCGGTGCAGTTGTTCGATCCGCGTAATCTGGCGGCACAGGCTCAGTTCTGAAGGAAATTGGGTAGAGATGGCACGGCGATACTCCGCGCCATCTCTATCGCGTAAAGCTGAATATGGATTGAAGATGAAGCGGATGTTCAAAGGGCGCAGACCAAAGGCGGGCATTGCGGTTGCGTTAAGAGGCGCTTTGCTGACGCTGTCTGTCGCGGTCGCGCCGGCCGCGTTTGCGCAAACGAGCATCACCGATCTGACATTGCCAGCGATTGCCGTGAGAACGCCCAGCCAGAACTTCGTCGACGGTTTGGCGATCGCCGGAAACAGAATCGTTATTACTGGGCAGCACGGCCTTATCGCTTACTCAGATGACGAGGGGAAAACGTGGCATCAGGCGAAAGTGCCGGTTGATGTCTTGCTGACCGCGGTTGCGTTCGCCAATGCCAAGGATGGCTGGGCCGTGGGGCATATGGGTGTCGTCTTGCACACCATTGATGGCGGCGAGACCTGGCAGAAACAAATCGATGGCCGGCAGGTGGATGATCTTGAAGTCGCCGCCGCACAAACCGCCGATCCCGCTCTGCCCACGGCGGCCTTGGCGGCGCGGCGGGCCGAAGTTTTCGAAAATATGGGCCCGGATCGGCCGTTTCTTGCCGTGCTGGCGCAAACGCCGCAACAGGCAATTGTGGTCGGGGCCTACCGTATGGCGCTGCGCACCACGGATGGCGGCAAGACCTGGGACGATATCAGCCTGAATATTCTCGATCCGTTGAGCCATAATCTTTATGGCATTACCCAAATCGGGAATTTGATTTTCATCGGCGCGGAAACCGGCGTTGCCTTTAGCTCGACAGATGATGGATGCAACTTCCCGCAACTAACCCCGACAGGAGATGCCACGTTATTCGGCGTTGTTCCCACGGCGGATGGTTCCGTGTTCGCCTATGGCGTCGCCGGAGCGGCCTATCTCAGCCATGATCAGGGAAAAACCTGGCAAACCATCAATGTCGGAACGAACTCCGACATCACCGCCGGGTTGCTGCTCAAATCCGGGGTTATTGTGCTGGCCAGCGAAACGGGAAATTTGTTTGTCAGCTATGATAATGGACAAAGCTTCCAACAGTTTTCGCAGACGATTCCCATGCTCCTGACCAATCTCGCGCAGATGGCGGATGGCAATGTGGTGGTAACCGGTTCGAGCGGCGTCAGAATTCTCCCCGAATCAGATTTCAAAAAGCCCTAATAAACCGGAGAGACCGAGTGCACTACACGCAATCATCCGAGCATATGCCGATTACGGATATTGCTAACTTCGACCGGCGATCCGGTTCGCTCGTGGAGCGGCTGATCTTCAATAACCGTCCTGTTATTCTGTTTCTGTGCCTGATGGCGACGATCTTGTTTGGCTATTCCGCGTTGCATGTAAGAATCAGCGCCAGCTATAACGAGATGCTGCCGACCTATCAGCCGTTCATCATGAACTACTTCAAGCATTACGATGTCCTGCAGGGGCAGGGTAATGCCATCCGCATTGACGTTGAAAATAAGGATGGCGGGTCGATCATCGATCCGCAATATCTGACGACGTTGCAGCATTTAAACGACCAAGTTTACCTGCTGCCGGGAGTCGATCGTCCTTTCATGACGTCGTTGTGGACGCCCGCAGTGCGTTGGATGATGGTGACGCCCGACGGTTTCAAGGCCGGCCCCGTGATTGGCGCGGCCTATGATGGCAGTCCGCAACAGCTTGCGGTGGTCCAGCAGAACATCCTGAAGGCGGGGATCGTCGGCAGCATTGTCGCCAATGATTTTCACTCCAGCATGATCTACGTGCCGCTGATGCAGCACAATAATCTGACGGGCGAACCCCTCGATTATGCCGATCTGGCCCGCCGGCTCGACGCGCTGCGCACGGCATATGATGCGAAAGGCGTGAAGCTGCACGTCGTTGGTTTCGCGATGGTGGTGGGTGATCTCATCAACGGCATCAACCGGGTGCTTACGTTCTTCGCCATTTCAGTCGTGATCGCCATCGCCATTCTTTATTGGTACACCAGATGCGTGCGCTCCACCTTGCTGGTGGTGACAGCCTCGGTGACGGCGGTCATCTGGCAGCTTGGTATCTTCACGCTGTTGGGGAAAGACCTCAACCCTTATTCCGTGCTTGTGCCCTTCCTTATTTTCGCGATCGGGATGAGTCACGGCGCGCAGAAAATGAACGGCGTGATGCAGGATATCGGCCGGGGGACGCATCCGCTGATCGCCGCGCGCTATACCTTCCGGCGCCTGTTCCTGGCGGGGTTTGCGGCGCTGACCTGCGACGCGGTGTCGTTCGCCGTGCTGTTCACGATCCGGATCAAGGCGATTCAGGATCTCGCGGTGATCGCGTCCATCGGCGTGGTGATTTTGATTTTCACGAATCTGATCATGCTGCCGATCCTGCTCAGCTACACCGGTGTGAGCAAGAAGACGGCCCTGCGCAGCGTACGGCACGAGACGGCGGAGTCGGGCGAAAAATTCTTCCTGTGGCATTTTCTGGACCTGTTCACCCAGCGCCGCTATGCCAAAATGGCGATTATTGGCGCTGCGATTTTTGCGTTTTTTGGCTGGTATATCGGGCGTCATGTTCAGGTGGGCGACCTCTCGCCCGGCGCGCCGGAGTTTCGGCAGACGTCGCAGTACAACCGCGACAACAACTATATCGTCAGCCATTATGCCACGGGCTCGGATAATTTCGTGGTGCTGGTCACCACCGATCCCGGTTATTGCCAGAATGTGCAGACCTTGCAGACGATTGATAATCTGGAGTGGCGGCTGAGGCAATTGCCTCAGGTTTTGTCGACGAACTCGCTGGCCTCGATAAGCGCCGAATTGAACATGCTGCTCACGGAGGGATCGCCAAAATGGTTCACCTTTGTTCCGAATCAGCAGGTGATCGATGATCATTCCAATGACGGTACGGAGAACCTGAAGAACAATGATTGTTCGTTCACGCCGATTTATGTGTCGCTGACCGATCATAAGGCGGCGACGCTGAACCTGATGGTGAAAACCGTGCAAGATTTCGCCGCTAATCCGGTGAATCAGGGGCCGCATTTCAAGATCGAACTCGCGGGCGGCAATGCCGGGATTGAGGCGGCCACGAATATCGCCATCGAGGAGTCGAACATCCAGATCATGGCGCTGGTTTATGCCTCCGTGCTGGTGTTCTGCTTCATCACCTTCCGCTCCTGGCGCGCGGTGGTTTGCACGCTCATCCCGCTGGGCATCACCTCGCTGCTGGGGCAGGCGCTGATGGTGTGGCTGGGCATCGGCATCAAGGTGGCGACGTTGCCGGTCGTGGCGCTTGGCGTGGGCATCGGCGTGGACTACGCGCTATATGTGCTCAGCGTGGTCCTCAAACAGCTCAAAGACGGGGCGAGCCTGTCGGATGCCTATTATCGGACGCTGCTCTTCACCGGCAAGGTCGTGCTGCTCACAGGCTTCACGCTGGCCGCGGGGGTGGCGACCTGGATCTTCGCGCCCATCAAGTTTCAGGCGGATATGGGCTTGCTGCTCTGCTTCATGTTCCTGTGGAACATGATCGGCGCGCTCGTGCTGCTGCCGGCGCTGGCCTATTTCCTGCTGCCGCATCAGCAGCCAAGGCGCGTGGCCGGTTAAACAATCCTGGGTGGTGCCGAGGGGCGCTATGTATGAAAAAGCCTGGCTGGAGCGATCCAGCCAGGCTTTTTCTGTTTACAGCCCGTTGATGTCCGCGACTGCCTTGGCGGCGCCGCGGATCGCGCCTTCAATGTAGCTGACGCCGTTGCAGTCGCCGACCGTCAGCGTGCTGAAGCCCTCCTGGCGCAGCCGCTCGGCCAGCGCGGTGTCGCCGCTCGCCCCCATGGCGACGATGACGTGATCCGCCGGAACCGAGCACGCCTCGCCAGCCGCGTTCTGGAAACTGACGGCGGCAGGGGTAATGGCGATGTCCCTGACGCCGCCTTGCATGTTGACGCCATGCTCCTTCAGTTCGGCCAGCAACCGCATGCGCCGCACCAGCAGCAGCCCCTTGCCCAAGCGCGGCGCTGGCTCCAAAACGGTCACCTTGCGTCCGCGCTCATGCAGGAACTCGGCCAGTTCCACTCCCACGAGCTCGCCGCCGATGATGACGATGTTGCGCCCCAGCGGCATCCAGCGATGGCTGGCGTTGCGGATGAAATCGAGCTTCGCGGTCAGCCCCGTGGTGGCGCCGGCCTGCATGGCCAGTCGCGTGGCCAGGCTGGTCTTGCGCTTGAGCTGTGCCGCGCTCTGGCCGAGCAGCAGGTTACGCATGTCGTCGCCGCTGAACACATGCGCCAGATCGCTGCCGGGCAGGGCGGGCATGTCGCGCCGCGCGCCGGTGGCGACGATCACGGCATCCGGCGCCAGGCTGCGCAGCAGCGCCGGTGAGGCTTCGGTGCCCAGTCGCACATCAACGCCGGATGTGGCGAGGCGGGCTTGCAGCCAGTTGAGCAGGCGCTCATTGGCCGGATAGGCGAGGGCGGCGAAGCGCAAGGTCCCGCCGAGGAGTTTGCTTTTTTCCAGCAGCGTGACACGATGCCCGGATGCGGCGAGCCGGCACGCGGCCTCGATGCCCGCGGGGCCGCCGCCGATCACGGCGATGCGCTTGCCCCCCGCCGATGACGCGGAAGGACGCTCAAATTCAAAGCCGGTTTCTGGATTCACGGCGCAGCGCACCGGCTCGCGCACATAGGCGGCGCTGACGCAGGTATAGCAATAAATGCAGGGGCGGATGGCGGATTCCTGCCCGGCGGCGAGCTTGTTCGGCAGCGCCGGATCGGCCAGGATTTTCCGCCCCATGCCGATGAAATCATAAGTGCCGGCGCCGATCTGCGCGTCAGCCGCCGCCGGTTCCACGCGCCCCGAGGCCAGCACCGGAATGCCGATTGCCGCCTTGATCGCCGCGGCGGCGGGGATATTGGTTTCCGGTTCATGCGGGATGTTGGAGCCCGAATGCAGCTTGGCGATGCCGGCATTGTGGTAGGCGGAGACGGTGATGGCATCGGCGCCCGCGTCTTCCACCAACCGGGCGGTGGCGATGGCATGCTCCACGGTGATGCCGCCCTCCTTGCCGAACTCCCGGGAATCCAGCTTGCACCAGAGCGGGAAATCCGGCCCGATCTCGGCGCGCACCGCGGCGATCACCTCCAGCAGCAGCCGCGCGCGGTTTTCCAGGGGGCCGCCGTAATGGTCGGTGCGCGTGTTGGTCTTGGGCGAGAGGAAGGATGACAGCAGATAGCCGTGGCCGGCATGCAGCTCGATGCCGTCGAACCCGGCTTTCACGACCCGCGCGGCGGCGGTGGCGAACCAGCGCACCACTTGGTCTATATCCGCCTGTGCGAGAATTTTGAGCTGCGGCGGTTTGCCGGAGAAGCCGGCCAACTCCTCGGGCAGGAAGTAATCGGTGAAATCGCCGGTCAGCACCGGCGGCACGCAGGGCGCCCAGAGCGACTCGCCGAACGCGTCCGCCGAATACCCGGCGACCAGCCCGCCATGATGCAACTGCGCGGCGATTTTGGCGCCGTGGCGGTGGACCCGCTCCGTCAGGGCCTGCAAGCCGGGGATGAAGCGGTCATCCGAGATGGCGGTCTGATTGGGCTGCACGGCCCCCACCGGCCAGGCCACGCCCATCACGCCGGAGGTGATCAGACCGGCGCCGCCCCGGGCCTGTTCCTCGTGATAGGCGATCAGCCGCTCGCCCACCGTGCCGTCGGCTTCTGACAGGCTGACGCCCATGGCGGCGACGACGATGCGGTTGCGGGTTTCCAGCGTGCCAATGCGGCCAGGAGCAAGGAGATGGCTGTAGCGGCTCATGCGGCGGCCTCTTGGCCAGCGGCCCGGGGCCGGCGGTTAACGGATTTGCGGATCATGCGCGGATCTCCTCTCTAATTTATGGCCCGAGGCTTGCGCCGGGGCGGATGAGGCGTCAATGGGCCTGGATTTTTGATTTGGGTGTAATGCGAATTACGCATATATATCAGCGAATACAATTCAAATATGCGTCGTATAAAGTATAAAAATATGCGCATAGAAAGCGATGCGTCGTTGCAGCGGTGCTCCGCGCGGCGCGGGAGCGCCGGGAGAAGGGAGGGGCGTCGGGAATAAAGCGAAGAAAACACATTTCAAAAATACGCAAAACGATGTTGATTTGCGGTTTTATTTTATATAATGCACGTTTAACGTCGTTGTTTTGTTGCTGGTCGGGCGCGGCTGCGCGTCGCTCCGGAGCAACGGAACGCATGGTGCGAGAGGGGGAGCTGCTCATGGAATTCGCCTTTACGAGCGAACAGCAAATGATCGCCGATACGGCGCGGAGTTTTTTCGCGGAAAATGCGACCAGCGAACGAACCCGCCGGGCAATGGCGGGCGACGGGATCGACCGCGCTTTGTGGGCGGCGTTTTGTCAGGAGCTTGGCTTCTCCGGCATTGGGTTGCCCGAAGAATTGGGCGGCGCTGGGCTGGGGTTGGTGGAGATGGCGATCATCGCCGAGGCGGCCGGTGCGCAGGTCGCGGCATTGCCGATGCTGGGCTCGCTGGCGCTGTGCGCCCAGGCGATCGCCGCGGGCGGCAGCGCCGCGCAGCAGCAGGACTGGCTGCCGGAGCTGATCTCGGGCGAGACGATCGCGGCTTACGCGCATGCCGCGACGCTGACCGCCGCAGGCGATGTACTCACCGGCGAGGCCGGATTTGTCGCGCATGGCGCCAGCGCGGCTGTGTTTGTGGTCGCGAATGATCGTGGCGCCTGGCTGGTGCGCGCGGATGCGCCGGGCGTGCAAATCGCCGGGCTGACGACAATGGACCAGACCCGCCCCTATGCCCGCGTGACGCTCTCCGGCGCGGTGGGCGAGCCTCTGGCGCAGCCCGCGCAGGCGATTGCCGCCGCGCATCGCGCCGGCTTCGTGGTGGCGGCGGCGGAGGCGCTGGGCGGCGCCCAGGCATGCCTCGACCGCACCGTGGCCTATGCCAAGGACCGCATCCAGTTCGGGCGGCCGATCGGCTCGTTCCAGGCCTATAAGCACCGCTTGGCCGATATGATGATCGAGATCGAGCAGGCGCGCTCGGCGGTGTATTGGGCGGCCTGCGCGGTGGATGAAGGCGCGGAGGAGGCTGAGCTTGCTGGCCATGCGGCCAAGAGCTTCGCGGCTGACACCTACTTCATGTGCGCGGGCAACATGATCCAGTTGCATGGCGGCATCGGCTTCACCTGGGAGCATGACGCTCATCTCTTCTTCAAACGCGCCCGCGCCCTGCAAACCATCTTGGGCAACGGCACCTGGCACCGCGAATGCGTGGCCAGCATGATTCTCGGAGACGTGGCATGAAGCTCGGTTTTTCCCCCGCAGACGAATTGTTCCGGCAGGAATGCGCCGATTGGCTGAACGGCCAGATGGCGGGCGAGTTCAAGGACATCAAGGGCATCACCAAGCTCACCGAAAGCCCGGAGCGGCGCAAGGAGTGGGAGCAGCGCCTGGGTGAGGCGCGCTGGGGCTGCATCGGCTGGCCGGTGGAATGGGGCGGGCGCGGCGCGACGCTGGCGCAGCAGGTGATCTTCGCCGAGGAATATGCGCGCGCCGGCGTGCCCGGACGCGTGAACCATATCGGTATCGAGCTGGCGGGGCCGACGATCCTCACCTTCGGCACGCCCGAGCAGAAGCAGCGCTTCCTGCCCGGCATCGCCCAGGGCAAGACGATTTTCTGCCAGGGCTTCTCGGAGCCGAACGCCGGCTCGGACCTCGCCAGCGTGCGCACCGCGGCGCGGCTGGACGGCGATGAATGGGTGGTGAACGGCCAGAAGATCTGGACCAGCCTCGCCCATATCTCCGACTGGATTTTCGTGGTGTCGCGCAGCGAGAAGGGCTCGAAAGGCCCGAAGGGGCTGACCTTCCTGATGATGGAGCTGCGCCAGCCGGGCATCGAGGTGCGCGGCATCAAGCAGATCAATGGCGATGCGGAATTCAACGAGACCTTCTTCACCGATGCGCGCTGCCCGGCTGACAGCCTGATCGGCGCGCCCGGTGATGGCTGGCGCATCGCCATGGGGCTGCTCGCGTTCGAGCGTGGGGTTTCCACGCTAGGCCAGCAGATGGGGTTCCGTAACGAGCTCGATGAGATCATCGCCGCGGCGAAGGCGAATGGTGCGGCGAAGGACCCGCTGATCCGCCAGCGGATCGCCAAGGCCGAGATCGGTTTGCGGCTGATGCGTTACGGCGCGCTGCGCATGCTCTCCAACAGCGATCATTCGAAGATCGATGGCGCGGCCTTGACCTATAAGATCCAGTGGGCGAGCTGGCGGCGCGGCCTTGGCGAGTTGGCGATGGATATACTCGGCCAGGCCGGTGAAGTGGCCGAGGGCGAGGCCTATGAATGGTCCGTGCTGCCCAATCTATTCCTGTATTCGCGCGCCGATACGATTTACGGTGGCACCAACCAGATCCAGCGCAACCTTATCGCCGAGCGCGGGCTGGGCCTGCCGCGCGAGCCGCGAGGCGATGCGTGAGCCAAGAAGCCGTCCGTCGTTTTAACAACCCGCGCGAATTGCTGGGGCGCGAGGGCATGTCCCTCGGCCCCACGCCGTGGCTGCGCATCGAGCAGGAGCGGATCGACCGTTTCGCCGAGGCGACGGAAGATTATCAATGGATTCATGTCGATGTCGAACGGGCCAGGACGGGGCCGTTCGGCGGCACCATTGCGCATGGCTACCTGACGATGAGCCTGGCCGCTTATTTCCTGCCGCAGATGCTGGCCGTTGATAACGTGGCCTGGGGCGTGAATGTGGGGCTGGACAGGCTGCGCTTTCTCGCACCGGTGCGGGCCGGGGCGCGGCTGCGGGCATTGGGCGAAATCGTGAAGGTTGAAGAAAACAAGGGCGGCATTCAGACGGTGATCAGGGTGACCATCGAGATCGAGGGCGGGGACAAACCGGCTTGTGTGCTCGACATGGTGACCCGCAGCTTTCCACAGGACAACGGAAGGAACGACGCATGAGCCAGGACCCCGCCTTCGCCAGCCTCGCGCGGCGGATCGACCGGCTGGAAGCGCTGGAGCAGATCCGCCAGCTTCCGGCCAAATACGCGCTGGCGCTGGACATGCGAGACATGGACGCCATGGTCTCGCTATTTCCTGAGGATGTGCGCGTGGGGCGCGAGACCTCGGGCCGCCTGGCTCTGCGCGGCTATATGGACCGCACGCTGCGCTCGCCCTTCACCGGTACCTCGCATCACATTGGCGGGCATGTCATCGAGTTCGACGATCCCGACCATGCGCATGGCGTGGTATATTCGAAGAACGAGCACGAGACCGGCGATGAATGGGTCATCATGCAGATGATGTATGTGGATGACTACATCCGCGCGCCTGGGCCGGACGGACCGCGCTGGTATTTCGCACGGCGGCTGCCCCTTTACTGGTACGCGACGGACCTCAACAAGCCACCGATCGGCGCGCGCAAGATGCGCTGGCCGGGCACGGAATGGGTGGAGGGCAATTTCCACAAGCTGTTCCCGAGCTACGAGGAATTCTGGGCGCGTCAGGGCGACCATGGCGGGCCAGTGGCCGAGCCCGCGCCGCTGGAAGGGTTTCTGGCCGCGATGCGCCGGGGCGCATCCGCGCCGAAGGTCAAGGTCCGGGCCGATTAACACGCCATCGGGGCGATTGGGCGTGCGGCCCGGATAACAGGCGGCGGGAGGCGACTCCCGCCGCATTTTTTTCGTGGTTCAGAACGGCGCTTGCGCGGCCATTGATTTGGCCCAGCGGTAATCCTGCTTGCCGGCGGGGGAGCGCTGCACCTCGCTGACCCAGACCACCGCCTTCGGTATTTTGTAGCCGGCCAGATGTTGCGCCAGAAAGCCGCGCAGCTCGGCCAGCGGCGGGTGCGCGCCGGGGATGCGCGGCGAGGCGATGGCGACCACGCGCTCGCCCCAGCGCGGATCGGGCTGCCCGGCAACCACGACATCCTTGACCGCCGGATGCGCGCGCAGCGCTTCCTCCACCTCCTCGGGAAAGATCTTCTCGCCACCGCTGTTGATGCAGGTGGAGCCGCGGCCGAACACGGTGATCGTGCCATTTTCCTCCAACCGCCCAGCATCGCCGCTCACCACCCAGAGGCGGCCATTGATGGTGCGGAACACTTCGGCGGTTTTCACCGGGTCGCCGAAATAGCCGACCGGGGTGAAGCCGCTGCGGGCGATCAGTCCGGTCTCACCCGGGATGGCGATGCGGTCATCGATGATGATCTGTTGTTCCGGGCTGGTTTTGAGCTGCATCATGCCCGCGTTGCTGGCCAGGGCCTGGCCGCTATAGCCGGTTTCCGAGGAGCCTAGACCATCGGTGATGGTGGCGTTGGGCGGCAGCAGGGTGCGCAGATCGTCCTTCACGTGCTGCGAAAACATCGCGCCGCCGGAGCCGAAATTGACCATCGCGCCCAGTTGCCAGCGGTCCGGGTTGGCGCGTAATGCATCGCGCAGCGGAATGGCCATGGCGTCGCCCACCACCTGGAGGATGTTGACGCCAAGCGCGGCGCATTTGTCCCAGATGTGGATGGGATCAAAATGCTTATGTTCGTCGAGGACGATGGTGAGGCCGTTGAGCAGGGCCGACCATACCGCCCACAGCGCCGCCGCATGCATCAACGGGGCGACGGGGAACATTTTGAGCGGGTAACCTTTGGCGGCGCGGTCGGCGATATCTTCGGGAACCTTGATCGGGCCCGCTGGGTTGAAATAGCCAGCGGCGCCCGCGCAGGCGAAGACGAAGGCCTTATGCGGCCACATCACGCCCTTGGGCATGCCGGTGGTGCCGCCGGTATAGGTGAGAATGATGTCCGATTCCGCGCGCGGCCAGGGGCCGGTATCGGGGCTGGCGAGCAGTTCCGCGTAATCCGCCGAGTTGCCGAGTGCGATGCCCGAACCATCCGCCACGGCCACCGAGAGTTTCAAGCCCGGCAGATGCGGCCTCAGCTCTTCGACGATGGGGCCGAACTCCGCGCCGTGGATCAGCACCGCCGTTTGCGCGTTGGTGAGCAGGTAGGTCAGCTCCTCCGCGCGGTAGCGGTAATTGATGTTGAACGGCACCGCGCCGAGCTTGATGCTGGCGATGAAGGCTTCGAGATGCTCGGCCCGGTTCATCAGATACAGCCCCACCGTGTCGCCCCGTCCGATGCCACGCGCCGCCATGCCCGAGGCGAGGCGGCTGGCGCGGGCGTTCAGCTCGGCGAAGGTGAGGGTCAGCGAGTCGGATTCGATCGCGATGCGCGCGGGCACTGTGGCGGCCACGGTTTCGAACAGATCGGCGAGATGGAATTGATGGGCCATGGATGCTCGTTTCGCTGGGGCCGGTAACTGCCGGCACGGTCTCGTGTTTTGCCCTCTCGGGGGCGTTGGAAGGTGTGATAATCCACAATTTAAAAAATTAAAAGGCATTATAAAGTTTGTATGGGCTCCAGCCTTGCCGCGGCTTGGAGAGGTCCGGTAAAGCCGCCAAGACTGAGATCGGGGGAAGCTGATTGGCGAGCGAAGCCACAGAGGGGAAGATCGGACGGCTCCAACAGGGCATCGCCGAGCGCCGCAAGCGGCTGCTGCGCGCGGCCGGCGAGCTGATCGAGGAGCGCGACGACGGCATTTTTTCCATGCCCGAGCTGGCCAAGCGCGCCGGGTTGAGTTTGGCCACGCCATATAATCTGTTTGGCTCCAAGGCGGCGGTGCTGGTGGAGTTGTTCGACGGCCAGGTACGCGGCTTCAACCGGACGCATGAGTGGATGGCGGGCACCTCGCCGCTGGAGCGCGTGGTGGGCGTGGTGGACCGGGTGGTGGACGCGTTTTCTCGCCGTCCGCGCTTTTTTCGCAATATCCGCAAGGCGCTTTTCGGCCTCGGGCCGGTTGAGCAAGGCCGGTTTCCGGTGCCGCCCAGCGGGCATGTGGTGCAGCCCCTAGCGCGCAGCTTGGCCGCCGATGGCTATTTGCCATCCGTGATTCCAGTGCAGGTGCTGGAGGCGACGCTGATGCGCGTGTTCGACGCGACTTTCGAGCAATGGTCGATCCAGGATTGGGAGATGGAGCGCCTCCGCGCCGAGCTCAGCGCCAGCTTCGCGCTGGTCTGCGCCGCGCTGCTCACCGAGGCCGACCGCCCCGGCTTCGCCGCGCTGATGCAGCGCGCCGGCGCGGTTACGCCGGTTTAACGCCAAAATTTCCGGCAGCTTTTTACGCAAACCGTGAATTTTTCGCGCGTCGCGGCAGGAAGTGCTTGACGGTCTGGCGAAAACTTATAATGCATTATATTCTTGTGACCTGAATGTGGAACCGGACAAGAATGCGCGAGATTTTCATATACGACCACGTGCGCACCCCCCGCGGGCGCGGCAAGCCCGATGGCGGGCTGCATGAGGCAACCCCGGTGGAGCTGGTCCGCCAGCTGATGGTGGCGCTCAAGACGCGCGGCAATCTGCCCGATGATTGTCTGGATGAGGCGGTGCTCGGCACCGTCTCGGCGGCGGGCGAGCAGGGGGCCACGCTCTCGCGCATCGCGCCGATCCTGGCCGGGTTCACCGACCGCGCGGCGGGGCTGCACATCAACCGCGCCTGCGCCTCGGCGCTGGAGGCGGTGAGCATTCTCGGCGCCAAGATCGGCTGCGGCATGGTCGAGCTGGCGATGGCGGGCGGTGTGGAGAGCATGTCGCGTATTCCGATGGGCGCGGATGGCGGCGGGCCGCATGGCATCGACCCGCGCGTGTCGAGCCATACGCCCTTCGTGATGCAGGGCGTGAGCGCCGATCTGCTGGCCACGCTGAACGGCTATTCGCGCGCGGATCTCGACGCCTACGCCCTGGCCAGCCACCAGCGCGCGGCGGCGGCGTGGGCCAATGGCTGGTTCGCGGGCGCGGTGGTGCCGGTAACGGATGTGCTCGGCGAGGTGCTGCTCGACAGAGACGAGCATATCCGCGCCGATGCCTCGCTAGAGGCGCTGACGGCGCTGAAACCCGCCTTCGCCGAGCTGGGCAAGAGCATGGGCTTCGACAGCCTGGCGATGCAGCGTTATCCGCAGGTGGACCGGATCGAGCATGTGCATACCGCCGCGACCAGTTCGGGCATCGTCGATGGCGCCGGGCTGATGCTGCTGGGCTCGGCCGAGGTGGGCGCGCGCTTGGGGCTGCGCCCGCGGGCGCGCATCCGCTCGTTCATCACCGTCGGCTCCGAACCGGCGCTGATGCTGGATGGGCCGACGCCCGCCTGCCAGCGCGCGCTGGCCGCGGCCGGGCTGACGGCGGCTGACATCGAGCTGTGGGAGCTGAACGAGGCCTTCGCGGCGGTGCCGCTGCGCCTGATGGACACGATGAACATCCCGCATGAGCGGATGAACGTGAATGGCGGGGCGATCGCGATGGGGCATCCGCTGGGCGCCTCGGGGGTGATGATCGCGGGCACGCTGCTCGATGAGATGGAGCGGCGCGGGCTGGGGCTGGGCATGGTCTCGCTCTGCGCGGCGGGCGGCATGGGCATCGCCATGGTGCTGGAACGGGTGAATTGAGGGGAACCGGAAGATGAGCGAAGCAGTAACCTGCACCACCGATGCCGACGGCATCCGCACCATCGTCATGGACCTGCCGGGCGGGAAAATGAACACGCTGGGCCCCGCGCTCACCGACCCGCTGGAGGCGGCGCTGCGCGCGGCCATGGCGGATGCGGCGGTGACGGGGATCGTCCTCACCTCGGGCAAGGAGAGTTTCGTCGCGGGGGGCGATCTCAAGATGATCGGCGGCGGCGGGGTGGATCTCTCCGGCAAGAGCTTGGCTGAACGGGCCTATGTGTATTCCTATCTATCTCGCCTGCTGCGTTGGCTGGAAACGGCTGGCAAGCCGGTGGCCTGCGCCATCAATGGCTTGGCGCTGGGCGGCGGGCTGGAGATCGCGATGGCCTGCCATTACCGCGTCGCCGCCGACGATCCGCGCCTCATGCTCGGTCTGCCGGAAAGCATGGTCGGGCTGATGCCCGGCGGCGGCGGCACGCAGCGCCTGCCGCGTCTGGTCGGCTTGCAGAAGGCGCTGCCGATCATGATGCAGGGCCAGAACGTGACCCCCGCCCAGGCGCTGGAGATGGGGCTGGTGCATGCGGTGGCGCCGGCCAGCGCGCTGGTGGAGACCGCCAAGGCTTGGCTGCGCGCGCATGGCGACCCGGTGCAGCCCTGGGACCGCAAGGGCTTCCGCGTGCCGGGCGGGGCGGGCACGCTCGATCCCGGGTTCCGCAACACCTTCATCGCCGCCAACGCGATGACCCGCGCCAACGGCTTCGGCAATTACCCGGCGCCGGAGAAGATCCTGGCGGCGCTGTATGAGGGGCTGGTGCTGCCGATGGACAAGGCGCTGGGCATCGAGGCCAAATATTTCACGCAGCTGATGCAAAGCCCGGTGGCGGGGAATCTGATCCGCACCATGTTCATCAACAAGGGCAAGGCCGACAGCCTGGCCGCGCGCCCGGCCGGCGTGCCGCGCCAGAGCTTCCGGCGCATTGCCGTGGTGGGCGCGGGGACGATGGGGGCGGGCATCGCCTTCGCCGCGGCCAAGGCGGGGATCAAGGTGGTGCTGATCGACCGCGACCTCGCCAGCGCCGAGCGCGGCAAGGCCTATGCCGCCAAGCGGCTGGCGCGCGATTTGGAGAAAGGCCGCAGCACCCAGGCCAAGATCGACGCCATTCTGGCCCGTCTGCTGCCGTGCGCCGATTATGCCGGGCTGGGCGATGTGCAACTGGCGATCGAAACCGTGTTCGAGGATCGCGAGGCGAAGAAAATGGTGATCGGGCAGCTCCGCGCCGCGGTGGCGCCGGGCACGGTGATCGCCTCCAACACCTCCGGCCTACCGATCACCAGCCTCGCCGCCTATGCGGCGGAGCCGGAGCGCTTCATCGGCATGCATTTCTTCTCCCCGGCCGAGCGCATGCCGCTGGTCGAGATCATCAAGGGCGAGGCATCCGACGATACAAGCTGGGCCGTGGCGCTCGACTTCGCCGCGGCGATCCGCAAGACGCCGATCACCGTGAATGACGGCCCAGGCTTCTTCACCACGCGCTTCATCGGCGCCTTCGTCACCGCCAGCCTGGACATGGTGGAGAGCGGCGTGAAGCCGGCGCTGATCGAAAATGGCGCGCGCATGCTGGGCATGCCGATGGGGGCGCTCAGCATCTCGGACACGATCGGCATCGACACCAGCTACCATGCCGGGCAGGCGCAGGCGCGCGAGCGCGGCGGGGCGATGCGCGAGGGCGTGATCGTGAAGCTGTATCAGGCCGGGCGCTATGGGCTGAAGACCGGCCAGGGGTTCTTCGATTACGGGCCGGATGGCGAGAAGCGGGTGTGGAGCGGGCTCGCCGGATTATTGCCCGAACTGGCCGTGCAGCCTGGTATCGAGGAGGTGAAGGCGCGCATCCTGTACGCCCAGCTGGCCGAGGGGGCGCGCTGCTTCGCCGAAGGCGTGCTGATCGACGTGATCGACGGCGATCTGGGCGCCACGCTGGGGGTGGGCTTCCCGAGCTATCTCGGTGGTCCGTTCGCGGCGATGGACACGCTCGGCTTGCCGGCGGTGATCGCGGAATGCGACCGGCTGCGCGGGCTGTATGGCGATCTCTACGCGATCCCCGAACTGGTGCGCGCGATGGCGGAGACGGGGCAGACCTTCCATGGCCCCGCCGCCGCGCCCTCGCCCGGCCTGCGCAAGGCCGCCTGAGATTCCGGCGAACTAAAGGATTTTTCCATGAACTTCGATTTTTCTGAAGATCAGCGCCGGTTGCAGGCCGAGGTCCGGCGCGTGCTGGCGGATTACTCCACCTCGCCCAACGTGCGCGCCGTGCTGGAGGGGCGCACGCTCTATTGCGCCGAAACCTGGCGGCAGCTGGCGGCGCTGGGCGCGCTCGGGGTGGCGCTGCCGGAGGCGCAGGGCGGCGTCGGGCTCGGGCTGCTGGAGCTGTGCCTGGTGGCCGAGGAGGCCGGGCGGGCGCTGGCGGCGGTGCCGCTGCTCTCCTCGGTCTATCTGGCCGCCGAGGCGCTGCGCCGCGCGGGCAGCCCGGCGCAACAGGCGCTCTGGCTGCCGCGCCTTGCCAGTGGCGAGGTGATCGGCACCGCGGCGCTGGCGGCGGCCGCGCATCGCATCTCCACCGCGCCGCCGCCGTGCCGCGTGGGTGACGCGCTCACCGGCACGCTGCACGCGCTGCCCGATGGCATGGCGGCGGAGATCTGCGTGGTGCTGGCCGGGGGCGAACTGGCGCTGGTGGAATTGAACGGGCCGGGCGTGACCCGGCAGGCGCTGTCCTCGCTCGACCCTAGCCGGCCGCTAGCGCGCATCGAGTTCGCCGCCGCCCCCGCAACATGGCTGCCGGGCGATGGCGCCGCCACCGCGCGCGCGGTCACGCTCGGCGCGGCCACGCTGCTCGCCTTCGAGCAGATCGGCGGGGCCGAGGCGGCGCTCTATATGGCCCGCGATTATGTGCTGCAGCGCCGCGCCTTCGGCCGCGTGGTCGGCGGCTTCCAGGCGGTGAAGCACAAGCTGGCCGACATCTACACGAAGCTCGAATTGGCCCGCGCGCATGCCTATTTCGCCGCCTGGGCTTTGGCCAGCGATGCGCCGGAACTGCCGCGCGCCGCCGCCGCCGCGCGCGTGGCGGCCACCGCCGCCTATACCCTCGCCGCCGAGGAGGGGCTGCATCTGCATGGCGGCATCGGCTTCACCTGGGAGATGGATTGCCACCTGCATCTGCGCCGTGCCCGCTGGCTCGGGCAGATCATCGGCAATGAGCATCTGTGGCGCGATGCGCTGGCAACGGCGCTAATCGAGGAGGCAGCCTGATGAATTTCGACGATACCCCCGAGGAAGCGGCGTTCCGCGCCGAGGTGCGCGCCTGGCTGGCGGCCAACGCCCAGCCCCGGCGCGGCCGTGAGGACAAGTTCGGCGCCGGGCTGGACAAGCCACAATATCTGGCCGCCGCCAAGGCGTGGCAGGCGCGCAAGGCCGCGGCCGGCTATGCCGCCATCGTCATGCCCAAGGAGATGGGCGGTTTCGGCGGCACTCCCGCGCAGCAGATCGTTTACAACCAGGAGGAGGCGAAATTCCTCACCCCGGACCGCGTGTTCGAGGTCAGCCTCGGCACCGCGTTGCCGACGGTGGCGATGTGGGGCACGCCCGCGCAGAAGGTCAAATATCTGGCCAGCGCCTTCCGGGGCGAGCATATCTGGTGCCAGCTCTTCTCCGAGCCGTCCGCCGGGTCGGATCTCGGCAATCTGCGCACCCGCGCGGCGCGCGACGGTGATGGCTGGGTGATCAACGGCCAGAAGGTCTGGACCTCGAACGCCGATATCGCCGATTACGGCATTCTGCTCGCGCGCACCGATTGGGATCAGCCGAAATCCAAGGGGCTGACGATGTTCATCCTCGACATGAAGGCGCCGGGCGTGGAGGTCCGCCCGATCCGCCAAGCCAGCGATGAATACCATTTCAGCGAGGTGTTCTTCAGCGATGTGCGGATCGCGGATGCCGACCGGCTGGGGCCGGAGAATGACGGCTGGAAGGTGATGATGTCGGCGCTGATGAAGGAGCGGTTCTCACTGGGCGAGAATTTCTCCGGCGATCTTTACGCGCAGCTCATCGGTTTGGCGAAGCAGGTGGTGTGGGGCGAGCGCCCGGCGCTGGAGGATCCGCGCGTGCGCGCGGGCATCGCCGAGACGTATCTCGCCCAGTTCGGGGTTGAGTTGATCGTGCGCCGGGGCATGAGCGCGATCTCGCGCGGGCAGAGCCCCGGGCCGGAAATGTCGGCGGTGAAGCTGATCGGCGCGCGTGCCTTCCAGACCGGCGGCGCGCTGGCGATCGAGCTGGGCGGGGCGGAAGGGCTGGTCGCCGCCGAGGCGCTGGGCGCGCAATGGCGGCTGCCGCAATTGCTGTGGCTGGCCGCGCCGGGCGCGCGCATCGCCGGCGGCACCGACGAGATCCAGAAAAACACGATCGCCGAGCGCGTGCTGGGGCTGCCGGGTGAACTCCGCACCGACCGCGACGTGCCCTTCCGCGCGCTGGAGGGCTGAGCGATGTCAAACCCCCCGCTGCGCGGGCTGCGCGTTCTCGATTTCACGCAATTGCTGCCGGGCGCGGTGTGCACGCAGTATCTGGCCGATCTCGGCGCCGAGGTCATCAAGATCGAGCCGCCGGGCAGCGGCGATGCCGCGCGCGGCCCCGCGGGCGCGCCGCCGGGCGGCATCTTCGACCTCACCAACCGGAACAAGAAATCGGTGGTGCTGGATTTGAAGCAGCCGGAGGCGGTGGCGGCGGTGCGGCGGCTGGTGGCGGGGGCGGATATTCTGGTGGAGGGCTTCCGCCCCGGCGTGATGGCCCGGTTCGGCCTGGGCTATGCCGATTTGCAGCCGCTGCGGCCCGCGCTGATCTATTGCGCGATCACCGGCTACGGTCAGGACGGCCCGCTGGCGGCGAAGGCGGGGCATGACATCAACTACCAGGCCGAGGCGGGAATTCTCGGGCAGAATGTGGTCGATGGCAGCCGGCCCTCGCCGGGCGGTTTCCCGATCGCGGATCTCGCGGGCGGCGGGCTGAGTGCGGCGGCGGGCATTCTCGCCGCGTTATTCGATGCGCAGCGCAGTGGGCAGGGGCGGTATATTGATATTGCCATGACCGATTGCGCGATGGCGCTGAATGTGGCGGCACTGGCCTCGCGCGCGATGTTCGGCGCGCCCAACCCGGTGCCGGGGCGCGACATTCTGAGTGGCGGCCTGCCTTGTTACCGCACCTACCGCACGGCGGATGACCGCTATCTGGCAGTGGGCGCGCTGGAGCCGAAATTCTGGCGGAATTTCTGCGCGGCGCTTGGGCGGCCCGATCTCGCCGCGCGCGGCTGGGATATGGGGGCCAAGCTGGCGGCGGCGGTGGCCGAGGTCGCGGCGGAGATTGCGTGTAAGACGCTGGCCGAATGGATGGAGATATTCACAAATGTGGATGCCTGCGTCAGCCCGGTCTTGAGCTTGGCGGAAAGTCTGGACAGCGCCCATGCCGCCGCGCGCGGGACGGTGATGGCGGTGGGTGAGGGCGAGGCCGCCACCACGCATTACGCCAACCCGATCCGCATGAGCGGCTATGCGTTTGAGGTGACGCTGCCGCCACCGGTGCTGGGCGCGCATAACGGCGATATATTGAGCTGAGGGCGCATGGCGGGCGGCGCGGTGATCTCAGGATTGCGCCGGTCCAGATACGTCACGCCCGGCTTGCGCGCGGATCGTCCCGATGACCAGTTTCGCGGCGGGGGAGAGCGTTCGTCCGGCATGCGAGACGATGACGATTTCGGTGGCCGGGGGGATGCCGTCCACGGTGATACGCAGCACTGCGAGGCGTTCGGGATCGCGCCGCGCCACCAGCGCCGATGTGATCCAGACGATGTCGGAGTGCAGCGTGAGGTCGCACAGCACATGGCAGTCGGCGCATTCCACGGCGATGAGGTCAGGTGTCGGCGGTGGCGGCGCGGCGGGTTCGGCGCGGGCGAAATCGGTGGCCACGGAGGCCAGCGGAAACCGGGCAAGATCGGCCATAGCGGGGGCGGGATGATGCTGCAACGGATGGTCGGCGCGTGTGATCAGCGCCAGTTCCAGCCGCGTCAGAGGGTGGATTTCATACCAATCAGCCATGGGCAGCGGGTCCCGGGCGGAGATGAAGAATTCGATGCGATCCTGGCGCAACTGATCGAAGAGTTCGGAAATGGCGGTGACCGAAGCGTGCGCGATTACGCCAGGATGATTGGCGAGTAATGCGGCCAGCGCGGCCGACAGCCAGAGATAAGCGGGCAGTGGGGCCACGCCGAAGCTCACCCTGCCGGTTTCCAGCCGCGCCAGCGCGCGCAGATTGGTGCGTAGCGTGGTCGCTTGGCGGAGCAGGGCGGTGGCGTCGGTGAGTAACTGCGTGCCCGCCTGCGTAGGCTCCACCCCAGCCTTGCCGCGGTCGAGCAGCGTCAGCCCGACCTGTTCCTCCAGCGTGCGGATACTATGGCTGAGGGCTGATTGGGTCATGTGCAAGGCTTCCGCGGCGCGCACGAAGCTGCCGTGTTCAACCAGTGTCACGAAATACTGTAAGCGTTTTAGGTCCATGTATGAATCTTATACATGCAAACCGCATATTCAATTCATTTTATTTAAGTCCTGCGTGGCGTTAGGCTGCTTGTTTCACAACGCGCAAAGGCAAAACGGATGATGAGTTATGCAGGGTTCGGAATGTTCTATCTTGCTTTCGGCCTGAGTGTGCTGGGGCTGGAGATCGCCCTGGGCCGCCATCGCGGTATTTACACGCGGGCCGACTGGCTGGTGAACTTGCTCTGCGCCGGGATCGGCTCGGCGGTCTCACGGCCTGTGCTGGCCATCGCGCTGGCCAATGGGTTTGGTTTGCTACTGCCTGGGCAGCGTAACATGCTGGCGCATGATCCGGTGTGGGTGGTCTTCGCCGTGATGCTGTTGGTGGATGAGTTCCTGTTCTACTGGGTCCACCGCCTGTCGCACCAAGGTCGCAATAAGAAATGGCTGACATGGCTGTGGAAGCTGCATCGCACCCATCACTCGGGTAAATATATGACCACTTTGCTGGTGTTCCGCATCAACCCCGTCTGGACGCTGATCCAGCCGCCGGCATGGGTCATCGCGGTCACGCTGTATATGGGCCAGCCAATGGCGGCGGCGCTGTTGGCGGTGACCGAATATGCGTGGAACGTGGTCACGCACAGCAATTTCCGTTGGGATGACGCGGTGCGCCGGGCGCCGGTGGTGGGGCGTATGTTCCGCTTGGCGGAGCATGTATTCGTCTCGCCGGGTCTCCACCACACGCATCATGGTTTCGGCAAGGATGGCGCGAATTACCGGAATTTCGGCTTCATCCTGTCGGTATTCGATACCTTGTTCGGCACGTTGCATGTGCCGCAGGGGCGGCCTTGGCGCTACGGCCTGCCGGGCAAGAACCCGCATTGGAGCGAGGAGGTTTTTTATCCGCTGGTGCGCGGCGCGGGCAGGGCGGCTGATAGCGAATGACAAAAACAGGCGGAGGGACAAAGTGGAGACGTTTGATTACATTGTGGTGGGGGCGGGCAGCGCCGGATGCGCGGTGGCCGCGCGGCTCTCCGAGGATGCGTCGTGCCGGGTGCTGCTGCTAGAAGCTGGCGGGCGCGATGACAGCCTGCTGATCGACATGCCCGCGGGCTGGGGCAAGACGCAGGACCCGCGCAACACCTTCAATTGGGCTTATGAGACGGAAGCCGAACCCGCCCTCGGCGGGCGGTGCGTGCCATTGCCGCGCGGCAAGGTGCTGGGCGGTAGTTCGGCAATTAACGGGCTCTTGTATATTCGCGGCCAGCATGAGGATTATGACGATTGGGATGCGGCGGGCGCGCGTGGCTGGGGGTGGCGGGATGTCGCGCCTTTTTTCGAGCGCATGGAGCGCAATTTTGGCATTGCGGATGAGCTGCATGGCACTGACGGGCCAATCGCCGTCTCCGATCTCGCCGCGCCATCGCCGCTCTCGCATTTGCTGCTGCGTGCCGCCGAACAGGCGGGGATTCCGCGCACGCGCGATTTCAATGGCGTGGCGCAGGAAGGTGCTGGATTTTATCAGACGACGATGCTGGGCGGACGCCGTTGTTCGGCCGCGCATGGCTATCTGCGCCCGGCGCTGGGGCGGACCAATCTGGCGCTGAAAACCGGCGCGGCGGTGACGGATCTGGTGATGGCCGAGCGGCGGGTGTGCGGTGTACGCTATAATCTCGGGCGTGAGGCGCATGAGGCGCGGGCGCGCGCTGAGGTAATTCTATGCGCCGGGGCGGTGGCGACACCGCAATTGCTTATGCGCTCCGGTATCGGCCCGGGCGCGGCGCTGGCGCGGCTCGGGATTCCGGTGGTAGCCGAGGCGCCGGACGTTGGCGCCAATTTGCAGGATCATTTGGTGGTGCCGCTGATGTGGCGGCTGCGCGATGGCATGGCCTCGATGAACCAGAGGCTGGCTGGGCCGCGCGTGATGATCGAGGTGTTGGATTATCTGCTGCGCAAGCGGGGGGCGATGACCATGCCCGCCGCCGAGGTCGGTGTTTTTCTGCGTAGCCGTCCTGAACTTTCTAGACCTGATCTGCAATTTCATGCTTTGCCGCTTTCCGGGGAGTTGCAGGGGAAGAAGAAGGCGCTGCACCATTTCCCCGGATTTACACTGGCGCCGAATGTCTGCCGGCCGACTTCGCGTGGGCGGATCGAGCTGGCCTCCCCCGCCCCCAGCGCGAAGCCGCGCATCCTGATGAATTATCTCAGCACCGATTATGACATCGAGACCACTCTGGCGGGGATGGATTGGGCGCGGCGGATTGCGGCCGCACCGGCACTGGCGGCGGTCATGGTGGGGGAGATCTATCCTGGGGCGGCGGCTGTAACCCGCAGCCAGCTGTTGGACTATGCCCGCGCCAACGGCACAACGGGACACCATCCGGTCGGCACCTGCCGGATGGGCGAGGATGCCACGGCGGTGGTGGACAGCCGGTTGAGGGTGCGCGGCGTCGCGGGGTTGCGCGTGGCCGATGCCTCGGTAATGCCCAGGCTGATCTCGGGCAATACCAACGCCGCGGCGATTATGATTGGCGAGCGCGCGTCGGCGTTTCTGCGCGGCGGGTGCTGACACGGAACGTTCTGCAAGAAAGGCGAGACGATGAGTGAAACTGATGATGTTGCCAGCGCGCAGATGCAATTGCTGGCCCGTATGCAGGTGGCGCAGATTGAGGGCGGCGAGGTGCCGGCGGCATTGCGCATCGATCGCCTGACACGGCTGCTGCGCTTACTGCGGGAGCATGCGGATGAATTCTGCGCCGCGCTGGACGAGGATTTCGGTGGACGGCCGCGCGAGGTCTCGCTGATGAACGACGTGATGGCGACGTTCAACTCCGTGAAATATGCCCGCGCCCATGTGCGTCGCTGGATGAAACCCGAGCGGCGGCAGGGGGTGTTTCCGTTTAGCCTGTTCGGCGCGCGGGTGCGGGTGGAGCATCTGCCGAAAGGGGTGGTGGGTATTCTCGGCACCTGGAATGTACCGCTGTTCACCACGCTCGCGCCGCTGGCCTTCGTGCTGGCGGCGGGTAACCGGGCGATGCTGAAGCCATCGGAATTTGTGCCGTGCACGGCGGAGGCGCTGCGTAAAGCGGTGCAGGCCGCTTTTGCCGAGGACGAACTGACGGTGGTTTGCGGCGACGCCAGAGCCGCCGCTGCCTTCAGCGCACTGCCCTTCGATCATCTGGTGCTCACCGGCAGTTCGGCCACCGGCATGCGGGTGATGCGCGCCGCGGCTGATCGGTTGACGCCGGTGACTCTCGAACTTGGTGGCAAATCGCCAGCGATTATCGGGCGCGATGCCGACATCGCACTGGCAGCCAAGCGCATTGTCGAGGGCAAGGCGATGAATGCCGGGCAGATCTGCGTGGCGCCCGACACAGTTTTCGTGCCGCGCGCGAGGTTGGAGACGCTCATCGCCGCCTGCACGCAGACGCATCAACGCTTGTTTCCCGTTACGGCGGGGGGTGAGGCTCTGACAGCGATCGTGAACGCACGGCACCAGGCTCGGCTGGAGGGGTATCTTGCCGAGATCCGCACGCGCGGCGGGCGGATTGTGGATTGCGGCGGCGGGCTCAGCACCAACTCGCGCCGTTGGCCGCTGCAATTGGTGATCGACCCGCCGCAAGACAGCCGGATCGCGCAGGAAGAGATCTTCGGACCAGTGTTGCAGGTTGAGACCTACACGGAGATTGAGGCCGTGATCACGCGGATCAATGCGGGGTCGCGTCCATTGGCGTTGTATTATTTCGGGGCGGACGCGCGGGAGGAGCGGCTGGTGCTGGCGCATACGATCTCCGGCGGTGTGGCGGTCAACGACGTGCTGCTCCAGGTCGCCGCCCATGACGCGCCGTTTGGCGGGGTGGGCGCGTCCGGCATGGGCGCGTATCACGGACGGGAAGGCTTCGCGCAATTCTCGCACGCGCGTACGGTGTACCGCAGCGGCTGGTGCCCCCCTATTCAGGACAGCTTTACGCCCGGTTGCTGAAGACCTTGCGGCTCTGAGCGAGGCGGCGCGTCATACGGCTTTCAGGTCCGTGATTTTGAGTGTGTCTTCCACCAGCGCGCCATCGGCAATCAGCCGTGGCGTGTGCCGGGATGCCGCGATCCGCCATCCTTGGGGCGTCAGAGCGTATTCATCCTCATACATGCCGTGCATCAGCCTGAACGTCTTGCTCACGGGGTCCAAGGTCACGAAGCCCAAGCTCCATCGGCCCCGCGCGCGACCATCATCCTGTATGATGATCTCGGCATTATGCGCTTGGTGGGAGTCGGCGATGGGGGTTTTAACGGCGAGTTCGGTGAAGACCTCGATGAGTTGGTTCACGCTGAACTGGCCCATTGGGGCGTAGTCCAGCACCGCGTCTACGGTAAAGCAGGCGCGGATGGCCATGGGATCCTTGGTGTCGCAGGCATTCAGATAGCGAGCCTTGAGCCGGCGGATCTCGCTCTCGGCTTCCAGGCGTGCAATGCGGTTCTCTAAAGTGGTCACTTGTGTTGCCTCATGGTATCTATATATTTTCGGCTATTAATACGCATTGTCATGTTAATTATAAAAAAAGTCAAAGAAATGCGCTTCTTTGTCTGGAATATATAGCTGAAATGTGAAAGCTTTTGCTGCGGTATGACCCCGCCTGGAGCAGGAGTACGCGGCATGGAAGCGGAACGGAGTTTGGCGGCGCGTTTGAGGGAGTTGGAGGACCGTGAGGCGATCCGTAATCTCATCGCCAGCTATGGCCCGGCGGCTGACAGGGGAGATGCCGCCGCCGCGGCGGCGCTATGGGCCGAGGATGGCCTTTATGATGTTGGCGGGTTTGGGGTGTATCGCGGGCAGGGGGCGTTGGAGGCCATGTTGCGGGGTAAAAGCCACCAAACTCTCATCGCCGGAGGCGCGGCCCATGTGCTCAGCCCGGTTGAGGTGCGCTTGGAGGGAGATACGGCTACGGCCATTGGCTATTCCTGCGTCTTTTGTTGGACGGGGGAGAGGTTTGAAGTGTATCGCGTTTCGGCCAATCGCTGGCGGCTGCGCCGGGGCGCCGGGGGTAATTGGCAGGTGGAGCTTCGGGAAAACCGGCTGTTGAATGGCGATGCCGACGCGCTGGTTTTGCTGAGTGCCGCCCCCCCGGATTTGCCAGCTCCGGGCGAGTGAGTCAGCCCACCGCCAGAAGTGGCAGTGTTGGCGGGAGACCTAGTGGGGTGGAAATGCCAGCCTCGTCCCGCTCAAGGGGGGTGTTCCACCGGCTCCGCACGCAAATGCTGGACCTGAAGAAATATTTAAGCTATGCGCAGAAAATCGGCAAACAGGCTGCCATTCATAAGGCAGGATGGGGCAAAACTTTTCTTTCGGTAGACCATATGAAGCTTCGTAAAGGCAGACGTATCACCAATGCGGGAATCGATGCCATCGACAAAGGTATTATCGATATCCTGACCGTCAACGGCCGTGCCAACAATCAGGAGATCGCCGCTCGTCTATCGGTGACGCCTGCCACCGTTTCTTCCCGCCTCAACCGCATGGAGGAGCAGCGGATCATGAAGGTGGTGGCGGTGACCGATTTTGCGGCCCATGGCTACAACGTGATCATCGCCATCGGCGTGAGCGTGAAAGGGCGGCCCGTGCTGGAGGTGGCGCAAGACCTTGCCGCGCTACCCGAGGTGTTTAGCGTCAATGTCATGCATGGGCGCTACGACCTCGAAATGTTGGTGGTGCTGCATGATTTTGAAGAAGTTCGCGTGTTCCTGGACAATCACGTGCGCCCGATCGAGGGCATTGATGAAATGGATCCAGGCATTGCCGTCGACATCAAGAAATTTGAATTCAATATAGCGCCCCTATGAACGCCATCACCTTAGACGAACTCGATCAGAAGATCATAAAGGCATTCAGCCAGGATGGCCGTGCCTCCAACCGGCAGATCGCGCAGGATCTTGATGTCACGGAAGGAACGATCCGGACTCGCATCAAACGCCTGCAGCGGCGGGGGCTCATCCATTTCACCACGGTCCGCAGCTACCGCTACGCCGGGTCGCCAAATCTCGTGATGATGGGCATTCATTGCGATCAGGCGCGGACTGCTGAAATCGCCGATATTTTGGCCGGCATGCGTGAAATCGGTTGCGTGATCGTCATGCTTGGGCGCTTCAACATCCTGGCGATGGGGTTGTTCCTCAGCCTCGATGAGGTCAATGACGTGATTCTGAACAAGATACGGCCGATTCGGGGGGTGAAGAAGGTCGACACCTCGATTGCCGTGCATAACGTGAAATATAACAGCGCCGTTGCGCGGATCACCTCGGCCCCCGCCACCGATGCCGAGAATGGTGAAGAGGGCGAGGGGTAAGCGGGTTCCTCTCAGGTTACCGGATGTCGTATTGGCTGGTAGGGAACACGTCGCACCCATTGGCGCCGATGAACCCCTCGCAACTGCGCATCATGGCAGCTTCATTGGCGTCTGTCCCCTGTGAGTCTCCGGGGTGGGCGTAGTAAAGCGTGCGGTCAGTGAGGGCGTCGATCGGGAAGCATTCCTCAACAATGGCCCATATCTCCGGCGCGCCGGGGGTCAGCGGACGAACTACAAGATTTTGCCGGTACTCAAAAGTCGCTTGCAAATCCAAGGCTTGGCGTGTGTGTTGATCCTGCCAATGGTGCCGCCAGACAGAATGCTCCAGGCCGGATGGCGCCAAGAGTAGGGCGATCTGTGCAAAACCTTCGGTCCGTTGGCCCGGATTTGGTGGAAATGCGGTATTGGGGAGCGGCGTTGACTCGCAGACCAGCCACGCATGGCAATGCCCGCAATATTCGATCATCGCGGCATCGATGCCGGCGCGGGTGGGGGGATAGGCTGTGTTCACCCAGAGCTGAACCAGCGCGTCGGGAGAGGGACGGAGAACGGAAAAGCAAGGAGAGTTGCCACCTCGCACGCTGCTGTCGCGCAAGTTGAGGCGCAGGTGATGCACGAGCGGTGTCAGCATGGGGGAGAGCCGATGATGAAGCCGCTCCGCGAAGGTCTCTTCCGTCATGCCACGGGGCTTCCAGAGCGCGTAAATAATCTTCTCCATCAGATGCCTCGCTCCCCCGCGCTTCTCCCCGCCATACGGCCGAAGAAGCTGGAATCGCCAAGGCTCATGCCGGACGAATAGCCCCGCCCCCAGCGCGGCAAGCCACAAGTGGCGCGTCCGGCGGCATAAAGGCCGGGGATGGGGTCACCGCCAAGATTCAGCACCTCTCCGGTGGGTAGCGTCTCCAACCCGCCAAGGGTAAAATAGGAGAAATAACTCTCCGAGGGATTGAATGCGAGCGCCGCGAAGGGGGCGGTGGTGAGCGGTTTCAACCATTTCGCCGCCTTGTGCCAGACCGGGTCCTCCCCCTTGGCTGCATGCGCATTGTATTGCTCGACTACGGTGCTGAGCGTGCCCGTGGCGAAGCCGAGTTCGGCTTCAACCTCGCCCCAACTCTCGCCCACGGCCGCCAGTTCGACATTGGCCAGCTCCATCGGGCGGGCGAAAATATCGTTGTCGCAGAGCAGGAATACGCGCGTGCCAGGCTGCGCCACCGCCGCGCTCATCACCCGGCCGTGGTAGCAATCCTCATTGATGAAACGCTGGCCTGCCTCGTTGATGAAAATACCCTTCACCAGGGATTCGGGTGGATACCACGGGCAGGTCACGAAGAATTCGTTCATGTGGATGGCGCGCGCGCCCGCGGCCTGGCCCATGATGATGCCAGAGCCGTCATCGATGGTGCCGAGCGGGTGCGAGCAGCGCAGCGCCTCGGGCGCGTGCCGGCGCACCATTTCGGTGTTCATGCAGAATCCGCCAGTGGCGATGATCACGCCGCGATGCGCGCGCACCGCCAGCTCCTTGCCGTTCTGGCGGATGATCATGCCGACGATCTCGCCGTCATCCGCGACCAGCGCGCGGCCACGGGCGGAGGTCTCCACCTGCACGCCCGCTTCGCGCACGCGCGCCTCCAGGATATCCATGAGCTTGCGACCGCCGCCCCAGCCGGGGGATTGAATCGTGTGGCCGCGCGGCGCTGGTTTCGCCGTGGCCGAAAACGGCCAGGCTTCCTCGGAGCCGGACCAGATCAGCGTGTCGTCGGTCTCGGGTTCGATGATCTTGCCGGGCAGGAACGTGCCTTTGTAGGGTACGCCCTGAGCGCGGATCCAGTTGAAATGATCCACCGCCTCCCGCGCATAGAGCGCGATCTTGGCCTGGTCCGGCGCCGGTCCACCGGCAAGGGTAAGATAGGCCGCGAAATCCTCGGTGGAATCGGTGAAGCCGTTCCGCTGCTGAATATCGGTGCCGCCGGAGCCGCCGACATACATCTCCCCGCCCGAGAGCGCCGAGGCGCCGCCGGAACCGCCCGCCGCCTCGAAGATGGTGACCGCGGCGCCGCCACGCGCAGCTTCCAGCGCCGCGCATGCGCCTGCGATCCCGAACCCGAGGATGGCGACATCTGTTACGCTGTCCCAGTGTTTGATGTGTGCGGCGGGGACAGTTTGTTCCGGCTTTGCGTTCACGTGGGTCGCCTTACAGGAAGTGGAATGCGAGTGGGATTCCCATGAGTCCGTTTGCGAGGTCTGGCCCCATGTTGTTGGGGTCGTTGGCGACATGGGCGCGTGCGGCGTTGAGGTCGAGCCAGGGCTGGATGATGGGGCTGTGCATGTAGATGGCGCGGCCGCCGAGCAGGGGCAGCAGGTTATCGACGAGATCGGCGCAGCGGCGGGCGACGGAGGAGGATTGGAACCGGTAGAGCTGGCGCTTGGCCATGGGGATTTCCTCGCCGGCTTCGACGATGGCGACGAGGTCGTCGAAATTGCGCCGCAGCACGGCTTCCATTTCGTCGAGCTGGGCATAGGCGGTGGCGATGGCGTTGAGCAGGATCGGATCGGATTTTGACACCTTGCCGGTGTTGGTGGAGATGCGCGATTGCGCGATCTCGAGTGCGGCGTTGATGGCGGCGCGGGTGCCGCCGAGGGCGGCGGTGGAGACGAGGCGGAGGAAGAGCTGGGCCCAGGGCATGCGGAACAGCGGCGCGCTGTTTTCGGCCTGGCCGGGGTTTTGGCAGAGGAAGCCGTCGATGGCCTTATGGGTGCGGTATTCGGGCACGAAGGCGCGTTCGACGACGATGTCGTGACTGCCCGTGCCTTGCAGGCCGAACGTGTCCCAGGTCTGGTCGATCTGATAATCGGCGCGCGGCACCAGGAAGGTGCGCATATCCGGCGGCTCGTCCGCGTTCAGCGGCGGCACCATGGCGCCGAGCAGCACCCATTGGCAATGCTCGCTGCCGGAGGAGAACCCCCAGCGGCCGGAGAGGTAGAAGCCACCCTCGGCGCGCTCGACCTTGCCGACGGGTTGGTAGGAGGAAGAGACCAGGATGGAGTCGTCCTCGGCCCAGACCTCGCGCTGCGCCTGGTCGTGGAATAGGGCCAACTCATAAGGGTGGCCGCCGACGACGCCATACACCCAGCCGGTGGACATGCAGCCCTCGGCCAGCAGTTTTTGGATCTCGAAGAACACGTTGGGGTGCATCTCATAGCCGCCCCAGCGCTTGGGCTGCAGCACGCGGAAGAACCCGGCCGCCTGCATTTCGGCGATGGTTTCATCGGGGATTTTGCGCTCGGCGGTGGTGCGTTTGGCGCGCGCTTTCAGCGCCGGGATCATCGCCCGGGCGCGGGCGATCAGCTCTTCGGGCGCGGGTGCCGTGTCGATCACGACTTTCTGGATATTGGTCATCGCGTCACATCCCCATGACATTCGCAGCGCGGCGCTACAGCTATGGCCTCGCTTGTGTTGTTCGTAGAGTATATATGGTAGCAAATACGCAAAATATCAAGTATGTTTTGATTTTGTGTGTTTATGTAAAGTTTTCTGCTATTTGTGCGGCGATTCTCGCTAGGGTGGCCGCGGCGTGATGCGTGATGAAAATAGGAGTGAGGAAACATGAAGAGGTTTGCGGGTAAGGCGGTATTAATCACGGGCGCGGCATCAGGCATCGGCTTGGCGACGGCCACGCGGCTGGCGCAGGAAGGCGCCGATGTGGCGCTGGCTGACATCAACGCCGACGGCGCTCAGCAGGCGGCCGCGCAGATTGTCGCCACGCAGGGGGTGAAGGCGGTCGGGATGGCGTTTGACGCCACCGATGCGCAGGCCTGTGCCGCACTGCCGGGCGCGGCGCTCGCGGCGCTGGGTGGGTTGGATGTGGTGGTGAACAGCGCCGGCATCCTCGATTGGGCGCGCACGCATGAGTGTGACCCGGCGAAATTCGATCTCGTGCTCAAGGTCAATTTATACGCGGTGTTTCATGTCAGCCGCGCCGCGCTGCCGCATCTGCTCAAGGTGGGCGGAAATATCGTGAATATCAGCTCCTCGGCCGCGCTGGCGGGCGTGCCTTATGCCGCCGCCTATTGCGCCAGCAAGGCCGGTGTATTGGGCATGACGCGCGCCATGGCGGTGGAATATGCCGACCAGGGCGTGCGCGTGAATGCCATCTGCCCGGGCACGGTGGAAACCCCCCTGCTTCGCAAATCCACCGTCCCCGCCTGGGCGGATATGAAGAAGGTGATGTCGCTGGCGACCAAGACCGGAAAGCCCTCGACGCCGGAGGAGATCGGCGCGGCGGTGGCTTATCTGGCCTCGGCGGATGCCTGCAATGTCACCGGCATCGCGTTGTCGGTCGATGGTGGCCAAACCGCCGGGTAAACACCCGGCGCGGATCAATCCGAGGCGTCGCGTTCCGGGCTCCTTTTGGCGAGGAGCCCGGTGGCGCATCAGATGAACGTGTCGGTATTTTCTTCGCCCAGCAGCCAGCCGCCGAAATTACGCGCGAATTTGTCGGGGTTGTTGGCGACATGCGTGCGGCCGGTGTGGATGTCCACGAAGGTGCGGGCCACCGGGCCGCTGCGATACACGCCGGAGGCGCCGCAGGAATAGAACATGGCGGAGATCAGCTCGGCGCAACGATCCACCACCTGGGCGGCCTGCAGGCGGAAGCGCAGGCGCTCCTCCAGCTCCGGCCCCTTGCTCTGTGCCGCCAGCTCCATCATGCGCGCGAAATTACGGTGCAGGGTGAGCTTCATTTCGTCGATCGCGCCAGCGGTATCGGCGGCCACGCGCTGGGCCACCGGGTTGAGTGCCGAGCGGCTCATGTCGTTGCTGGAGGTGCGGTTCTGGTTATAGCCGCGGAACGCTTCCAGTGCGCCTTCCAGCGCGCCGATGGACGAGCTGGAGACGGCGCGCACGAAAATCTGGCCGAAGGGCAGGCGGTAAAGCGGGCTGGGATTCACGCTCAGGCCGGGGCTGGTGCCTGCGGCGCCATCTTGCGAGCGGTGCATGCGATGCGCCGGCACGAAGGCGTCTTTCACCTCCACATCCTGGCTGCCCGTGCCGCGCAGGCCGACCGTATCCCACACCCGATGCACCACGAAATCTGATTTTGGCACGAGAAAGGTGACGAATTCCGGCGCGCCGCCGCCGGGCGGTGTGAGCAGGCCACCGAGAAAGGCCCAGCCGCAATGATCGACGCCCGAGGAGAAGCCCCAGCGGCCGGAGATGCGGTAGCCGCCCGGCGCGTGGGTGACCTTGGCCTTGGGCATGTAGGAGGAGGAGATCAGCATGTCGTGGTTCGTCGCCCACACATCCTCCTGCGCCTTGAGGTCGAACAGCGCCAGCTGCCAGTTATGCACGGCGACCACGCCATAGACCCAGGCGGTGGACATGCAGTGCTTCGCCAGCTCCATCTGGATGTCGTAGAAGGTGGAGACACCCATCTCGTAGCCGCCGAAGCGCTTCGGCTGGAGCACGCGGAACAGCCCGGCCGCCTTCATTTCGGCGATCGTTTCATTGGGGATTTTGCAATCGATCTCGGCCTGCGCGGCGCGGGCGCGCAGCGAAGGGCCGAGGGCGCGCGCGGCGGCGATCATATCGGCGGGGGTCGGGGCCGGATGTGAGAGAATGGCGGACATTGGTGTCTCCGTGAGATGAGAGGGTTATTTGAAGCCGAGGCTGAAATCGTGGCCCCAGAGGCTGACGCTCGTGCTTTCGAACACCGTGTTCCGGGACCAGTCGATGAGCGTGCCGCCCCAGCCCAGCTCCACCGAGAAGCCGCCAGGGGTGGCGCAATAGAAAGAGGTCACGCCGTCATTCACATGGCGGCCCAGCGTGGCGGTCATCTTCGCGCCATGGGCGGCGGCGCGGTCGATGGCGCGGCCAACCTCATCCATGGACTCATATTCCAACATGAAATGCACGCAGCCGGCGGGCACCTCGCCCTCGAACAGCGCGAGGCTGTGATGGCGGGGATTGCCGACATGCATGAAATGGATGCGCATGGCCGGACCATCCGCGCCGCCGGGGCGGTGGACCATGAGGTCTGACAGGCCAAGGCCCAGAATATCGGTGAAGAAGGCGCGGGTCTCGTCGAAATTTGGGGCGGGCAGCACGGTGTGGCCCATGCCAAGATCGCCCATCACGAATTTGGGCACGCCGGCGGGCGAGGTGAAGCGCGAGAAATCGGAGCGGAAGCCCCACACCAATTCGTGGCGGTTGCCCGCGGGATCGGCGAAGCGGGCCAGGCCCAGGGCGCCGCGCTGTGCGGCTTCGGCGTTTGTGCCGATGTCGAAATTGACGCCCTTGGCTTCAAATATTTTCAGCGCGGCCGTGAATTCGGCCTCGTTCCGCACCTCCCAGCCTGAGGCGTGATAGCGGTTGCGTGCGCCCGGCACGGCGAAGATCCGCCCCAACCGCTCGTCGGCCCTGAGGGCAATGCCGCCATCAGCCAAAGGCTGCGCGGAGAGGCCGATGACGCGTTCACCAAAGGCGGCCCAATCCCGTGGGTCGGTCGACTCCACGACGAGGTAGGTGAGGGCTTTGATGTTCATGGCGTCTCCTGCTTCGGGAGGATGGCTTCCCAATAGCCGGTAAAATTTCACCGATGGGGTGGAGACGCTTTGATCTATATCAAAAATTTTTTATTTTGCGGTGTAAAAATCAATAAAATTTACGCATTATACTGTTTTCGGTGTTATATTTAAGAATTTTTCAGTGATTTTTCCGTCTTTTCCCGGTGCGACATCCGCGCAGGCTACCGCTGAGGGCGCGGGTACGGCCCGGCATGATCGTGCCCCGGTCTGCTACAGAAACGCTCTGAGGGCGGCGATGAATTCCGCTGTCTTGTCGTGATGGGGCCAATGCCCCGCATCGCTGAACGTGATATGCCGCGCATCCTTGAATTGCCGGGTGATGCCATGGGCTTCAGGATCGATGGCCCAGCTATTATCGCCGCGCATCAGCAGTACGGGGCATGAAACGCGGGCGCGCAGATGGATGATCTGGTCTTCCGTGAGGTCCAATGGCGGCACCGAATAGACGTAGTTATCGAATTTCCAGGAATATGTGCCGTCTTCATTCACGGTGACGCCGTGCACCGTTAGGTGCTGGGCTTGTTCGGTGCTCAGATGCGGGTTTTCCGCCATCATGCGGTTCACGGCCGCCTCGATCGTCGGATAGGCCTTGCTGGATTTGGCGCCGATGGCGCGGCGCTCATCGATCCAGGCCCGCCAGATCGCGTCGATGGGCATGGTGGCCAGGCGCTCGCTGAACTCCGGCGGGATGTTCCAGCTTTCGATCGCGGCCAGCTTGTGGACTGTTTCCGGGTAAAGGCCGGCATAGCGCAGGGCGATGAAACCGCCCAGCGAGTGGGCGACGATGCGCACCGGCCCGTTGCGGCCGAAATGCCGGACGAGCTGGGCGAAATCATAGACGAAGGATGACATGGAGTAGCCGCCATCCGGTGACCAGGCGGAGTTGCCGTGGCCGCGCAGATCGGGGGCGATCACGTGCCAGTCCCGGCTCAATTCGCGCGCCACCCAATCCCAGCTATGGGCGTGGTCGCGGCCGCCATGCTGCAGGATCAGCACCGGCGCGCCGTGGTTGCCCCAATCGAGATAGTTCAGGCGGAGCCTTTGTGAAATGAAGCTGGCCGAGGTTGGTCCGGTATCAGGCTTGGGCATGGGGCCTCTCTGGTGGGGTAAATCACGTGCCGCGCCATGGCCGGCAGAGCTTCCCCGCCTGTGGGGAGTTGTTGTCAGCGGGGCGGATAATCCGTGTAACCGCGTTCCTCGCCCGTATAAAGCAGGCTGAAATCAGGCTTGGCGAGCGGCGCGTTGTCGCGGAGGCGCTCGGCCAGATCGGGGTTGGCGATGAAGGCGCGGCCGAAGCTCACCGCCTCGGCCTTGCCGTCATCGAGCAGCTGGCGCGCGCTCTCGGCGGTGAGGTTGTTGTTGGTGATGACCGGGCCGTTGAAATTCGCCCGCGCCATGGCCAGCGTGTCCAGCTCGGGCAGTGCCATGTCGACGATGTGCAGATAGGCCAGCCCGAGCTTGTCCGCCGCCCGCAGGAACGGCACGAAGGTCGCCTCCGGCGCGCTCACATCCATGCCGTTATAGGGGTTGCCGGGCGAAATCCTGAAACCAACGCGGTCAGCCCCGATCGCCCCGGCGAGGGCGGCCAAGACCTCGACCGGAAAGCGGATGCGGTTTTCCGCGCTGCCGCCATAGGCGTCCTGCCGCTGGTTGCTGGCGGGGTTGAGGAATTGGTTGATGAGATAGCCGCTGGCGCAATGCAGCTCCACGCCATCCAGCCCGGCGGCGATGGCGTTGCGCGCGGCCTGCGCGTACTCCTCCAGCAGCCCTGGGAGTTCGGCCAGCGCGAGGGCGCGCGGCATGGCGGGGGCGACTGGCGTGCCATCCGGCCCCGGCACCTTCACCGGGCAAGGCAGGGCGGAGGGGGCGATGATATCTGCTTCAAAGCCGCGATTGGCGGGCACCACCACGCGCCCGCAATGCATCAGTTGCATCACGATCCGCCCGCCTCGCGCATGCACGGCGTCAGCCACTTGCCGCCAACCTTCGATCTGCGCCTGCGAATGAATCCCCGGCGTGCGCCAATAGCCTTTGCCCGCGGGCGAGGGCTGCACGCCTTCGGTCACGATCATCCCGGCGCTGGCCCGCTGCGCGTAATATTCCGCCATCAGCGGTGTCGGCGCATCGCCGGGGCCGGCGCGGTCGCGCGTCATCGGCGCCATCACGATGCGGTTGGCCAGCGCGATGGCGCCTAGCTTGACGGGTGAAAAAAGCCCATCCATTGTCCGAAAATCTCCCCGTCTTGCGCAAACAGAATTAAGTTTGCGTTTTAATATAGTCTTATACATACGCATATCAAGGAGAAACGTGATGGTCTACGATTTTGCCGGCAAGGTTGCGCTGGTCACCGGCGCCAGCGGCGGCATTGGCCGCGCGACCGCCCTGGCCTTTGCCGCTTCTGGCGCGGCGGTGGTGGTGTCGGATGTGAACGATGAGGGCGGCGAGGAGACCGTGGCCCAGATCGCGGCCGCCGGGGGCAAGGCGGTGTATCAGCGCTGCAACGTGGCCAACGAGGCCGAGGTGAAGGCGCTCCTCGCGCGGGCGGTGAGCGCGTTCGGGCGGCTGGATTTCGCGCATAACAATGCCGGCATCAATAATATGGGTGCGAATGAGTATGACACCCCGGTGTGGGACCGCAGCCTCGCCATCAATCTCTCCGGTGTGATGTATTGCATGCGCGAGGAAGCCGAGATCATGCTGGCTCAGGGCAAGGGGGCGATCGTCAATACCTCTTCGATCAACGGCCTGGTCGGCAATGGGGCGCAGCCAGGCTACACCGCCACCAAGCATGCGGTAATCGGCCTGACCCGCCATGGCGCGCTGCGCTGGGCCAAGAACGGCATCCGCGTGAATGCGGTCTGCCCCGGCGTGATTGAAACCCCGATGACCGCGCCGCTCGTGGCGCAGCCCGAGATGCGCAAGCTGATGGACAGCATGACGCCGATGGGCCGCATGGGGCGGGCCGAGGAAATCGCGGCGGCGGTGCTGTGGCTGTGTTCGGATCAGGCCAGCTTCGTCACCGGGCATCCACTGGTGGTCGATGGCGGCGCCACCGCGATGTGAGGCAAGAATAAGGGGGGCTTTTTGGCGAAGCCCCCCTTGCGAACATGTTTGCAATGATGGCGCCGCGGATCAGGCGGCGCTATCCCAAGGTGCGGTCTTGGTGCCGCGGGTGGTGTAGCGGCCATCCACGCGTTTTTGGAAAGCTTCAGCCTGCGCCCGCGGATTGTAGAACTGGCGGTACCAGATCCGCACCTTGTCGAACGGGCCGTCGCCGCGCACCATCATCGGGTTGACGCAGGCGCGCTTATTCGCCCAGATCTCGAAATCCTGCGCGAAGGCGTCAACCCCGGCGTCTTCGTAGCTGCGCGCCACCGCGATGTCTTCCGCCGTCGGCTCGGCGCTGGCGACTTTCACCAGCAGCCCGTACCACACGCGCAGCCGGCCATCATCGATGGGCGTATGCGCGATCAGCATATGCGAGGGATTGGCACCGATCATCACCGATTGCAGAATGCCGGGGCCGGTGTACCAGGTGTCATTGGTCATCGGCTCGCCGCCATCGGCGGCCAGTGTTCGGTGCCCGGCAGACAGGATCTGGCGGACCGTATGTCCGGCGAACTCGTTCTCGAACGAGACCATGGCAAGCGAGCCGTGCACGGGCTCCAGATGCGCCTTGTCGGCGATGTTGTCGACCACCTCCTGAGGGTGGCAATCCATGTCGCCGAGATGGCGCAGCTCCCAGTTCACCCAATGCGGCGCGCCGTAATTCTCGAAGGCGGGCAGCTCGTAATCGGGCTCGCCGCCCTCGGGGTCGTACCAAGCCCACAGGCAGCCGGCGCGCTCGACGATCTGCCAGCGCCGCAACACCGCCGCCTTGGGTGGTGAAACCGGGGAGTAGGCGATCTGGTTGCAGCGCCCATCCGGCCCGAACCGCCAGCCGTGATAGGGGCAGCGGATGTTGTCGCCCTCGATATGAGTGCTGTCCTTGACGATATAAGATGTTTTGTTGAGGCCGAGATGCGTGCCCATGTGCGGGCAATACGCCTCCACCATGTAGGCCTTGCCGCTCTGGCCGCGATAGATCACCATATCCTCGCCAAAATAGCGGACGGACATGACGCCGCTTTGCAGATCCTGCGAGCGCGCGACCATGAACCAGCCGCGCGGGTAAGTGAATTCGCCAAGACCGTAATCACTGGTTTTCGCCATCATTTCCTCCCATCGGAATATTGCCGCCAACATAACGCGGGCCAGGCTAAGTGTACAGAGATAATACGTATAGGATTTATTTACTCAAGCTATTAGTATTTTTTGCGTATCTTAGACGCATTTAAAATACGAATAATTCGCAACTCCTTGCCGTTCAGTCCGGGAGCTCCGGGGCCCAGGCGACGCCGTTGATGTGCGCGCCGCCATCGACGAAAAGTGTGTTGCCGGTCAGGTAGCGCGCGTCCTCGCTGGCCAGAAACACCGCGACGCCGCCGATATCCGCCTCGGGATCGCCTATGCGCCGCATCGGATTGGCGGCGTTGATCCGCTCGATCATGCCGGGCTGGGCGCTCATCACCCGCCGGGTGGACTCGGCCAGCGCCGCCGGGCAGATGATGTTGCAGCAAATCCCGAACGGGGCCCATTCGCGCGCGGCGGTGCGGGTCAGGGCGCGCAGGGCCTCCTTGGCGGCATTGTAATCGGCGCTGCCCATATGGGCGTTGACGCCGTTCAGCGACGCCATGTTGATCACCCGCCCCCAGCCTTGGGCCTTCATATGGGGCAGAGCGGCGGTCATCGTCCAATGGCAGGCGAATACGCCCATCCGCAGCGAGAGCTCCAGCTGCTCGTCCGTTTTGTGTTCGAGCCGCGAGATGCCATGGCCGCGCCAGGCGTTGTTGACGAGAATATCGACCGGGCCTGCGGCCGCCATCATGGCGAGGGTGCTGGTCTTCTGTGTGATATCCACCGGCAGGAATACCGCTGTGCCGCCGTCTGCCGCGATTTCGGCCGCCGTGGCGCGGCCGCCGGCCTCATCGAAATCGGCGATGACGACACGCGCGCCCGCCGCCGCGAACCGCCGGGCGATGCCCTTGCCTATGCCAGTGGCGGCGCCTGTGATAACCGCATTGCGCCCGGTGAGTTGCGGCATTTGGGGGTCCTCTTTCTGTATTCACGCAAACCGATAAAAATCTGCGCAAAGAATTAAATAATTTGATTTTATTTGCTGTTTGCGTATTACATATCGATAATTGAAGCGCAATTACAATTTGGAGGATGCATGCGCGGTCTGCAGGGCAAGGTAGGGATTATCGCCGGGGGCGGGCGCGGCATTGGCGCGGCGACGGCCAAGCGGCTCGCGGAAGAGGGCGCGCGCGTGGTGATTGGCGACATCGCCGAGGACTGGGCGGTGAAGACCGCCGAGGAGATCGCGGCCAGCGGTGGTGCCGCGATCGGGGTGCGGCTGGATGGCACCAAGGCCGATTCGCAGGCGGGGATTGTGGCCGCGGCGCTGAAGGCCTTCGGGCGGCTGGATTTCTACCATTCCAACCTCGCGGGCGGCACGGAGGGCGATATCGACGCGTTGAACTGCACGGAAGAGGTGCTCGACCGTTCCTTCGCGATCAACACCAAGAGCCATTTCCTGGCGACCCAGGCGGCGTTGCCGGTACTCATCGAGCAGGGCGGCGGCGCCATGATCTATACCTCCTCGGGGGCGGCGTTGGCAGGCAATCCGTTTCAGGTCGCCTATCCGATGACGAAAAACGCAATTCATGCGCTGGTGCGGCACGTGGCTCGCAAATTTGGTAAAAAGGGCATCCGCGCCAATGGTATCTGCCCTGGTCTGGTGCTGACCGAGGCGGTGGCGCAGCACCTCACCGATGATTATGTGCAAACCTCATTGAAAGCCTTGTCGCACACCCGCCTCGGCAAGCCCGAGGATATTGCGGGGGCGGTCGCGTTTCTGGCCTCGGATGACGGCGAGTGGGTCAATGGCCAGATCTGGCATGTGAATGGCGGGTCTCTTCAGCGCGACTGATGGCGAGGTTTTGCTTCGCGAAACTTCTAATTAAATCTAATTAGAACCAATAACGCGTAAATTATTTGTGTTGTTTATTCGCATATGGTGTGTTATCCGGTGTCTTAAATAACATGCGCTGTTGCAAGACGGAGAGGAAATGACAACTCACAAGGTTGCGCTGGTCACCGGGGCGAGTCGTGGGGCTGGACGCGGCATCGCGCGCGGCTTTGGTGAGCTTGGCTACACGGTTTATGTTACCGGGCGGACGATTTCACCCGGCGATGCCAAGGGCTGGGATGGCTCGGTGCTGCCTGGCACAGTTGCCGAAACCGCGGCGGAGGTGACGCGCGCCGGGGGCGAGGGGATTCCGGTGGTATGCGACCATGGCGATGACGCCCAGGTCGCCGCGCTGTTTGCGCGGATCAAGCGTGAGGCTGGCCGGTTGGATGTTTTGTTCAACAACGCGACCTACATCCATCGCCAGCTCATTGAGAAAAAGCCGTTCTGGGAGAAAGACCTCGACGCGGTGCGGATCCTCGATGTCGGGCTGCGTTCGGCCTATGTGGCGAGCTGGCACGCGGCGCAGATCATGGTGCCGCAAGGTCGCGGGATGATCGCGTTTGGCTCGTCCTTCGGCGCTAGCTGTTACATGCATGGTCCGGCTTATGGGGCGCAGAAGGCTGGTGTGGACAAGCTGGCGCACGACATGGAGCATGATCTGCGCGGTACCGGGGTGGTGGCGGTGTCCATCTGGATGGGGCCGCTGGTGACCGAGCGTTCGCTCACCGCGCGGCAGACCAATCCGGAACAATATGAGGAATTCATTGCGAATGCCGAGAATCCAGAGTTCACCGCGCATATCGTCGATGCCGTGAATTGTGCGCCCAACCGCGATGAACTTTCCGGGCAGACCTTGATTGGTGCGGAAATCGCCCGGGCGCTGGGGGTGACGGACCGCGGGCATGAGCGTCCTTCCTACCGCGAGATGCTGGGCAGCCCTTGCCCCAAGAATCCAGCGGCGGTCTATTGAAGAGAGCCCGCCAACGCGACGGCGGCAAGATGGACGGATTGTTTTTGTTATGAATCAAGTTGATCCTGTTTTCGCCGCGGTGACGGCGCCGGGTACGCCGTTCGAGATCGTCGAGCGCGACGGGCTGCGCCAATTCGCGAATGCTCAGCCTGACATCAATATGATGATCGAGGGCGCGCGGCGGCATGGCGATAAGGTGTTTGTTGTCGATTTTTCCTCAAGCGGTGTTGAGCGGCGGCTGACGTTCGGTCAGATCTTCGCATGGCGCGACCAGCTTGCGCCGATGCTGGGGATCAGGCGCGGCGAACGTGTCGCCATTTGCATGCGCAACCGCGCGGAATGGATGGTCGCGTTTCTTGCCATCATCAAGGCGGGTGGCGTCGCGGTGCTGCTCAATAGCCGTGGTTCGGCCGATGAGCTTGTTGGCATGATCGAGGAAGTCACGCCTAAGGTGGTGCTGGCCGATACGGCGCGGGCGGGTCTGATCCGTGAGGGTGGATATAGCGGGCGCATGCTCGATCTGACCAAGCCGTTTGACCCCGAAGAGGTGGCGCGGCGCGCGCGTGAGCCGATGCCCGATCCGGGGGTGGCCGCCGCGCTGGACCCGTGCGCGATTTTGTTCAGCTCCGGCACCACCGGGCGCAGCAAGGGCGTGGTGCTGACGCATCGCAGCCTGATCACGGGACTGATGGCGACGCAGCTTTCCGGCATGATGGTGCTGCATAATATGGCGCGCGCGCATGGCGTGCCGGTGCAGGCCATCTTGGAGAAGCTGCCGCAGCAAGCGGTGCTTCTGGTGTACCCGCTGTTCCATGTTTCCGGCTTGAGTTCGACATTTTTGGCGCCGCTCTTCGCGGGATCGAAGGTTGTCATCATGCGCCGATGGGATGCGCAGGAGGCGATTCGGCTGATCGAGCGTGAACAGATCACGCAGCTTTCGGCGGTGCCGACCATGCTGTGGGACATGCTGCATAACGCCAAGCTGGGCGATGCGAATCTGTCTTCGGTGCGCAATATCGCCTCGGGCGGACAGGCGCTGCCGGTTAATCTGCTGGAGGAAATCCGAGCCGCTTGTCCGCAGGCGGTGATGGGTACGGGGTATGGCATGACGGAAGCCTCCGGCGCCATCGCCCAGGCCGTTGGCGAGGATTTCACCCGCCGGCCGTCGTCGGCCGGGCGCGTGCTGCCATTGGCGGAGGTGCGGATTGTCTCGCCGGATCATAAGGTGCTTCCCGCCGGGCAGAGCGGCGAGATCCAGGTGCGCGGGGCCATGGTGATGCTGGGCTATTGGAACCGCCCGGAGGAGACCGAGGCCGCCTTCACCGAGGAGGGCTGGCTCCGCACCGGGGATGTCGGATATGTTGATGATGAAGGTTATATCTTCATCGTTGACCGGATGAAGGACATGGTGATCTCGGGCGGTGAGAATATCTACTGCGCCGAGGTGGAGCGCGTGATGGGGCATATGCCGGGCATCCGCGAATGCGCGGCGTTTGGTATTCCCGATGAGCGTCTGGGCGAGTTGCTCGTCGCGGTCGTGGTTGGCGGCACGCATGATGAGCAGGCGGTGGTCCATTGGGTGGCCGAGCATCTAGCCCGGTATAAGGCGCCGGGGCGTGTGGCGTTTAGCAAGGAGTCTCTGCCGCGCAACCATCTGGGCAAAGTGAATAAGATTGCCTTGCGCCAGGCGTGGCCGGAATTGATTGGAGATAAATGATATGGCGATGCCGAGTGATATTAGAGTCATAGATTGCATGATGGGAATTCCGGAGGCGGATGACCGCTCCGATTGGTTCAACCCGTTCCGCGCGCTGTTGCGCGATGAGCAATCGCTGCAGCAATTCGCGATGCCCGCGCAGTATATGTTCAAGGACATTCCCAAGATCACCGAAACGGATGATGTGGTGAAATGGGTCGTCGATCAGATGGACCGTTTCAACATCGAGAAGGCGATGGTGGGGTGGGGCGGCAACGCCACCTCTTATCGTGCGAAAGAGAAGCACGGCGACCGGTTTTTCTTTGATTTGCCGTGCGACCCTAATAAGGGGATGGAGGAAGTCCGGCGGATCAAGCGCATCCATGCCGAAATTGGGCTGTCCGCGATCAGCGTGTTTCCGTGTGGAACGTTTCCGCAGGTTGCGATCAACCATAAATATATGTTCCCGCTCTATGCCTGCGCCGAGGAGTTGGGCCTGCCGATCTTGTTGAATGTCGGCATTCCTGGGCCGCGTATTCCGATGGAGCCGCAAAAGGTTGAGCATCTCGACGAAATCTGCTGGTTCTTCCCGAACCTCAAGATCGTGATGCGCCATGGTGCCGAGCCGTGGGAGGCGTTGGCAGTGAAGCTGATGTTGAAATGGCCGAACCTTTATTATTCGACCAGCGCCTTTGCCCCCAAGCACTATCCGAAGGCGATCATCGATTACGCGAATACCCGCGGGGCCGACAAGATCATCTATGCCGGCTATTTCCCGATGGGGATGAGTCTGGACCGTATCTTTGGTGATATGACGAAGGTTCCGTTCAAGGATGAGGTTTGGCCGAAATTCCTGCGTGAGAACGCGGTTAAGGTTTTTAATCTGAAATAAGTAAATTTTTGAGGTGTCACATGTCCAACGAACATCAGGCTGACGCGACCGACGCCCGCACGCCGCCCGTCGCGGTCTGGCAGGTTATCGAAAAACTCAAAGGCAAGGAGCTGAATGATTGGCGTCTTGCCGATGTCAAGGGACGCGCTTCCGTGGAGGAGCGTAACCTGAATATCGGCATTCCGTTTGGCTGGTACCCGATCGAGCTTTCCGCCAATCTGGCCCCGGGCGAGGTGCGGCCGCTGCGCTATTTCTCGAAGGACCTCGCCATGTGGCGTGGCGAGGATGGCCAGGTTCATATCGTTGATGCGTATTGCAAGCATCTTGGCGCGCATATGGGGCATGGCGGCAAGGTGCATGGCAATTTGCTGGAATGCCCGTTTCACGCTTGGCGTTATGATGGCGATGGAACGGTTAAGGATATTCCTTATGCGCGTGTGATTCCGCCGCAGGTCAAGCGCAAATGCATCCGCACCTGGCACGTGACGGAAGCCAACCGCTGGATCTGGGCCTGGTATCATCCGCAGGACATCGCGCCGCTTTGGGAGGTTGTGCGCCTGCCGGAGACGACTGATCCGGACTGGACCGATTATGAGGTTTATGAGTGGAACGTTTGGGGCTCCATCCAGAACATGGCCGAGAATGGCGTGGATGTTGCCCATTTCCGCTATATTCATGGCACCGCGAATGTGCCCCTGGGTGAGCTGCGCTGGGGTGAGTGGGGCCGTGGTGCGGATGTGAAGGCGAAGATGGGCACGCCATGGGGCGAGGTTGATGGCTGCATCAGCTACGACACCATGGGGCCGGGGCAGAGCTGGACGCGCTTTACCGGGATCAGCGAAACGATACTCGTGGCTTGCCTGACGCCGGTGGAGCTTGACCATGTGCATGCCCGCTTCTGCTTCACCCAGCCGCGGGCGCAGGCGGAAGGGGAGCGCGCCGGCGTGGCCAAGGCGATCATCCGTGATATTTGCAAGCAGTTTGATCAGGACAAGGTTGTTTGGGACCGGCAGAAATATGAGACCAGCCCGATCATCTGCGATGGCGACGGCCCGATTCCACAATTCCGCGACTTCTACTCCCGCTATTACGTGAAGGCCTGATCGCGGGTTATCAACGATAACGACAACAACAAGCGCCAGGACGGGGAACGCATGATGACAAGACGAGAGATGTTGGGAACATCCGCCGCGGCGCTGGCCGCGGTGGCGGCGCAGGCGGATACACCACCGCGGGCCTCGAGTGTTCTCGACGATTATGATGCCCTGGGCCTGGCGAAGCTGGTTCGTGACAAGCAAATTTCGGCGGCGGAGTTGCTGGAGGATGCCATCGCGCGCACGGAGGCGATGAATCCGAAATTCAACTTCATGGAGCAGGAGCATTACGATCTTGCCCGCGCGGCTGTGAAGAAAGAGCTGCCGGATGGGCCGTTTACCGGCGTGCCTTGGCTGTTGAAAGATCTCGGCGTCTACCTCAAGGGCACGGTGACGGCCAATGGCAGCCGGTATTTCAAGGGGGATGTCGCGAGCTTTACCTCCGATCTGGTTAAGCGCCATGAGCGTGCCGGGTTTGTCATTTTCGGCAAGACGACGTGTCCGGAATTCGGGTTGACGGGCACGACCGAGAACAAGGTGACGGGCGATACCCGTAATCCGTGGAATCCGGAGCGGATTACCGGTGGGTCCTCGGGTGGGGCGGCGGCGGCGGTGGCTGCCGGGGTGGTGCCGGCGGCGCATGGCTCCGATGGCGGCGGTTCGATCCGTATTCCGTCTTCGTGTTGCGGTTTGTTCGGGCTCAAGCCGAGCCTTGGCCGCGTGCCGATGGGGCCGCCGCATACCGAGTCGTGGGGCGGGCTCTCGGTGGAGCACGCGCTTACGCGGACGGTGCGTGATTCCGCGGCGATTATGGACGCCACCTGGGGGCTTGAGCCGGGCTCGCGGTTTGGGGCGCCGACGCCCGATGGCAGCTTCCTCTCGCAGGTGGGGCGTCCACCGGGCAAACTGCGTGTGGCGCTGATGCTGAGTCCGTTGTCACACAGCCCTGTGGACCCTGAATGCGCCGATGCGGCGCGCGCGGCCGCGCATCTTTGTGAGTCCCTCGGGCACTATGTCGAGGAAGCGGCGCCGACGATCGACATGGCGACGCTGGGGGCTGCGGCGTTCGCGGTGATTGGCGCCTCGGTGACGGCGGAGGTGGATGCCCGCGCCAAGGCCAGTGGCATTCCGCCCGGGCCGGATGTGCTGGAGCCGATCACGCTTGATTTCTATGGTTATGGCCAGCATGTGTCGGGAACGGATTATCTGAACGGCATCTATGCGTTCCAGGCCGCCGCGACGGCGATGAGCAACTTCATGCAGAATTACGACGTGATTTTGTCGCCGACGCTGGCCCAGCTGCCGCTGCCGTTAGGGCAGATTAATCTGTCGCCGGGTGTTGATTTTGAAACCTGGGGCAAGCGCGCGGCAATGTTCACGCCGTTTACCCAGATTGCGAATATCACCGGCCAGCCTGCGATGTCCGTGCCGCTATCGATGTCGCGCAGCGGGTTGCCAATTGGCGTGCAGTTCATTGGCCGGTATGGCGAGGAGGCGCTGCTGTTCCGCCTCGCCGGGCAGCTTGAGCAGGCCGCGCCTTGGCGCTCCCGCCGTCCGCCGCATTTGGCGGGAGCGTAGGCTTTTGGTCCCGGCGCAATTGGCGGGGTTGCTTGGTTTGGCGGGGCTCGCGGGCCTCGCTGGCCTTCGCGCGCCCTGCGCCAAGACGCAGGCGGGGAGACTGATCCGCCTGCTCGGCTTATTGGGGCTGGGCGGTTTGGCGGGGTTCTGGATCGACGGCGCGGGCGCGATGGGCGCGGCCGGGGCGCTTTCGTTGTGGAATCACCAAAATCCACGCTTGGCTAAACTTGGTTGGCTGGGCTGGTTATTTCCCATTGGCAGCTATTATATCCTGGCTCATTTTTGGCGCTGAGCCTGAGCGGCCGCAATTATGCGGCCGGATGCGGGACGTGGTGGTAGGCCCGCCCGTGATAGACCAGGCCAGCGTTTTTCTGGCCTAGCGCGATGGCCTGAACCTCGCAGAAAAATACGGTGTGGGTGCCGATATCGAGCATCTGGCTCACTTTGCAATCGAGGCTCGCGGCGGATTGCGCCAAGGCCAGCGCGCCGGTTTCCAGCTTGTGCCAGGTGGCGCGGGCAAACCGCTCCGGCATGGGCAGATGATCCTTGCCGGCGAAAATGGCGGATAGGTCCTCTTGCCCGGGGCCCAGAATATTGACACAGATGATCCCCGCGTTTTTGAAAATGGCGTGCTGGCGGCTGGACCGGTTGATGCAGACGATCAGCGTGGCCGGATCGTCCGTGACGCTGCATACGGCTGATACCGTCATCCCCGTGTCGCCGTCCGGCCCATGAGTGGTGATGATATTCACCGCGGCGCCGAGGCGGGCCATGGCTTCACGGAACTGTGTGCGGTCGAGCATCGTGGCCTCACTTCTGATTTTCGAAAAATCTACGCTATTATGAGCTTAAATACACCAATAAACGCGGAATGCATATAAATAACATCTTAAAAGAACGCGAAAACATATTTATAAGGTCGAGGGATGTGATATCCAGAGGGCGCCGCCGCGCCGCTCTCCCTCTGCGGATGCGGTGGTTGATTGAAACATATGCATGAAGGGACGGGATATAAGGTGGGCGTGCTGTCGATTACCAATCGGGAGGGGGAGACCTCTCAAGTTGAAATTCAACCGGGCAAGAGCCTGATGCGGCTGCTGCGGGATCATGGTTTCGACGAGTTGCAGGCGGTTTGCGGCGGCAGCTGCTCCTGCGCGACGTGCCATGTTTATGTCGGCGGCCCGGCCGCGGCAACGCTGGCGCCGATGTCCGAGGATGAGGATGAGCTACTGTCGTCTTCGACCCATCGGACGGATGGCTCGCGTCTGTCTTGCCAGATTCAGGTTACCGAGGCGCTGGCGGGGCTAGAGGTGAGGATCGCGCCCGAGGACTGAGCGCAAGACTTTGGGCCGTTGCGTGAAGGGCCCGGCGGGCCCGGTCCAGCTGGGCCTCGCCCGCGAGGATGGCTGGGTTGCGCGGCACCTCCACGCTGGCTGAAAGCCCGGCAGGCAGGGCGGCGGCGAAGCTCGCGAGGTCGAACTGACCTTCGCCGGGGAGTAATCGGTGGGCGGATGCCTCTTCAGCGGGGTCAAGGTCTGGTCCCGGTAAGGTGGCATCGCAAAACTGTGCGTAGTGGAGATATGCCGAGGGCGCCGCGCGCAATTCGTCGAAGCTGCCGCCAGAGCGCATCAGATGCAGCAGATCGATATTCACGCCAGCCACGGCGGGGCGGCCCAGTTTCGTCACTAACGCCAGTGCGGCGGTGAATGAACCGATTTGTGAAGGGGGATAGAATTCCACCGCGACGCGGAGGCCGTGATCTTCCGCCAGGGCGCTGAACGCGGCGAACTGATCGAACCGCCGTGCCGGATCGCGATCATAAAGGAGCAGGTTGACGGCTTTCGCGCCGAGCCACGCGGCGGTCTCCAAGGCGGGCAGGAAATCAGCCGCTTCGTTATGTCTGCTGAGTGTGAACGGATAGGCGAGGTCCAGTTCGATACCAGAGGCTTGCATCCGGGCTTTGGTGTCGCGCGCCATGGCGGTGCGGCCGCGTAGATGGAAAGCTGGCATCAGCGGCAGGGTTGGCATTGACTCCATGAACAGGCAAACGCCGCGATAGCCAGCCTCGGCGGCCAGTTCCACCAATTGCGGGGGCGTGGCGTCCACCACGGTCAGATGATCAAGGGCGAGCCTTGGGGCGGGTTGATCAGCGCGACGGGGCGGTATGGCGGGTATCCTGGTCTTGGTAATGGTAATTTATGTTGCCAATAAATGCGCAAAGTGTAAATGTGAATAGGTATAAATTGAATTTACGTTGTTAATGATGCATGTATATTACGCGAAAATCCTTTTTGGTGGGTTTTTTGCGGGGTGGACGCCAGGGTGGGATAAAATGGAATTGAATAATCTTGTCGAGCCGAAGGAGGTGGAGATCACCTACGAAACCGACGCGCCCGTCCGCTATGAGACGGATGGGCCGATCGCGTACGTGATCATGGACCGGCCGAAATACAACAACGCGCAGAACAGCCAGATGACCTACGCGCTGGATGCGGCTTTCCGGCGGGCGGTGGATGATGACGCCATCGCCGTGATCGTGCTGAAGGGGGCGGGCAGGCATTTTTCCGCCGGGCATGACATCGGCACGCCAGGGCGCGATCTGCACAAGGAGTTTGACCGCAAGCTGCTTTATCCGGGCCACACCAACAAGCCGGGGGCGGAGCTGCTTTATACGCGTGAGCAGGAGGTTTATCTGGGCATGTGCCGCCGCTGGCGGGATATGCCCAAGCCGACCATCGCCGCCGTGCAAGGCGCTTGCGTCGCCGGAGGGCTGATGCTCGCTTGGGTGTGCGATTTCATCGTTGCCACCGACGATGCGTTTTTCCAGGACCCGGTCAACCGCATGGGGATTCCGGGGGTCGAATATTCGGCGCATGGATTTGAATTGCCACCGCGTGTGGCGAAGGAATTCATCATGCTTGGCGAGCGCATGAGCGCCGAGCGCGCCCATAATTTCGGCATGGTCAACCGGCTCTCGACGCGTGAAAAGTTGGATGAGGATGTGAAGGCGATGGCGATGGAGCTGGCGAGCCGGCCGCGCCTGGGCAATTGGCTGACCAAGCAGGCGCTGAATCTGGTGGAGGATCTGCGCGGCAAACGTTCGGCGATGGACGCGCATTTCCATATGCATCATTTCGCTCATGCGCAGAGTGATCTTGTCTCCTCCAACAGCCTTGGCGGCATGGATGCGAAATCCATGGCGGCCGCCAACAAGAAGCAGGCGGGCGGGGCGTGATGGGGGATCCGCTGCATACGGTGATGGTGGAGCGGCTGGGCTGCCGCTGGCCGATCATCCAGACGGCGATGGGCTGGATCGCGGAGCCCGCGCTGGTGATAGGCAGTTGCAATGCGGGGGCGTTTGGGTTTCTGGGCGCCGCGGTGATGACGCCGGATGAGGCGCGGGAGAAGATTCTCGCCGTGCGCCGGGGGACTGATAAGCCGTTTGGTGTGAATTTCCATTCGTTCCAGCCTGGCGCGGAAGAGATCGTGGAGCTGATCCTTGCCAACAAGGCCCAGGTGCGCGCGGTCAGTTTCGGGCGTGGACCAAATGCGAAGATGATCGGCCGCTTCAAGGATGCGGGTATTTTGTGCATCCCGACTGTGGGCGCCGTGAAGCACGCGCAGAAAATGGCTGAGCTGGGCGTGGACATGGTGAATGTGCAGGGTGGCGAGGGGGGCGGGCATACTGGTGCGGTGCCCACTACCGTGCTGTTGCCGCAAGTTCTGGACGCGGTGAAAATTCCCGTGATCGCCAGTGGCGGTTTTGCCGATGGGCGCGGGCTGGCGGCGGCGCTGGCTTACGGCGCGGTGGGCATCGCCATGGGGACGCGGTTTTTGCTGACGCAGGAAAGCCCGGTGCCAGCGCATGTGAAGGCGGCTTATCTCAAGGCGGGAACGGGTGATATCATTGTCACCACAAAGCTGGATGGTATTCCGCAGCGCATGGTGCGCACCAAGGCGCTGGACCGGATTGAGCGGTCTGGGACGCTGGGGTTATGGCTGCGGGCGCTGGAGGCGGGTAACGCCATGCGTCGGCAAACCGGGCAGAGCTGGTTACAAATGTTCAAAGCCGCGCGCAACATGGTGGGGCATGGCGAGGTGCCGCTGAACCAGGCGATGCTGGCGGCGTCGATGCCGATGATGATCCAAAAGGCTGTGGTGGAGGGTGACCTGGAGCATGGCGTGATGGCGACCGGTGTGGTTGGCGGGCGGATCGAGGATATTCCCACCTGCCAGGACCTCGTGGACCGGATCGTGGCCGAGGCGCGTGGACGGATCGCGGCGCTCACCGGTCAATCTAATTGTGCCGCGGCCTAACGAAGACGGAGTCTGTCATGCCGATCAACTATAACATTCACGGCCATATCGCGGAGATCGTCATGGATCATCCGCCGGTTAACGCGCTGGATACCGAGGGGTGGGCCGCGCTGCCGGGGCTGTTCAACCGTGCCAGTGCTGACGACAACATACGATGCGTGCTGATCCGCGCCGAGGGCCGCGGCTTCTGCGGTGGTGTCGATATTAAAGAGATGCAGGTGCATCCGGAGCGGATCGTGGAGCTCAACCGGAGCAATTATCTCACGTTCAAGGCCATCCGTGATTGCGCGGTGCCGGTGGTGGGGGCGTTGCATGGGTTTGTAATTGGCGGTGGCGTGAACATGGCGGGCGCCTGCGATGCGTTGATCGCGGCCGAGGGGGCTTATATCTCGCTTCCCGAAATTGATCGCGGCGCGATGGGCGGGGCGGCGGCCATGACGCGGATGCTGCCGGTGCAGAAAATGCGCGCTAATTTCTTCACAGGCGGCCGCGTGCCAGTGGAAGATCTGTGGCGCCACGGCTCGGTGGAAAAGATCGTGCCACTGGATAACCTGAAAGCGGAAGCTCTTGCATTTTGCGGGGTGATTGCGGCTAAGAGCCGCGCCGCGCTGGTCATCGCCAAGCAGGCGCTTAACCTGATCGAGCCGGTGAATCCGGTGGAGCGTTATCGGATTGAGCAGGGCTTCACACTCGAAATGTATATGCACGAGGACAGCCAGAAGGCGCGCGATGCATTTGTCCAACATAAAGGCCAGATGGCCAAGTTTTGAAGAGAGCGAAAATGGCCGAAGCCTATATTATCGATGCTGTGCGGACCCCGGTGGGGCGCAAGAAAGGGTCGCTGGCCGGGGTGCATCCGGCGGATCTTGGCGCGTTGCCGATCAAGGCGCTCATCGCGCGCACGGGCATCGATCCCGCGGCGGTGGATGATGTAATCTGGGGCTGCACCGATACGATCGGGGCGCAGGCTGGCGATGTCGGCCGTACGGCGTGGCTCGTGGCCGGGTTGCCGGAGGAGGTGCCAGGTGTGACGGTGGACCGGCAATGCGGTTCATCACAGCAGGCGGTGCATTTTGCGGCGCAAGCCGTGATGAGCGGTACTCAGGATCTTGTGGTCGCCGGTGGCAGCCAGGCGATGAACCAGATTCCCATTATGGCCGCGATGTTTGCAGGGAAGGCCTATGGATTTGATAGCCCGTTTCTCTCTTCTCCGGGCTGGCTGGCGCGCTATGGCGATGAAGAGGTGGACCAGATTAAATCCGCGGAGATGATCGCCCGGAAATGGAACATCTCGCGCGAGGCAATGGAGAGGTTCGCACTGACGTCGCATCAGCGTGCGCAGATGGCGATCGACAATGGCTGGTTCGATCGGGAGATTGCGGCTGTCGGCGAATTCGCGCGTGACGAAACCGTGCGGCCGAGCTCGACGCTTGAAGGTTTGGCGGCGCTGAAGCCTGTGCGTGAAGATGGTTTCGTGACGGCGGGCATCGCGAGCCAGAATTGCGATGCGGCCGCATGCTTGCTCATCGCCAGCGAGAACGCGGTGAAGGCGCATAAGTTGAAGCCCAGGGCGCGCATTCATCATATGTCGGTGCGTGCTGATCATCCGGTTTGGATGCTTACTGGCCCGATTCCGGCAACACGCTACGCGCTGCAGAAGGCGGGAATGAAGGTGGAGGATATCGACCTGTTTGAGTGCAATGAGGCATTTGCCTCGGTGCCGATGGCCTGGATGCAGGAGCTTGGCGTGCCGCATGAAAAAGTGAATGTGCAAGGTGGCGCCATTGCGCTCGGCCACCCGATCGGCGCCACCGGCGCGAGGTTGATGACCACGCTGTTGCACGCCTTGGAGCGCACGGGCGGCCGCTACGGTCTGCAAACGATGTGCGAAGGCGGCGGCCAGGCGAATGTTACGATCATCGAGAGGCTTTGATATGCCTGACCCGAAAATCATGCAGCAGGCGGTGCACACCTATATTTCAGCGTTCCGCGATAAGGATCTTGATGCAATCGTGAAATTGTTCGCGTCGGAGGCGACGGTTGAGGACCCTGTGGGAACGCCAAAGCACGACGGGCTGGCCGCGATCCGGGAGTTCTACGCAAAATCCATAGAACTTGGCGCGGTTCTGGAGCAGCAGGGCGCAACAAGGGTTGGTGCGGAATATGCCGCCTTTGCTTTTGAGGCACGTATTCCAGGCATGGGGCACGTCGACGTAATTGATACGTTCCGGTTCAATGAGGACGGAAAAATTATTGAGATGCGCGCTTTTTTCGGTCCTGATAATTTTAGGACGATCTGACGGTAGCCTAAGAAATGCAAACAAATGCGGGAAGTGAAGAAATTGTCTGACATCGTATCAAAGAAATACGCCGTATCGGGTGGTTATGAGATTAATATAGACGAGGCTGGCACTGGTTCGGCCGTTGTGTTTATTCATGGCAGTGGTCCTGGCGCCAGCGGCGCATCAAATTTTAAGCGTAATTACGAGGCGTTTGTTGCCGCCGGATATAAGGTTCTGTTGCCGGATCTGATTGGATACGGAAAGTCGTCGATGCCGATCGGGATCGATTACACACTGGAGCTGTTTTCCGATACGTTATTCGAGGCCTTGGCACAGGCGGGGGTAAAGAAGGCGACGCTGGTCGGTAATTCGCTTGGCGGGGGGATCGCCATTCAGATCGCTCTTGATCACCCGGATTTTGTTGAGAAGCTGATTCTGATGTCTCCTGGATGCGTTGAGCCGCTGGACGTCTATTTCGCCATGCCGGGCATCGCCAAAATGAAGAGTGATTTTGGCAGTCCAGATTTTACCATTGCCGATCAGCGCCGGCTGGTTTGCAATCTGATGTTTGAGGCTGAGAAATTTGTCACGGATGAATTGGTGGCGGAGCGGTTCGAAGTGGCTCGGCGCCAGCCCAAGGATGTAATCGCACGTATGCGTACGCCGAATCTGCAGCCACGGCTTGGTGAATTGAAAATGCCGATTCTCGGTTTTTGGGGCGCTCAGGATCAGTTTTTGCCGGCGAGCGGCGCGCGCTATTTCCTGGAACAGTGCGCAGATGCTCGCTTCATGACATTCAATAAAGTCGGGCACTGGGTTCAGGTGGAACGGGCGGCTGAGTTCAACGCCTATTCGATCGCATTTTTGAAGGGATAACGCAAATATATGGTACAAGCAACAAAGCTTGATAAGCGCATGACAATTGACGAGATTGTCGGCAAGTTGCGCGATGGGATGACGATCGGGATTGGCGGCTGGGCGACGCGGCGCAAGCCGATGGCGCTGATCCGTGCGATTGCGCGCTCCAGCCTCAAGGACCTCACGATCGTTTCGTATGGCGGGCCGGATGTTGGCATCCTGGCGGCGGCAGGCAAGATCAAGAAGCTGGTTTTTGCGTTTGTCAGTCTCGATCATTATCCGCTGGAGCCGCATTTTCGCAATGCGCGCCAAGCGGGGGCGTTCTCGGTGCTGGAGCTGGATGAGGGATTGATGCATTGGGGGCTGCGCGCCGCCGCCATGCGCCTGCCGTTTTTGCCCACACGTGTTGGATTCGGCACAGATATCGTAAATCAGCCGGAACTGTCGAAACGAGTTGAAAGCCCATTTGAGGATGGCGAAGAGTTTGTGGCTATGCCCGCCCTTAAGCTTGATGTGGCGCTGTTGCATGTGCATCGGGCGGATCAACGCGGTAACGTGCTGACGCTGTCGCCGGATCCGTTTTTTGATGAGCTGTTTTCCCGTGCCGCTGATGCGACCTACGTGACGGCGGAGCAAGTGGTGCCGACGGCGGCGCTCGATATGCGGAATAATTTTCGCTACAATCTGGTAGAGCGCGCGATGATCAATGGTGTGGCCGAGGCGAGGTTTGGCGCGCATCCGACGTCGGCGGCGCCAGATTATCATCTGGATCTGAAGCATCTTAAACTATATGCGGATAGCGCGGCTTCCGCAGAGGCGTGGGCGGCTTATCGCCAGACATTTTTGGATGTGGACGATGCGGCCTATCTCGCGGCGGCTGGCGGGCCGGACGCCATTTTAGCGCTATCTAAGCCCATATATTGAAGCGAGTACGATATGAGTGAAATCTCCTGTTCCCTGGCGGAATTGATTATTGTAGCGGCGGCGGAGGCCTGGCGTCATGATGGCGAGATCATGGGGACGGGTATTGGCCCGCTTCCGCGTATCGCGGTGAGCTTGGCGAAGCAGACCTTCAATCCGGCGCTGGCGATTACCGATGGTGAGTGTTGGTATACGACGCAGCCTTTGCCGGTTGGTGGTAATGTCGATGACGTAGAGGTCGAGGGGTGGTCGCCCTATGATCGCGTGTTTTCCGGGTTGTGGGGAGGGAAGCGCCACGCGATGGTCGCGCCGGTTCAGATGGATCGGTTTGGACAGTCGAATATCTCGGTGATCGGGGATCATGCCAAGCCGAAAGCCGCGATGTTGGGCGCGCGCGGGTTTCCTGGAAACTCGATCCATCATCCCAATAGTTTCTTCTTTCCGGCGCATAACACGCGGGCTTTTGTGTCCGGCGAGGTGGATTATGTCTGTTCGGCGGGCTTCAACCCGCAGCGTTATCCGGGAGGACGGATTCCGTCGGAGCTCAAGATACCCCTCGTCGTGACAAATCTGGCGGTGCTGGATTTTGGCGGCAAGGGAAATGCGATGCGGGTGAGGTCGCTGCATCCGGGAGTGAGTTTTGAGGAGGTGCAGGATAATACGGGCTTCCCGCTGGAACGCCCGGAGCATATTCCGACCACGCCGCTGCCGAATGCGGAGCAACTGGCACTGATCGCGGCTCTTGATCCCAAGGGCGTGCGCAAGACGGTGATCAAGGGGGATCCGCCGGCGCAGCGTTGAGCGTGAAAATGGCCTTGGCGGGGTTTGCGGGAGTGTTCAGGAGGGGGGAGGCGGATTCACCGATCCGCCAAGCCGCCCTTGGGGCGCACGCCGAGAATATGGGCAATCGCGTAAGTCAGGTCGGGGCGGTTGAGGGTGTAGAAATGAAACTCGTCCACCCCGTTGGCCTGTAGCGTGCGCACTTGCTCGGCCGCGACGATGCTGGCGACGATGCGCCGTATCTCGGGGTCGTTTTCGGTGCCCTCGAACAGATGCCCCAGCCAGGCGGGCACGCTGGTGCCGCATAGCGCCGAGAACCGCGCGGCCTGTTCGTAGTTTGAGACCGGCATGATGCCCGGCACGATGGGCGCGGTGATGCCGGCGGCCAAGGCGCGGTCGAGGAAGCGCAGATAGGTTGAGGTGTCGAAGAAATACTGGGTGATGGCGCGCGTCGCGCCGGAATCCAGCTTGCGCTTGAGATTGTCGAGATCGGCTTGCGCGCTCATGGCCGATGGATGGGTTTCGGGATAGGCGGCGACGGAGATTTCGAAATCCGCAATCCGGCGCAGGCCCGCCACCAGATCGCTGGCATAATCATAGCCGCCCGGATGCGGGGCGTAAGCGCTCCCCGCCGGTGCATCGCCGCGCAGCGCCACGATATGGCGCACGCCTGCCGCCCAATAGCCACGGGCCACGGCATCAACCTCGTCGCGCGTGGCGCCGACGCAGGTGAGGTGCGCGGCGGGCACCAGGCTGGTCTCACGCGCGAGGCGCGAGACTGTGGCGTGGGTGCGCGCATGCGTGCTGCCCCCGGCGCCATAGGTGACCGAGACGAAGCGCGGCGCCAGCGGGGTAAGGCGATGGATGCAATGCCATAGCTGCTGCTTTAGCGCCGGCGTTTTGGGCGGGAAGAATTCGAACGACAGGGCAGGTGGCGGCGCGCTCGTGTTCCGCGCGGGCAGCGGGCCGATGCGCTCACCCGCCAGCCAGCGCTGCAAGGTGGGCGCAACCTTGGTCATGTTGCTCATGCGGCCCCCGCGCGCAGGGGGTGGACCGCGGCCTTCGCCGGGATGGTGGGGGCGTGGATGTCATCGCGGCGTGATCCTTGGTGAAGCGCGGCGCCGAGGCGTGGAAAGCTGAGATTTTGCGTGTGGGCCATGACAACACCTGCGCAGGAGAGGAGAACTGACGTGCCTATAGGGCGTTGCGCACATGAGCAAAAGTGATATGATTTCATAAATCAATGAAATTCTGTCATGGATCTCCTGTGCCCATTCTCGACCGCATCCATCTTTCCATCATCAACGAGGTTGAACGCGAAGGCTCTCTCACCGCCGCCGCCGCCAAGCTCAACCTCACGCAATCGGCGCTCAGTCACGCCATTGCTAAGCTGGAGGCGCAGCTTGGCGTGCAAATCTGGCGGCGGGAGGGGCGCAGTCTGGCACCCACCCAGGCGGGTGCGTTTTTGCAGGCGGTCGCCAGCCGGCTGCTGCCGCAATTTGTCCGCGCCGAGGAGCGGCTGACACAATTCGCCAAAGGCGAACGGGGCAAATTGCGCATCGGCATGGAATGCCACCCCTGCTATCAATGGCTGCTGAAAATCATCGCGCCTTATCTGGATGCCTGGCCGCGTGTGGACGTGGATGTGCGCCAGAAATTCCAGTTCGGCGGCATCGGCGCGCTGTTTGGGCACGAGATTGACATGCTCGTCACCCCCGACCCGCTGTTCAAACCGGGCTTAAGCTTCATGCCGGTGTTTGATTATGAGCAGGTGTTGGTGGTGGCGCCGGGGCATAAATTGCGCGGGGCCAAATTCGCGCGGCCCGAGGATTTGATCGACGAAGTGCTCATCACCTATCCCGTGCCCGCCGACCGGCTGGATATTTTCACCCAATTTCTCACGCCCGCCGGCATTGCGCCGCGGCAGCATAAACCCATCGAGACCACCGACATCATGCTCCTGATGGCCGCGCATGGGCGCGGCGTGGCCGCCCTGCCGCGCTGGCTGGTGGAGGAAGCGCGCCCGCGCTTTGATGTGTACCCCGTGCAGCTGGGGCCTGAAGGCGTGGCCAAACAGATTTTTCTGGGTGTGCGCGAGGCCGATGAGGCCGTTGATTATATCCGCGCCTTTATCGCGCTGGCCGCGTCGTATCGTTCGCCCGCCTGATTGAGCGCAGCGGCAAGACCGGGGCATCGGAGTTGGCCGCGCCGCCGCGGCATCTCTAAATGATATGCTAGAATACGAGATTGACTTTCCCGGTTCCCCCCTTATGCTCGCGGAAAATCAGCCCACGAACAGCCAATGAGGGAATGGAGCCATGCCGCAAGCCGCAGACACGCGCACGACACCGGCCTATCGAGACAGCCCGGCGCCACTCTATCAGGATGTCATCAAGAATGACGCGCACCCAGCGCCGCCCGTGGTGACGGAATATTCGGAAACGGCGATCGATTGTTCGCGTGTGCCGCGTTCGCAATATACGAGCCCGGACTTCGCCAGGCTGGAACTGGAACGGATGTGGCCGCGCGTCTGGCAGGTTGCCTGCCGAGAGGAACAGATTCCGGAAGTCGGCGATTGCGTTGTGTATGAAAGCCCCGGCGCGTCTGTGCTCATCGTGCGCAACGCGCCGGACGAGATCAAGGCATTTTACAATAGCTGCCTGCATCGCGGCATGAAGCTGTGCATGCAGGACACGTCGGTACAGAAAATCACCTGTCCCTTCCACGGCTTCACGTGGAATCTCGATGGCAGCCTGGCGCATGTTCCGGCGCGCTGGGATTTCCCGCAGATCGAGGATGCGAAATTCCACTTGCGGGACGTGCGCGTCGGGCGCTGGGGCGGCTTCGTCTTCATCAACCGCGACAAGAACGCGAAACCGCTGGAGGATTATCTCGGCAATCTGCCAGCCCATTTCGCCAGCTGGCCGCGGGATTCGGTGTATCTGGCGAAGATGATCCGCAAGACCATCAACGCCAACTGGAAAACATGCATCGAGGGGTTCGTCGAATCCTACCATCTCAGCGGCATCCACGCGCAGGCGCTTCCCTTCGGCGGCGATTCCAGCACACAATATGATGTCTGGCCCGGCAACGAGAACATCAGCCGCTTCCTGGAGCCCACCGGCGTACAGAGCGACCAGTATCCAAACCGGCTGAACGAGCAACAAGTGCTGGACGCGGCGATCCGCGTGGTCTTTGGGCGTGATGCCGAGGTGCCGGAACTGCCCGAGGGCGTTCGCGCCCGCACCTTTCTGGCCGAGGCGACGCGCCAGGCGATGAGCGCCGCCGATGGGCGCGACTACAGCCAGCTTTCGGATGCGGAGGCCGCCGATGCCATGCAGTATTCGGTCTTCCCCAATTTCATTCTGTTCCGGTCTCTGACCTACCCCTACGCCTACCGCTTCACCCCGGTGCGCGATAACCCCAACCAAGCCGTCTTCGATTTCTTCATCTTCCGCCCCAAGCCGGCGGATGGCTCTCCCCTGCCGGAGACCGAACTGGTCGAGCTTGGCCCGGAGGACAGCTATAGCGGCTCCGGCGCCCTGCCGCCATGGCTGGGGCAAATCTACGACCAGGACAGCACCGGGTTGGCGATGTGCCAGGAAGGCCTGCGCGATGGCGGCGATGCCGACGTGATCTATTCCAGCTACCAGGAGGTGCGCATCCGCCACCTGCACCAAACGTTGGCCCGCTACGTCGCGATGCCGCCGCTATAGGCTCTTTTCGGCGTCCTTCTCGGCTGCCGCGCGTGCGGCCCGGCGGCCGGAGAAGAGGGTATCGGCAATCGACATGCCGCTGAAATACGCGCTGGAGCAAACCCCCAACGCGGTGCGCCCGGCGGCATAGAGGCCCGGGATTGCCCGGCCATCCTTGCCCAGCACAGCACCGCTGTCTTCGGCGACGCGCAGGCCCCCCAGCGTAAAGGCCGAGGTGGCGCCGAACCGGTTATGCACAGAGACATCGATGGCATAGAGCGGCCCGGCGGCAATGGCGGCGGTGTTCGTCGCCTGCTTACCCTGCGGATCAGGCGCGCCTTGCGCCTGCGCGGCGTTATAGGCGGCGATGCTGGCCTCCAGCCCGGCGGCATCCCCCCCGCAGCGCCTCGCCAATGCCCGCGCCGTGCCGGCGCGGCGGGTGCCGCCGAGCAGGATGTTGATCAGCACGGGCAAGCCCCAGAGCAGGAAGCGCCCGCGCCCCAACAGCAGCACATCCTTCACGCCGCGCCAGAACATCCTGGCGTCCAGCACCAGCCAGGCGGAGCCGCCCGGCTGGCGGGCGATCGCTTGTCCGGCATCGCCGATATACGCATCTTCATTGATGAAGCGCCGCCCCTCCCGGTTCACCAGGATGCCGCGCAGAAACGCCTCCGGCGGAGACAGAGAACGGCCGACGAAGACACTCTCCATCAGCGCCGCCTCGCCGCCCGCGGACAGCCCGAGTTCGATCCCGCTGCCATCGCAGCCCATGCTGCCCATGCGCATCAGCGCGTTGTAGGAGGCGGCGAGCTCAGGCCGGTGCTGGGCCAGCAGAGCGAGATTGAAGATGAACCCGCCAGCGCATAGCACCACACCCTTGCGGGCGCGCACGCGCAATGGGCGCGCGCCGGCCTCGCGCTCGAACCGGGCGCAGGCGGCAATCGCCCGCTCCGCGCGTTTGCCGTTTAGCGGGATGTAGGGGTTGACCCTGGCATACAGCTTGCGGTGCATAGGTTGGGCTGCCTCAGGGAGCTGATCCGCCTCGACGCCGAGAACATTCCCCGCCGCATCCATGATCAGCCTTCGCACCGGGGCGTGGGGAATCACGCGCGCCCCCAGGCGCAATGCCGCCTCGCGCAGCCGGGCGTAATACGTAGAGCCAGTAAACCCCTTGCCCACGGCGCGGTGCCCGCGCGGGGCCGGTTTGGCCTTGGCGGCGCGCTGCGGGTTTTTTTCATTGCCGCTGTAGTAAAGGAACTTGCCTTCGGGCGGGTAGGTGATCTTGCCGGTGTAAAGCGTGCTGGCATAGGGCACGCCATGGGCCGCGGTCCAGGCCAGGTTCGCCGCGCTGTCACGGCAGAAGCGCTCCAGCGTCGCGGAGCTCACCGGCACGCCCTCCTGCGCCAGATATTTGGCCATCTCCTCCGGGTTGTCCTCGCACCCCGCCTCGTGCTGCTGCGCCGTGCCGCCCGCATAGACGATCCCGCCGGAATACGCGGTCGCGCCGCCGCCATCGAACCGGTCCAGCGCGATGACGCTGGCGCCGCGCTCCAGCCCCTCCAGCGCCGCCGCCACGCCGGCACCGCCAAAGCCGACGATGACGATATCCGCCTCCGCATCCCAGTCCAGCGCCTGCGCCGAGGCCAGCCGCAACGGCGCGCCGATGCCGGGCGTCACGGCGCGGCTCCCGCCGCGGCAAGCTGCGAGAGCCCCGCCATGTGCTTGGCCGCCAGGTAGCCAAACACCATGGCCGGGCCGATCGTGGCGCCAGGGCCGGGATAGGTGGGGATCACCGCCGCCGTGCAATTGCCCGTGGCATACAGCCCGGCAACTGGCGTGCCATCCGGGCGCAGCACCTCTCCGTTCGTGCCGGTCACCAGCCCGCCCTGGGTGCCGATATCGCCCGGATGCAGCTTCATCGCGTAGAACGGCGCTTCGGTGATGGGCGCCAGATTGGGGTTCGGCTTGATCTCCGGGTCGCCGTAATGGCGGTCATAGGCGGTGTCGCCACGGCCGAACTCCAGATCCTTGCCGGTCTTCGCGTACTCATTCATGCGCGCGACGGTTTGCGCGAGCCCCGCCGGGTCGATCCCCATCCGTCTCGCCAGCCCCTCGATGCTGCGGTCCCTGGCAATGAAACCTTCGGTGAACCAGCTTTTCGGGAAGGTCCAATCAGGGCGCATCCGCGCGGTGAGGAGCGGGCCGATGATATAATCGCGCCGGTATCGCGCATCGAAGATCAGGAAAGCCGGGACGCAGGGGTTTTCCTCGGTATGCGCTTCGTAGAGACGGTCGACCAGTGTTTGGTAATTCTGTGATTCATTGAGGAAGCGCCGCCCGGCGCGGTTGACGAGGCAGCAGCCGGGCAATGCCTTCTCGATGATCACTAGGCGCGGGCGCGGCTCGCCGGGAACATTGCAGGTCATGTTCCACCAGCCTTTGTTCAACAGGCTCGTCGCGGCACCGAGATTTTGGCCCTGCGTCAGGGCATCGCCCGTATTCGTTGGCACGCCCGCACTCCAGGCCTCGTTGGTCGGCTTCGGCAAGTACCGCTCGCGCAACGCCTGGTTATGTTCGAAGCCGCCAGCGGCCAGCACCACGCCGCGCCGGCTGCGCACAATGATCTCACGCCCCTCATGGCACACCACCGCGCCGGTCACGCGGCCATTCTCGTGCAAGAGTTCGAGCATCGGCGCATTGCGCCACATGCGCACGCCGCGCTGCTGCAGCGACAGATACAGCGCCGCCGCCCCCGCGCCGCCGACTTTGCGGTACCGGTCGTAACGCGAGCGCAGGCGCCAGGGAATGTCCACCACGTAGCGCAGCAGCAGCCGCGCCACCATTTTCTGCCAGCCCTTCAGCCGCACCTGGATGGTGTTGCCCTCGGTCAGCGTCATCGGGATGCGCCCGAACATGTACCAGAGCTGATGGCTGTGGCTGACGATCTCGTTATCCCCGCCCAGGCGCGCGGCGTTGAACGGCGCCGGCTCCAGCGCGCGGTGGCCGAGCTTCGCGCCGGGAATATGCGAGTGGTAGTCGGGGTACATGCCGAGCGAGACATAACGGGCTGCGGTGTTGTCCTCGAGAAAATCGATCATCTCGGGCCCGGCCCGCAGATAGGCGTCCAGCATGTCATCGCGGCGGATCTCGTCGGGGATCGTGCGCTTTAGGTAATCATGCGCCTCGGCCAGGGAATCCTGCTGCCCGGCGGCGATGGCGTGGCGGTTGTGGGGGATCCAGATGACACCGCCGGACAGCGCGCTGGTGCCGCCGAATTTGGCTGCCTTTTCGATCACCAGCACCTCGCCGCAGCCCAGATCATGCGCGGTGACGGCGGATGTCATGCCGCCAATGCCGGACCCGACCACCAGCACGTCAACCGTCATTTCATCCTGGACCGGGGCCTGTGTTTGACCGGCTGAAGCCGTTGCCTGCATCATCGTTCCCCTCCTCACCGGCCTTGACGAAGCGCGGCTGGATTTATTTTATTACAAGCGTTATATATAATGCGATTATACTTTTATGCAGGTTGGGTCAATGCCTCTTATCGTCGACCATGATCAGCGCCGGCTGGAGATCGCGGCACTCGTGGCGCGGATGATCGCCACCCAGGGGCTCGATGCCGTTACCGTCCGGTCCGTGGCCGAGGAAGCGGGCTACAGCACGGCGGTGGTCAGCCATTACTTCAACGGCAAGCGCGAATTGCTTCTGCACTGCTACCAGCTGACGGCCGCGCGCGCCGCGCGGATGCCGGCGGAAAACGGCGAAGACTCGCTGGCAGCCTTTCTCGACGCGCTGCTGCCCTGCCATGCGCAGGCGCGGGAAAACTGGCGAGTCTGGGTGGTGTTTTGGGGCGTGGCCATTGCCGACCCCGAGTTTTCCGCCGTGCAGCGCGAGCAATTACGGGCGGCCCGGCAGCGGGTCGGGGGGCTGCTCGCGCAAGAATGCCCAACCGCTTCGCCGGCGGCGCTGGATGATGAAGCGACCAGGCTGTTGACCACGCTGATGGGCGTTGCCGTGCAGGCGGCCTTTGATGAACCGTCGCATTGGCCGCCGGAGCGGCAGCGGCGACATCTGCGCAACGCCATTTCCGCTTGCCGGGCGGCGCTGCGCTGAGTCGCCGGGCGACAGGAGAAATTGCCGCCCTCGGACTCAGTGAAAATCCCTGCTTTTGCCAATGATGCGCTCCTGGCGCGGGTGGTGTGGGCGGCGTGGCGGCGTATTCGGGGATATGGTTCTCCCGCGCGGCCGCCCGCCAAAGCCGCTCTGGCCCCAGCCGGTTGAGCAGCGTGTTGAGCGCCACGGTATAATCCGGCGTGTCGTCGAGCGTGCTGCGCTGGGTGAAGGCCAGCGTCTCGGTGCTGCCGGCTTCAAGCGCCAGGGCCTCAATGCCGAAACCGGGGGCGATTTCGGTGAGTTTCTCCTTCAGCAGCCGGGCGATCTGCGCCGCGTCCCGGCAGGGGGTGGTAAAGCCCAGCGTTATGGCCGGGCAGGCGCGGTCCACCCGGTAGAAGCGGGCGTTGAGCGACGTGGCGCCCAGGCACGCCTCTTCCAGTCGCGCGCAGGCCAGGGAGAGCCAACGGCGTGTCATCATGAGCCTCCAGCCAATACACCCCGGGCATCACGCCCTTGGCGTAGAGCAGCTCGGCCCGCAGTCTGCCCCCCGCTTCTGGCGTGCCAAATCAGCATGCCAGCACGGCGGTGGAATCTTGCGCCGTAACCGCCGGGGCATGGCGCAGCACCAGCCCCAGCGCGCCGCCATGCTTGGCGGCCAGGGCCAGGCGCTTGGCGGCGAGACGCGAAAGCCCCGCGCACGCCGCCGCCATACGGCCGCGCAGCGCCAGTTCGGCCAGACCCAGGGCCTCGGCATCGTTGCGCGCGCGGGCGAACAGGCAGCGCGACGGGTTGAGCCCCGCCCAGGCCAAGCCGGGCGGATACCAGTCGGGCGAGACGCCCACCCACAGCACTGGCGCGCTCGACGCCGCCAGCAACGCCACCGCCAGCCCGGCATGAGCGGCCGTGCCGAGCGGGGCGCGCAGCTCGTGCAGCGCCGGGACGGCGCGCAGTGGGGCAGGGAGGGGTTGGGGTTAGAACATAACGGGAACATAGAATCCACAACCCAGCCCAGGAGTCGAGTCGGAATTTGCGCCATGCACCTGCGGCGGCCGAAACTCTCCACGGGAGCGGCGGCCCTGTTCGCGGCTGACATGCCGGCACCAGCCGTTGCCACCGGCGCAGGGTGTCTTTAAAGCGCCTTGCGATGGCCTATAGCGTTAAGGAAATTTTCTACACTTTGCAGGGCGAGGGGCGGAATGCCGGCCGCGCGGCGGTGTTTTGCCGCTTCGCGGGCTGCAATCTTTGGTCCGGGCGCGAGGCTGACCGCGCCGCCGCTGTTTGCCGCTTCTGCGACACCGATTTCGTCGGCACGGACGGCACCGCGGGCGGGCGTTTCGCGACGGCGGAGGAATTGGCGGCGGCCCTGGCGGCGCAGTGGCCGGGGGCGGGGGAGCGCTTGGCCGTGCTCACCGGCGGCGAGCCGCTGCTGCAAGTGGACGCCGCGCTGATCGCCGCGCTGCATGCCCAGGGCTTTGAAATCGCCGTGGAAACCAACGGCACCATCGCGCCGCCCGCGGGGATCGACTGGCTATGCGTGAGCCCCAAGGCCGGCGCGCCTCTGGCCGTGACCTCGGGGGACGAGCTGAAGCTGGTGTTTCCGCAAGAGGGTGCCGGGCCGGAGAGCTTCGAGACCCTGGCCTTTAGCCATTTCCTCCTGCAACCCATGGACGGCCCGGACGCCGCCGCCAACACCCAGGCGGCGGTGGCGTACTGCCTTGGCCATCCGCGCTGGCGCTTGTCGTTGCAAACCCATAAGGTCCTGGGAATCCGCTAATGTTTGAGCTCAGCAAACAATTCATCTTCGATGCCGCGCATACGCTGAACCGGCAGATCGAGACGGCGTCCAGCCGTCGTATCCATGGCCATTCCTATTGCGCCGAGGTGGCGCTGCGCGGCAAGCCTGACCCTGAAAGCGGGATGCTGATGGATGTAGGGTTGCTGGCGCGTGCCCTCGACGACACGCGCGCGGCGCTGGATCATCATTTCCTTGATGAAATCCCCGATCTCGGCCCCGCGACGCTGGAGAATCTCTGCACCTGGATTTGGCGCCGCCTGGCTCCGGTTGTCCCCGGGCTGTGCCGCGTGACCGTCTCGCGCGCCTCTAATGGCGACCGCTGCAGCTATTTCGGGCCGGGCGAGGGCTGAGCATGGACGCCGATTCCGCGCTGGTGCTGTTTTCCGGAGGGCAGGATTCCGCCACCTGTCTGGCCTGGGCGCTGGACCGCTTCGCCCGCGTTGAGACGATCGGTTTTGACTACGGCCAGCGGCATCGGGTGGAATTGGCGGTGCGCGCCCCCTTGCGCGCGGCCATTGCAGACGCGTTTCCGCACTGGGGGGCGAAGCTGGGCGAGGATCATGTCGTCGACCTCGCCGTTTTGGGGCAGATCAGCGATACCGCGCTGACCAAGGACACCGCAATCACCATGCAGGCGAACGGCCTGCCCAGCACCTTTGTGCCGGGCCGCAACCTGATGTTCTTTGCTTTTGCCGCCGCCATCGCCTACCGGCGCGGGATCAAGCACCTTGTCACCGGCGTGTGCGAGACCGATTATTCCGGCTACCCGGATTGCCGCGACGATACGGTGAAAGCCATGCAGCTCGCGCTTAATCTGGGCATGGACACGCGCTTCGTGCTGCATACGCCGCTGATGTGGATCGACAAGGCGCAAACCTGGGCGCTGGCCGAGCAACTTGGCGGCGCGGCGCTCGTGGACCTGATCCGTACGGGCTCGCATAGTTGCTATCATGGCGATCGCCAGACCATGCACGAATGGGGCTATGGCTGCGGCGCCTGCCCCGCGTGTGAGTTGCGCGCTGAAGGGTGGCGCAGGTTTGTGGCGCGACGCGCGTGACCGGCTGAAAGACGCCGGCGACGGCGTGGAGCGTGTTTAACAGACGACGCGAAAACATTGGGTCCCTGGGGAGATCGTTCTCGGGTTCCAGAGAATTTTGTGCCGGTTATGAAATAACCGGACACGAATATGCGCGCGCGAGATATTCATCCGGATCCCCATTGCGGAGTTTCTTTATTTCATCGGCGGGCTGCGCATAACAAGTGGCGCCGCGCTACAGGATGTCGATTTCCAACTCACCGTCAATCGTGCGGCAGGGCAATAACGTCAATCCGTTGGGGGTGAGGGGAGACATGGAGCGGCCGTCATCGAGGCTGAAGCGCGCGCCGTGGTGCGGGCAAATCACCGAACCGTGCCGAATACGCGAGCCTTCCAGAGATTTGTCCTGATGGGGGCAGGCATCTAGCATGGCGTGCCAGCCAGCCGCGGAACGGCAGATAAAGACGCGCTTGCCATGGAGCTCAAGAACGGAGCTATGCCCGACGGCAAGGCTAGGCATTGGGATGCGGTTTGAGGTCATTCCTGGATGTCTTGTGTGATGCTGGTGTTGGTTTGTGTTTGCTGGTGCAAGTGGCGCTAGGGCAGTCCTCGTTACTTATGCGCCTCGACAAGGCGGCTTGTCATGGTCCGAATTCGTCGGTAGTATGCTAGCGAACGTTGCGGCCAGTGGTCAAGGTGCAAAGCTCCAGAAGAATACGATGAAAGGGCGTCCATGCTTATTCCCGCGGATCGTGTGCTGGCGTCACTGGTCACGGAATTTGATAAATTACTGCCGCTGCTCGCTGACGCGGGCACCGATGGATCGAGCGCCCAGGCAATCGCTCATAGTTTACGGCTGTTGCAGGCTCGTGAGGCGGGGGGCGAAGTGGCGCTACGCGCGCAGTTTGCCCGGCTCACGGCGGTGCTCGAAGAGCCTGCGCTCCCCTTGGCGATGCCGGCTGAGTGGAAGGCCATAGCAGCGGCGGCGGCTGACGAACACAGCATTGCCGGCCTCGAAGCGTTGTGGCGCGAGGGCGTTGCGGTGGTAGAACAAGCCGTTATAGCCGCCAACCGGGCGGTGCTTGCGCCAGAATTGCGGGCGCGGCTGGCGGCGGCGCTTACCGGATGGGAAGCGGATGACTTGACCGGCCAGATGCATGTTCCGCCCGCGCCGGAGACGAAGCCTGTGCAGGACGCCCCGATAACGGTTGAGACGCTGTCGGCTTATCTGCGAGAGCGTTTCGATGAGCCAGACTTGCAGGTGACCAAGGTGTTGCCGCTCGCGGGCGGCTTCGGTAAGCAGACGACGATTTTTGCGGCCAAGGGCAAGGCGCTTTCCGGTGAATATGTTATGCGCCGGGATTTGAGCGACAATGCCAGTTTGGCGAATGACTGCCACCAGATCGAGCCGGAATATGCACTGATCCGCGCCGTGCATGAGCGAGGTTTTGCCGCACCGGATGCTCTTTGGTTGGATACGAAGCATGAGAAGCTCCCCGGAGGGCATTTCATTGTCATGCGAAAGTCAGAGGGCAGGATCGGCGGCAGTTTCTTTGGGGCGCAGGCGGAAATTCCGAAGGGGCTCGCCGACATGCTGGCGCGTGAAATGGCTGCGCTGCACAACTTGCCACCGATGCTGGAACTCGGTGCGCTTACGGATTCGATCCGGCCGGAATTATGGGATATGGACCTCTCGGGCTGCATAGAGCGTTATATCCGTAATTGGTATGAGTTCTTTCTGACCGAGGCGCATCATCCGTCTCCCACGATCTGTGCGCTCTATGGCTGGATGTTCGACAATGTGCCGGAGCGCGCCGGCCGGCCGAGCCTGCTGCACGGCGATATCGGGTTCCACAATTTCCTGTTTCATGACGACAAGATCAGCGCCATTCTGGACTGGGAGTTCGCGCATATCGGCGATCCGGCGGAGGATTTGGGGTATGTCCAGGTTACGGTCGGCCGTGCGCTCGATTGGGCGCGGTTCATGGATTGCTACCGCGAAGCCGGTGGCGCTGAGGTGGATGAGAAGACGCTGCATTACTTCCGTGTTTGGGCCAATTTACGCAATGCAAGCGCGGGGAATATCATTTCATCTCGGTTCAGTAGGGGCTTGGTGAAGGACTTGAAGATGACGGTGCTGCCGTATATCCATGCGCCGAACTTTATCCGCAGCGCGCAAGCACTGATTGCCGCAGGGCCCTAAAATATGTGTTGTGGTGCTTTTGTCAGTCGTATGACGGAATAATCTGAAGAAGGATAGAGATGGCTAAGCCCCCCGGTGCCGCTGAGCGCGAGGTTTTTGATTTACCGGATCTGCCGTCCCGTCGGTCGATTCCATACCTGGTGCAATATCTGGCGCGGCTGATGACGATGGATTTTCTTGGGCGTGTGGCGGATACAGGTGTGCCGCCGGCGCAATCTTATGTGCTGCGCGAATTATGGCGGGAGGAGCCGCTGTCTCAGGTGGAAATCTCGCAGCGTTTGGACATTGGCAAGGCGACGGTTGGGCAGTCTCTCAAACGTTTGGAGCGCGCGGGTTTCGTGCGGCGAAGCCGCAGCGCGACCGATGGTCGCGTGTCGGTTGTTCATCTTACCGAGAAAGGGCGCGCGGTGCGCGATCCGCTCGGCGCCGCGGCGCGCGCGCAGGTGCAGGAAATTGATGCCATTCTTGGCGATCAGCAGGCCAGAAAGCTCGAAGCTTTGCTCGAAATGCTTGTTGAAGAACACAGGGGCCGCCTGAAGTTGTAGATGCAGACCTGGTGACGGGGCCGGTGGTGGAGGCGCGGCTATTCCGCCGCCATGGGGTAAACGCTGGTAAAGGCTTCGTTGATTGGATCCGTCTTCTTGAAAAACTCAAGAGCGGCGGCGATTTTTGGCGGCACGGTCAACTTGGCCGGATTGAAGCCGGGCCGCAATAGAGGCAGCATGCGTGGTATGGCATAGACGAATTGGCGGCGCATCAGACGCATGTGGTTCCGCCGCGAGGCCTTGAGTTGGGCCGGCGTCATGCTCTCTCGCTCCTTCTTCAGGAGCACGGCGGTGGCACGCCAGAAGCTCCAGTTAATGTGCCAAAAGCTGTACGCAAAGCCCCATATGCGCATCAGATAATTTCCTGATACGGCTTTGAACGCTTCATGGCAGGTCATGCGGTGTTCAAATTCCTCGGCGATGTGCCACAACCAAAGATTGGCGCCGGTGGGATCGGCGCCGATGAAGAATTCGTCGCATGCCTCAAATACATACTGTGCCGTGAAGGTTGCGGTGTTCTCGAAGCCGGCGCAATAAGCGGAGATGAACGCGAGTGAGCGCTTGTCGCGTAATGCCTTCAGCTCAGCTGTGATTTTGGTCATGACCGGCTTTATGTCGTAACCAGCGTCAAGCATAAGCTTGTTAAATCGATTGTGATAGATCGAGTGGTTGGTCTCCTGCCTGATGAAGAGGTCAAGTTCTTCCTTTAGTAGCGGGTTGTCGGCGGCGTAGTTTGTCCGGACTTCATTCATCACACTGTTAAGCAGATGCTCGACATATGGCACGACCACGGAGACACCGTTGAAGATGTGGGCGAACTCGACATCTTTAGACCAGACGATTTGGGAGATTGCTTGGTTGATCTGGATGCCAGGCTTGCGTGCGGTCAGCATGTGGAGGTCTCCAGATATCTTAACTCAAGATGCCCTTATGGAGGGGACCTATGAGGCGCGCGGGCTTTTCCGCAACCGCGGTTATCCCAAGCATAGTGACGGATAATGCGGACGATTTAAGAGCCGGGGCGCGTCTGGACAAGGGAAGGAATGACACGGATCTCGCCATGCTTGCTGTGAATCACGCCATTCTCGGTAAAAGTAGGCGTATCCCACTGGTTGACCATGAATGGCTTGTCCGGTAATTGTGTTTACAGAATAAGCGCTCTGTAGTGGCGATGTGTGCTTTTGCGCGAGGGAACTGGAAATGAGCCAAGATATGAAGAGTTGCGTGCTGGTTGTGCTGTCCAACCCGGTGGCGGGCAAGGACGATGAGTACAATGCCTGGTACACGAAACAGCATCTGCCGGACGTCTTGCGTGTTCCCGGTTTCAAGGCGGCGCGGCGGTTTTCGTTCGCTGGAGCTGGTGAAACGCAATGGAAGTACATGGCTATTTATGAGTTTGAGGCGGCAGACCCGGCACAGGCATTGGCGGCGTTGGCGGCGCGTGCCGGAACGCCAGACATGGTGATCTCGAGCGCTTTTGATATGGGCTCAGTGCAAATGGTGCCTTGGGTGGCGATCACGGATCGGGTGTCGGCGGCATAAAGGTAACCAACGACATAAAATATTACCGATAACGCTGGAGAGGTGGAATATGGGGATTGAAGCAGGACGTACGGCGTTGGTTGTCGGTGCCGCGGGGGGAATCGGGCTGGAGGCGGTCCGCCAGTTGCAAGGGCAGGCGCGGATTTTCGCCGTGGTACAGAACGAGGAGCAGGCGGCCCAGGTCGCGCCTTTGGTCGTGCGGAGTTTTGTCTGTGACGTTGCGGATGCGGCCTCGGTGGAAGCGCTGCTGGCGGCGCTTATTCCGGCATTGGCCGGACGGCTGGATGCGCTGCTGTTCTGTGCCGCGGTGCAGCCGGTCAGCCCGGTTGAACTCATGTCGCGGGCGGCGTTGGAGAAGATTTTCGCGATCAATGTATTTGGCACCGTGAGTGTGGTGCAGGGTATGTTGCCGCTGCTGCGCGCAGCGCGTGGGCGCATCGTGCTGTTCAGCTCGATGGCAGGGCGGGTGGCCGCGCCAATGATCGGCGGTTATGCGGCCTCCAAATTTGCACTGGAGGCGCTGGCGGATGCGCTGCGGCGGGAACTGCATGGCTCCGGCATCGCCATCAGCCTGGTGGAACCAGGCGGCGTAAATACGCCGATGGCGGCGGCACAAGGCCCGTTGGTGGATCAGGCGCTGGCAGGCATGGATGCGCAGACTGAGGCGACTTATGGCGCGCTTTATCGCGGCTATCGGAAAATGGCGACGGGTGCGCTTAAATTCGCGTCCAAGCCGGAAGACGTCGCGCGTGTGGCGGTGCGCGCGGCAATTGGCCCCGGCATGCCGAAGCTGCGCTATCTTGTCGGCAAGGACGCGCAGCTTACCGTGCTGCTCAGCCGTCTGCTGCCAACGCGCTGGATGGATGCGATGTTGGCAAGGATGACGTCGAGCAAGTGACTTTCAATTCGTGCCGCCCCGATTGCCGGGCTCCTACACCACCACCGGGGGCGATCTTGTTTCGAGGCGGCGGTGGAGATAAATGCCGGCGCAGGTGAGCTGGACCTGCTCCGCCGGCGCGCTAATTCCGCCATGGTGCGCTGTGAGCGCGACGAAGCTGATATGCGGGGGGTGGATTAATCGTTAAATGTTCTGGACGATCTGCGATAGATGTGCCTCAGGAAATCGTGGCCTGCCGGCCGCGTGAACGTTAGCATACTCCTCTAAGGCCAATAATTAGGGGGAAGAGATGGTCCAGGAGTTCAATCAGCAGCATCTCATTGAAAAAGCCGGAGCCCGGATCTGGGACATGGCTGAGGCCGACCCGCAGCTAAACGCGCTGAAGCCCAAGGACGAGGTAACGCGCAGGATTCAAGAACCCGACATCTCATACCGTGAAATCATCGCCGCGACTCTGGAGGGCTATGCCGAACGCCCCGCGTTAGGATCGCGCGCTTATGAAATCGGACAGGATGACCGCACGGGCGAAAGCTTGCGGCATTATCTGCCTGCATTCAAAACGATTAGCTACGCTGAGCTTCGCGGGCAGGTCGAGGGGATCGCCAATTTCTGGCGGCACCATCCGCAGCATCGCGTTGCGGCCGGTGACATGGTGGCGTTCATCGCGTTTACCGGTGCGGAGATGGCGGCGGTTGATCTTGCCTGTATCTATGCCCAGGCCGTGAGCGTGCCGCTGCAAGCCAATCTGTCCAGGCACGATATGGAAGAGGTGTTGCGTGATACCGCACCAGTCACCATGATTGCGAATATCGACAATCTGGCGCTGGCGACCGAGTATGCGTGCAGGCAGGATACGATCCGTAGTCTGATCGTGATTGACTATGACAGCCGGATTGATGCCGAGCGCCGATTGGTGGAGGCGGTCCGTGCGAGGCTCGCGGAAAATGGTGGCAAGGCGACGTTGACGACATTCTCGGAAGCAGTCGGCCATGGCGGGCAATTCACCTTCGAGCCGCTACCGCCGTCGCCTCGCGGCCGCGATAATATCTCGATGATCATGTACACCTCTGGCAGTACCGGCACGCCGAAGGGGGCATTGATCCACGATGCGATCAGTATCCAGTTCTGGAGCTGGATGCCTGTTTACGTGCCAACCGTGGCCATCGGCTACGCGCCGATGAACCATTTCATGGGCCGGAATATGGTGCATTCCGGCCTTGCGCAGGGCGGTACTGTTTATTTCACGCTGAAGAGCGACATGTCATCGCTTTTTGAGGATATCCGCATTGCGCGGCCTACCTTCATCAGCTTCATACCGCGTGTGTGTGAGCTGGTTTACCAGCACTATCAATCCGAGGTTCAGCGCCGCGTTGCGGGCGGGGAGGCTCCCGAAATTGCCGATGCGGCGGTCCGGGTGGAGATGAGTAAGTCCTTCCTCGGTGACCGCCTTAATGCCGGTGGCGTAGGCAGCTCGCCAACCGCGCCGGAGGTGCGCCAGTTCATGGCGGAATGTTTCGATATTCCGATGATTGAAGGTTATGGCTGCACGGAAGCGGGCGGCGGCGCGTTGGCCTGGCTCAACAAAATCGTCCCCCGCATGGTGGTCGACTACAAGCTTGCTGATGTGCCGGAGCTCGGCTATTACACAACGGACCGGCCGTTCCCGCGCGGTGAGCTGCTGGTGAAAACCACGCTTATGATCCAGGGCTATTTTAAGCGCCCGGAGGCGAGTGCTGCGATCTTCGATGCGGATGGTTATCTTAAAACCGGCGATGTTATGGAGGAGCGGGGGCCCGGGCACCTGGTCTGGGTTGATCGCCGCAATAATGTCATCAAGCTCTCCCAGGCGGAGTTTGTGGCCATCGGGCCGCTGGAGGCCGCGTTTCTCGCCCGTGGCAAGTTCATTAGGCAGATCTACGTTTATGGCAGCTCCAAGCGGTCTTTCCTGCTTGCCGTGGTTGTCCCGGCGCTTGACCTTGCGCAGGCACGGCTCGGCCATGCACCGAGCGATGCTGAGCTGAGGGAGCTTGTACTTGCCGACCTCCAGGAGGCGGCGCGGGATGCCGGGCTGAAATCCTTCGAGGTGCCGCGCGATGTACTGATCGAGCGTGAGGCTTTCACCCTTGAAAACGGTCTTCTCTCCAGCGTGCGAAAACCGTTGCGGCCCAATTTGAAGCGGCGCTACGCCGACAGGCTTGAGGCCATGTATCAGGAGATGGAGCGCCAGCAGCGGGACGAACTCGCATTGCTGCGCCAGGGTGGCGACGGCCAGTCGACGCTTGATCGCGTCGTCGGTGCGTTCAAGGCGAATCTTGGCCTCGCTGCGCTGGATGGTGATAATCATCAGAGCTATTCCGACCTTGGCGGCGACTCATTTGGCGCGGTCAGCCTCTCGCTGCTGTTCGAGGAGATGTTCGGCGTCTCCGTGCCTGTCAGTACCGTGTTGCATCCCTCGGCCAGCGCTTCGCGCCTGGCGGCCTATATCGACGATGCGCTCGGCAAAGCCGGGCCGCTGGAACGGTACAAGCAGATTCATCCTGATCCGGAGCGTGTGAAGGCGTCTGATTTCAAGCTCGACGTGCTGTTCGATGCAGCGACGCTGGCGGCGGCGAAGGCGGCGGCACCGCCGGTGACTGTCAGCAAGACGGTACTGCTGACAGGTGCGAATGGCTTCCTTGGCCGGTTCCTGTGTCTGGAATGGCTGGAGCAGCTTGCCAAGGTGGACGGTAAGCTCATCTGCATCATTCGCGGCGCGGATGCACAGGCGGCGCGGGCGCGGCTGGATGAAGCCATTGGCAGCTTGGACCATGACCTGGCCGCGCGCTTCCGGACGCTTGCCGCCCGCCACCTGGAAATGTTGGTCGGTGATCTCGCCACGCCGAAGCTAGGGCTGGATGAGGCAAACTTCGCGCGGCTTGCCGATGAGGTGGATCACATTGTGCATCCCGCCGCGCTGGTGAATCACCGCCTCTCCTACCGGAATCTCTTTGAGCCCAACGTGCTGGGCACGGCGGAACTCATCCGTCTGGCGCTGATGGAGCGGCTGAAGCGATTTGACTACGTGTCGTCCGTCGCGGTGCCGCATATGAGCGCCGATCTCGCGCATGGCCCGGAGACGATGGATGTGCGCAAAAGCGCACCGGAAATGCCGTTGATCGACATGTACGCGTCTGGCTACGGGGCGAGCAAATGGGCCGGCGAGGTTATGTTGCGTGAGGTCAATGAAAAATTTGGCCTGCCGGTGAATGTGTTCCGCGCGGACATGATCATGCCTCATGCCCGCTATATAGGGCAGATCAACGTCACCGATATGTTTACGCGGCTGTTGTTCAGTCTCGTGAAAACGGGGATCGCGCCCAAATCCTTCTATGAGCTCGGCCCGAACGGTGAGCGCCAGCGTGCCCATTATGACGGGTTGCCGGCCAATTTCGTCGCGGCGGCGATGCAGCAGATCGGCGCCCGACCTTATGCCGGCTTCTTCAGCTACAACCTGATCAATGTTCACCACGATGATGGCTTGTCGCTCGACACGGTGGTGGATTGGGTGGAGAGCGCGGGTTACACTGTGAAGCGCATCGGCGATCACCAGGAATGGGTGCGCAGGTTCGAGGATAAATTGCGGAACCTGCCGGATAGTGAGCGGCAGCAATCATCGCTGTCGATCCTCGGGCACTTCGCGGCGCCGCATCCGGCCCACCCCATGTCTGTCAGCAGTGCTGAGTTCCAGGCCATGGTGAAGACCATCCCGGCCGGGCCGGAGGTGCCGCAGCTCAGTGAGGGGTACATCCACAAATACCTGAAGGATATGAGATTGCTCGGGTTGATCGAGCAGCCGAAGGTGAGCGCCGGATGATGCCGCGCTAACCGGCGTAACTCTGGCGCTTGCGCGGCGCCGGAAAAACTATTTAGATCTTCGAGCCAAACGGTGAGCGGAACGCCAAGCTCATGCACGACCGAAGCCGTCTCAAATCATCCGGCGCGTTATGGGGGCAGGGCTTGTCCCCCGATGGGCAGGACAGGCCCGGGGGGCAACTGAGCGAGACCCTGTTGAGTGATCTGAGGGTGATCGAGGCGCGCGTGTCGGTTGTGGAGCTGGGCGGAGATGCGGCAGCCATATTCCCGGATGCCGAGCGGCCAGTGCTGCATGTGGTGCTGGAAGGTGGTGTCTGGCTCGCTGTTGGCGGCCAGCAGGCGCCCGCCATGCGCCTGGAGAGCGGCGAGACGGCTTTGGTTTTCTACGGTGATCGGCACAGCCTGGGGACCCATCCCCGACGGGGAAGGGAGGAGGAGGTCGTACTCGACACGCCGCCGCGGGAGGAGCCGCGTGCTATTCCGGTTGGCAATCCACCGGCCGTGGCGGTGGTGATGTCTTGCGTGCTGGAGCTTGCCTATATGTCGCCGGCGGCGCGGGCGGTGCGGGCGGCCCCGGCGGTATTGCTCATGACCAAAACCGGGGCGCCGCCTCACGACCGGGCGTTGGCGGGAGATCCGGCGCAATGGCTGGAGGCCCTGCGCGGGCCGGGGGCGTCGGCTTTTGGCAGCATGCTTGCGAGTTTGTGCTTCGTGCACAGCATGCGCGGGATGTATCACGGCTTTTGGCGGGATCAGCCGATGGAGATCCGGGCGCCGAGTACGCGCTGGGTTAATGCGGCGGTTATCTTGCTGCACACGCGGCCTGACCGGCCTTGGACCGTCGCCAGTTTGGCGCACGAGGTTGGTGTCTCCCGGTCGCGCTTTGCCGCGGGGTTTGCGGCCATCATTGGCATGCCGCCTCTGGCTTATCTTACGCGGATCCGTATGATGCGGGCGATCGAGCTGCTTGAAGCGGGCGATATTCCGTTCGCTGAAATCGCGCGGCGCACGGGTTATCCGGTGCAGAGCTCGTTTACGCGGGCATTCGTGGCGTTTCACGGCGTGTCGCCGACTGAGTTTGCCGCCCAGCAGCGGCAGACGAGGCGCCGCAAAGGGGGCGCAGGGCCGTCGGCGTGACGACAGCCAAGGGGAATGTTTTATCTGTTCGTGATGCTCGTAAAAACTCCGTTGGTCGTCATCTTTCCCCGTCCGTGGCGTCGGTCATAAGGTTCACCGCAATGTATGGAGGAATGAAGGCGATGTTTGGTGACGCGACCGCTAAGAAATTCACGAGCAAGTCAACGGTTTTAAGCCGCGCATGGGAGCGGTATCTGGCGACGCTTGAGGAGATGCGCATCGCTGTTGAAACCGCGCCGCAGTTCGATAGCGCGCCCAACCAGCGTGCCCGCGCCTATCATCAGCTGATGGAAGCTCAGGCCATCGCCTATAATTTCGCGCTGGTGCCGCGGATGGCGCATCCGCGGATTTTCAAGAACACGGCTTGGCAAACTGATGTTTATTGTTCGGGTGGGAATGGGCCGGATTTCCACTATGCAACCGTATTTCTCGATGGTGCGCAGACCTACCGGATAACGGCGAATATCCGTGACAGTAAGATGCTGCTCGCGCAGCATAACAGCGCGCTTCCGGGATCGCCGAATTCACGCATGGTCGCCAACTATGATTTTGCCGATTTCGAGATCGCGCCGGATGGCTCCTTTACGGTGACGCTGAGTGCCGAAAAGGCCGAGGGGAACTGGATCCCCCTGCTTCCGGATGTTGGTTATCAGTGGCTCCTGTTCCGCCCGTCGATTGAGGGGTGGGACAAGGTGCCGACGGAGTTGCATATCGAGCGGATCAGCCCCATTGCGCCAGATCATTACGTCGCAGATGAATTTGACGAGGCGCATACGGCACGCCGGATTAATTTTGCCGCCGATTATGTCCGCTACATTGTGCAGGAGTGGATGCTTGCCTTCTACCAGCGTGTGCATGCGAATTCCAAGGGCGTTAACCTGTTCGCGCCGATCGGTCCGGCGATTTCCGGCGAGGTTGGCAGCCCGACCGCGGAATATGTGCTGGCATGCTACGAGGTTGCGGATGATGAGGCTTTGATTATTGAACTAAAAGAGCCACCCAATGGGATTTATTGGGGAATTCAGATTTTTGACGTGTGGCTGCGTCCGATTGACTTCCGCACTCGGCAGAGCACATTGAATTCCGCCCAGGTCGCGCCTGATGCCGATGGCGCGGTGAGGCTTGTGCTCTCACGCCGGGACCCTGGTGTGGCGCAATGGCTGGATTGTGCGGGATTTGACCAAGGCCAGATCCTGATCCGCAATTACCGTTCCAGCCGTCCGGCCCAGCCCGTAATTCATCGCGTTCGGTTCGACGAATTGGCGCGGCACTTGCCAGCCGAGACGAGGCGGGTTTCGCCAGATGAGCGTACGCAGGAACTGGGCCGGCGCCGGGGCGCGTATTTGCGCCGTCATGGTGAGTAGGTGATTGCGGCGCCTGCATGATTTTGGCGTGGACTGTGCTATGGCGGCTCGTTTTTGGCGTTGTCGTAGCCGTCAGCCTTGATCATAGTGGGCGAGGCAAGTGGCGCAGACACATCTAGTCTGAACCACGATAAAATTGGAGGGACAGGGCGTGAAGATTCTGGTATTCGGCTCCACCGGCTATGTAGGCCGGCATGTGACGGCAAGGCTCGCGGAGGATGGACATGCCGTAACTTCCTATATCCGTCATGCGTCGGCCGTGCCAGGGCTGGAGAAGATTGGCGCGCGGACGGTGTTTGGCGATCTGGAGGATCTGTCGGCGTTGCCGGACATTATCGCGGCTCAGGACGCGGTGATATGGATGGCGCAGTTGATGCATGAAGGCGAGCGGCGTGTGGTGAGCGCGCTTCTGGAGACGCTTCGTGGCACTGGAAAGACATTCATTTTTACGGGCGGCACCAGCCTGCTGTCCATTCGGACAGACGGCGATTGGGATGAGCGCAGCTTTGCCGAGGATGACGTTTTTACGCCGCGTCGGCAAGTCGCCCCACGGCTGGAAGTGGAGAGAATGGTTCGTCAATCCACGGCCGATGGTGTGCGCGGCATCTGCATCCGGCCGCCACTGATCTGGGGCAATGGTGGCGCCCGTTACATCGCTGACATGTATCACTCCGCCCAGGCGACGGGGGCTGTCTGTTACGTCGGGCGCGGACTCAATCTATATTCGAATGTGCATGTTGAAGATTTGGCCGATGTGTATAGCCGGGCGATTGAGCGTGGTGTCGGCGGCGCGCTTTATCACGCTGTCTCGGGCGAGTTGAACAACCGCATGATGGCGGAGGGGATTGCCCGGCATCTGGGTATTGGCACGCGCAGCGTCACGGTTGAGGAGTCGATCCAGATCTGGGACAAGTTTACCGGCCCGATCGTGTTTTCTGCCTGCAGCCGTACGCGCTGTCCGCGGACGCGTGCAGAGCTTGGGTGGGGGCCGAATCCCAACCGGTTGGATATTCTGGAAGATTGCACGAACCCGGTCTATGCGTCGCAGGCCACGGCGGGGCGGACGAATCCGGCATGGGTGAAAACGTCCGCGGCGTAAGGCCAAGCGGGGCTGACGCGGTCTGCCCGGTCAGCCTTGGTTTTGCTGCGTCTTTTCGGCCTGCAAGCCATGAAGGAGCAGGTTGACGACGCGCTCGGCGATGGCTTCGGGCTGGTCGAAACTGTCCTTGATGCCGGGGAGTATTGCCTGCATACCCTTTAGGTTGGTGTAGCCGAACAGCAGGGCCAGCATGGCGGCGACGCCCTCATCCGGATTGGCGCCGGGCACAAGCTCGCCGAGCAGTTGCTTGCAGAGTTCGCGCTGCGACTGGAACAGCTCTTGGCCGATCAGTTCCGGTGTATTGGGGCGCGGGTCGAGCAGCTCACGCTTGAGCAACTGGCCAAAATTTTTGTCGAGGATCATTGTGCCGACGAACCAGGAGACCAGCCGGGTAAGCTGCTCGCGGGGGGAGGCGCCGGGCCAGGTTATCGCGAGCGGCGGACTGGATTTGGCCGTGAAGACACGCCTTGTTACCGCGGCGTAGAGCGCCTCCTTGCTCGGAAAATGGTGATACAACGCACCGATCGTCACGTTCGCGACGGTGGCAAGCTGATTGATGCTCACGGCGTCGAAGCCGTATTCCGCGAACAGATTCTCCGCGACGTCGAGAATCCGGCTCTCGGTCGAGGGGCCATTACGGGTTCGCCGGGGGCGAGTGGTTTGCTTTGCCGTGGTGGTCATGCCGGGCTCCATAACGCCAGTTGGTGTCGCCAGCAAACCGGCCCGGGTGCTTCAATAGGTTTCCACATGCAGACGCCCATTATGCTTGAGCTTGCCGGCTAACTCGTGCCAGTCGATGCCGGAATTTCGGCAGATCTCTTCGAACGCCGCCAGAACGCCCGCCTCCATGCCCTTCAACCCGCACAGGTAGATATAGCAATTTTCGTCGGACAGGCAGTTGGTCACCAATGCCGTATGATCGCGTAGAGCATCTTGCACGTACCGCTTCGGCTGACCATCGACGCGGGAGAAGGCGAATTCAGTCTCGGCGAAGCCGCGCGGCAAGGCGAGCAACTCGGCATGGTAAGGCATTTCTTCCGGCGTGCGCGCGCCATAAAATAGGATTTGCCGGCCGCTTATTGTGTGCAGCCGTTGCAGGCGCTGAGCGAGCATGGCGCGCATTGGCGCGATGCCGGTGCCGGTGCAGATCATCAGCAATGTTGTCGATGGATCATCCGGCATCAGGAAATTACGGCCATGCGGGCCGGTGATTTCGGCCACCGCGCCCGGTTGCAGGTCGCAGATATGGTTGGAGCAAAGGCCGCGATGCGGCTTGCCTTCATGGTCTTCCAACACCCGCTTCACCGTCAGCGCCAGCCGGTTCTTTATTCCGCTGTCACCGCCGCGGGGGCTGGCCACGGAGTAGAGCCGCATCATGTGGCGGTGACCGGCGGCGTCCAAACCCGGGGGAAGGACGCCAATCGACTGTCCCTCCAGCCAGGCGAAATCGTCGGCGGCTTCCAGCACGATGTGGCGGATATCACTCGCGCTGGTCTCCGCCGTCAGGCGCCGGTTTTCTACCACGATGGCACGCAGCGGGGCTTCGCGGGTATAGGCGTTCTCCATCGGCGTGGCGGCTGAGGCTGGGATGCCTTGCCTGGTCTTTTCGGCCACTCCCATGGCAGGGGGGAGGTGGTCCCAGCCAAGCTGCTCGGCCACGGTATAGGCTGCGCCGCGGTGAACCGTCCGCCAATTGTCGATGGCGCCGGTGGGGCAGCCGGAGATGCATTCCAGGCAGCCATTGCAGGCATCCGCATCCACCACATAGTTGCGGATGTCATGCGTGATGGCGTTGGATGGGCAAGCCGACTCGCATGTATCGCAGCGTATGCAGAGCTCCGGATCGATGAGGTGCTGCTTGAGCAGATCATCGGATATATTTATGTCCATGGCTTGGCTTTGGCGTCCCGCTGTCTTGTCGCTTGATCTTAGAGTTCTTCCATGACGAAAGCGGCTTTGTCGTTGCCGCAATCCGGGCACATCCAATCTTCGGGCACATCTTCCCAACGTGTGCCGGAAGCGATGCCGTGCTCGGGCATGCCCTTGGCTTCATCGTAGATAAAGCCACAAAAAAGGCAGATATAGCGCTTCATTGTTACGGTCTCGCTCATGAAACCTTCCAGGTGAGTGGCAGATATTCCACACGGTTGGCCTTACCGGGCTGGGAGATTGGTTTCTCGCCGGCCTTGACCTCGAAATCGGGGATGCGCTTCAGCCATTCCGTGAGGAAGACGCGGATTTCAGTGCGGGCCAGGAAGGAGCCGATGCATTGGTGCGGGCCTCGGCCGAATACAAGGTGTTTTTTATCCGGACGATCAAAATCAACAGTCATCGCATCGGGGAAATGCCGGTCGTCGATGCCAGCGAAACTGGTGGCGGTGAGAATGATGTCGCCCTGCTTGAAGGTAACGCCCTTGTACTCAAGGTCCCGCGCGGCAACGCGCGCGACATTGGCGATGTGGTGGCGGCGCATCATCTCCTCAATCGCTGGGCCTAGAATTTCCGGCTGCTCGATCAGCCGGCGGCGATGGCCTGGGTTATTGGCTAGGAAGAGGGCGATGAGGCCGAGCATGCTGGCCACCGTATCGAGCCCGCCGATGGCCAGCAGGCCGCATAGGCCGAGAATTTCCTCCGGTGTTGGAGAGCGGCCGCCATCGACTTTGCCTTGGATGATGGCGCTGATCATGTCTTTGCCCGGATTGGCCATCCGCGCCGGGATAATCTTCTGGCCGAAATATCCGAACAGCTTGCCGAATGCCTCGGTCTGTTCCTCGGTGCTGCCCGAGCGGGTGATGTCCTCCACGATGCCGAGCAGATACGGGGTATCCTCTTGCGGCAGCTCGCACAGGCTCATAACGATGATGATTGGCATTTTCAGTGCGAATTCGGATGTAAACTCGCATTCACCCTTGGCGTAAAAGCCATCGATGAGCAATACGGTAAGGTCGGTGGCGACTTTTTCCAGCTCGCTGATATTCTTGGGCAGAAAGAAAGGTTGCAGGATAGCGCGGAAGTCGCGGTGCAACTGGCCATCATGCTCGATCATCGTCACCAACGAGGGGTTGGGCGGTGTGGTTTGGTACCGGCTGGAGAAATCTGCGGCATTGTTGAGCACGTGTTCAATGTCGTCGTAGCGGGTGAGCACCCAATGTCCGCCGAAATGGGGCGAGTAGAAGATGTCAGGCCCGTCCTGCCATTTGCGGAAATGCTGGTAGAGATCGGTTTCTCCGCGCATGTCAAAATAATTAAAATCCCGCACCAGATCCGCCGGCACATGCGCCGGCACTTGCATTGTCGTCACGCCGAGTTCCTCCAAATTCTTGTTGCCACAGCCGCCACATGGCATTACCGAGCAAATGCTCTGTAATGCGTTTACAGAGCTCTTGCTCGGTAGTCAAGAAGAATTCTCCGGCGTCTTGGGGCTTGATTGGGCTTTGTCCCGGCTAATCCATCGCGGATGGCGTAATCCGATTGAAATTCGGCGATACCTGTTAAGAATCCTCCTGGCAGTACCGGACTGGGATATGGCACCCTGGCAAAATAACAGCTTCAACGGCGGAGATGGGTGGTGAGCCAGCTTGACCAAAAGATTTGCGCGTGGGGCGGCCCCTTTTGTGCCGCAACATTTGGCGCTGGTTTGTTGATGGCGGGCTTTGTGCCGCCGCCTTCGCCGAATTTGGACGCGGCCCATATTGCGGCGATTTATCAGGCCAAGGCAGGGCTGATCCGGGTGGGGATGATTCTCAGCTTGTTTGGAATCACGGGCTACACCGCGCTCATTGGCGCAATTTCGGCGCAGCTCTGGCGCATTTCCGGCATCAGCCGGCTGGGGCCATATTTGCAACTCGGCGCCGGGGCGATTGGTGTCCTCACGGTGATGTTCCCGACAATGATCTTCGCGATCGCGGCGTTCCGGCCGGAGCGTGACCCCAACCTGACGCAGTTGCTCAATGATGCAGGCTGGTTGATCATTATTCCAGCCTTCCCGACTTTCATCGCCCAGTTTGGCGGTATCGCGGCGGCTGTTTTACAGGATCAGGCGCCGATGCCCATATTTCCCCGCTGGTGCGCGTTTTTCAATATCTGGGTGGCGATCCTTTTTATCCCCGGAGGCTTCTCTTATTGTTTTCGCACTGGGCCATTTGCCTGGAATGGTCTTCTGGCTTTCTGGGGGGCGGCCAGTGCGTTCTTCGTTTGGCTTCTGGTGATGACCTGGTTGACGCTACACGCAATTCAGAACGAGCTGAAAATTTCTTCATAGGCCTTCGGTGCGGCTGTCAAATCTCAACCGGCTGCCGTCAGGGCGGCAGCCGGTTGAGATTTTGTCGTAGTTAGCCTGCCTCTTGCCGGCGGATGGCACGCAGGAGTGACCAGGCCATGACGCCGATCCAGGCACCGAAAAACGTGAGGGGGAACCAGAATACGAACAGACCGTTCCAGGCGAACACGCCGGTCTTGAATAAGAAGCCGAACGGCCCGACCTCGAATATCAGCCCGGCCCAGATCGTGACCCAGCCGACCCAGCGGGGAAAGGCGGAGTCGTGTTGCGGGGGGGTTGTGAGGGCAATCACCGCGATCGGGACCATCTGGAACATGTAGTACTGGTCGGTGGTGACAAGGGTAAGGTTGGCGAGATCGTTCATGACCGCTGTCGCGTCGATCGCGCGGTCGGGGTGGAACGCGGCCGCGCCCCAGAAAATTGGTGGCAGCACGAGAAAGATCGACATCATGATGCCGCCGACCAGTTGTAGTGTTGACCAGACGGGCGTGCCTTTTTCAAGCCGTGAAAGCTGCGCATAAATAACGACGGCCAGCGGAACCATGAACCCGCTGGTCCACGCGGCGATCGCGCAGCCAAGACGCATCGTTGGTCCGCGGCTGGCATACATGGCGGCAACCTGAGCTGGTGACCAATCCGCTGGCGGGGTGGGTATCATCTGGATCAGGAAAGCCAAGGCCAATCCGAAAATGGTCACGAAAATAAGCGACCACCAGACGAGAATTCGCTGTGCTTTAGTAGATATTACCATCGTGAAGCCTCGTATGATTTTGAGTGTTGCAACTAATTTGGGCGTGATCTGGTGTTACCGGTCGCCAATAACCTTGCCGGAGCCATAAGCTCTTTCGCCGCCGGGCAATTCGTCCGCATAGGGCATACGGGTGAGGTGCGCGCCGCCGTTGATCTGCAGATTTGCGCCGGTGACATAGGCAGGGCCTGCCAGAAACAGCACCGCGTTCGCGAAATCCTCGGGGTAGCCGACGCGCCCCAGCGGCACCTCCCGGGCAAAAGCTTCCTCGAACCCAGGCGTGGCGAAAGCCTCCCGCGCCATGTCCGACTTGATCGCACCGGGTAGGATGGAATTGACCCTGATGTTGCGCCGGCCATATTCGAGTGCCGCGTAACGGACCAAGCAATCTGTACCCGCTTTGGCGCAGGCATAGGCAACATGCGGTTGCACGGGTTGCGTGGCGCTCATTGAACTGATGATGACGATCGAGCCGTTGCTTCCGATGGCCTCGGCCATATGGCGGATAAAATAGAAATTGCCGAACAGGTTGACGCGCACGGCGGCATCCAGCTGGGACTGAGGCAGGTCTGCGATGGCGCCCATGACCGGAAGGCCAGCCGCGTTCACCGCGACATCGAGACGCCCAAAATGCTCGACCGCGGCTTTGGCTAAAGCTGCCACCTCGGCTTCGTTCCCGGCGTCGCAGCGCATGGCCACGCCGCCAATGCGGTCGGCCAGGATCTCAAGCGGGGCGATGCTGCGAGCCCCGACGATGACCTTGGCGCCGTTGCGGGCCAGTGCTTCCGCGACGGCCCAGCCTGTGCCTCCCTCGGCTGATGCTCCGAGTACCACAGCAACTCTGTCGTTAAGGTCAACGGAAAAGCCATTTAAATCAGGCTTTTGCATTCAATTTCCTCCAGTTTGGCGTCATACAGGTACCCAGTCATATGCCACCCAGTTACGAACCCTCCGAGAGAGCTTGACATTTAGGTGTACATGCTAATGGTATTTCAGCGTACGATGCAAGGGGGCGGCGCCTGGGGGAGGATTTGAAAGAATTTTTAGACAGCGCGTCGGCGGATAAAACAATCATTTTAGCCTTTCCCTGACGCCTCTGGCAGTTTCATTACCCGAGCCGGGGTGCGCTATTGGCGCAGCCCCGGGCCGGGTGCACGGGAGAAATAAAGTGACGCTTGCAAGCGAAGAATCGACGCCGCGGCTGAAAGATGCCTGGAGGAATTTCCATGCGACACAGAACGAGGTGTTGCGCTGGATGGAGGAAACGCCGCGGTTCAAGGAACATCCGCAACACCGGGCTAAAGCGTATCATACGATGCTTGAAGCTTTGGCTATGGTATACAATTTTGCCGTCGCGCCGCGCATGATGCATCCGCGTCTGTTTAAGAATACCGGGTGGCAGACGGATATGTATACGCTTGGACAGAACGGTCCGGACCTTAATTATTTGACGGCTTTTCTCGATGGGCGTCAAACCTATAAGCTGACAGGCCGTTACGGCGATCTGGTCCTTATCCTGGTTCAGGTGCTCAACCATTTATCCGGGCATCCCGATTCAAAGGCGATCGGCAATTACGATTTGTCTCAATTCGAAATCAATCCGGATGGTACATTCGAATGCATTGTTAGCGCCGAGAAACATGAGGGAAATTGGATTGGATTAAGTCCGGACTCACCATATCAGTTCCTATTGTTCCGCCGCTTTATCGGCGATTGGAATGATGATCCGGGAGAGATGCGCATTGAGCGCATCAGCGAGATCCCCGATGATTATTATGACGCTGATGAATTTTCTGAAGATTCTATGGCTGAGCGCATTGAGCGCGGCACAGCGTTTTTACGCTACCTCATAAATGACTTCAATATCAACTTGTTCAACATGTATACGAAGGTATCTGGATTCAATAATATGAAATTTCTTCCTGGCACGGTCACAAGCCAGGTTGGTAGTCCATCCTCGAATTACGCTATGGCCGTATTTGATCTTGCGGAGGACGAAGCGCTTATAATCGAACTCGACCAATTGCCGGATGGCGTATATTGGTCACTACAAGCGGGTGATGTGTGGTCGCGCTCACTTAATTTCATTCATCGGCAGACGACGATAAATATGAGACACGCTGTGGTGAATGAAAATGGCAGCTTTACCGCAGTCGTCGCGCACAGAGATCCGGGTTACGCGAACTGGATTGATACTACCGGTCGCGAACAGGGGACTGTGGTGTTCCGCAATTATAAGGCTACGCGAGAACCGGTCCCACAGACGCGCAAGGTGAAGTTCGCGCAGTTGGGAGATACCCTTTCCAGCGGCGTGAAAAAAATTACACCTGAGGAGCGCAAGGCAGCGCTAAAGCGTCGTGCTGAAGGTTTTCTTAAGCTTCATGGAGAGTAAGGATTGCAGGAAGGTGGGAATGTTGCTCGATAGTTTGGTCTCTAATGGCTAGGGGCGCGCAATATTATAGACGTGCACAAGTGGCGTAAAAGCTTCGTTGTTGTGATAATTTAGCTGGTTGATAAGGTAAAATCAGTTTCGAATATTTGCGGGATTACGTGGCATATGGCGATTGAGCAGGCCGAAAGATCAATAGTTCGTC
>NZ_JAJDJU010000059.1 GCF_020567705.1 Acidocella sp. KAb 2-4 | reverse complement strand
GATCATGGTTGCTTGGGTTCGCTGCGATGCCGGCGAGCCGGCATCGCAGCGCGGCGACGGTAGCTGTCCACGTTCATCTCCAAGATGGTGGCGTGATGCACGAGGCGGTCGACGGCGGCCACGGTCATGGCCTTGTCGGGGAACACCTGGTCCCACTCCGAGAACGGCGCGTTGGCCGTGATCGCGATGCTGCGGCGCTCGTAGCGCTCGGCGATCAGCTCGAACAGCACCGAGGTCTCGGCCTGGTCCCGGCGGGCATAGCTGAGGTCGTCGAGCACGAGCAGGTCGTAGCGTTCAAGCTTGGCAAGTTCGGACGGCAGGCGCAGGTCCCGACGCGCGGCCTGCAGCCGCTGCACGAGCTCGCTGGTGCGCATGAACAGCACCTTGTAGCCGCGGTCGATCAGGGCATGGCCGATGCCGGCGATGAGGTGCGTCTTGCCCACGCCCGGCGGGCCGAAGGCCAGCAGGTTGTGCCCTTGCGCGATCCAGCTGTCGGCCTCGGCCAGAGCCATGACGTGGGCCTTGGAGACGCTCGGCACGGCGTCGAACTCGAACAGGTCCAGGGTCTTGGCGTTGGGCAACTGGCTGTCGACGCGGTTGCGCTGCAGCCGCCGGGTTTCTCGTTCGGCGATCTCGTGCTCCAGTAGGGCGCCGAGGAAGCGTTCGGCAGGCCAGCCTTCGCGGTTGGATTGTTCGGCCAGCGGCGCCCACAGCCGCTTGGCGGTCGGCATGCGCAGTTCGGTCAGCATGAGCGGCAGGCGCGCTGCGTCGGCACTACCCAGGGCGATCGGCTCGTTCATGCGACCTCCAGCAGTGCGTCGTACACGGCGGTGGCCGGCAGCAGCACCTGGACGTCGGGCATGCTCGTTGGCCGCGGTGCGAAGCGCTCCACCAACGAGTCGAGGTCAGGAACCTCATCGTGCTCGACCAAGTGATGCAGCACCCCGGCGAGCTCGCCCACGACGTTGGCGCGGTCGGCCAGGTCGAGCAGGTCGACCATCAACCGGCATGCCTGCCGCTCGGGCAGTCGCTCGCTGATGTGCGCCCAGGTCCGGGCGTATTCGCTGCGCGGGAACATGGCGTCGCGCAGCACCCAGCGAGCGAACGCGCCGGGCTTGCGCTTGAGCGCCGGCAGCATGTGCCGCCAGTCGATACGGCGCGGATGCTTCTCGGTCGAGTTGCTGTACAGCCGCTCGCACTGGAACACCTTGACCCCGCCCAGCCAGGCTTCGAGGTGGGCGCTGAACAGCCTGACCTTCAGCCGGTGCCCGACCAGGCGCGATGGCGCGCTGTACATCGTGCTCTTGACGGTGAACACCCCGTACTTGCTGACCCTGGCATCGACCTCCTCGAAGTCGGCGGTGCGCCGTGCCGGCAGCGGCTTGAGGCAGGCGCGCTCCGCTTCCCAGCCGCGCGCGCAGCGGGCGTTGAGCCGCCTCACGACCTCGGCGACGAACTGCTCGTAGCCATGCAGCGCATCGAACGCCCGCGAGCCGCGCAGCAGCAGCGCCTGGTCGAGCGCGAGCTTGAGGCTGCCCTGGCGGGCCTCGATGGAGCCGTTCTCGTGGCTGACGCCGGGATTGTTGCGGCTGGCGCGCATGCCGTAGTGAGCGCACAGGGCGTCGTAGTTGCGAGTCAGTTCCTCTTGCTCGGCCAGGTTGTTGAACGCGGCCGAGAGGCTGTCGGTGCGGTGTTCCTCGGGAACGCCGCCGGCCATCCACAGCGCCGCCTGCAGGCCACTGCTCAGCGCCTGGAAGCTCTCGCCGCCGATCACCACGCTGACGTGCCGCCAGCCGCTGTGCGCGAAGGCGAACTGGTACAGCCGGTGCGGGAAGGCGGCGCCGGCGACCACCACGCCGAGTTCGTCCGCCACCGTGAAGTCCGACAGCCCGAGCCGTCCCGGCGGATGCTCCTGGGCGAAGAACAGTTCGCGCTCCTCGCCGTGCTCGGCGCGCCACTGCCGCAGACGCCGCTGCAGGGTCCGCAGCACGGACTCGTCGAACTGCTCGGGGTGGCGGCGCTGGAGTTCCTCCAGCACGGTCACCGCCATCAGCCCTGGCTTGGCCTCGAGCAGCGGGACAACCTCGCTGCTCCACACCTCGGCCAGCGGATCCTGGCGCGTACGCCAGTTCCTCGGCGGCCGCTGCGACGGCAACGTCGCCCTGTTCTCGATGCGTCGGGCGCTGGCCACGCTGATGCCCGCCTTGGCCGCGGCCGCCTCCTGGCTGTAATTGACGCGCAACGTCTTGTACTTGGTCACTTGATGGTCCGTGATGCGTTTGCCGGGCACAGTGGCTGCCTCCTCATCGAGGCAGGCCACTCTAGGACCCGACCGCTTCACGCACCCCGG
>NZ_JAJDJU010000058.1 GCF_020567705.1 Acidocella sp. KAb 2-4 | reverse complement strand
CCACCGCCTGCAGCACTTTTGGCGCCAATTCTTTTTGGCAGATGAGCAGATCTGGCAGATACGGGTTTTCGTTGTTGTAGATGAGCGGGCTGCCATCGGCGCGGGAGGCGTGCAGCCCTGCGGCGAGGGCCACCGCGGCGGGGGCGCAGTTATCCCACTCATATTGCCCGCCGGTGTGCAGGTAGATATCCGCCTCGCCGCGCAGCACCGCCATCGCCTTGGCCCCAGCCGAGCCCATCGGCACCAGTTCGGCGCCCAAAGCCTCCGCCACCGCCACCGCCTCCTTGGCCGGCCGGGTGCGGCTGACCAGCATGCGCAGCTTCGGCGCCACCTCGGGCAGGACCTGCGGCTCGGAGGTTAACGTCAGCCCCAGCCCTGGCAGCGCCACCGCCCCCAGTGCCGGCGCGCCGTCGATGGACAGCGCCACATGCACCGCCCAATCCGTCCGCCGCTCGCCATATTCGCGCGTGCCATCCAGCGGGTCGACAATCCATACCCGCCCCGCACGGAGCCGCCCCTCGTTGTCTTTCTCCTCCTCGGAGAGCACGGCATCTTCGGGGCGCTGCCGGGCCAGCGCCTCCATGATGAAGGCATTCGCCACGCGGTCCCCCGCCTTGCCCAGCGCCTTCTCCGAGAACAAGCCCGATTGCTGCAACTCCAGCAGCAGCCGGCCCGCCGTCGCGGCGATCTGTTTCGCCAATTCCAGATCGGTCACGGGATCAGCCTTTCAATGATCAGATCCGCCGCCTGCTCCGGCGTCAGCTTCGCGGTGTCGATGTGGATCTCCGGGTTCTCCGGCGGCTCATACGGAGAGTCGATGCCGGTGAAGTTCTTCAACTCGCCGGAGCGCGCCTTCTTATACAGCCCCTTCACGTCGCGTTTCTCCGCCTCCTCCAGCTTGGTGTCGATAAAGATCTCCACGAACTCGCCCGGCTGCATCATCTTGCGCACCATCTCACGCTCCGAGCGGAACGGCGAAATGAACGCGGTGAGCACGATCAGCCCGGCATCCGTCATCAGCTTCGCCACCTCGCCCACGCGCCGGATATTCTCGATCCGGTCCGCCTGGGTGAAGCCGAGATCCTTGTTCAGCCCATGGCGCACATTATCGCCATCGAGCAGGAAGGTATGCCGGTTCATCCGCACCAGCTTCTTCTCAACAAGGTTGGCGATCGTGCTCTTGCCCGCGCCCGAGAAGCCGGTGAACCACAGCACCGCCGGCTTCTGGTTCTTCAAACTCGCATGCACATCGCGGGAAATATCCAGCGCCTGCCAATGCACATTCTGCGAACGCCGCAGCGCGAAATGGATCATTCCCGCCGCCACGGTGGCGTTGCTCATCTTGTCGATCAGGATGAACCCGCCCAGCGTGCGGTTGCGCTCATAAGCCTCGAACGGGATCGGCCGGTCGGTGGCAATATTGGCGACACCGATGGCGTTCAGCTCCAGCGTCTTCGCCGCCATGTGCTCCATGGTGTTCACGTTCACCTGATATTTCGGTGCATGCACACTCACCGAAACCGTCTGTGTCGCCAGCTTCAGCCAATAGGCGCGACCCGGTGTCAGCGCCTCATCGGCCATCCACACGATCGTCGCCTCAAACTGGTCCGCCACCTGCACCGGCGCATCGGCCAGGGTGATCACATCGCCGCGCGAGCAGTCGATCTCATCGGCAAAGCACAGCGTCACCGATTGCCCGGCCACGGCCTGCTCCAGATCGCCATCCAGCGTGACAATGCGCGTCACCGTCGAGGTCTTGCCCGAGGGCAGCACCCGGATGGCATCGCCAGGGCGCACCACGCCCGAGGCAACCTGCCCGGAAAACCCACGGAAATCCAGATTCGGCCGGTTCACCCACTGCACCGGCAGCCGGAACGGCTTCGCCTGATCCGCGGTCACATCCAGCTCCACGCTCTCCAGATAGGCCATCAGGGTCGGGCCCTGATACCATGGCGTATTCTCGGACTTCGTGGTGATGTTATCGCCCTTGAAGCCGGAGATCGGCATCGGCGTGAAACCCTTGATGCCGATGCTGTCGGCGAATTTGCGATACTCCTCGACAATCGCCTCATACTTCGCCTGATCGTAGCCGATCAGATCCATCTTATTCACCGCCAGCACGATCTGGCGAATGCCGATGAGATGCGCGAGATAGGAATGCCGCCGCGTCTGCGTCAGCACGCCTTTGCGCGCGTCAATCAGGATCACGGCGAGATCCGCCGTGGACGCGCCCGTGACCATGTTACGTGTATATTGCTCATGGCCGGGCGTGTCCGCGACGATGAATTTGCGCTTCTCCGTGGCGAAAAACCGGTAGGCCACGTCGATGGTGATGCCCTGCTCACGCTCGGCGGCGAGGCCATCGACCAGCAACGCGAAATCTATCTGCTCTCCCTGCGTGCCATGGCGTTTGGAATCGGATTCCAGCGCCGCCAACTGATCCTCGAAGATCATCTTCGAATCATACAGCAGCCGTCCGATCAGCGTCGATTTGCCGTCATCCACCGAGCCGCAGGTGATGAAGCGCAGCATGCTCTTGTGCTGATGCTTCTCCAGATAGGCGTTGATGTCTTCCGCGATCAGCGCCTCGGTCTTGTAGGAGCTTTCCTGAACCTCGGACATCAGAAATACCCCTCCTGCTTCTTCTTCTCCATGCTGGCGCCGCCAGCATCCTTGTCGATCACCCGGCCTTGGCGCTCCGATGTCGTGGTCAGCAGCATCTCCTGGATCACCTCGGGCAGCGTCTTCGCCTCGCTCTCCACCGCGCCGGTGAGCGGGTAGCAGCCCAGCGTGCGGAAGCGGATGGACTTCATCTCCGGCACCTCACCGGGCTTCAGCGGGAAGCGCTCGTCATCCACCATGATCGTCAGCCCGTCGCGCTCCACGGTCGGCCGCATCGCCGCGAAATATAGCGGCACGATCGGGATATTCTCCAAATGGATGTATTGCCAGATATCCAGCTCCGTCCAATTCGAAATCGGAAACACGCGGATGCTCTCGCCCTTGGCCTTGCGCGCGTTGTACAGATTCCACAGCTCCGGACGCTGGTTCTTCGGGTCCCAGCGGTGATTGGCCGAGCGGAACGAGAAGATGCGCTCCTTGGCGCGGGATTTCTCCTCATCACGGCGCGCGCCGCCAAACGCGGCGTCAAAGCCGTATTTGTCCAAAGCCTGCTTCAGCCCTTCCGTCTTCCACATATCCGTATGCAGCGGGCCGTGGTCAAACGGGTTGATCCCCTTCGCCATCGCCTCGGGGTTATGGTAGACAATCAGCTCCATCCCGCTCTCGCGCGCCATGCGGTCGCGCAGCTCGTACATCGCCTTGAACTTCCACGTCGTGTCCACATGCAGCAGCGGAAATGGCGGCGGGCTCGGATAAAACGCCTTGCGCGCCAAATGCAGCATCACCGCACT
>NZ_JAJDJU010000057.1 GCF_020567705.1 Acidocella sp. KAb 2-4 | reverse complement strand
GTAGCTGCCGGTCAGCACCCAGCCTTGCCGCTCAATATAGCGTCGGCACACCTCGATCTGATCTGCAATCGACGCCGCACGCTGCTGGTCGCTGGAGTAACGCGCGTAGATGACCGCGCGCATGGGGTGGGCATGAATCACGGCTGCGCCTCGTCAAGGACACGGCCAGATTGTGACATGAAAGCAGGTTGCCGCGCCATGAAATTAATCCTCCAAACCCAGGCGGCGCGTGCGTTCGCGCAGCCGCTGATGCCAGAGACGGCCCATCGCTTCGCCAGCCGATTGCGTATAAACCTCGGTGACCATTTTGACGGTACGGTGACCAAGCGCCGCCGCGGCGAGATCGATATCGCCCGGATCTCGCAGCACGATGGTGTTCGCCATGGCGTGCCGGAAGGCGTGAATGTTCAACTCAGTGTCGAGAAAATCACGCCCGAATTTCTGAAAAATCTGGCCGATCATCACCGCGGACAAAGGGCGTTTGCGCAGGCTGACCCAGAGATGCCCATGATCTCGATCACCGTTGAGCAGGCGCGGGCGGTGCACGGTGAGATACCGCTCGAGCCGGGACCTGAGCCAATCGGGGACGTCGAACAGCAGGGGCTGCTGGTTCTTGACCGTATCGCGGAAGGTGAGGCGGATCGTTGAGCCATCCATCAGCAAATGCTCGCCACGTTCGATCTCCTGCAAATTCTTGCGGCGCAGAGCGAACAGACCGGCCATGGCGACCAGCAGGCCATCCCGGGCATCGGTGGAATGACGCCGCGAGGTGGGTTTGGCATCGGCCTCGTCAAATAGCCGCAAGGCAGCGGTGATCGCGACCGCCGGGTCGGGCGGCGTGATCGGCCTTTTAGAGGTTTGAACCTCCGCGGGCGTCGGCGCGTTCGGCAACTGCCGGATCCACGCCCAGCTTTTCTTTCCGGCGGGGGAGGGCGCCAGCGCATTCAGCAGCGAGATCAGGCGGTTGATCTCCTCTTTTAGGGAGCTGGCGCGCAGCCGGCGTCGCATCGCTTCGATATACGCAAACATACGTGGTGGGGTCACCCGTTCGGCAAGCGGCCGTTCGAGGGCCGCAGGCTCGGTGATCGCGAGATACTGCAAAAATGCCGCATAGGCCTTGCGGCGACCATCGATCGTCGGGGGCTTCAAGCCCGCCAAAGGCGCCGCCTTATCGAACAAGCCCGACGCCGTCAGCGCGCGCTCCCAGACCGCGCGATCCTGGGGCGGCCACTCGTCATATGGCAAAGCCACGCGCGTCTTCGACGATGTAGCCGGGATCAGCGCTGTCGCGGTGGTGGCGAAGAGATCGTCTTGTTCTTTGCTCATTTTGACAGCCTCCGGATGCGTTTGTTGAGAATATTGGCGTAGTCATTGGCAACGGCCCGGCCACGCTGCATGGCGTAGCTGCGCAACGTGGTCGTGGGCGTGCGGTGGTCGAGCATGCGCTGCGCCAGGGCGACGGCGCGCGGATCTTCATCGAGAATCACCGTGCCGATCAGTGACCGCAGCAGGTGCGGGTTCACATCGATGCCGATATGTTCAAGCACAATATCTTTGATGATTCCGCGGAACCGGTCTTCGCTCAGATAGTCGTGCTTCTCGCCCGGGAACAACGCCGTGCTCGGGGCTTTCAGCAGCCTTGGGCGGTACACATCGAGGAATTTCACCAGCATATTTTGGGTGCGCGGGCTCAGTGCGCCTTCAATCACGGGAGCGTTCTTCGTGGTTCGCTCGCCCTCGATGCGAATCCCCGTGATCCTGCCCTTGCGGTCGCGCGTAAAATCATGGGCGAGATCGAGGCAACGGTGATTGGTCAGGCGTAGCGGCTTGTCGAACCCAATGGCCAGGATCAGCGCCGCGCGCGCAATGCGGGCGGCTTTGATCAATCGCCCGGCGCGTTCGTGCTTGGGCAGGACGTCGTGCCACAGCTTGCGCGGCAGATCCCAGAACCGCCGCTCGACCGCGCGGTCGTCGAATTGGCGCAGGCGCTCCTGCGCGCGCCGCGGAAACGCACTGGGCGGGCATTTGACGGCATCGCAGAGGCGGCAGACTTCCGCGAGGTCCTGTGGCGCAAGCTCGCCCCAGTGTTTGGCCAGCATCTTCAGCGCGCTCGCGGTAGTCTCCGCGCCATAGGTCCAGCCCTGATCCTGGCAGTTACGACGATGATAAGCCGTGAGAATGGCCTCGACGGCGGCCGGGGTGATGATCGCCTGCAACGAGGTGAGCGTCTCCGGTTTCCAGCCCTCCAAGACCAGCACATGCGGCACCAACTCCAGAATGCCGGTCCGCGTGCGAATAGTGGCGGGGGCGACCTTGCGCGGGATGCGGCGATTGAACAGGCCGGGATCCCGCAGCTTGGCGAGGTAGGCATCCATGTCGGCAAAATAACTGGCCGGGATATTATGCGCGTCGTCGCGGATCTGGTCGGGATCCCGCTTTTGAGGGAACAGCTTGCCGCTCCATTCCGGGTGCAGGCGGCACAATTTGTTCCAGGCGTAGCGTAGAGCATCGACTGTATTTTTGGGATTACGGCGCGCCGAGTTCTGGGCAATATGTTCCTGGTAAGCCGTCAGCTCGTCGGCCGTCACCGCATCCGGTGCCAATGCGCGCGCTTCGCAATACGCGGCGAAAGCGCGGAACATCGCGGCCGCCGGCTCATCGGCGATCAGGTTGAGGCCGGTTTGCCACGCAGTGGTTTGCAGCTGCTCCACCCCGGCTTTGGGCGGCAGCCAGCCGGTCTTGCGCTGGATCGCGGCGAGTTCGTTCGTGATGTTATAGAAGCGCTTCGCGCTGATCTTGTGCTGCGCGGGGCGGATTTTTTGCAGGATCGGGCGCAGCAGCACCGGGTCGCACGGCAGGGGCGCCGCGGGGCTGCCATCCTTGTTGGCCGGCAGGCAACCTTGCGCGCGCTTAACGTCGCGCCGAAAGGATTGCATGCGCTCGGGATCGACCGTGCCGCTGGCCGCCAGCAGCTCCAGCGCCTCGGTAAAGGTTGCCGGTGGCATGTTGCACACCACGATGTCCGGCGCTTGCCGCGAGATGACGTTCTTCCGCAGTTGGCGCTTCGCCGGGATGGCGGCGTCGGGATCCGACGCGGTATTCGGCGCCTCGTTATTCCCGGCCGCTGCCGTGGCGACCGGCGCGGGCGCGGGCGTCTGCGCGGCCATGTTCACGGTCGCTTTCAGCGCCGTCGTGTCCGTATTCGTCGCGGTGCTGGTGTCTGTGCTGAAAAGGTCTGCGGTGGTCATCACAGCGCCTCCGAGATCGTCCAGATGCTGGACAGTGCTGGAGTGTGCATCTGGGCAACCGTGGCTGTGGCAACCGTAAGGATAACGGGTGCCACGTTCACCCAAGGTCCTCGGAGAGCGGCGCTGGACCGCAAGTTCGGGAAACAACAACGGCGCCTCAAGGACGCCGGGGGGTTGGGCGGATTTGGTCGGGGAAGAGGTCATCGCGGCGTCACCGGCGCGAGCGGGAAACATAGGCGTCGAAGTCGGCTTGGCTGATGCGAACCGTCCGACCGAAGCGATGAACAGGCAGGGCGCCGGTGCGGATGGAGCGCCGGATCGTGGCCAAAGACAG
>NZ_JAJDJU010000056.1 GCF_020567705.1 Acidocella sp. KAb 2-4 | reverse complement strand
CCACCGTGATCTTCAGTCTGTACGGCATGAATTTCGCATGGATGCCGGAGTTGAAATGGAAGGCTGGGTACCCGCTGGCGGTCGCCGCCACGGTGTTCGGTTGCGCCTTCGTCTACCGCCGATTGCGCCGGGCGGGCTGGGTCTAGCCTGGATATTTCGCGAGGCGTCATCGACGTCGGGCTTGGCATCGAGCGCGACGCGACTGGCATCGCGGAGGAGGGTCTGAAGGCTCGAGGCGTGGGTATTGGCGAACGCAGGGCGCAATGCCCCCTTGCCCCCGTTGTTGGTCAACGTGCCGGGGACAGCACTCGTTGTCGCTCAAGGGGCCAGGGCGTGGGCGGCGCTGAGGAACACGTGCTTGAGGGGATGGCTGGAGGCCAGTAGCAGGCGCACGCGGCGGGTGTTGCGCACGACGGCCGCGCCGATCTTGAGCAGCTTGATGCGGATGGTGGCCGCGCAGGCACGCGCGAGTTCGGTGCCCTGCAACGCGCGCCGGCGCAAGTGAATGATGAGCGTGTAGGCGAAGGCCGCCAGCAGCAGGCGCAGCTGATTGGCGGCGAAGCGATGGGCGCTGGCGCGACGGCCGAACAGATCGAGCTGGGCTTCCTTGATGCGGTTCTCGGCCTCGCCGCGCGTGCAGTACAGGCGTTCGTAGAGCTCGGTGCAATCGCCCGGCAGGCTGGTGACGATGAAGCGGGGATTGGGTCCCTGGGGGCCATGTTCGAGCCGGGCGATCACGCGCCGCTCGCGCTCCCAGCTTCGCGCCGCGTAGGGGAATTCGCCGATGAGCCGCTGCTTGGTGCCACAGTCCTGGTACGGCTCGGCCAGGGCTTGTTCGGCGAGGGCGACCTGCCATTGCAGCGTGGGGTTCTTCGCCAGCCCGATGATGGAATCGATGCCCCAGGCGTCGAAGCGCCTGAGCGCACGCGGGCGGCAGAACCCGGAGTCGGCGCGTACGACCAGGCGCACGCCCGGCCAGGCCTGGCGCAGCCGGCGCGCCAGCGGCTTGATCAGCGCACTGAGCACTGGCCGGGTCGCGCCAGCTCGGACGCAGCACGCACGCCAGCATGTCCTGGCCGCAGAACACGTACAGCGGCAAGTAGCAGTAGCTGTCGTAGTGGAAGTGGAAGTGCGCCCCTTCCTGCTGTCCGTACAACGGCACGTGGGTGGCGTCGATGTCGAGCACCAGCTCGCGCGGGGCCTCGCCACGCCCGGCGATGAACGTCTCCAGCAACACCCCATGCAGCGCCGCGGCGTGCGCTGGCGTGGCCGAGCGCTCCAGGCGACTGAACGTGGGGGCCGAGGCCAGCTCCTCGGCACGGCCCACCGCCGTCTGCAGCGCCAGGTCGTGCCGCAAGGTGTTGTGGTCCGTCACATCCTCCCAGCCGCAGCACAGGCCGTAGATGCGCTGCGCCAGCAGGCTGCGCATGCTGTGGCGAACACTGGCGGCGCGACGGCCATCAGCGAACACTCCCGCTGCCGCGCGCGTCAGGCCGATGCGCTCGTCGATCCGACGCAGCAGCATCACCCCGCCGTCACTGACGATGTCACCGCCATCAAACGCGGCCTGCACCACGCGGCGCCCGACTCGCCCGAAATCCACCACGCCCTCGGTACACTTTGGCATCGGCCGCTTCCTCCTTGGTTCGTCACGTTTCGAGTCTCGATACCTCTGAAACGCACGACCGGATCAAGCGGCCGACCTACTTCCTCGCGAAATATCCAGGCTAGTGTTCGAGCCCGCTTGACCGCTCCGGCGATGAACGCACCGGGAGAGAATTTGCGCGCCACCTCGTCGAGGCTGCGGCCGCCGATCGCTCCCGCAGGCACGCGAACGAAATGCCAGTTGTTGGCGGGACAGGACACTCCAGGCAGCGCTGCCCGGGGGCGTGGCGCACAGCGCCGCCGAGTGCGGCGATGCGGCGCTCTGTCCCCCCGAAGATCTCCGGGCGCATCCGGCGCAAGCGGCGGTTGCCCTCCCGCCCCGAGGTACTTCAGCCAAGACGGCATAGGGGGGTAGCCTATACTGCGGAACATGAGCCACACCATCCGCCGCAAGACCAAGCTGCTGAACCGGGTGCGCCGCATCCGCGGGCAGGTCGACGCCATCGAGCGCGCGCTCGAGGCCGAGGCCGGCTGCGAGCAGGTGATGCATGTCATCGCGGCCTGCCGCGGGGCCCTCAACGGCCTGCTGGGCGAGGTCGTCGAGGAGCATATCCAGAGCCACCTGGTCGAGCCGCTCAAGGACAAGGATGCATCCGCGGCGGAGGCGGCGGAGCAGTTGGTGGACGTTTTCAGGGGCTACTTCCGATGAGCGAAAGGCACGACCGCGCCGTTTCCGTGCCCGAGCACGACCACGTGTTCCTCGGCGAGGGCCACGACCGCAACGCACGCAAGACCTGGTCGGTGATCGTGCTGTGCTCGGTCGTCATGGTGGTGGAGATCGCGGGCGGGGTGCATTTCGGCTCCCTGGCGCTGATCGCCGACGGCATGCACATGAGCACCCACGCCGCGGCGATGCTGATCGCCGCGCTGGCCTACACCTACGCCCGCAGGCACGCCCGCGATGCCCGCTTCAGCTTCGGCACCGGCAAGGTCGGCGACCTGGCGGGATTCTCGAGCGCCATCATCCTGGCGATGATCGCGCTGCTGATCGGCTACGAGGCCGTCGACCGTCTGCTGCACCCCGTGCGCATCGACTTCGACCAGGCCATCGCCATCGCCTTCTTCGGACTCGGGGTCAACGTGATCAGCGCCTGGCTGCTCAGCGGCGGCGGCCATGCGCACCACCATGCGCACGGCCACGGGCATCCCCACGGCCATGGCGGCGCCGCGCACGAGCATGCAGAGGAGACCCGCGCGGTCGACACGCCCTTCGGGCGCCTGCAGTTGAGCATCTTCGAGGATGGCGTGCCGCCGCGTTTCCAGGTGCGCCGCTTCCAGGATGCCGCCACGCCGACCCTCGGCCCCGGCGACCTCGTGCTGACCACTCTGCGCGAGGACGGCGCACAGCAGCGATTCGCGTTGCGCGATGCCGGCGACTGCTGGGAGTCGGTGGACGAAATTCCCGAGCCGCACGCCTTCGAGCTTCGCGTCGAAGCCGGCGCGGGCGCCGGAGCCTTCGTCACCACGCTGCACTACGAGGAGGAGTCGGACCATGTCCATGGGGACCACCACCGGGACCACAACATGCGCGCGGCCTTCGTGCACGTGGCGGCCGACGCCGCGGTGTCGATCCTGGCCATCCTCGGACTGGCGGCCGGCAAGTATTTCGGGCTGAACTTCATGGACCCCGTGATGGGCATCGTCGGCGCGCTGGTCATCGCCAACTGGTCCTTCGGCCTGGTGCGCGACACGGGCGCCATCCTGCTCGACATGAACCCGGACCGCCCGCTCAGCCGCGATATCTCGGCGCTGGTGGCGGCGCAGGGCGACCAGGTCCGCGACCTGCACCTGTGGCGCCTCGGGCCCGGACATCTGGGGGCCATCGTCGCGGTCCGCAGCCGCGACGCCGCCCATGACGCTTCGTACTACCAGCGCCTGTTCGAGCGCTTCGGCGTTCTCTCCCATGTCACGGTCGAGGTCACGTCGGCCGGGCCCGCATGACGCCAGGTCGCGCCTGACTCCGATGGAGCACGCCGCGACGACCGAACTGCTGCGACTCGCGCGCGTCGTCGCGCTGTTCGTGCTGACCGCGATCGCCGAGATCGTCGGCTGCTACCTGCCGTGGCTGGTACTGCGCCAGGGGCGCTCGTGGTGGTTGTGGTTGCC
>NZ_JAJDJU010000055.1 GCF_020567705.1 Acidocella sp. KAb 2-4 | reverse complement strand
GGGTCGCCTGACGGCGGCACAGCCAAGCCGGAACACACACAGCCACAGCGCGTAACGCTTGAAAAATAAGGCCCAACAAGGGCGGGATGCCATGTCAATCGACCATCCACATCCTGTGTTTTGCCCCAGAAGGCAAAATATGCTGGCTTATTCACGCCGACAACCAATCCTCGCAGCGTAGCCCCTGCACACGCTGGAATTCATCGAGATTGCCAGTAACTACCACCAGGCCCCGGCTACGGGCGTGTCCAGCGATCATTAGGTCGTACGGCCCGATAACGCAGCCTCGCGTTTCCAGGTCAGCACGGATTTCGGCCGTATGAGCTGCGGCGTCGCTATCAAACGGCAGCACCGCCAAACGAGCCGCGAAGTGCTCCACCTCACGACGAATTCGCGGCGGATCAGCAGAGCGCTCAGCACCATAGAACAACTCGTAGAGCACAACGTCAGAGAGACATAGCGCCTCGGCATAGGCATTGAACCGCGCTCGCAATCCTTTAGGTCGGTCGCGCAGTACCCGGATACATAGATTGGTGTCCAACAGATATCGCAGCATCAGAAACGCTCGCGCTTCTGCATCGGCGGTTGCACGCGCGCCCCCAAGTCAACTCCCGGCGCGTCAAAGAAATCGTCCCAGGCGGCATCAGCTGGCGCTATGATCCGCCGCCTGCCTTCGGGGACAATCACCACCTCGCGCACACCCTCGCCAAACGCCACGGCTTTTGGCAGCCGTACGGCTTGCGAGCGGTTGGAGAGGAAGAGAGAGGTGCGAGCCAGCATGAACTGTTCCCATTGAATATCCGATCTGGATATACAGGAATGAGCGTTTGATTTCAACGATTATCAACCCGTTGCCAGCGCTTTGGTCATGGTCGCCCAATCATTCATCATCGCGATGGACCAGGACGCCCTGTTGGTTGGTGAATAGAGTCATACCTGTTTCACTGGCTTCGGCCACACCTCCCCCTCCGCGTTCCTGCCTGCCGGACTGGGAGGCGTGCGGACCCTTGGAGCTGTCTGTTCACGCTACCTTTCATCGACATGCCCTTTTCTCGGGGGGCCAATCCGCCGCCTCTGCGGTCCGCCACCTCCCGGTGGTAGTGAGGGGAGCGCCCTCGTGCCGCAGCCCACTTCGCAGGCTTTCTTCTTGTCGACTATCCCATTGGCGGACAGCCGCCTCAGGGGGATCGGAGCGGTCCGCGTCAGCAGCCGAAGCCGCCGTGGCGGGTGAGAATCCGGTAGCGTCTCGCGCATAAGGCGGCGCGCCTGCCCTTTTGGTTCAGCTGATGGCCACTGCCCGCCGGGGAAACCGGAGCCGGGTGAGCGCCTGGAAGCCGCGTGCCCCGGTGCATTCCGGGGTGAGGGCTCCGTGATCCGGCTCTTATAGGAACCGCCTGCACCCTGCTGACTGGGCGCGATGTTCCAGCTCGGCGCCACATTCGGCGCCGGGTTCGCCGCGTTCACCAGCCGGGCAATCGCCGCAGCGGGCGTGGTACTGACAAAGCGGCCGCACATCAGGCCGAGCGTATACATCATTGGCGCTGCGCAAGCGCTCTTTGTTGCGATGATCTTATCGTTTTTCGTGTTGGCGACCAGTCTTCGCCAGTGTCGTGGCTCCACATGACGGAGCCGGCATTAGATGACGGATGCAGATTGGAGTGACGAAAGACGCGGTTCTGGGGGCGCTGCGGCGTTTGACCAGATCGAAGCGGCCGCCAATGCGTTGGGGCCTGTCAAAAAATTCCTGACCTATGCCGAGGCAGGCCGGATCTTTGGCCGTTCGCCGCGGACTGTTCGTCTCTGGGTTGCGTCTGGCCATTTGCGCGCGATCCGGATCGGGCGGGCGCGGCTGATCCCCCTGGCCGAGATCGAGCGCCTGGCGCTGGGCGATGCGCCCGCTGCGGCCGCCTCCGATGCGCCCGCTGCGGCGGGGGCCAGCAAAGCTGATTTGAACGCCGTTGATACAAAAAATCCAGCGCCGGAGGCGGGTTCAGAAGCCGCAGAATAAACGTTCTATTTCAATGCAATAGAGAGACAAATGCAAGGCTATTCCGCTCAATCTGATAAGTCGAATGTGCCCTCTTTGAATGATTTGCCGCTGTTTGCCGCGGCGCGCCGTTTGGAGGAAGACGCAATGACGAAGACGGATTTGACGCCCCCGCGCCGGGGTCACGGTGAGGGTTCTGAGGCTATCGAGGCCTCTGTGCCCGCGATTGTGCCAGCGCCCCCGCGCTTGGCGCCGGAGAGGGGCGCTGAACCCGAGGCTGCGCCGACACAGGTGGAAACGCCCGCCACCGTGATTGCCGCCCCCGCGGCGGCACCCATTGGCGCGAGCGTAGCCCCGGTTGATCTGGCTCAGGATGTTGGTGGGGGGCCCAAGCAAAAGCGGCGGCCGCGCGGCCAGGCCAACCGTGTTCGGCATGATCCCGAGCCGCAGCCCCGCCCGCTGAGCGCGGCGCGGCTGATTGAGGTTGTCTCGGGCTGGACCGATCAAACCCCGGCCCGGCGGGCGGCGCTGGTCACGGCGATCCGGCACGGCGAGAAGATCCAAGCCGCCTGCCCGGATAAATTACGCGGGCTGGAGGCGTGGAGCTGCGCCGCGCTGAATGCTTGTCTGTGGGCGCATCAGCCGCGCTTTTTTGGGCTGAGCCAGGACGCGCACCGCAATGCCGTCTCCGGGTTGCGCTACATCCTGATCCGGGTCGGGCACCATGCGGATGCCGGCTATGGCCGCAACCGGCTGCGTCCGGAATGGCAAAAGCTATATGCCGCCTTGCCGACCAGTGAGCGCCAGCGGGGGCTGATCTTGTTCCTGCGCTACCTGACCCTGCGCGCCATTGAGCCCGAAGCCGTGGCCCCCGCGCATCTCGACGACTTTGAGGCGTGGTGCCGCACGGAGATTCTGCATAAGGACGCGGGCGGCCTGGGCCGGCGCACCGCAGGCAACTGGGCGTTTGCGCGCGACGCCGTGCCGGGCTGGCCCCAGACCGAGCTGACGCGCACCGGCATGCGGGATCACTACGGGATCCCCTGGGACAAATTCCCGCGCAGCTTCCAGGATGACGCCGAGCGCTATTTGACCCGCTTGGCCGACGGGCCGGGCGCGGTCTTCAAGAGCGGCAATCCGTTCGCGGCGATGCTCGCCCGCGCCAAGGCGGCCGGGGGCGAGCGCGCGGACGGCCAGCCGCCGGCGGGTCGGCATCGCAGCCCGCGCTCCGTGCCGCGCGCCCTCAAGCCGCGCACCGTGACAACCCGCCGCGACCAGATCAAGATGGCCGCGACCGCGCTGGTGCAGTCCGGCACCCCGCTGGACCAGCTGACCTCGCTCAGCGTTTTGGTCACGCCGCTCGATCACCCGGCCACGATTCTGCACTTCCATCGCGAGCGGCTGCGGCACAAGCTGGAGGCGCAACTGGATGAGGTGCGCGAGGATGATCTGCGCAGCTCAAACCTGATCGGCCTCGGTGAAACGCTGCGCCAGATCGCGGAATATGTCGCCCAGTTGCCGGCCGAGGAGATTGACGAGCTCAAGGCGATGCTCAGCTTCGTGCGCCCCGCGCAGCAGCAGGGCATGAGCGAGAAAAACCGCGTGCGGCTGGGGGCGCTGCTGGCGGAGCCCGTATGCACGCAGCTGCTGCATTTGCCGAGCTTCTGGATGGGCGGGAAGGCGGCCGATCCGGAGCTCGACCCTAAGCAGCAGGCCTTGGCCGCCATGTTCGCGACGGCTCTGGAAATTCTCCTGTTCATGCCCGCCCGGCGCGACAATGCCCTCAAACTTAGGCTTGACACGCATTTGCGGCGACCAGCCGGCGGCAAGCTGATCACGGATATTTTTATCCCGGGCCGCGATGTCAAAAACAGCCAGGCGCTGAGCTGGCCGATTGAAGAGGACTCGGCCCAACGCATCGAGACCTACCTGCGGCAATACCGCCCCCGGCTGGCGGCGCCGGGCAACCCGTATCTGTTCCCCGGCATCAGCGATGGCCCGCGCAATGCCGCCGAATTTGCGGCTGAATTCTCCAAACGGGTTGAGGCCGAGCTCGGTGTGGAATTCAATATGCACCTCGTCCGGCATTTTGCCGCGGTCCGCTATCTCAAGGCGCATCCGGGGGCTTACGAGATCGTCTCGCTACTGCTCGGGCATCGCAACCCGGAGACGACCCGGCGGTTTTACCTGGGCCTGGAGCAGGAGGCCGCCGCCCGGCACGCCAATCAGGTGCTGCTGGGGGAGCGAGGGGCCAGCAAGATC
>NZ_JAJDJU010000054.1 GCF_020567705.1 Acidocella sp. KAb 2-4 | reverse complement strand
CGGCGCCCGGCGATGCCGATGAGCACCCCGGCCCGCGACACCGCCGAGCGCCGCACCCTGGTGGTGGGCCGCGGCATCAGCGTGCAGGGCACGGTGCAGGACGCCGAGCGCCTGGTCGTAGAAGGCACGGTGGAAGCCAACATGATCAACGGGCTGAATGAGCTCTCGATCGCCCAGGGCGGCATTTTCAAGGGTGAGGTCGAGGTGGATCAGGCCGAGGTGGCCGGCACCATCGACGGCACGCTGGTCGCCCGGCACACGCTGATCGTGCGCGCCACCGGGCGCGTGGTTGGCACCGCGCGCTGCCGCCGCCTGCAGGTGGAGGATGGCGGCCAGATCACCGGCCGCATCGAGATGCTGAACGAGACGCTGGCCCCGCTCTCCGAGGCCTGAGCCCCGGATCAGGTGAAAGGGGGCCGCGGCCCCCTTTTTCATGCCGCCACGCGCTTGGCCTCGATCTTGTCCCAAATGGTGGCGGCGAGATTCAGATTGTCGAACCGCGCGATCTGCTGCAGTCCGGTGGGCGAGGTGACGTTGATCTCGGTGAGGTAGTCGCCGATCACGTCGATGCCGGTGAACAGCAGCCCCTGCTCCCTCAGTGTCGGCCCGATCGCGGTGCAGATTTCAAGTTCGCGCGCGGTGAGCCGCGTCGGCTCCGCCTTGCCGCCAGCATGCATGTTGGAGCGCGAATCGCCCTCGGCCGGAACGCGGTTGATCGCCCCCAGCGGCTCGCCATCGATCAGGATGATGCGCTTATCGCCCTTGCGCACGGCGGCCTCGTAGCGCTGCACCATTAGCGGCTCGCGCGAGGCGGCGAAGAACATGTCGAGCAGCGAGCCGAGATTCTCGTCATCCGGCTTGATGCGGAACACGCCGATGCCGCCATTACCGAAGAGCGGCTTGACGATGATGTCCTTGTGCAGCGCCCGAAACTCACGGATCGCCTCGCGGTCCCACGAGATCAGGGTGGGCGGCATCAGCTGCGGGAAATGCATCACCAGCAATTTCTCGGGCGCGTTGCGCACGGAAACCGGGTTGTTCACCACCAGCGTCTTCGGGTGGATATGCTCCAGCATATGGGTGGCGGTGATGTAGGCCATGTCAAAGGGCGGGTCCTGGCGCATCAGCACCACGTCCATGTCGGCCAGGTCGGTGATCGTCTCGGGGCCAAATTCGTGATGCGCGCCGGGGATGTCCCGCACCGTCACCGGCTTCACCCGCGCCAGCAGCCGGGCGCCGTCGAGCCACATATGCGGCACCTCGTAATGCCAGAGCTTATGGCCGCGGGCCTGGGCCTCCAGCATCAGGGCGAAGGTGGAGTCCCCGGTGATGTCGATGCTGTGCAGCGGGTCCATCTGCACGGCGATTTTCAGAGATGTCATGCGATCCTCGGGCGGTTTGCCGCCGAAGCTATCAGGACGCGGCGGGAGGCTCCAGAGCCGCGGCGGTCAAACCAGGATGCGCGAGGCTCTGCATGCAGCGGATCGGGTCGCCATTATCGGGCACGGCAGCGGCGACGCGGGGCACGCCGTTGGCGTCGGGGTAGAGGAACACATCCAGCCCGCACACGGCGGAGTGATAGAGCCAGACTTGGGCCGTGCCATCGACCCGGCGCAGCGCCGGGGCGCCGAAATCGGTGCTCAGCACCTGCGGGGTGGAGCCCATGAGCGCCTGGGTGCTGGCGGGAATGGCAGGCCCCGCATCGCCAAGCTGGGGCGCGGGGGCGGTGCAACTGGCCAGCGCGAACAGCCCGCCAGCCAGGGAGACGATTGGAAACTTTGCCCGCCGCGCCATGCGAATTCCGGAGTTTGAGGTCTTCTGCGCGTATAACAAACACCGGCCGCTTTGCCAGGGGGGCGGCGGCGGAATCGACAAAATTAATGTGGCCCCGGCGGAATTTGCTTTGTCATAATCCTTTCAAGGCGCCGCCTTATTCATGCCTTGGTTGCCGGAGAATGTGCCGGGTATGGACAGATGGTCCATGTCTTAGAGATTCACGGAGCCTGACGATGCCTGCCAATATGCTGAAGATCGAAGCCGAACTTCGCCATGCCGTGATCGACCGGCTGATCGCCGCGTCGCTCACCGATGGCAAGCCGGCCCGGGAGGCGACCCTGGAGCGCTGGCGCGCGCTCGGCGGCCAGTCCGCCGCCCGCAAGACCGACGCCAACGCCTGACCCCACCGCGCCGGAGCGGGCGCCCGTCCCGGCCAGATCTCTCCCGCAGCGATTGAGCCCGCGCCCGCGGGCTCTATATGTAAGGTTCGCGGTACCCATGCCGCGCCCGATTCGCCAAGGAGAGCCCCATGCAGCCGCAAGCCGGCCCAGACTTCCCCTTCACCCTGACCGACGCCGAGTGGCGCGCGCGGCTGACGCCGGAGCAATATGCGGTGCTGCGCGGGCATGCCACCGAGCGCCCCGGCAGTTGCGCGCTCAATTACGAGAAGCGACACGGCACCTTCAGCTGCGCGGGCTGCGGCAATAAGCTGTTTGCCTCCGGCCGGAAATTTGAAAGCGGCACGGGCTGGCCGAGCTTTAACGACCCCGAGGAAGGCGCGCTTGCCACCACGATCGACCGCAGCCACGGCATGGTCCGCATGGAGGTGCATTGCGCGCGATGCGGCGGACATCTGGGCCATGTGTTCGAGGACGGCCCGCCCCCGACCTTCCTGCGCTACTGCATCAATGGCGTGGCGATGAATTTCAGCCCCGCCGAATAGACGACAAAAAACCCGCCTTGCATCAGCAGGGCGGGTTTTTTGATACCGGTTGACTGAGTTAGTTGTAGGTAATCCCAATCATGCTGCCGCCGACACCGCCGGTAACGGACACGTTGGCGGTGCTGACGCCCTGCAACACGATATTGGTGCCATCGCTCAGGAAGATTTCGGTGCCGCCGCCAAGGCCATTATACGTGCTCACATTGAGGATCGTGGCATCGCCAGGCTTCGTGAGAGTGGCATCGGTGAGGTGAATTTGGCTGTTGGGGCCAAAATTCGTGATGGTCATCGTGCTGCCGCCGGTGGTCTCACCACCGCTCTGGCTGCCCACGATATCATACACATTTGTCGCCCCGGAGACGGTAGAGCCGGTCAGGGTTTCATTGGCCGTGTTGCCAATGACGAAAGTTTGCGTGCCAGACCCGTCGGTGGAAACACTGCCCGAAGCGGTCGTTTGGCCAACGCCGTAGTAATAGAGGCCGATACCGAACAGATTGTTGGCAGATCCAGCGCTGGCGATGAGCGTCTCGAAGCCGGTACCCGTGAACAAAACATTGCCCGCGCTGGAGGCGCCAATAAGCGTATCGCCCGTGCCGCCGCCGATCATGGTAACGGCGCCAGCCCCACCAACCAGGGAGTTATTGCCCGCGCGCCCGCCGACATAAATGCCGCCGCCAGCGCCGGCATTCACCGTGACCGAGTTCGGCGCGAAGGATTTGCCGCCATTGCTGTAGAAGGCCGAATAAACGGTGCCCGCCTGAGACGACGTATTGATGAAGTCGAGATTGCCGCCCGCATTCGGCAGGAACTGAATATTGACCAGCGAGTTATCCGAGGCCGTGATGGTCGCGGCATCGGAGCCGCCCAGAAAGACGCTGGTGGTGGCGTTGCCAACGGCGTTGGCATATTCATTGCCGGCGTTCGGCCCGCCGCCGCTGACGCCGCCGTTGAAGGTCAGCGTGTCATTCCCCGCGCTCAGCACGGTGTCGCTGTTGTTCATGCCCACGACGTTGATGGCGTCGTTGCCGCCCGCGGCGACGATCGAGGCGTTGGAGTTGCCGCGCGTATCATAAGTAACATTGCTGCCCGCGCCGAACAGCGCGAAGCCGACGGAGCTGTTACCGGTGATGGTCTCCGCGCCCGGCGCCTGCACGATCAGATCGGTGACGCCCGCGCTCACGGTGTAGGCGCCGGAGACGGAGGTGCTGGTGACGCCACCAGTCGAATCGGTGTTGGTGAACTCTTCGAACGACCCGGCCGCGCCGCTGACGGACGCAACAAAATCGCTGCCCGCGGCAATGTCGTTGTTCTCGAAGGAATACGTGCCGCCGGTGATGCTGTTGGAAAGCGCGGTGAGGTAGTTCTGCAGCAGGTTATTCAGCGAACTCGATGTTGAGGCATTGCCCGGAATGCTCGAGGGAACAGAGACAATGCCCGTATGCGCGTTGAACGCGCCGCCGATCGTTAAAGTCGCTCCAGACATTCTTCAATCCTCAATGTGCAACCAATTACAGCCGGTTTAGCTTACGCAGCGCAGCAGGCGCAAGAAAGAATCCGGATTTGCAATTATAAATTCTTCGTCAGTGGCGAAGCCGCCGGATTTAGAAAATATTACTGAATGTTATTTGTATAAATATCGTACAATTTTATATAAATTGGCACAATAAAATGTTTTTTATACATTAATTTTTAGGTTTTACTGCAATTTTTAGTAGAATTGTGCGCGGCTCAGCCGAACATGGACAGAATGGTCGGCTTATTTCACCTAATTTCAGGCCAACTTCGAGGCGGCGAGAGTGATTCATACGACAAAAGTACGCAAAACGGACCTTTTGAATCAGCCCTGAATCGCCCTGTCCAAAAAATTTCACAAAACCGTGAGCCCGTGGCAGGTGAACAGATC
>NZ_JAJDJU010000053.1 GCF_020567705.1 Acidocella sp. KAb 2-4 | reverse complement strand
GGAAAGTAACTGAGCTGGTGAAAATAGATATCTGACGGATGGACTAAAAGCGAAATGTAATGGCGGCCTTGTCGAGGGCCGCCAATTTTTATGCACTAAACCTCGTTCGGCACCTTAAAGTATTCCTGATACCGCCGAAATGCTAGCCGTTCTTTGGACACGATGCTGTCATTGCCGGTGTTGTACTTATGCGCGGGACGGCTGGAGCGCGGATTATTGGCGAGATATGTCTCCATACCGTTGCGTCCGCTGACGCTGAGCTCCAGATCAAAAAATTCATAAATACGCTCAACTTCTCGCATCGGGTCTGTGATGAAGTCAAGATATTGGATGTTGCACAGACGTTGTTTCGGGAGCAATCCTTGCTCGATCCAGTCGATCGGCCGTGTTATCATTGCTGAACAAATGTCGAGATCTGTAACAGTATCAAAAGAACCAGGCGAGAGAGTCATGTCGCTGCGCGCCCAGGTGAGTGTTCCGACCAGGCTGACAGCCGATGAGAAGGACTTTACGGGGTCTCGATGCATCCAGATGAGCCGCAGATCGGGGTAGACCTTCAAAACATCCGGAAGGTAGTTTAGCGCATCCGGCGACTTCAGTATCCACCGGCTCTCGCCATAGCGCCATTGTAGCAGCTTGAGCACGCGCTTTTCGTAGGCGACCGAATTCACCATGCCGCGCCCGGCCATGTAGTGGAAAAGTGCCGGCGTTTGACCAAAGATCGCCTGCCACGCTGGTGATTGGAAGCTCAGGCACTGTATATGAATGCATTCCGTCGGGATGTTGGCCGAGAATTCATGGATTGAGTCCATTTCCGGCGTTACGCGGCTCCACATGCGCATGCGTTCATCCGCGGTCCTGATGCGTGGCTCGTCGTTTTCGCCTTCAGGTGGCAGGCCAGGAAAAAGGGCCTGCCAGGTGCGCTCCACGGCATTACCGGGATCCTCCGACAGCAGGTTGAGCATGGCGGACGTGCCAGTGCGGCCCTGGCCCACGATGAGGATCGGTGCGGTGATTTCTTGGTCATCAATTTCAGGGTGCAGTTTGTAGGCATGTTCTACTTGCAGGCGACCCTCCAGCAGCATGAGCAGATCAGACCGTGTCATGATACGGCCCATCAGGGTCAGTTCGGCATCGGCGTCGAGCCCTTTGCAGAAGACCTCGAACGGCTCGCGCCAATCCTCGCCGCCAAAATCTGAAAGTCCGGTATTGGCAATTGCGGTCTTGATCAGGGAGTCCGGGGTGAGCGGCACGATCCCCTTGATGTCAAGGCGTGTCCCTTCCTGGTTGATCTTCGCCACCCAGTCCGGCCGCGGAGGCGGGGTCCATGTGGTGCGGCGGTCTTGTGGTGTGACGTCTGCTTTCATTGTTGACCCTCTTTGTTGGCTGCGCCATCTTGGACAAGGATTTATGAAGCCTGTCGGGTGTGCTCAAAAGACGCGCGGGGGCGAAGGGTTTACGCCTGTGAGCGTGAAATAAAATAATCCTTGCGGTCCTGCGAAGTGTGGCACATCTGACTCGACGCCGCTGCCGGCCATGTCATATTATAAGGGGGTGTCGCTGCCGTTTCGGGTTGCCGGAATGCAGGGGCGTTTTTCGGTGAGAGCCCAACCGCCACGGGATGCCGTGGTGAGCATAAGGCAGGGACGTACCGGGTGGAAGGAATTTGTCGAGATGTCCATGTCGATGAACGAATCGTTGTTTGACAAGCCGTTGCCTGGGGGAGCGTTTGCTGCGCCCAACCCTTACGAGCCGGCTAATTTGCACCGCTATGTGCATGTTGCGGCACCTTCCTGCGGTAAGCGCTGGTTTAATCACCAGGAGCGGCGCTCCAGCATCCTGGCGGCTGCGCGGCGGCGGCTGGTTGATGCGGGGTTCGAAGGCGTGTGCTTCCGCGATATTGCCGAGCTTTGCGAGATTTCCGTGCCGACGATTTATAATATCGTTGGCGACCGTGCCGAAGTGATGAATCAGGCGTCGATTGAGTGGGTCCAGTGGCTAGGTGCGGCAGCTTCCGTGCAGGGTGAGGGCGGCAACAAGGTTCTGTGGGCAATGCAGACATTCTGGGACTCAGCGCTGGCTTACCCGGAATTCACCAAGACGGCGGCGCAGCTTTCGGCGACACCCGGGCGGCCGTTGAGCGATGCGTTTTATAAAGCGGGGGTAGCGCTCATCAGCAAATGGCTGACGGAACTGCGTGCGCAGAAGCGGCTGCGGCCGTCGATCTCGATCGACGGTTTGGCGTGGCAATTATCGCTCGCGGTCACGGCGGGTGTTTGTAACTGGGTATTCGCGCCATATGCTGAAGCGAGGTATAAGCGGGATTTCGCCAATGGCCCTGGACTGATGCTCCTGGGGGCGATGCAGGGCGCGGAAGTGGCTGTCGTTGAGCAGGCGCTGGAAGCTATTTTGAAGTGATGCGGTTTGATGAGGTGCGACGCTGCGTTGCGGTGAATTTTTAATTCATGCCAGCGTTGCTTATAATGTTTTTGCTTGTGTCGGTTTTTTGCATGCAGGAAGTTCGGATGCAAAAATTTAAGCCTGACGGCAAAGACATGGGAGTTGTTAAATGTCGGGAATGGTGAACAAACAACCGCAGCGTGGCTATGGAAGCGCGGAACGCCCTGTTATCGGGGTGTTGTGGGAGCGTGATGCCGGCGGACAAAATCAGGCCATGACCGCCAAGGGTACGTATGAGCCCTCTCACAAGAGCGTTGATCTTAAACGTTATTATGATCCTGCGGTGTTCAGTGATGAGGTGGAGAAAATCTGGCGCAAGCAATGGCTGTATGCTTGCCGGGAGGAGGATATCCCCCAGATTGGCGACCGCGTGCCATTCCATGTCGGCCCGCTCTCGTTCTTCATCGTCAGAACTGCCGAGGATGAGTTCAAGGCTTTTTACAATGCCTGCCCGCATCGTGGCACAATGCTGTGCGCCAAGCCGGAATCGGGAGCGACAATACGCTGCCCCTATCATGCCTGGGAATGGAATGTGGATGGTAAGCTGAAGCGCATCCCCAGCCATTGGGATTTTCCGGAAGTTACGCGCGTCAATGGTGGCTTGCCTGAGGTGAAGCTCGACCGCTGGGGCGGGTTCGTCTTCATTAACGCCGATCCCGAGAGCGGCCCGCTGGAGGAGGCCTTGGGCGTGATGCCTGAGCATCTGCGGCAATTCGCGCCGGAGACGCGTTATACCAAGGCGCGTTACCGCAAGCTGGTGCAGGCGAATTGGAAGATTACGCAGGAGGCTTTCCAGGAAGCGTACCATTTGTATGCGACGCATCCGGAAGGCGTGCCGTTCAACGGCGACAGCCAGTCGCAATATGATATCTGGCCGACCCGGAATGGCGCAATTGGCAGGGAAGCCGTGCCCTCGGCGGTGCCCAGCATGCATGCTGGGCCCGAAGCCACGCCACTGCAGGCCGCGCATGTTTTCGCTCAGGTTATGAAGAGTTGGCACTACCCGGAGGCGGACCTCCCGGAGCTTGATTCCGCGAAGGATATTCGAGCCCAGATCGGGGCTTGGCACCGTAAGGTTTACGAGCAAACCTATGGCCGCCCCAACCACGCGCCGGACGCCGTGATGCTGGACAGCGTGCTCTACTTCATGTTCCCGCATTTCTGCATATGGTTTTCTGAAGCCGTGCCCTTCGTCTATCAGTTCACGCCGCATTCCACGGATCCGGGGCTATGCTATTTTGAAGTGCGCCTGCTGATGCCTTGCACGGAGGGTGAGCCTCGCCCGCCCTCGTCTCCGGCGGTGGAGGTCGGCATCGGGGAGAGCATTTTTGAAAAAGTTCCGGCTTTTGGGTTTTTGGGCATGATCTTCGATCAGGACATGAACAACATGCCGCTGGTGCAGCGTGGTGCGCAGGCTGCGGATCCGCAACAGGCCATCGCGCGCTTGGGCACGTACCAAGAGTCGCTCATTCAGCATTGGCACGAATTATTCGATCGGCTCCTCTCAGCGTGAGCGGAGCCGAGGGCTTACCGTTGCGGGTCTACCATAATCTTGGCGGCATGAGAGCCGTGCCGCAGCGCCTCGAAGCGTGAGGGAAGTTCGGAGAGGCTGATAGTCTCGCCGATCATTCCACGCGGCGCGGTGGCACCGGCTTCCAGCGTTGCCAGTGCCTGCTGAAATTCGGACGTGCCGTAAGCGACGCTGAAGAGGAAGCGCGCCTCTTTCCACATGGCCAAAGCGGGCAGGATCGGGTCCGGCGTGGTGCAACCGCCGAGCGAGAGGATGCTGCCGCCGGGGCGTATCAGGTCGAGGGCTTGTTGAAGCAGCCCCGGTGCACCGGCGCCTTCGACCACGATATCTGGCGGGCCGCCGAGCACGGCGGCAAGGCGGCTGGGCAAGTCGTCGCCCGTGGTGAGCAGCGCGTCCGCCCCCATCTCTGCCACCAGCGCCTCGGCGCGCCGGGAGCGGGTGATGGAGGCGAGCCGGCCAGCGCCCAGCCGGCGGAGCCAGAATATGGCGCTGGCGCCGATTGCGCCCGCCCCGATTACCGCTACCCGCGCCCCCGCCAGCGGCTCCAGCTTACGAATGCCGCGCAGCGCCGCGGCGAGCGGCTCCACCAGCGCGCCATCGGCAAAGGAGAGGGAGTCCGGCAGGCGCATCGCGAAGCGCTGGTCAACGAGGGTATATTGGCCGAAGCCGCCAGCCATCGGGCGGAACGCGGGACAATGCAGCGGCTGGCCCGCGAGGCAAGCCGGACAATGACCACAGGCGGACAGGGGGAGTGCCGTCACACGATCTCCGGCACGAAGCCAGCCATCCTGCCCGGCTTCGACCACTTCTCCGGCATATTCATGGCCGAGTACCGTTCCCGCCGGTACGTCCATTGGTCCACCGCTCGTCATATGCAAGTCTGAGGCGCAGATGCCGCAGCGGCAGACGCGTATCAG
>NZ_JAJDJU010000052.1 GCF_020567705.1 Acidocella sp. KAb 2-4 | reverse complement strand
AACGGTCATGTGCCCATTCAGCACCGGGCGGCGCGACAATGAACGACTGCTCGACGCCGGTGCGGCGGCTGTAGTCGTGCGTCACGCCATCGCGCTCGTTCACGATCCGCTCGGCCGTCCGGTACGCCGCCGCCGCTGGCGCGCTTCGGCCAGTGGATCGGCTCACGGCCTTAACAGATAGATGATAGATCGCCATGGAACCTCTTTCTTGCCCGAAGGGCCGCACGCATTGGTACAATGCTAAAGTGCGCCCTTATCTCATACTTCGATAGGGCTTTACTGTCTACCATCTAGCTGCGAATTGCTCTATCGTCACAAGTACATCAGCAGGTGAGGGCCATGGATTACGCCAAAAAAAGAGAAGAGGCATTGAAACAGGTCGAGCAAGCAAAAGCTCGGCTCGCCGCTCTCGATGCGCGGGCCAATCAAGCCGAACGGAAAGCCGACACAAAACGAAAGATCGTCCTCGGCGGACTACTCCTTGACGCCGCCGCAAAAGATGAAAAATTCGCCCGCGTAGTCTCTGCTCTCATGGGACGGATAACCCGCGAACAGGATCGCAAAGCATTCTCTGGGTGGGCTGCCCCTGTACCCCCGGAACAACCCCAGCCGAGAGCGCCGGAAACCGCGGCCCATGAGTGAGAGCACCGATCCCGTCACCGAACTGGTGCAGAACATCACGGCTCTACGGCAGGACAGCGCCCAGGTGGTCAAGCTAATCACGGCCACCGCCAAACTGATCGACGCCAAGGCCGCCACCCCGGCCCACCTCGCCGAACTAGCCAAGGCCATCAAGGCGGCGGACCCCGCCGCCTTGGCCACCAGCATCGAGGCAGCGGGCGAACGGGCCAGCCAAAGCATTGAACGGAAACTTGAGCGCCGGATTAACGATGCCGCCAACGATCTCCGCACCACAGCGGCCCACCTGCCAGCCCTCGAAGACACCCTGACCAAAACCAGCGACGCCCTGGCCGCCGCCATCGCAGAAGCCAAAAGCGCGGGCCAGTGGCTCAATGTCCGGGCGGCCCTGGTGTTGGTCCTCGCTGTGGCGCTGGTGGCTGGAGGCTCCTACGCTTCGCTCTGGTGGCAGCAGAGGCAGGCTGACGGCCTCAAGGCCCAGGAAGCCGCCCTGACGGCTCAGATAGCCCAGGAAAGGGCTACAGTAGCCTCCCTGGACGCCAAGGGCGGCCGGATGAAGCTAGCCGACTGTGGCGGTCGTCTGTGCGTCCAGGCAGCTCAGGATCAAAGCTCCAGCAACGGCACCAACCCCTTCGCCAACTGGTCAGGCTGGTCAGTGACCGCCACCAACGCCCCCTTGGTCATTCCAGAGGGGTACTAGCTACCCCGCGTCCTCGATGGCCTCAAAAGCCATTCTGGCTTGATGCAGGGGCACTTTGGCCACCCAAAACCAATCCCCGTGGGGACCGGCCTGAAATACGATCAGGGCATCGTCTGGGGCAGCAAGATCAGCCATCGCCAATGCCTCTGCTGCGTTCCGGCCATGGCCCAGCATTTCCCCGGTATCCTGGCTAAAGGCGATGAACGCGAAGGGAGATTTCACCATAGCGGGTGTCTACAGCCTTGCCGGGGACAAACAAGCCGCCTCCTTTCCGAAACGATTGCCCCTTGTTCGACCCTGCCCGGAGGGCGAGGGGCGAAAGCGGAGCGTGACGCCCCTCGTCCCGACACCTTCAGGACGGCACGGTGCTCACTCCAGGCAAGGGGTGGGTGCTCGCCATCCTCGCCATGCTCGCCCTACGGGCTGCGCGTGGCTCCGGGTGGCTCCGCTCCCGGCCCTACGGGCCGCCCTTGCCTGGAGTGAGCACCGTGGCACTTGGTTTCCCCCGAACCCCCTTCCTTGATTTCGGCGCTTCGCGCGGCCCGTGGATATGTGGACGATGCGCTACGCGCACCGGGCGGCTCGCTTCGCTCGGGGGTGGATAAGCCTGCCGGGCGGCGTTGCCGCCCTTGGACGGCCCTTCCGGTCGCTCCGCTCCCTACCGGGGCCGCCCACAGGCTTACCCACCCCTTCCCGCCCTTCGACCACATACCCACCGGCCCAACATCAAGCAGGTGATTTCATCACAGGGAAGGTCGCTCTCGGGGGCTTCGCCCCCTGCCGCTGGGCACCCCTAAGATCATAGATAGAAAAAAATAAAAAATCATTACAATACAACGTGTTATTTGGGGGGGTGGGGAAGTAGCTGATTTCCCCACCCTGGGAAGTAGCTGATTTCCCCACCCCCCCCCAATTCTTGGAAAACAGCTTCTTGTTTATGGCGTCTGAGCGCCATAATATGTTTCCAAATATTGGAAAATTGACGCCATGAAACAGAAACCAGCTTCCCCGGGTGGGGAAATCGGACGACCGGCTAAAACCAACCGAGATTCCTTCGTGCAAGTGCCCCGAATGGCTATCGAAGCCATCGGCGGCCTTATGTCGCGCAAACCCACCGCCGCCCGCGTTTTGTTCAAGCTCATTGAGTATATGGGGGACCGAAACGCCGTTGTTGTCAGCCAGAAGGCCCTGGCAAAAATGCTGGAAATTTCTGATAGAACCGTAAAGACTGCGATTGCCGATTTAACGGCTGAACGATGGATTCAGTCAGTCAAGCTTGGGCCTGGCACGGTCAACGCCTACGTCATCAACTCTAGGGTGGCTTGGGCACAAAAGCGTGATGAGCTAAGGCTGAGCCTTTTCCACGCTACTGTTGTGGCGGATCACGCTGATCAAGACCTTATCACCATGGACGATGCGCCGCTTCGTACTGTTCCCGTGCTTTATCCTGGAGAGCGCCAGCTACCCACCGGCCTCGGCGAAGACCCTCCTTCTCAGCCCTTCATTGACGGCCTTGAACCGGACCTCCCCGCCCGGCAAATGCCCGAACACCAAAGTGAACGGTAAGGTGTTCGATGGTGTACACCCTTGGACAGGCGGCGAACGCCACCGGTAAGAGCAAATCAACCATCCTAAAGGCCATTAAAAATGGGCGGATTTCAGCCAAAAAAGATGATCTAGGGAACTGGTCTATCGACCCGGCTGAACTTAGCAGGGTGTTCGAGGTAACCGTTCTATCGAACACCAAATCGAACGAGAGCGAACACCCCTCGAACACCTCTCGAACACCCTCAGAAGCCATCGAAATAGCCCATCTGAAAGCCCTGCTTGAGGCTCAGAGGGCTTTGCTGGCAGAGAAGGACGCCAGAATAGCTGACCTACGCCAAGCCATGACACTTCTCGCCGCACCAAAGGACAAAGCCCCGGAACCACCCCGCAGCCGGTCACTATGGGCCAAATTGACGGGAGGCTGAGGGGTAACAATTTTTATGGATTAAGCTCTCTCACTCTGTTACATGTAACAGAAAGGAGATAGACCATGACCCCAACCTCTGTCCGTGTGCAAAAGCGCCGTGACGCGCTCCGCAAGGCGGGCTTGCGGCCCGTTCAAATTTGGGTGCCAGACACTCGCCGCCCAGGCTTTGCCGAAGAGTGCCGCCGCCAGTCCTTGGCTGTCGCTGCGGCGGATGCCTCAGACCATGAACTGGCTGCATTCCTTGATTCCGCCCTGAATGATCTCGGCGACTTTGACGCATGAGGCGCGGCGAGCTTGTGACCGTCGCCATGCCCGGCGACTTTGGAAAGCCACGCCCGGCCCTCGTGGTCCAGGCCGATCAATTCGAGCATACCGGCACGGTGACTGTGCTGCTCGTATCCGGCACGCTCGTTGACGCCCCCCTCATCCGGTTGACCGTCCAACCAACACCGACGAACGGCCTGCACAAGCCGTCTCAAGTCATGGTGGACAAGGCAATGTCGGTCAAAAGAGACCGGCTAGGGCCAGCCTTTGGCCGCCTCGATGACGAAACCATGCTGTCTGTGACGCGCACTTTGGCGGTGTTTCTAGGCATCGCCTAACGCTCCCAGCCAAAATCCCTGCTCTTTGCCGGCGAGCTGCGGTGCTGTTGGCTTCGCTCCTCGCTCCGGCTTCGCTCCTGGCCGTCATCCCGTGAGATTTTAGGCCCTGGCGCAGCTTGGCCCTGCTGTTTTTCCTGGCCCTTGGTGAGAGCCTTGAGGGGATTAAGCACCTTGCCCGGCAAATCCAGCCCCGGCTTGATCTGTTTGGGCGCCCGCGCCGCCTCAAGAGTTTTGTTCACCTCCCGAAGCCCAGACACGTCAGCACGCGCCAGAGAAGCCCTCAAATTGGCGTTCCTCAACAGCGTGAGGTCAGCCCCAGACAGGCGCTCCCGAAGCTGAGTTCCTAAATCGCGGGCCTTATCGAGCGCCTGCCCGCCCCACTCGCGCACTTGCTGCCACAGCCCCCGCCGTTCCTCGTTCCGGCCCTGCACGGCTCGCATTTGGTCGCCGCGCTCGCTGCCCTCTCCCCGGCGCTCAATCGCTGCCGCTGCCGGGCCGAGGTGAACCGTGGGTTCGCGGTCGAGGTCCTGCGCCTGGCGCTCGGCGGCCTGGCGCTCGGCGGCCTGGCGCTCCGGTTCAGGCTGCGCCTGGTCTTGGGACCGCTCCATCGCAGCCTCGCGCTGTGCTGCGAGGCTGCGATGGTCAACGCGCTCCCCCACGCCTTCGCGCTCCAACGCCCGATTGGTCAGCCCGCCCCACACATCCCGAAGCTGCTCAACCTCGATCGAGGCGGTGGTAGATTGGTCAAGCTGGCGGGTCTTCACCCCTAGCCCATCCGCTCCCACCGTCCGGGTGGTGGTCAGGATGTGCGCGTGGTGGTTCCGGCTGTCGCCATCCTTGCCAGGGGCATGGATGGCAACATCCGCCGCCACCCCGTACCGCTCAACGATCTCTGACGCGAAGGCGCGGGCGAGGTCGGCGCGACCCTTGGCGGAGAGTTCCGCCGGTAGCGCCACCTCGTACTCCCGCGCCACCTTCGCGTCTTTCCGCTTCTCCGCCGCTTCCGCCGCGTTCCACAACGCCG
>NZ_JAJDJU010000051.1 GCF_020567705.1 Acidocella sp. KAb 2-4 | reverse complement strand
CGCCGCCGGGCCGCTTTTCGGGCTTGCCGGGGCTTGTCCCGGGCGATAAAGCCAGCCTCGAAACCGCCTTGCGCGGCGGTTTTGCGGATATCGTGGTGAACGCGCGCGAGCGCAGGGGCTGTTTCGCCCAGGAAGGGTTTTTGATGTTTTCCAAACTTCTCGGCTTGATGTCAGCCGACATGGCGATCGATCTCGGTACGGCGAACACGCTGGTCTACGTGAAGGGCCGCGGTATCGTGCTGGCCGAACCCTCGGTGGTGGCGATCCAGGAGGTGAAGGGCCGCAAGCAGGTGCTCGCCGTGGGCGAGGACGCCAAGCTCATGCTCGGCCGCACCCCGGGCAATATCCAGGCCATCCGCCCGCTGCGCGACGGCGTGATCGCCGATTTCGAGGTGGCGGAGGAGATGATCAAGCATTTCATCCGCAAGGTGCATAAGGGCAGCCGCATCGCCTCGCCGCTGATTATCATCTGCGTGCCCTCGGGCTCCACCGCCGTCGAGCGCCGCGCCATTCAGGAGAGCGCCGAGAGCGCCGGCGCCCGCCAGGTGCTGCTGATCGAGGAGCCGATGGCCGCCGCGATCGGCGCCAACCTGCCCGTTACCGAGCCGTCCGGCTCGATGATTGTGGATATTGGCGGCGGTACCACCGAGGTGGCGGTGATCTCGCTGGGCGGCATCGTCTATGCCCGCTCAGTGCGCGTCGGCGGCGACAAGATGGACGAGGCGATCATTTCCTACATCCGCCGCGCCTTCAACCTGCTCATCGGCGAAAGCTCGGCCGAGCGCATCAAGATGGATATCGGCGCCGCCTGGATGGACAGCGCCGATGACGGCCCGACCCGCCATGTGAAGGGCCGCGACCTGATCAACGGCGTGCCGCGCGAGGTGGTGGTGAGCCAGCGGCAGATCGCCGAGAGCCTGGCCGAGCCGGTCGGGCAGATCGTCGAGGCGATCAAGGTGGCGCTGGAAAACTGCCCGCCTGAACTGGCCGCTGACATCGTGGACAAGGGCATCATGCTCTCGGGCGGCGGCGCGCTGCTGCACCGGCTGGACGAAGTGCTGCGCGTGGCCACCGGCCTGCCGGTGATGGTGGCCGAGAACCCGCTGCAATGCGTGGCGCTGGGCACGGGCCGGGCGCTGGAGGAGCGGCAGCTCCGCTCAGTCACCTCCTCGATGTATTAAGGCCGGTTTGCCGGTGCGGGCATGGCGCGCTAATTTGGCGCCATGCCGCTTTCTTTTGTCAAAATGCAGGGTGCCGGGAACGATTTCGTCGTGCTGGACGCCCGCGCCGGGGCTCTGAACCTCTCGCCCGCCGCCATCCGCCACATCGCCGACCGCCGCCGCGGCGTGGGCTGTGACCAGCTCATCATCATCGAGCCCGACGGCGCCGGGGCGGATGCCTTCATGCGCATCCTCAATGCCGATGGCTCCGAGAGCGGCGCCTGCGGCAACGCCACGCGCTGCGTGGCCGCGCTGCTGGCCGAGGAGAGCGGCGCCCGCGAGGTGAGCATCCGCACCATCTCCGGCCTGTTGCACGCCGAAATCTTGGGGCCGGGGCTGGTCGAGGTGGATATGGGCACGCCGCTGCTGGAATGGGGCGACATCCCGCTCTCCGGCCCGGCGGACACGCTGCATCTGCCGCTGGCCCTCGGCCCGGCCACCGACCCGGCCGGCTGCTCGATGGGCAACCCGCACGCCACCTTTTTTATCGACGATTTCACGCATCTGCCGATCGAGTTGATCGGGCCGAAGCTGGAGACGCACCGGCTGTTTCCCGAGCGCGCCAATATCGGCTTCGCCCATGTCGAAAATCGCGGCCGCATCCGCCTGCGGGTGTGGGAGCGCGGGGCCGGGCTGACGCTGGCCTGCGGCTCGGGCGCCTGCGCGGCGCTGGTGAACGCGCACCGGCGCGGCCTCACCGGGCGGCAGGCGGTGGTGGCCATGGATGGCGGTGAGCTGCTGATCACCTGGGCCGAAAACGGGCATGTGCTGATGCGCGGCCCCGCTGAAACCGCCTTCACCGGCGAATTACCGGATCTCGCGTAACATGGCCGTCTCCGCTTTTTTCTCCCGGCTCAAATCCGGGTTGTCGCGCAGCGCGGCCAAGCTCACCGGCAACATCGCCGCCGTGTTCACCAAGCGCAAGCTGGATGACGAGGCGCTGGAGGAGCTGGAGGAGCAGCTCATCGCCGCTGATCTCGGCCCCGCCGTGGCCGCGCGCATCATCAAGAGCTTCCGCTCCACCCGCTTCGGCAAAGAGGTCACGGTCGAGGAAATCCGCGAGACGCTGGGCGCGGAGATCGGCAAGATCCTGGCTCCCGTCACCACGCCGCTGGAAATCGACCGCGCCCATAAGCCCTATGTCATCCTGATGACCGGGGTGAACGGCGCGGGCAAGACCACCACCATCGGCAAGCTCGCCGCGCGCTACCGGCAGGCGGGGCTCTCCTGCATGCTGGCGGCGGGTGACACCTTTCGCGCCGCGGCGGTGGAGCAGTTGCAGGTTTGGGGCGTCCGCGCGGGCGCCGAGGTGGTGACCGCCCCCGCCAATACCGACCCCGCCAGCCTCGCGCATGACGCGCTGAGCCGCGCGCAAAAGGCCGGGGTGGATGTGCTGCTGATCGACACCGCCGGGCGGCTGCACAACAAGACGGCGCTGATGGAGGAGCTGCGCAAGATCCTGCGCGTGATCCGCAAGCTCGACCCCACCGCCCCGCACGCCACGCTGCTCACGCTGGACGCCACCACCGGGCAGAACGCGGTGACGCAGGTGGGCATCTTCAAGGAGATGGTGGAGCTGAGCGGGCTGATCGTGACCAAGCTGGACGGCTCGGCGCGCGGCGGCATCGTGGTGGCGCTGGCGGAGAAATACGGCCTGCCGATCCACGCCGTCGGCACCGGCGAGCAGATCGACGATCTGCGCGAGTTCGACGCCGATGAGTTCGGCAAGGCGCTGGTCGGGGAGTGAGGGCGCGCGCTGCCGGAGAACAGGAAATCTCTTTTTTCAGAGATCAAACGAAGGTGCCGATGATGGAGTACGCATTCGTTGAAACGGTCTACAAGAAGATAAAGAGAGATCTTCTCGCGGAAATTTACCGATACGCAACAAAAGGCGGCGGTTCGCTGTTTTGCCGGGGCGGCGATTTGATATCAGCCGCCCCGCTCACCACCGGGGTGCATGAGCCGCCCCTCGCCGCGCTCATCGATTATTACGCGCAAAATGGTTTCAATGACTGCCTGATCGATATCGGCGCCAATATCGGGCTGACCTCCTGCCAAAGCGGCCACCGATTCAGGGAGGTTCACATGTATGAGCCGAACCCGCTCTGCTGCCTGGTGCTTGAGGCCAATGCGCGCATGGCGCTCGATCAAGGAAGATTCACCATCCACAAGATCGGCCTGGGCGGAAGCGACAAGGACGTGACCCTGACCGTTCCCAGGCATAACTGGGGCGGCGCATTTGTGCGGGATGAAGAAAATTCCTACGATGAAAGCCAGTTGGCCAATAAGGATGGGTTGCGCCGGATCGAGGCGAATAATTATTTTTACGTGGACATCTCGATCAAGAACACGGCGCATGAGCTGGGCGGCCTGTTCAATCGGCTTGCCGAGAAATCCTTGAAGAATGTGGTCATTAAGATCGATATCTAGGGCTATGAAACGAGTGTTTTGGCCGGAATCGCCCAGGCCCTGCCGGAAGACATGAGGCTGCGGATCATCTTCGAATCATGGGCCCCGGCGCTGAAAATTCAGCCCATTCTGGCGCTCTTCGGCGACCGGGCCAAAGCCTTCAAACTGGAGGAGATCAATTACAACAGAAGATTGCCCGCGCCGTTCAAGCAGCTTTCGCTGATCGGGAAAACAAACATCATCACCAAGCTGGTGCCGGTTGTGGAGGGTGACCGTGCCCGGGATATCGTCCTGGAAATCGGCTGACCGGAGCCTATCCCGCCTCCCTTGCCAGCATCGCCCGCATCAGCATCTCGAACTCCACCACGCTCAGCGTCTCCGCCCGCCGTTGCGGGTCGATCCCCGCCGCCGCCAGCAATTCCGTCCCGCCCAGGCTTTTCAGCGCCCCGCGCAGCATCTTGCGCCGCTGGCCGAAGGCCGCCGCGGTCAGCCGCTCCATCGCCTTCAATTCCCGGCGCGCGGGCTGCGCCGGCTTGGGCACCAGCCGCACCAGGGCCGACTCCACCTTGGGCGGCGGCGCGAAGGCCCCGGCCGGGATGCGCATCTGCATCGCCACGTCGCAGAGCCACTGGCTGAGCACCGAAATCCGCCCATAAGCGCTGGTATCGGGCGCGGCGCAGATGCGCTCGGCCACTTCGAGCTGGAACATCAGGGTCATGGAGCGGTATTCCGCCGCCTGCTGCAGCCAGCGCACCAGCAGCGGCGTGCCTATATTATAAGGTAGGTTGGCGACGATGGCGCGCGGCGCCGGCACCAGCGCCGGAATGTCGGCGCGCATCGCATCGGCCTGGATGACCGTGAGGCGCGGAGTGAGGGCCGCCAGCGCCGAGATCGCCGCCACCGCGCGCGGGTCGAACTCGATGGCGGTGACATGCGCCGCCCCGGTTTCCAGCAGCGCGCGGGTCAGCCCGCCTGGCCCGGGGCCGATCTCGACCACATTCAGCCCCGCCAGCTCGCCCGCCGCGGCGGCGATGCGCCCGAGCAGCCCTGGCTCCAGCAAAAAATGCTGGCCGAGGGATTTGTCGGCGCGGAGGTCGAATTGCGCGATAATCTCGCGCAACGGCGGTGGCGGGGCAGAAAAAACCGGCATGGCGCTTGTTAGCCCATGGCGCGGCGTGGCAACAGTGAGGCGTGAGCGAACGTCTGGCCTCCTCGACACTGTTGCAGGCGCCCAAGCTGCTGCGCGCGCTGGTGCGGGCGGATGAGGTGTGGCTCGCGCTGCTGGCCACGGTGGTCGGCATCTGCGCCGGGTTCGGTGTGGTGCTGATCAACGCCCTCACCCTGCTCATGCACACGCTGCTGTTTCATCTCTCGGCGGGGCAGGGGCTCTCGGAGTCCGAGAGCCTCGACCCCGTTCGC
>NZ_JAJDJU010000050.1 GCF_020567705.1 Acidocella sp. KAb 2-4 | reverse complement strand
GACATCCATTCAGCCATAAAGACCGCCATTGAGTACTTCTGGCCACGTCTCTCGCCGGGAGGAATCGTCGTGTTTGATGATTATGGGTTCCCCACATGTCCTGGGGCGCGCAAGGCCGTGGATGATTTTTTTGCTGATCTGCCGGTGACCCCCTTCCTGCTCCCGTTTGGCTCCTGTTTTATTCAAAAGCCACTGATTCCGACAATATGATCCGGTGTCGCGCAATATGACGGACAAGATCATGGCGAAGAGTAGATAAGGGGCCTTTTCAGACTATCAAATGGCGCCTCCGGGCGCCGCTTTTTCGAGGAAACGCTATGGCTTGCGGGCCACTACCGCGATATGCCCCGTCTGGCGAATGCCCGCCGATAGAATTTCAACGCCCTGCCGTTCAAGAAACGCCGTCAACCCCTGCACCGTAAAGAAGCTAAGATGTTCACACAGCGGAAAGAACAGCAATGGCGGAACGAAATTAAGGCGATAGTCGAAGTTACGGGATACGAAATCGAGACGCCTGAAGAACCAGGGAAACTTTGTTGCAAAATCAATCCATAGCTTCTGTATCGGCCAACCGCTCGCCGCAATGCTACGAAAATTCTCGTTCGGCACCTCAAAGAAATAATGCGTCCCGGTCCGCCCCAGCGCGAGAAGTGCGCGCAGATGCGCCGCCGGATCGGGCAAATGCTCAAGGACGTGACAGCACAGGATGAGGTCCCAATCATGTGCCACCAAGTCAGGCAAGCAGATGGCTTGGACGCCTTCCTCTGCTGGCACACCGGATATATCATACACCGCCCTTACATGCGCGCTCAGGTCCAGAACCATTTGACCACGGTCGCCGCCATGGTCTAGCACCGCGCCAAAGCGGTTCTCGATGCCGCATTCCACCAAGGCGTTTCGCAACACATTACGGCGCTGGCGCATCTCTTCCTCGCCACCCAGAGATTCGTTCAGCTCGCGCGAATACCAAGGCTCAAAATGATTCCTGAGGCGGAAATATGCCTCATCCCGGTATCCCGCATACAGGCGGCTGAGTTCCTCCTGCGTCGGCGTAAAATCAAAATACCGTGTACCGCAGGCATTGCACCTTATTATCGGCACCGCCTGCGGCCCGTCCAGCAATGCGCGCCGCGCGAAAAATGATGAGATTACCCCCCACTCGCGCCTGATATTCCGGGAACCGCAGCAGAAACAGCTATCGTTTGATCGTCCCGGCAGCATGGATGGCATCGGCTCTCTCCCGTACCACTCCTAATCGCCTCTCCGCTCGTAATAGGTCAAGGCCCCCGCCAACTGCAGCCGCAAAATATTGTTCAAATCATCGAATCCCCCCATGCAGCATCACCGGCATAGAAGCGGTCGTATACGCCTGGACAATCCGATGCCTCCCCCTTAAACTTGTTTCGCTCGATGTCACGGCCTTCAAGGCCCATTCGCGCGTCCCTCAGGAGTGTAAAAGCGCATGGTTGACCTTAAGCCCAACGATCTCGTCAAATCCTGCAAATATATAGAGATGGGGGCTTGTTTCGCGCTGGACGGCGTCCGCTCCTGTGTTACCGGTACCCTTAACGCCCCCTTATTGGTGACGACCGAAGAACTGAACCAAGACGGCGTTACGTATGATCTGGTAGTCAGTCGCCGGCGCGCGATTTTCGAGGCCATTAACGGCTTCCGGGATGGGCAAATCGAGCCATGCATTACCTGCGCCAACCTGAAAGAAAAGCCTTATAAGGACGTAGACTTCTCCTGGCTTGGGGGAGAGCCTCTGCCGGCCGGGATGAACATTCAGCATTTCAGCGCCTGCAACCAGCGTTGCACGTATTGCGTATTCACCGTAGAAGACAACTTCATCAAGTCGCAGTACGACCCCATCAAATTTATGGAATTGTTCCACAAAGCCGGAAAACTCCAGGGCAATAACTGGATTGATTTCAGCGGCGGCGAGACGGCCAGCCTGAAAGACTTTGACCGCATTCTGAATTATCTGTTGGATCACGATCTGGGAACGGTCGTCGTCTATTCCAACGCAGCGATCTTCAACCAAACTTTATATGACGCGCTCAAGAAGAACAAGGCTATCCTCACGACATCGCTCGATACCGGGGTGGCCTCCAGCTACAACAGGCTGCACGGGACGAAAACTTTCCCCAAGGTGATCCGCAATCTGATCCGATATCGAAACAGCGGCACTCATAATCTTTGGCTGAAATGCGTCATATGCGAAAGCAACAGGAGCGAAGACGATCTGTGGGGGTTTGTCCTGGCCATGTTGGCGCTCCGGCCGAACAAGGTCATGATCTGCCCAGACTTTCCCTACGGCGCGGCCGAAGTTCCTGAGGAAACTTTGAAGTTCGCGGCCAAGCTCTGGTACATGGTGGAAGAGTTGGTCGGCATTACACCGATCGATTATTCTTCCACTTTCGGTGACGCCGTGTGGGTCAAGTATCACCAGGACCTCCCTGCCGCCATCGCAAAAGTCCGCCAGGAAGGTCCGTTGGGTCGCGCCGATGACATTGAGCATCTCGGCCCCGCGCGCATACGCGACATTTTCAAGTACCGCCTCGGGCGGATCCGCAGTGCCGTGTGGCGCAGCGATCTGCGTCAGCACCTCGTGCCCGCCGGGAGCGAGCGCGAGCGCAAGGTGGTCAACCTCTACCGGAGAACGATCGGCCGCCTTGTCGGAGAATGAGCGTGGCGTTCATGATGAACTTCTGACCGCCCTGCTTTCGTCGGCCGCGTGCCTAGCGCGGCAATCCGACGCGGCAGGTTTTGCGGTGTCTTTCCTAGTCATTCGCTGCACATGCCATAGCAGCGCCCGCTGCAACAGTGGGCGGGGCAGAATGATAGCCGCCGTGCCGTAGATGAAGAGGTAGATCGTGCTCTCCAGCCCTGAGCACAGGCTGGGCGCCAGCCGGAACAGGGCCCCGAACAGGTCAGTGCGGGGCACGTTGCGCAGGGCATTCCACACCACCTGCAGAATGGTTGACATCGCCACGAATTGCGCCGCCGTGGCGCCGACCTCCGCCTCATCTGCGGCACGGCCCGGGGCGGCCAAAATTGTGTCCGTCATGATTTCGGCCAATTCCTGCGACTCGGCATGCCATTGTTCGATGTTCATGCGCCCAGTCTCGTTGGAAACCGACGGCCGGTAGAAATGATAATGAGAGAGGTATTGGTCAACACAGCCGACCTCACCGCCGCCAGCCAGCAGGCGGACCCAGTAATACATGTCACCAATAAAGCGGTTTGCTGGCTGGGGCGGGATGGCACGCAAATCGGCAATCCGGAAAACTGTGGCGCACATGCAGATATTGCGCTGTCCTCTCATGAAACTGAGAAGGAAGTCGGCGCCCGCCTCAAAACGCGGACCAAACTTTCCGGGACGCCGGAAGCCGTCGTAAATCAGGTAGGCGGCGGTATAGATGAACGCGAGGTTGGGCCGTTCGTCGATCAGGCGAAGACACTCCTCGGCGAAGGCAGGCTCCAACTCGTCGTCGTCGGAGAGGAAGACGACCCAGTCTGTCGTCACCTGCTCGCGCAGGAAGGCACCATGGTCCTGGACGGGAATGGTCGTGTCGCGATGAAAATAGCGGACATTCGCGGGCAAGGTGATGCTGCCGAAATATGCGTCCGTACTATCGGTGGAGCCGTTGTCGGAGAGAATGATTTCGACCGGAACCGTCTGGGCCATGGCGCTGGCCAAAGCCCGCTTGGCTAGTTCCACGCGGTTGAGTGTCGGAATCACAACTGTGATTGCGCAGCGCATTTCCCCTCCTGTTGGCAAAGCCTTCCATGTCCCTCTGCCACCGCGTGGGGGAGGATTGTTGATGTTCCAAGACTGATCACCCCACCAGCCTGCGGTGCTCACGCGGCACCTAGAACATCTGACATAGTGATGATCTTGGCCTGCACGCCCGGAAACGCGCTGTCGATCTGCCCTTTTATCGCGTCCTCATATTCAAGCGAATTGATGAGGATGGTGCAGCCAGGATAGTTGTGGAGCGCATCCACCGGCCTGACCTCCCGTCCCATGCATTGCGTGCCGTGCTTGCGCTCGTCCTTATCCACAAAAAACGCGATCCTGGCGGGGTCAAAATAATGCGCCAGAATTTCGTCAACCATCCGGCCGGCCCCCCAGACGATCACCTCATCGATGCCCAACAGAAGCGGGTGCTCCGATAAACTATACCGCGTGGCGGGCAGTGGGCCGGCGGGCCGGGCGATGGCGCGGATGCAATCCGGATAGCGCGCGTCATGCCACGCCCCGGTCTCAAGGGCTTTTACGTCCAGGCCATGGCGGCCGAGCAGCCGCACCAGAGACGAAACCGAGAAAAAATGCAGATGGGCGCGATTATCGTCATAGGGCAGTCCGGGGTTGCCGCTGCGGTTGGGAACCTCGACGAATAACAGGCCGCCATGCGCAAGTATAGTGCGGATGCCGGCGATTTCGGTGTTGATATCGGCGATATGCTCGAGGCAATGTGAGCTGATCACCATGTCGTAGCCCTGCTCGGGGATTATACCTTGTGCCTGCAAGGCTGGAAGCGTGGTATCATACACCTTATCGAGATGAAGTGTCGCCTCAGCTCTGGCAGGAGACAGCTCCAGCCCTTCGTAACGTTCTGTGGCGACGATTGGGCGTAATGCCCGCGCCAGCAGCCCAGCGGCGCAGCCGATTTCCAGAACCCGCGCGCCAGGGGGCATGTGACGCGCGAGAAACGCCGCTTGGTCAGCGATGCGTGCGGTCCCGGCGCCGGTGGAGCCCCTGGCGAAGCCGGTATAGTCGAAGGTCTCGATATCTATGCGTTGCTCATGCAAACACGCACGGCAAGCGCCACGCCGCAAGCCGCCAAGGGCAAAAATTTCAAGCTCCGTGCTGCCGCAAACCGCGCAAACAAACGCCATGACCGCAAATCCCGAATTGTCGAGCCCCATCTGGCATGGCGGATTTCCGGGCGCCTGCCAAGTCACAACCACCGGTGCGTCCCGGTTCTTGGAAAATACCGTCGGCACCCAGACCGAATCATCCACCGAAAGCCCAATAAATCAAGGCGAACGCCGGCTTATCGGAAGTCGGGTAAGGTGCGATGTGGGCGCGTTGAGCTGCTGCCGGTACTCGTCCGACCAGCAGCGTGCGGCGTCGATTGCGGATCAGATCGAGGTCTGCCGGCGCTATATTGAGCGGCAGGGCTGGGTGCTGACTGGCAGCTAT
>NZ_JAJDJU010000005.1 GCF_020567705.1 Acidocella sp. KAb 2-4 | reverse complement strand
AATGGACTTGTCCTCATCCTGAACGAGCTTCACGACCGGCTGGATGCGGCGGTGGCGGAAACCTATGGCTGGCCCGCCGATTTGCCGGAGGCGGAAATCCTCTCCCGGCTGGTGGCGCTGAACAAGGCGCGGCTGGCGGAAGAAGCGCGCGGCAAGGTTCTATGGCTGCGCCCGGAATACCAAATCCCCCGCTTCGGCACGGCGCTGCAAAAGCTGGACCTGCTGGGCACCATGCGCGAGCAGGCGCAGGAGGAAACCGCCACCCGCAAGCCTTTCCCCGCCAGCGAGATGGAACAGACGGCGGAGATCATGGCCCTACTCGCCAATGCCCCGGCGCTGGAAACCGGCGACATCCTCGTCCACTTCAAACCCGGCAAAACCATCCGCCCGAAAGTGGAGGCCGTCCTCTCCGGCCTCGTCCGCATGGGGCTGGCCGGGAAGCAGGGCAACGGCTACAGCCTCCGTCGCGCGGGGTGATACCCTCCGTCAGACGGCAAGCTAGGACCGGCCCGGCTAAGCTGGCAGTGTCGTCTCTCCATTTCCATCCACCGCAGCTTGCGGCTGTTGTGTGCTTTCCTGCCCTCCAATATCGGCGGCAGGCCGAAACTCATTCAAGAGAAACGATTCTGGTTGAGCAAGCGAACTATTATCGGGGTTCGGTGGATCGTTTTCTTCAGCGAGCTGATTGAGGTTCTCGTTATAGATTTTGAGATATTTTTCAAACGCAGTTTGGTACTGAACATAACTTTCTGGAAAACTCTCGCTCCAATCTGCACGCCCCTCGCCGAGGCAAGGCTTATCAATGTTGGCGACTTCCATGAAGGTCTCTAAGAAGTCACATAGCGCGTGGGGCAGAATTGTCGCTTCGCCGGTTAGCGCAGCTTCCCGGCTTTTGAGCTTTGACTTAATCTCACTGCGTTCAGTATCCACCGAAACAACTGGATAGGGCGCTCCCTCAATGACACCCTTCAGAGGTTCACGCCCATGATAGCCAAATGAATACGAGAATTTTCTTTTTGTCGCGGCGCGCGCAAGAACATAGCCAAGCTGTACCGAGCATACAAAGCGATCTTCCGACGCATTCTTTGCAATACGGAAGCCCGTATCAATTCCTTTGCCCAGGAAATCATACCGACTTGGAGTAGTGTCCACAGCCTGCTCAAACTCCTCGGTATTTTCGCTGAGAGCAGTATCTCTGGACTGAGCGGCGCCCAGATCGGAAGTAACATTAATGCTAATATTAGGAGCCGGAAAAGCCGCCAGCCACCCCGCTCCTTTCAAACGTAGAGGTTTATCGTCACCCTCTAGCCTCTTAGAATAACGTTCTAGGGCCTTAAGAAAAGCGGACACGGATGCGGCAGTATGTTCGACACTTCGGACGCGCCCACAGAAGATGATCTCGTCTCCAATAGTTTTCCAAACATTGGGGCAGTTGTCTATGTCTCCTTGCCACTCGTCTCCAAGCTCTCCAATCACGCGCTGGTAGGCCGCTCTGACCTCGACAGGAAATGCTTTATAGAACGCCCGAAACTCGTCTATCCATGGAGGTGATGGACTGCCGTTCAGTGGTTCCGCATGTTTCTTGTCGGCCTTAAACGCAGTTGACCCTACTAAGTCCACCGACATGAACAACCTGATCCGATAGGAGGGGCAACTGGTCGAATCAGAGTCCAAGCGTACTCGCTCGAACTTTGATTGCGCTCTGACTAACCCCGAAATGAGATGCCAAATCAGAAATATTCTTTTGCTGATAGGCCTGCTTGAACGGTTCTTCGGGCATTAAGAATGCCGCAGCGAACCAGTTAGCCTCCCACTCGGCGCGCTGCTGTTCAGCGTCATCTTTGTCCACTCGGCGTGTTGCAGCCATCGGGCGCCCAGGATTCTCATGCTTCACTTTTGGGAAGTGAAGAAATAGATGCCCGAGTTCATGCGCGATGGTAAATCTGTCCCGTTCCAGGGTTGTCACTGTGGGAAGAAAAATCTGAAACTCCCCGCTCGACTGCACGATGATCGACTCAGGTTCTTCGGCACCGGGACGCACAGACTCATTATACGAAATCCGACCACCAAGACGCGCCACGAACAGTCGCATATCTTCGCCAATTTGATACTTCAGATGCCGAGCCACAACTTCCGCAAAACTTGAAACGGCCTTCTTGCTTGCCCCAAGGGGGCTGGGCTTGACATAGTCCATACCGTCCTCCTCGAAAACAGACAAAACAAGAACAAATGGGTCGACGCCTTACTACAACATAGGGCCCGTGGTCAAGGCAAGGCGGTTACGATACTCGCCCGGCAGTAATTGCGCGGGTTTCCGTTTATTTGGGCCTGTGCCGTCAGCGCCCGGCATATTGGAGTGACAGCAGGCGGCGCGGAGCCATGGTTTACCTCCCCCAGCACTGATAGCCCCCGCATTGCTCCCTTGGCGTGCAAAGGAGCTAACCCTTTCTTTCAGATAGCAATTCTTCGGGCTTAATCCCCAGTGCATCCGCAATGCGGCCCAGGACTGTAACGCTGACAGAAACGTCCGCCCGCTCAATCGCCCCAATATAACGGGAGCTGACCTCGGCCCGGCTGGCAAGCTCCTCCTGGGTCAACTGCGCCTCATGGCGCAGCCTGCGGAGATTGATGGCCACGGCATCTTTAAGGTCCATGGCCTCAATCGGCCCAGGCAGGAAGGATAATTCCAGGAACGATAGTTCCTATTCGTTATGACTCGTGTCATAGAATTCTGGCGCCCTCAAAGGCTCAAAGGGACGCCGGGTGGAAAACGCCCTTCGACTAGACTGCAAAACTCAACTTTATCGGGGAAGGCTTACATAATGATCTGGTACATCGTCGCGGTGCTACACGTAGTCTCTTCTGGTGCCGTGGCAGAGATTGATTACTACCAAACGAAAGGGTACGGGGATTGCGAACAGCAAATCGCAATGACCGGCCCAACCGTTTCATACACCATGCATGATGGCACCCCCGTGCAAATTGTTTCAACATGTGAGAGTTTTTCTCCGGCTGCCGCCGCAAAATTGCCCCCTTCGGTTGAGTATTTCGTGCCTTAACCCTGCATCAGTTTCCGCCGTTCAAGCGGGCTGTGTAGGAGGCATTAACCTCGAGCAGACGGGTGCGGATGCGCGCAGCGGTGGCAGGGTCCGCCTTGGCCACCTCTGCCAGCACGACACGATGGAACTCGTCCACCTCCGCACCGTCCTGGATGGCTTCTTGCAGCTTCACGGCAGTTTCTAGCGAACGCCTTAGATTTTCCGCCGCCTGGAGTAAGAGACGCGCGTTCCGCACCTCCCCGTCAACCCCGCGCGCTTTTGCGATGACATCTTGCCCGGCTTGGATACACTGGCAGACCAGCGCCATGACCGGCACCACAGCGGCGGCGGTTTCATCAAGCGTGGGGAGGGGCAGCGCCAGCGGCAAGGGCGGGGGTACGCGAGCAGCGGCAGACGGCGGGACAACGCGCTCTTGGATTTCCCGCACGACGCTCCCCACCGTGCCTGCGTCACCGGAGCGGGCATCCGTCAACATCTCCTTGGGGGTGCGGGCCAGGGGCTGCTTTTTGGCTTCTGCAATCCATCTGTAGATGCTCGATTGCGGCGCGCGGTCGATGAACCGGGCTACGAGGGAGGCGCGATCCACGTGCTTCCAGCCCGTCACGCGTGCAGCGGCGAGTGCAGCTTGTTGGACTTCGAGGCGAACGGCGGATTTCGAGAAAGCAGGGTTTTTCATGGAGCCAAATTCTCATCACGATGATTGCACGTTATCGGCACCGCAAATGAAGGGCGTAGGGTTTTCTTTTGTAGCTCAAATGAATTTTGCAATTCTGGAGATAGTGCAGAGTTGAGAATTCGGATATTCCTCACCTTGGCAAGGGATGCACGGGGGAGTGAAACAAGGCTCAGAATCCCCTAATATCCCCCCTTACGCCGACACAGAGAGGGTGACGGCGGGGTCTTCTATATCCGCGTTATCAGGACATAACTGCTACGAATCCACCCTTCCGGTGCGATTAGTCGAGTCCGTGGTGCGGCCACCTACCTGGCAGTGGTCATACGGTTTCCCGTGTATTCATCCCATGGCCACAAACGACGATGAGGGCGAGATTCGCGGCGGGACGCCGCCGATTACGAAGTAATCGGAATGATTCTACGTCTGTTGAAAAGGACTTGATTTACCTTGATACACCTTGATGTTGCATGTCGGCTTTAATTTACTTCTGCGGCAGGTGAGTATTGAGACAGAATTTCCATGTATCGCGCGGCGGCACGGCGATTCTGCTCCTCCATGCCGGAAAACCACGCGGCAGTCATGGATGTGCGCGGCCTGAATTTCAGCCGGGCAATACCTACGACCTGTACCTCGCCGAGGTGGCGAGGAGCGGGGATAAGCAAGGCATTAGATGGAATCTTCTTCCGGCTGGCGGCGTCAAGCAGCACTGCGCCAGCCCGAGAGGCAGCCACAGCCGCCGTGCGTTCGGCTTCTTCACCACTCCACCAGCCGACAGCGTGTAGCGTCTCACCATTGTCTCCAGATTCGAATAGATACGGGACAAATTCGAGCAGCTTGATTGCGGCCAATAGACTCAGAGCTTCCCAAAATACTGGCCAGCCAGCATCCCGTTTCTGGCCATCTACTGTTTCTATGCGTCCTGTCATAAAGGCTTGCGCCGGGAGCTTATCTGGCCACGCACGGCGTACTCCAGCCGTGAACGCCCAAACCACATGTTGCCCGCGTTCGTAGAGGTGCATTGCAGTGTACTCTTGCCGCAAGGCTCGGCGATCTATGCCACTGTCATCAAGAAGCCGGTGCGCTCCATAGAATTCGATAAGCAGCCTCAGGGCATTCTGATTTTGTGTTTGACGAATCTGCGCTAGGGGGGAGTCAGTGCCCACTGTGAGGCCCGTAACAAGGGCATTGGGAAGCCAGATTAGTGCATCGCCCTTATTCCGTTCGGCGCCATCTAGGCCGATTACATAGGCGGGACGCCCAGTGTCTTTGACCTTGCGAACGAGCCTGGCCTCGATCAAACCGACAACAGCATCATGTGCGCGCTTGCGCCCGATGCCTGCATATTTTTCGATGGCGTGAACACTCCATGCGGTGCGCCGATTGTCACCGCCAGTGCCAGCTGCCATGACCAGATAGGCGCACGCTGGGTTAAGCCCCAGGGCACACGCGGCACCCCAAGATTCACGGTCAACGGCGAAGAATTTACCGCTCATATTTGCAGTCCCTTTATGATGGACCGCCAGAAACCGTTGCCCGCAGAAACTCCGTGACGTAGGATTGTGCTGTTGCTGTCACAATCCTTTCTTAAGAGGGAGAACGCCGCCAGGCGAAAGTTTGGCGGTGTTTCTTTAGATGGCGTCCGAGGATGACGTGACGTTGTCGTTCACACTCAGCTTGCTCAACTCTGCCGTGGAATGGACCTTCTTGGAGAGACGGTTGCGCGCCCATTCGAGCGCATCTCCCCATTCATACAGCACCATCGAACCCCACTTCGTGAAAGGCGGTCCCTCGCCACGGCAGGCAAACACAGCCAAGGTTGACGTCTTAATAGGAAATCCCTCCTCCGTCAGCGACTCCGCCAGCTCTTTGCGTTTGAGAAGACGGCGACAATCCGAGGTGGGAGAAGACATAAGGCTCGCTCCTGTAATAAAAGGGAAGCGAGTATAAACATATAAAGCCCGATCAATGGAATAGAGCGAAATCCTATTGAGTACGTTTTTTTGAAGAAAAATGCTTTGGATTTCCTATTCTGCCTTCACGCGACAATTTCCGCGCCGGGAAAGGGGATGATGTTGCCTTCCTCAGTCACCGGCACCAGCCCCATACGGCGGGCAATCTCCAGCGCCACTTCATCCGCTGCTGCAAGCAGCACATCATCCGCGTGGTGAGTGTACCGGCCAGTCACGGAATGCTGCTTATGCCCCACGAGCGCGCCGATGGTCGATTCCGGGCGCCCCATGTCCGCCGCGACTGAAATGAAGGAATGCCGGAGGACGTGCGGTGTAACGCTCTTATCCAGCCCGGCCTTGTCCACAGCGCATTGGAAAAAGGACCGGAACCCGCTCATCACCCCGCCGCCGCGCGTGGGCGGGAAGAAAAGCTCATCGGCCTTACCCTTACCCTGGGCGCGCAATATGTCCGCCGCGACCCTGGCCAGGGGGCGGGCGCTGGCATCCGTTTTCGTATCGATGATTGCCAGGCGGCCATCCTGGTGCATATCGCCACGGCGCAGATTGATGGCTTCACCAGAGCGCCAGCCTGTGAAGGCTAGAAATTTTATTGCCGCCAGGGCAGGTGGCCACATCTCGTTGCTCAATGCCACCAGGGCGTCTCCAAGCGCGGCGTATTCCTCATCCGAGAGGCGGCGTTTCTTCTTGTTATCAGCGTAGCGCGTCACTCCGCGCACCGGGTTGTCCGCCCGCATCTCCTCCTTTACCGCGTACTCAAAAATGGCTCCGAGCAAGCCCACGGTACGCGAGGCCGCGCCTTTTCCACCACGGACATTGTGCAGGACACGAGCCTTCTCCCCCTTCTCGCGCTTTGCGGTTTTACCCGCCGCGACCTCACGCAGAAACTTTTGAATATCCTTACTGGTGACGCCCTGCACCTTTTCCTTGCCCAGCAGCGGCTTGATATGCGCCTCGATCCGGCTCCTATCCGTGGCGATGGTTGAGGCCTTCTTGGCCTTGCCGCCGCGCTTCAGAACCTCGCCCTTCGCCGCCGCAGTGAGGTACTCGTCGCATAGCTCCGCCATCGTGGGGGCTTCCCGCCGCGCGCGCTTCTCCGCCGCCACATCGCGGCCCTTTACCTTTACCTCGTTCAGCAGCTCCTGCGCCCGCTTTCGGGCCATGTCCAAGGTCCAGGGGGCGCCGTACCGCCCGATTGTGATCTTCCGTTGGCCACCGTCCTGGTTGCGGTAGGAGAAAACGAACACCGGGGCTTTCTCTCCCTGCCGCCGCACCATGAAGCCGGGAACGGAGGCACAACTCACCTGCGCCCCGACAGGCAGGTCTTCGACATCAGCCCTCGTCAGTTTCCTCAATTCCTTCATGGAGATACCCCTGGAAAACAGGCAGCACATAGGCAGCACAGAGCGTTAAATCGCGTAAAACGCCATATAACGATACAGGGTATATAACAAGTAAAATCAATGAAATAGGAAATGCGTGAAGGGCCTTAAACCCCCTTAAAACGCTTATGATTGCCCTCCGAAGGCAAAGGTCGCGCGTTCGAATCGCGCCGGGTCCGCCAATAAATCAAAAACTTAAAGGGTCGCGTCCCTACGCCATAAGCCGCTCGGCGGCAAAGCCGATCATCTCGCGCACAAAACTGGCGTCGGAGGACTTCTCCAGAAGCCTGGGAAGCGCAATCTTGTCGTCGGTCTTCGGTGTGGTTCCTTGGGTTAGCATTGAGATTCGTAAAACCAATGCTACCCAAAAACCGCCCCGGCGGGCCGCCAATCGGCCCGCCTCCGCCAGACTCTCGGCGGTCGCTACGGCAGGCCGATTACCGGCCTCCTACACCACCAGACGGGGCACGACCGGGTACCCGAAAGGAACTCTAAGCGGACACAGCCCAGTTTTGCATGATATCACGCATGGTGTCCCGCAACCATTTCTGCGCCGGCTCATTTTCATGCGTAGGGTTCCAGGCTATTGCGAAATCCAGTTCCGGCAATTTGACCGGGGTGTTGATCCACTTCACCCGGCCTTGGGCGCAGGCTTTTAAGGCGAAACGCTTAGGTACGATTGCGACTACATCACTCTCGGCGACCACATCGGGGAAGCTGGCGTAACCAGGCATCAACATGCGGTAATTCGGCTCGACCCGCATATCTTGCCAGGAAATCGCCTCGTGACTGAATATCATGCGCGGCATGGCCGAGAAGCCGATATGTGGCAAAGTCAGAAATGCTTCCACATCCATACCCTCAAAAATATTCTGGTTGTCCTTGTTCGCAATGCAGACATATTCATCCACATAGCATGCCTGTTTTCTGACCCCAGCGATGCGCACGGCGTTGGCAGGGAATATGAACAGATCGATACTTGTTATGCTGGTCTTGTTTATCTGCGCCGGCCCCAGTGTGACAAAGTCGAGCTTAAGGTTGGGCGCCTCCTGCATGGCACGGGTGATCAACTCAGCGCCATAGAGAGCGACCACAAAATCAACCGAAGCAATAACCAAGTTCCGCTCGACGCTGAGCGGCGCGCCGCTCGCCTTCTCTAGCAGGGTACGAACACGGGAGAGAACATCACTGGCAAGCGGCATGAGTTGCTCTGTAACCGGCGTCGGAACCATTTCATGTCCGTTCCATACAAACAACTCGTCATTCAACTGGTCGCGCAGCCGGTTGAGCGCCGCAGAGATAGTGGATTGCCCAAGATTAAGGCGACGCGCCGCGACACTGACACTGCGCGTGAGCCAGATCGCTTCGAGAATATTGAGCAGGTTGATGTCGAAGTCCCGGAGCTGCATGTTTCCAACCAATATTATCAATAGTCGTTATCGAATTTAATCGCTTTGCATGATAGTATCGCGCAATTAGATGGGTATCAATAAGCCCTGTGGTAACGGGGCATGCTGGGGAGTCGACACCTGAAATTTCTGGTATTTTCCGTATTTTCGGTGCCGTGCCCTGGTTCCGTCGCCAGCTGTCCAGTCCTTTTCGAGCGGATGTAACCCCATGAGCAAAAACCTTGAAACCCAATTGGTCATCGCTGGCGGCGGACTCGCCGGGTTCACCGCCGCGCTCTCCGCGGCGCAGGCCGGGCTCAACGTCGTGCTGCTGGAGAAGCAGCCGGAAACCGGCGGCTCATCCGCCATGAGCGGCGGCTGTCTGGCCTTCGCCGGCACGGATATCCAGCAAAAGGAGGGGGTGGAGGATTCGCCCGAGCTGCTGTTCAAGGATCTGCGCGAAGTTGGGCAGTTCGAGAACGACGAAGCACTGGTCAAGGCCTATGTGAACGAGCAACTGGCGACATATTATTGGCTGCGTGACAACGGCGCGGTCTTCAGCCCGATGCTGGAAGCGGCGTCCGGCCAGTCTGTGCCGCGCGCGCATACGGTGGACCCGGCGGACACGGTGCGCCAGCTTGCCGCCCGCGCCAAGGCCACAGGCAAGGTACAGGTGCTACTCTCCACCCGCGCGACCGCGCTGGTGCGCGACCCGGTGAGTCGTCGCGTCACCGGCATAACGGCGGAAGGGCCTGATGGGGAGATCACAGTCAGCGCCACACACGGCGTGCTGCTGGCGAGCGGAGGGTTCTGCCGCAACAAGGAGCTGGTGCACCGCTTCGTGCCGCAATACGACGAGGCGATCTTCATCGGCGGTGACGGCAATGAGGGCGACGGGCTTCGCATGGCATGGGCGTTGGGCGCTGATTTCCGCGACGTGGCATATATCAAAGGCACCTACGGCAAACACCCGACGGACGAGACCAATCACCATAGCTGCATGGCGGTGTACAAGGGTGCCATCGCCGTGAACCAGAATGGCAAGCGCTATGTGAACGAATCGATCTCGTACAAGCTGCTCGGCGATGCCTGCATGGTGCAGCCCTACAGCACGACCTACCAAATCCTCGACCAGGACATCATGAAAAGTGGTGATAACCGCATACGAATCATGGATTTTGAGCGCCGGCTAGAGGAAGGGCTATTCATCCAGGCCGACACGCTGGAGGCGCTGGCCGCACAGCTTGAAATTGACCCGGCCGCGCTGGTGGAAACCGTGGCGCGGTATAACAGCTTCGTCGAAGCTGGGCATGACGAGGATTTCGGCCGCGAGCATCTGGTGCATCATCATGGTGCGCTGCGCCGGATTGAACGCGCCCCCTTCTACGCCTACCCCTCAACCGCCGTGGTATTCGGCACCTATTGCGGCGTGTGCGTGAACACGCAGATGCAGGTGCTGGACGTGTTCGGCAATGTCATCGAAGGACTGCTGGCCGCAGGCGAAATGGTCGGCGGGCTGCACGGCGCCGCTTACATGACAGGCTCGGCGCTGGGCAAGGCGGCTATCTTCGGCCGCATCGCGGCACGCACCGCGACGGCAGGATAAGGGCATGAACATCGTCGTCCTCCTCGCTGGTATCGCGGACCCGAAATGGCCATTGCCGCCCATCGCGCTGGACCCGATAACCATGCGCAAGGCCGCACATCTGGCTTTCAGCCCGTTCGACGAGGCCGCGCTAGAAACCGGCTTACAGATCCGCGATGCGTTTCCCGGAAGCACCCTCACCGTCGCCATGACCGGCGGACCGGAGAGCGAGGCGCTGCTGCGCAAGGCGGCGGCGTATAAGCCGACGCGCGCGGTACGGGTCGATGCGGCGACGCTGCATCCGTGGGACCCGCGAGCCCAAGCGGCGCAACTGGCCTCCTCGGTGCAGGCACTGGACGACGCGGCGACGCTTATCGTGATCGGGCGCGAGTTCGGCGATTATGACTGGGGCGCTTTGGCTCCGAGCTTGGCGGCGGCGCTCGGCTGGGGGTTCTTCGGCTTGGCTCAGCATACAAAGCGTGAAGGCGAGGCGCTAACACTACTGCGCGAACAGGGTAGTCTGGAGGACACACTTACAGTATCCGCGCCGCTCGTGGTGAGCGTGACCAATGATCGACGCAACCGGCTGCGGCACCCGTTGATGAAGAATGTGATGGAGGCCAAGCGTCTTACGTTGGAAGTCGTGACGCCGCCAGACGCGCCCGTCGCGCTGACCCTGGATGACATCACTCCCGCACCGCCGCCCGCGCGGGCTGGACAGGGGAGGATCCTTTCCGGCCCGTTGGAGGCACAGATCAGCGAATTGGCGGCGTATCTTGAAGGCTGGAGGACCCAGTCATGAGGACGATGATTCTGGCGCTGACGCCGGTGAATTTGGGAGATGCGACGGATTGGCGGAATTGCGTGGCAGCGGCACGAGCCGTAGCCGAACCGCATGGCGCCAGCGTTGGCGCTGTCCTGGTAGGTGGCACGGCGGAGGATGCGCAAGCCGCGCTGATGGCGGGGGCTGACAAGATATGGCTGCTGAGCGACGCCGCCTTGGCAGAACAGATCGACCCTGCACAGTTCGCCGCTCTCTTCGCCGACGCGCTGGCACTGCCGGATCTCTCCGGTTTCCGCCTAGCCTTGCTGCCCGTGGGGGGCGTGGGCGATGCCATCGCCGCGTCACTGGCCGCGAAATTGAACGCAGCGCTGCTCGGCTTCTGTATCAGCGTGAGGCTGACGGAAACAGGCGTGACCGCTGAACGTCCTGCCTATGGCGGGCGGGCATGCCTGCAGGTGACGGCAAACGGCCCGTGCCTCGCCAGCATGCGTGTGGCCGAGACTGAGAAAGGGGCCGAAACCGGTACGGTTGAAACTCTGATATTGAACACGGATTTGCCTCCTGCGCCGCCCATCTCCCGCCGGGATAGCGGCGTACAGAATGCCAGCCTGGATGGCGCAAAAATCGTGGTCTCCGGCGGACGCGGCATTGGCGGGCCCGAAGGCTTTGCGCAGTTGGCCGATCTGGCCGCCGTGCTGGGCGGCGCGCTCGCCGGCAGTTTACCGAGCGTGGATGCCGGATGGGTGCCGGTGGCGCGGCAGGTGGGCCAATCGGGCAAATTTGTTACACCGCACGTGTATGTCGCGGTTGGTATTTCAGGCACGCCACAGCATATGGCAGGCATCAGCCTCCACACGCGCATCGTTGCCATCAACAAGGAACAGGACGCGGATATTTTCCGCTTCGCCGAAATCGGACTGGTTGGCGAATGGCAGCAGGTGATTCCAGCGCTACTCGAAAAACTGACCGAAAAAAATGAATGCATGAGAAAAGCCGGCTCCTAAGGAGGCCGGCTTTTCTGTTGCGCCGTGGAGTGACCACGGCACAATAAGCAGCTTCAATTCTTTAGGAAATCGATCACCAGCCGGTTGAACTTATCGGCATGTTCCCACTGCGCCCAATGGCCGCATTTGTTGAACACATGCATGTCTGCGTTCTGCAGCCCCCAGAGCAGGCGCAGACCGGAATCCAGCGGCACGAAGCGGTCGTCCCTACCCCAGGTGATCAGTGTCTTGGCTGAGATCTCCGAAAGGCGCGAGCTGTGATCAGGGAACTGGCGCGGATTTTTATCCAGGCTCTCGACAAAATTTTCCAGATGATGCTTTTGCTGCATCATGTTGTTGAAGCGTCCTTCGATCAACTCCGGCGTCAGGCTGCTCGGGTCGTACACAAAAATATCCAGCATGCGCTTGAGGTTTTCCATCGTCGGCGCGCGGTATACGCCAAATAGCGCCTTGATGCCTTCCGGCGGCATGGGCACGAACAGGCTGGGGCCAACACCGCCGCCGCCCATGATCACCATCTTGCCGAGGCGCTCCTTATATTTCAACGCGAAGGCGATGGCATTGACACCGCCCATGGAGTTGCCGACGAGGTGCGCCTTCTCGATGCCCAGTACATCCATGAGTCCCTTGATTGCCGCGGCGTTGATATCGGCGCGCGAACCGGAGGGGACCAAGATCGGGTCGCTCTTGTTCCAGCCAGGGCTGTCGAGCAGGATGACGCGGTACCCAGCCGCAACGAACGGCTCGACATTCCGGTGGAAGTTGCTCCAGCCGGACGCGCCGGGGCCGGACCCATGCAACATGAACACGGCCTCACCGGAACCGGCTTCATTGTAATGAACCTTAAGATCCAAATCTCCCTCTTTGATATGCGCGAACTTGCTTGTTGCCGCTTCAGTGATGGCGCTCATAATGTCCTCCGTTAAAAATATTGTTTGCGTTCATTTGCCTCGCCGGGCGGCGTGGCCGCCCGCAATGCGGCCGAACACTGCCCCGGACATCAGCCCGGCACCGCCCGCATAGCCGCCATAATAAAGCCCGCCCACCAACTCGCCCGTGGCGTAAAGCCCGGGAATTGGCGCCTGTTCCTCATCCAGCACCTGAGCATCCTCGTTGATGCGTAGACCGCCATAGGTGAAGGTGATGCCGCAGGTGACACCGAAGGCCAGATAAGGCGGCTTGCTCAGCGGGTTAGCCCAGTTGGTCTTGGGCACGGCGAGGCCCGTGGTGCCGCGGCCATCCTTGATGTTCGGGTTGAACGGAACCTCGGTTCGCACGGACGCGTTGTAGCGCCCGATATAATCATGAAACCCCCGCCGATCCACGTCGCCCATTTTCTCGGCCAACTCCTCCAGTGTATCCGCCTGCACTTTCGTGATCTGTTTCATGCGGTATTCATCGGAGAGCAAATGAGCGGTGTGCTGGTCGAAAATTTGCCAGGCAATACCGTCGGGTTGAGCCAGAATGGCGCGGCCGAGATCAGCGTATATATAGTTGCGGAAATCCGCGCCTTCGTCGAAAAAGCGCTCACCGCGAGCATTGATCATGATACCCATGGGGAAGCTGTTTTTCTGCAGCCCCAGCACACCAGGCTCGCCAAATTCTGGTGCATTGCGTTCATACGCGACGGAGTGGCAACCCGACCAATGGCCGTAAGACATCGCGCCAATATCCAGCGCCATGCGTATACCATCACCGGTATTGAACCGCGAGGCGCGGGGCTTGGCCAGATCCCAGTTCGGCCCGAGATAGCGGGCGCGCCATTCCGCATTGGCATGGAATCCGCCGCTGGCGAGAATGACTGCGCCAGCATGAATCTGCACGCTGCGCTGCTCATGCACCACTTCAACACCGGAAACCGTGAGATCATCCCGAACCAGCCGCATGGCGCGGGCGCCATACATGATCTCGACACCCATTTTCTCCGCGGCGCGGAACAGGGAGTCCACCAGCCCCTGGCCACCACCGACAGCCTCCACCGTGAGCCCGCCCCAGAACTTAAAGCGGCCATCTATCTTATAGGCCTGCCGACCATAAATCGGCACAAAGCGAACCCCATGCCCGCGCATCCACAACATGGTCTCCCGGCTACGCCAAACGACCGCGCTCACCAGATCCTGATTCATACGGTAGTGCGAGAGCTTTGCCAGATCATCGAAGAACTGATCTTCATCATAGATGCCGAAATCGGTAGAGGCGATCTCATCCTCGGAAAGATCCGGCATGATTGCGCGCAGGTCTTCGACATCGCGATACGCGACACGGATGGCACCACCGGAATACGCACTGTTGCCGCCGCGCTCGTCGATCGGTGCACGCTCAAGTACCAGTACGCGCGCCCCTTGCTCAGCGGCAGAGACCGCGGCGCATAATGCCGCGTTACCCGCGCCGATAACGATGACATCATATTGCTTCATAGTCTCTCCCCGCAGCTTATCCGTTGTTTCGGCCACGCATACTAATCCGGCCAGAGTCCGCCATTCACGTCGAGAATTTCGCCGGTTATGAAACCACTCTCCTCCGCCGCGAGAAAAGCAATCGCGGCGGCAACTTCATCGGCTTGGCCGAGGCGGCCGACGGGAATCTGCTGCACCAGGGCCATCGGGAAGGAAGCAGTCATCTGGCTTGCGATCGGACCAGGTGCCACCGCATTCACCGTAATGCCATGCACGGCCAACTCTTTTGCAAGGTAAACGGTAAGCGCATGCACGCCAGCCTTGGCGGAACCGTACGCCGCGTTGCCCGCCCGCGTCTGCTCCGACGCATCCAGCCAGGGCCGAGGATTGCCGCCATTCTTGCCGAGCACGGAGCCGACATTGACGATACGTCCATATCCGCGCGCCTGCATCGGCACGATGACCGCTTGGTTGCAGTAGAAAACGCCACGTAGATTGACGCTGTGTACCTTCTCCCACATCTCCGGCGTAATCGAGGCGAAGGAACCCAGCGAGGTGATCCCTGCAACAGTGATGAGAATATCGACCGCACCGAATTCCGCAACGGCTATATCCACTACGCGCTGCACTTGCGCCTGATCGCTGACGTCCGTTTCCTGCGTCAGCGTTTTGACGCGGTATGGCTCAACCGCCTCAGCTACAGCGCCAAGGTTTCCTATACCTGCAAGGACGAGATTCGCTCCGCCAGCGGCAAAACGCTGTGCCGCAGCGGTGCCGATCATGCCCTCCGCGCCGGTGATCAGCACCGTGCGCCCGGTGAAATCGACCGAGACACGCCCCCTGCCTTGGCCCACAGAAGAGCTCATCAATTCCCTGCCGCGTGCCGGGCGGCACGCCGGCCGAATACCGCGCCGCGCAGTACTGAGGTTGCGCCGGTATAAGTACGGTAATAGACGCCCGCCGTCTCACCCGCTGCATACAGGCCTGGGATCGGGTCACCGTCATTATTCACCACCCGGGCGTCACGGTCTGTCTTCAACCCGCCGAAGGTAAACACATTGGCGGAAATCACCGGATAGCACTTGTATTCCGGAACATCGATCGGTCGGGCCCAGTTCGATTTCTTCGGTTCCAGCCCTTGCGTCGCAAGATTGTCGATTTGCAGCGGCTTGAACTCTCCGGCCATGCAGGCGGCATTATATGCTGCCACAGTCTGCGCCAAAGCATCTTTGTCCACGCCGATTTTCTCCGCCAGATCGGACAACGTCCCCGCGGTAATGGCCGGCTTCGTGGTACGTAGGCTCTTGCGCCAATTTGGTACATCGTCGATTTTGGCGTCAAGAATCAGATAGGCGATACCATCACGCTGTTCGAAAATTCGGCGTGTGACGTTCTCATAATGCGCATCAACAGTGCCGGGCGCCTCATCAGTGAAGCGTCGGCCTTCCTTATTAACCAGAATGCCGTACGGGAAGGTAAATACCGCCGGTTCCGCCACATCGCAGCGGGGATCTATAGGTTCGGCGTGATAGCTGCCGAAGTCGCCATTTGGCGCGGCGCCGATATCAAGCGCCATACGGATTCCTTCTCCCTTGTTGTAATAACCACCACGGGCAACCGGGCGCAGATTAATGGAGCGCGGACCAACATATTGCGCCAACATTTCCGCATTACCCTCGAACCCGCCACAGGCGAGAATCACGGCACCTGCCTTGAACAGCAGCTTCCGCCCCAACCGGCGCACGAACAAACCAGTGACCGCACCAGCCTCATCCGTTTCAAGCGATTGCGCCGATGTTTCGAAATGAAAAATAACGCCCAGCGCCTTGGCCTTGGCGGTGAGCGCCTCGACCATAGCGAGCCCCCCACCAATGGGCAGCAACCGGGTCGTCGTGGTCGTGATGAAGGCCGTAGGAAGGAAGTCGAACTTGACGCCTGCATTTTGCAACCAACGCAGCGTCGGACCGGCCGATTCAGAAAAGGTACCAATGATCTCTGGGTCGAGGAAACTCTGCGTCCTCGTTAGCGCAGACCAACCCTCATAAGGCCGAATCGACTCCGCAAGAAATGCAGGGTCGATATACCCGCCTGCGTTATCCGCAAAATGGGCCTCGAAGTCATCGGCCACCTCGTCCACGCTCTTCATGCGTAGATAAGCCTCGGTGTAGCGGGTATTGCCACCATGCTCACCTTCTGGCGCCCGTTCAATAATGGCAACGCTTCGCCCCAACTCCGCGGCGCTCACCGCCGCGGAAAGCCCAGCGATACCACTGCCAGCCACAATTATATCGTAAGACGCAGCGATATGCGATTTTATCATACTAACGCTCCCCAAGCCTTTCTTGTTGCGCGGCCCACCTTATGCGTTGCAGCTCACGCTACGAACGCCTCGGTAGAGGATATATTGGCAAAAAGCGGTAGAATCTTTTGCGTCGAGAAGTCATGCCACTCCTGATTCGGCGCCGCGCAGGCATCTTCCAGCACCGTCACAGCAAAACCCGCGTCGTCAGCGGCGCGAGCGGTTGCCTCAACCACCAAATTGGTCACAACACCACCCAGCACGACATGTTTGACGCCTTTGTGCAGCAGCCAGTTCATCAAGCCCGTGTTATAAAATGGGTTGACGCATTGCTTAGTAATGACCAGCTCACCCTCAACCGGGGCTAGTGGCGCGGGAAACTCGGTGCCCCAGGTGCCGAGGATCGCAGCCTTGTGCTCCTTCAGACGGGCGATCCGCGGCGCAACGCTCAACGCGTCGGCGTAGTCCGCGCGGAAGCCTAGGCGGACATGCGCGACGGCGTTGCCACGGGCGCGCGCCGCAGCGAGGGCATTCGCTGCTTTATCCACGACACCGCGCTGTGCGACGACCGCAGCCAGACCACCACTGCCGATTTTACCGGCGGGATCCACCATTTCGTTTTGCAGATCGAGTAGCAGTAAGGCGGTCTGGCAAGCTGGCGCCGTGTCTTGAGTCGACATAAAAAATCCTTGTCTTGATTGTAAATTAATGGAGCATTCAAAGGTTATAGAAAGCCATTACTTCCCGCAGCCGCGTAGGATCTGGTAGCGCGGAGAAATACCCGCGTCGGCTGGTCTTCATCCCGTTGGCGCGACGCAAAGTGACAAGCGTTTCCGCCTGTTTGATCCAACAGGCGAGAGAGTCGAGAACAGGAACACCGTCCACTTCGTTGATACCGTTACGCGCAAGCAAAACATTCAATGGTGCTTCACCGGGAATGATTACATCCGCACCTTCGGCAATCAACGTGCGCGCAGACGCCTTGAAAAGTTCGATGAGAGGTTCAGGTGAATCAAAAGCTTTCAGGATATCTGTAAAGCCAAATGGCAATGTGCGTGCGCCAGCAAAGCGGTCGCTAAGACCATGCCGGAAAGCATTATCCGTAATCAAATCCACCATGTCTCTGATAAACATCAGCACACCAAATCGCCTACCAAATATGCAAGCCTGCAACATTGCAGATTCACCATAGCCAACTACAGGAATATCAATTAGTGCGCGCACCTCCCGTAAGGCGGGTTCCGGCAAAGTGCTGATTGCATATGCATCAAAGCCCTGCCGTTCAGCCTCGATGCCGGCCTGGATGAACTGCAGCCCATGCAGATATTGTAGCCCGACGTGTTTGATGTCATCGCCGGGATAGTTGCTGCGATATGTTCCGGGCCGCATGCCATGCATGACAATTTCCGTATCGGCACTGGCTACACGGGCAAAATGGGCCGTCAACGCCTCGTCATACGCCGAAAGATCACTCAGAACCGTGAAGCTCTGATGCCAGATACGGATTGCCATTGGTTATACAATCTCCTGACGGCTGTACATTAGCGGAGGCGGCTCCTGACCGAGCAGCACACCGCCGAGGAAGCCGGCATTGTTATCAGCATCCTGCGTGATATGATTGGCAGCAACCAACACATCACGCAAAATCCGCTGAAGCGGGTTGTTGAGATAACAACCACGCGCTGAAGTGCACTTGAACAACAACAGCATCGCCTCTTCGCATTCTCGGCCGATACGCGCGCCATCGAGCATGTATGCCATGCGGTCAGGGATAGTGATCAGCTCACCACTCTCGATCTTTGCCTCGGCTTCAGCCATCATCTGCTCCAATCGCGCCCGGGCCGAACGCACCTTGGCAACGGCATTGCCAAGTCGATCTTTCACGTAGGGGCTCAGCGCCGCAAGCTGGCCAGTCCCGTTATCACGCCGGACCGACATCTGCTCAATGAACACATCAATACCTGCCTGAGCAAATCCGAGAATAACGGATGACACCGATGTGTAAAAAACCATATTGAACGGGTACAGATAGGGCTTCGGCCGATCAGAGAGCTTATAATCCACCATGCTGTGAGCGCGGTGCTTCGGCACAAACACGTCCTTCTTCAACTGCAGGCTCTTACTGCCCGTGCCAGACAGTCCGAACACGAACCAGTCATCGACCACCTCGTAATCAGTGCTGGGCACCAGCAGGGCTATACGATCAACCGGCTTGCCGCTGGCATCTTTCTTCAGCGCGCCAAGAAACGCCCAGGTTCCATGATCAGTGCCGCTGGAAGTGGGCCAACGCCCGTTCAGAATATAGCCGCCTTCAACCTCTTGCAGCGTGCCCGTGGGTGGATAGGACGAGGCGATAACCGCTTGGTCATCTTCACCCCACACATCGGCTGCGGCTTGCGGATCCATCAAGCCGAATTCCCAATTATGCACTCCAAGAATCATCATCACCCAAGCACTGCTGCTGCAGCCTCGCCCAAGTTCAGACAAGACGTGCATGAAGACGATCGGATTCATTTCGTATCCGCCCCAGCGTTTGGGCTGCAGGATACGGAAGAAGCCGGCATCCTTGAAGGACTGCACGATATCGGCCGGTACGCGGCGGGCTTTTTCAACCTCTTCAGCCCTCGCCCGCAGCGCCGGAACCATGGCGCGGGCACGTGCCAGCAACTCGGCTTCAGTTGGTATTGTGTGCGTGCGCACATCTGGATTGATCATGTTCACGAAGGTCTCCTCTTTTTATTTCCGTTGCGTTGAGCTTAACTAAAGAATGCGCCATTGAAGTAAACGAGTGGATCCGTGACTGCACCGTGGTCGTTAACTTCTACGACATCACAAATAAAAATATCATGTGTGCTAGCTGCAATGGTCTCGGCTATCACACAATCGAAGGTGACCAGCGCATCTTCCAGTAGCGGTGCACCAGTTATCCCTGCCCGCCATTTGCTGGAATGGAACTTCTCCTCGGGCGCGCAAACGCCAGCACCGGAGAACCGACTGAGAACAGCGTCCTGTGCCCTTCCCAGCACGTTTACCGCCAGAACGCCCGAGGCAGTGATGGTCTTGTGCGCCCAGACATTGCGGTTAACGCAGACCAGAAGACGCGGTGGATCAGCGGTAACGGAACAGACTGCCGTTGCTGCCAAGCCAACCCAGCCTTCGGAGACCCCCGAACCATCCGCCGAGGTGATGATGGTGCACGCTCCAGCCAGGCGACGCATGCCCCGGCGAAATGCTTCCGGCGTTGCCGACACGCGCATCGTTCCTTCCAACACGGTCATGCCTCCCCCGTTTGCAGATAGCGCGTGACCACGTCGTTGAACTCGGCGTCATCCTCATATTGCGGCCAGTGTGCGGCGTCGGTTTTCATAACGTAGAGCTTGCCGCGTTTCAGCCGGGGGAGCGCCGCCCGCGCTGCATCAATATCATGTATTGGATTATGCTTGGTCCAGAACAGCAACGTCTCACAGTCAATCTTTTCCAGGTCGACCATGTCTGGCGTGGCGTCACCCGCTGCGGCCTTGTTGAGGCGGGCGAATACGAGCGCCGCAGTTTTCTGGAAGTCGGGTCGCTGATAGATGCGCAGACGAGACTCCACCAACTCATCTGTCAACAGCCTGTCCCAATTGCGCTCATAGATTAGCCATTGCATACGCCCCCGTACACTCTCATGTGTGGGCGCTTTACCGAAATTCTTTGCGCTTAGCGTCGCAAGATCGATGAGATCTTGGCGCCCCTTCTCGCTCACTACTGGAATCCCACCCGTTGTGTTGAGTACGCACCGTAGAACCCGGTCGGGATAGGAGATGGCAAACTGTCCCGCTACCATGCCGCCCAAAGATTCTCCGGAAATATGGGCCCGCCTGATACCAAGCACATCCATGAGCTCGCGCAGCTGCTCCCGGTAGGTGAGCGCGTCATAAGTGATGTCGTCTGGTTTTGCAGAAAGGCCGTGGCCGACAAAGTCGAAGGCAATAACGTGGAAATACTTCGCTAGAGCCACTACATTCTTAGAATACGCCTCGATATGCCCGCCAATGCCATGCATGAGGATTAACGCCTCAGCATTGCCTTTACCAGCTTCGGCGATGCGTGTGCGGCCGAAGCTTGGCGTTTCCACATATCGGATCTCCGCGCCCAAAAAATCCAACCAGATCGACATAAAGGTTACGCTCCCACGCTAATAATTTCTCGGTATGACACGCTTGTGTCCCCAGTCACTGAGCTGGGAGTAGGTCACTACTTTCCAGTTTTCGTCATCTATAACGATCCCACCACTGCCGACCTCCATGGCAAAGCCCGATGGTGTTTGGACGTAGAAGGAGAACATCTTATCATTAGGATGATGCCCTAACTCTAAGACTAGCGGGATGTTCGCACGACTCACACGGTCATAAGCAAGCCCCACATCGTTCATATCCGCATACTGTACCATGACATGATTAAGAATCTTGGTGGCTGGAAATTGTCCTGTCGCCAACGAGTGATGCCGCCCAGTGGCAGAGTGGAAGAAAGTAGCATCCACCTTCATTCCTGGCGCGAGCTCGGCACGAATATAGTCGCTAATGCGCAACCCCAGAATATTTTGATAAAATGGCAAAGATACAACAACATCTTTACTGACGGGCAGGATGTGCCCAAGTCCAAGCGAGCCGGTGATGAATCCAGGACCCGATAATACCTTAGAAACAAAAGGCTTGCTTATGGGCAACATCGTTGGACCAAAAAAAATTTCATGTACAAAGCCATTTGGGTCTGAGCAGGTAAAGAGACGCTCAACGCCGCGGATCCGGGCAAGCACGGGGTCTTCCACCACCATACCGCCAGCAGAACGCGCCTTGGTGACAAATGCCTCCAACTCCTTTTCGGCAGGAATCTCCCAGCCGGCAACCAAAATATCGTCCTGCACACCAGGCTGAAGCAGGATACGATAAGCATATTCATCCATGCGCAGCGCCAAACCTTCACCTGCGAGAGGCACCGCAACTTGAAAACCGATGATGTCGCGCGCAAAGCTTTCCCATCTGGCGAGATCACTGACTTCGAAAACTACGTAAGCAAGATTGGAAAGTTCCGCCATGTTCATTCCTTTGGCCAACCGTTCGTCAAACCACTTTGAGATACTTACAACATCCAGCCGATACGATATCGAGATCGGCAATGAAATTACGAATGCGATCAAATGATCGAGACAAGGATCCAATTAAAAACTTCGTGTTTATCACCCCAGCGTCTTTAACATTTCATCTTAGGTGAAATCGACTCACTCCCTCCACCAACCCGATACATATGCCGGATCGCGTTTATGAATTTTATTTACCGTTTTCGCTGTATTATATAAAACGATATTTATTGATATTGACTATCGATCAAGCTGCTAGAGAAACATGCTCGACTTCTCCGGATCCCGGCCAAATCCAGAAAAGGATCGCTCGGCCCTGATCGCCCGCATCTATCCTATTGTGAATTATTTTAACCTCACCTGTTGCGTCAGTATTTCGTCAGGCCGGGTACCATCCATGCACCAGGTCATTGATGAGAAATGAATACTATTTACCTGCCCCAAGACCTTCCTTCTTGGACGCAGGAAAAATAAAATGCGATAACGCCGGAATAAGAATGAGCGCGCCAACCATGTTCCAAAGGAACATGAAGGTCAAAAGGACACCCATATCCGCCTGGAATTTAATAGGTGAAAATGCCCAAAGGGAAACGCCTGCAGCCAGAGTGAAGCCAACCAGAGCAACAATACGGCCAGTAAAACGCAATGCCTTGCCGTAAGCCACACTGGATGGTTCACCCATGCGCTGGAAGGCCATTTGGATTGAGAGCAAGTACAGCGCATAGTCCACACCAATACCGACGCCGAGTGCGATGACCGGCAGCGTTGCCACTTTAACCCCGATGCCAAGCAAGACCATAAGCGCACGACACAATACCGATGTAACAATGAGCGGCACAATCGCGACGACGACAGCACGCCAATTGCGGAAGGAAATGAAGCACAGAAGAATCACGGCGGCATAAACTAGATAGGGCATGAACCCATCCGCACGTGTCACCACCATATTTGTCGCTGCTGCGATTCCTGCAGATCCTGCAGCCAGCAGAAACTGCTCGGCGGGGCTGCTGTTGGCATCGGCGAAGCTCTGTGCCGCCTTGGCAACGGTAGCGAGCGTCTTGGCCTTATGGTCTTTTAGGTAGATGATCAACGGCGCAGCCGAGCCGTCGTTGTTCACCAACTCTGGATTGCCGACAAACACGTCATTCATCGCGGCACCCGTGATAAATGTATTCCGATTAATGCTAAGCCATTTCAAATTTCCTTCAAACTGACCAGCCGTGTAGAGGCGGGCAAAGTCCGCAGCGGAGACTGTAGTCTGCACGCCGGGTATTTTACGCATATACTGTTCAAAGCGGTCCATCTCTAGCACTGCGGGAAATGTATCAAGCCCACCCGGCGGGCTACGCACGATGATCGCGAATTCATCGTTCGACAGACTATAATGCGCCATCACATAGGCATTATCTTGGTTATAGGTAGAGTTAACCCGTAGCTCCGGGGCACCCGCATTAAGATCACCGATCTGTACGTTCCGCCCTACCAGATAGCCACCGACGAGGAGTACACATGTTCCTGCCAATACGACGCTCGCCCAGCGCCGGCTACTGAAATGTTCCAAAAATCGGAACAGATTTTCAATAACTCCTGGTACCGCATCAGGATCCTCAGCTTCAAGACTGCGCAACGCAGCAGCGTTGCTGACACCGATATAGGAGAGCAGCACCGGCAATAGTACCAGATTTGTGAAGATCAGTACGGTAACACCGATACTTGCCGTCACTGCCAGGGAGCGGATCGCTTCGATATCTATGACGGTAAGCACAACGAAACCAACAGCATCCGCAATAAGTGCCGTTAGTCCGGCGATAAACAGACGTCGGAAAGTAAGACGCGCCGCGACAAGGCTCGACGTACCTCTGCCGATATCCTGCATGATGCCGTTCATCTTCTGTGCACCATGGCTAAGGCCGATTGCAAACACCAAAAACGGCACGAGAATAGAATAGGGATCCAACACGTAGCCAAGTAGTTGAATGAGGCCCAGCAGCCAGACAATGGCGACCAGAGAACAGGCGAGGATGGTGAACGTGCTACGGATGCATCGCGTGAAGGTGAAGATAAATAGAGTAGCTATCAGTGCCGCAATGGCAAAGAAACCCAGCATCTCATGCACACCCGCGATGAGATTGCCCATGACAGCGGCGAAACCTATAACGTGAATACTGATACCAGGAGATTGTTGTGATTTCAGGATGTTCTGCAACTGCGTCCAGAACTTCCCGTAATTAAACGGTCGGCCTGTGGCGGCGTCACGCTCCAGCAGCGGCACAAAAATCTCACTAGATTTTTGATCGTTGGCGACAATGGAGCCAATAATACCGGCCTGCATAATGTTTTGCCGCAATTGCGCTATACTATCGGCGGAGCCGTTATACGAGTCCGGCATTACCGGCCCCCCGGTTGCGCCCTGCTCGGTGATTGTTGTCCACCGTACCGCAGGCATCCAGAGCGACTTCATGAAGGAGCGGTCAACACCTGGCAACAGGAATACCGCGTCGTTAATCTTCCTTAATACCGCAAGATAATGCGGGTCGTAGATGTTACCAGACTTGTTCTCCACCACGATCCGCACTGAATCACCCAGCGCCTGTGTGGCCGAACTATTAGCCTCGTAATTGATGATATACGGGTGATGCTCGGGCAACATAGCCGTATAGCTGGCATTTACCTTGAGATGAGCGGCACTCCAACCAAAAATCACCGTTAATACCATACATAACGCGATAATCAGGCGGCGGTTGTTGAAGATCAACAGCTCCAAAAAGCTGCCTGAGTAAAAATCGAAGCTGCCATCACTGAGCCCTTCAGCCCGAATGGTTTCCTGGGGAAGCGGTTTAAGCATCATTCGTCGTATCTACCTGCACAAGCATGCGGAAACTGAGCATTTATTTGTTTGGAACATCGAAAATACCACCGGGACCGACCACGGTAAGCGTAGCGGCGCCAGTTTCCACCACACCGGCCAGCGGCGCCCCTGGGATTGCGGCGGCGGCCTGGAAACTCCTGCCCCCATCGGCGCTGAAGAATATACCGCCATCGGCGGTAACAAGCACAATCCGTCCGTCACGCAAAACGGTCCCATCCATGATCGCGCCGGTGATCGGTGTGGTTACCTGAGCCCAGGTTTTCCCCTGATCCTCACTACGAAATATCGTGCCGCGCATACCAAAAGCGAGCAGTACCTTTTCCGTCCCGGTGATACCAAAAAGACTACCTTGGTAGCCTGTAGGCAAAGCCACGAATGTCTGCTTAGCTTGGTCTAGCCTGTAGACCATACCTTGCTCACCGACGATATAGAGTTGTCCGGCAATGCCTGAAATTGCATTTAGATCATAAAAGTTTGGATTGTCGATATGATCCAACCAGGGCGTCCACGTTTTGCCGCCATCAGTGGTCATGGCGATATCTCCGAACGAGCCAACTACATAGCCGGTCTTATCGTCACTAAACCAAACACCGAGCCAAGGTAGGTTGGGGCCATTATCAAAATTCAGCTGAATCTGCGCCAGTGCCGCGGCCGCCTGGGAGTTAGGCGCCGGATGCTGTTGCTCGTAATATGTTTCAAACATCGACCTGGCGGTATTGCCGTCAAGTTGGCGGGTCCAGATCTTACCGCCATCAGCCGTGTGCAAAATCACGCCGTCATGACCACAGGCCCAGCCCTCGCGCGGAGTGGCAAGAAATGCGGCTGTGAGATCTGACTGCACAGGCACGTTACCCTGCATCCATTTTACAGTACCCGGCAGCTTATAAATCGCAACACCGCGTAGCCCAACGGCTACCTCCGAATCGCCATTCCTGGCGATGCCAATCAGCTGTGCCTGAGTAGGATTTTGCACCAGCAACGCGGGCGCTGATAGGGGATCGACAAAGTTGGCGACGGCCTGCCCAGGCATAAATCCAACGATCAGAAAGGCCAATCGACCAAATTTCTGAAAAGTTACCAGTAAATGTTTGTTAGCACAAAAAATACTCAATTGTTTTGCCTCGGCAATGGATGCGGGAAATAAACCTAGCTCCACTATATCGTTGATATGGGAGGAAATTAGGGCATTTAGTGTCAGCATCTCCAAATGCCCTATCCTGATTTATCGAACGCCCTCAGCCGCAATGGCTTGCGGAGTATAGTCGTTCATATTCGGCAGCTTTGCATTACAGCTCAGGTAACCAGAGGGTGTCGTGTGAGCGAACGCAATTTGGTAGTCACCTTTGCTCAGATCATAGAAGCCAAACGTACGCGAAAATGTGATAGCGCCGGTCTGGGTGTAGTTCTGATTTGGATAAGAGAATCCAACTCGGTAAAGCGCACCAGAATGATCATAAGATTCACTCGCGACGATACGCCAAGAATCTTCGTCAACATAGAAAGTCCAGCGACTATAGATATGCCGCTCATTCGGTTTCAGCGTCGCATCAACAACCCAAACCCGGTGCCGCTCCCAGCGAATGCCGTCCGGGTTCAGGAAGTGTGGACCCAAAAGTGCTGATGTTGTTGTATTCACGAACTTATAATCGTTATATGGTACGATGATCTCTTTTTTACCGACCAGCTTGAAATCAAATTTGTTCATGCGGCCGTAGAACATCTCGATCTCGTCCCAGTCTATAGCGCCACCATAGGTCGCCACTGGAGTGTCATATTTGAACTCAGGCCCTAGGCGGATCCGGCGCGTGCCGGGTGAGTAGAACCAAGTCGTATCGTCACTCTTAGTGAAGTCAATTGGAAACTTCAGTAAGAACATCGTTCCTGCTTCGGAAGCAGGGCTGTGCAAGAAGAGCTTAACATCACGGTAAAACACGTCGTTAAGCGCTGTCGCATCCGGGTTGTAATAAGGGAACAAATACTCACTCGTGATGGTCCCAAGATCAGTAACAGAGCCAGATGTATCAACAAGATAACTCTGATATGTCTCCTTGCAGTAGGCCGGGCTATAACCGAGCGAGACATTCCACATCACCTGGTACCCATCCTGCGGGATAGGAAACGGGATGCCGCCGTAAGCATCCGATACGCCATCACCGTTCCCCACCTCCTGCGCTGTGGTGGCATTCTGCACAGTGTTCTTTAACACCCAATCAGGGTACGATGCGGTGCGGTGAGTCGGGTACACATCCATCCGGAAATCCGGAAAACGCTTAAGCAGCCCCTGCTCACCGGGCGTCAACTGGTCGGCATATTGCGCCATGTTCGCCGCGGTCACGGAGAACAGCGGCCTCTCACTGGCAAACGGGTCGGGGTAGCCGACATCCGGGCCACCGGCGGGCAAGCCGGTCATAGCCGCTATTCCGCCGGTGTAGGGGGGAATAACGCCATCCGCGCTGCCGGATTTTTCGGCGCCAAACTGGGTCAGCGTGGTGCCGAGGGCCGCAGCCTGTGACGGAGAAACCGCCGCGAAAGCTGCGGCTGTCCAACTGGATGAAAGGACGCCAGCTAGAAGGATTGATTTAATTTTCATAATGATTCCGTTGCATTCTTCAAAAGCTGGTAGAGAGAACGAGTTGAACTTGCCCCTTGTCGTTCCACATATACTGACCACTGCCGCTGGCATAGTAGGGTTGGCCATTCGGCGTATGAGCGACACCCGAGGTCGGAGACGTATAGCCACTATAGAACAATTTAACATTATACTTCTGCTTAATCAGCGCATTGATCCCCGCGCTATAAGCAAAAGTGCCGGCATTGTTGCCCGTGCCTGAAATGGCCAACGTCTGGCCATTGCCATGCACACCCACGGCCAGGGTCATCGGCGCGTCCAGATCTACGCCAGGGAAGACCTGTAGCCATTGAGGATCGAATACCACGTTCAACGAGACATCGTCCGTCGTCGCGCAGCCATTCACCTCACCGCCCAAATATCCCGCATGCGAGCAGGCATAACCTTTAGCGAGATACAGCGCCTTGTTCTGCGTTACCTGCAGCAGGTGCGTCCACGCAACCTCCCCAACGAGTGAACCGGTCTGCCAGAACGGCGACGGAGGAAGACCGTAAATCGCGTTGCCGATGACGTTCAGCAGATTTCCCCGCGCACTATCCCGACCATAGGGGTCGACCCCAGGTTCACCCAACCCCAAATATCCCGCCGGCACGGTGAGCAACGCGGTGTTCTGCCTCACCGATACTTCAAACCCAGTGCTAGCCGTACCGATATTTCGGTCAAGGCTAACGCCAAACAGCCTTTCATGCTGCGCGTAAATGAGATGGTAATTTGTGATCGGCGCCACAGCGATAACAAAGGGAGATGATGGCGTTGGATCATCAAACTGTCGTGCATAAAGACCGATAGAGCCGTTTAGGAAGTCTGGCGACCAGACCGCCTCGACACCAAAATTTCCATTTACATTCGGTGGAGAATAATCCTTGCCACGGACCGGCGAACCGGCGCCCTCAAACACCTGCGGACCAACCCAGAGAGGATCTACAATTCCCTGGAACGTACCACCTTCGGGCAGACGATTTGGACGGTATTCAAATGCATACTGAAAACCAAGCATCAAATCTGGAAGGACTTGGGCATGCACGGAAACCTGCCCGCGCGGCATGAATAAATCTTTAACCTCCGTCCCAGGAGCGTCAACAGCTTTGATAATGTCCACCGGACTCTGACCATAAGAAATGGCCTGCCCACCCGAGAAAATAGCATTTCCCCAGTATTCCGTGAACCGCCCCACCTTGACCGACACGGGAACATTTCCAAAATTAAAATTCTTGAAGATAAAGGCATTGCCCAGCTCACCACCAAGATTATAAAAATGGCTTGTGTATGAACCGTATTTTCCGGTCAGAGAACTACTCAGCGCGGAATATGGTACGCCAGGCGCGAACATTCCTGGATTTGTTTCGACCTTATCGCCATAGGCAAAATCTTTCCAGCCGAGCGCGCTGATATCAAGTCCAAAATTCTGCTGATACTCGACCGTGAGTTCACTTGAAATATTTAAGCGGTTTGAAGTGAAATCCCCAGCTTTCGGGAATTTAAATTCGTTGTTTTGTTGCAGTGGGTTGTTGGCGATCATCGGATCCTGGGATTGTGCACGAATGCCCATCCCGTAGGATATGGCCGTATCGAGTTCAACATCCCAATTGGAGTTCGTATTAAACGTGTATGCGGAGGCCTGCGTACCATCCATCCAGCCGATAACAGCAAAAGCAGCAAGAACCGCAATCGAGCTCCCGCTTAATTTCAAATTGATACGCCTGTTTTTTAACTTCACATTTTCCTCCCTTTTTACGTTTTATGATATTCTTTAGGCGCCGACACGACATCACCTCGCCGTAGCCTGATAAAGGTACCGAATTTTATGAAGGCTCTGAAACGCGCCTATGCCCCCAATCACTCAACTGCGAATAATTGACCACACACCATTTCGAATCATCAATAACGATTCCTCCGCTACCGATTTCCATTGCAAATCCAGAAGGTGTCTGAACATAGAATGAGAACATCTGATCGTTGGGGTGGTGGCCAAGCTCCAGCACCAGCGGAATGCCTGCGCGGCGCACACGGTCATATGCCAGGCCGACATCATTCATATCAGCATATTCTACCATTATGTGATTCAATATCTTCTGCGACGGAAACTGCGCTGTAGCCAGAGAATGGTGTCGACCGGTGGATGAGTGGAAGAAGGTCGCGTCCACGGCAATGTCCGGCGCGATCTCTTGCCGGATGTAATCGCTGACGCGGAGCTTGAGTACGTTCTGATAGAAGGTAAGCGAGGTCGCGTAATCGCGCGACACGGGCAGGATATGGCCAACGCCCAGCGCCCCCGTGACAAAGCCGGAACCGCTGAGCACGCTGGACACAAACGGTCGGCTGATCGGCAGGATCGTCGGACCGAAGAAGAATTCATGCGTGAAGCCGTTCGGATCCTCGCAAACATATAGTTTTTCCACACCGCGGACCTTGGCCAAACCTGGGTTTTCTGTAACCCCCGCTCCGGCCTCACGCGCTTGGGCGACAAACGCCACCAGTTCGGCTTCAGTCGGCACCTCCCATCCTGCCGTGACGAGGTCATCGCGCGCTCCGGGCTGAAGCAATATGCGGTAGGCGTATTTATCCATACGCAGAGCCAACCCACCTCCGGATACGGGCTGGTCGAGCTGAAAGCCTACGACATCTTTTGCAAAACTCTCCCAGGCGGCAAGGTCACCAACCTCAAACACCACGTATGCCAGACTAGATAATTCCACCATATTTTCCATTCCTCCCGCTTTACCCTCATTTTTTTGATTTTCTTTGCGGGGAAAAGCTTATGCACGAACCTCCCGACACACGGCAGCTTGAGCGGCACAATGTCGCAGCACTTCAATATGCGTTAAAATTGCATCTATTTCCTCCACCCAACCAGCTTTTGCCTTATTATTACAGCTGATAGACTAGGCGGAGGCCCTAGTTATTCGAAGCGATATTTATTGATAGCCATTATTTTGTAAATTAATATGCACCAGAATGCTAGCGGCACCAGAATCCCAGTCAAACTTTGCTTGATCACGTAGACGATGCCCCCGATCACCCGCCAGTCATCATCTCGCGGCACACCGTTCGAGAGCGGGAAAAACATCGGTATCCGCGGCAGTTTGCGCGCGCTCAACAAAAACGCATCGGACATGGCGACAGTCCTCCGCCATGTCCAGAAACACACCCAGCCGCGCCTGAGCAAGAAATCAACCGGTCCTGAGCCTACATCATAATGCAACCTCAGCGTTTATCCCGCGCGCGTTCAGCAGCCCCTTAGCCGAGCTTCAGCTTGCGCAACTCATGAGCTGTGTCACATAACAGCGCGGGATCGGGCGAGGCTCCCGCCGCAATCATCAGTTTCGCCAGCTTCATGTCGCGGCCGTTATTCACTGTTACCGCGCCGGTGACCCGTCCACCGGTGAGGCCGAACAGCATGTATTTGCCACTGGCCGGATCGCCACGGGCAAGCCATTCATCAGCCTCATATTTGCCGGCGACCTGGAAGTTTATGCCGTACTGGTCGGTCCAATACCAAGGAACCTCGAACGCAACGCCTTCGCCGGTAGCCATCACACGCCCAGCCAATGTGCCCTGGTGCACGGCATTGGCCCAGGTTTCCTGCCGAACAGCCTCGCCCAGAAAAGGCTGGAACTGCCGGGCAATATCACCGGCGGCAAAAATCTCTGGCACTGACGTACGGCATAATTCGTCCACCAGCACGCCGTTATCCAGCGCGAGCCCGGCCTCGCGGGTCAACCGGTCGTTGATCTCCACGCCAACACCGTAGAGAATTGAAGCGCCCGCAAAGGTACGGCCATCCGCCGCGCGGAGATGGAATTGGCCGTTCGGCCCGCGCGTGGCCTCTGTCAACTCGACGCTAAGCTCGAAGCTGACACCCTGCTGCTCGTGCAGGGCACGCAGGATATTGACCAGCGGCAAAGGCACGCCTCGTGTCATCAGCCTCGGTGCGCGCTCGAGCACCGTCACCGCCACGCCGAGCTTGGCGGCGCTGGCCGCAACCTCCAGCCCGATGATCCCGCCGCCGACCACCAGCAGATGCCGCCCCGGCAGAAGCTCCTTTTGCAAGCCCTGGCCGTCTTCCAGCGTGCGCAGCACATGCACGCCCTCGCCTAGCGCATCGAGCAGAGGATAGCGCCGCGCGCGTGCGCCGGTGGCAAGCAGCAGCTTATCGTAGACCAACGTCTCGCCGTCCGCGAGGACAAGGCGCCGCGCCGCCGGCTCAATGCGCTCGACAAGGGCACCGAAGCGCGTCTCAATGTCATGAGTGGCGTAATAATCCGCCGGATAGATTGGGCGCGGCCCGGTCCCGGGCGAGAGCAACACGTCTTTGGAGAGCGGCGGGCGCTCATAAGGGACATGCGGCTCATCGCCGATAAGGATAATGCGTCCAGCGAACCCGGCCCCGCGCATGGCCGCAACAGCGGCGGCGGCGGCATGGCCAGCGCCGACCACGATGTACACGGGCGCGCTCATGCGCACACCGGCTTCGCACTGACCATGGCCATGCCCGCGAGCCATTCATCGATGGCGTGGTAATAGCGCCGCTGGCCCTCGTAGGGGCCGATGGCGCGCAGCGCCGCAAAGGCCGCGATCCAGGCGCGGATCTCCTGCCCCCCGCGCCCGCCCATTACGGCAATCTCATCATCCGTCATCGCGCTGAAGCGGTCGAAATCGCCGGCCAGGAAACTCTCCAGCAGCCCTTCATCCCAGACGGCGTTCAGCGGAAGGGTTTGGCCCCGTCCCTCGCCGCGCGCGAGCTTGCGGCCATTCTCGACCACACGGTTCTGCCGTGTCTGGCGGGCCTCGGGCGTCGGGTTACGCCCGGCAATGAGGAACTCCTCCACCTCCGGCGAGACGGCGCCCATTTGCGGGGTCGGCGGATCATGTGAGAGCCCGCCGGAGCCAAGGATAAGGATGCGCTCCTGGCGCCCGGCAATGAACTTGCCGACGGCGTTGCCGAGGGCCACGGCGCGGCGGCAGGGCGGCAGGGGGCGCGCGGCGCCGTTAATGAAAATGGGAATCACAGGGTAGCGCGCCACGCCGCCGGTGAGGAGTTCGAGCGGCTGGGTGAAGCCATGATCCGCCTGCATGCGGTAAGAATAGGCGACATCGACATCCTGCGCCTGCACCGCTTTCACGAGGTCCAAAGCCAGTTGTTCCGGCACGTTGAGCAGGCCGTGGCCGATATCCCAATCCCCGGCGCAGGCGGCCCGCACCCCGACGCAGAACGGCGGCATCAAATCGTAGAAGAAGCCGTTGAAATGGTCAGGCGCGAAGAGCACGATCAGATCGGGGGCGTAGGCTGCAACCTCGCGCGAAAGCGCCGCGAAATGTTCGCGGGCCGCGGCCTCCACCTCAGCCGGGGGGTGGATGAAATCCATCATCGGCGTGTGCGAGACACAGATCAGTTCAACAGGCATGTCAGTCTCCCGGGAGATTACAAGGCGAGCCCGCCAGCGACATGGCGGATGCCGCGGATGCCGAGGCCGCAATCGGCGTTGACCAAGACTCCACTCAGCGTACGATTATCAGCGCGCGAGGCGAGCATCACGTAGGGGCCGACGAAATCTTCCGGAGCGGGGAAGAATTGCAGCGGCAGGATGGCGCGGATGGCCTCCGGCGAGCGTGACTCCATGATCCGCATATTCTCCTGCCCGAGTGCCGCCGGACCGCGCAGATCGCTGGCCATGCCGCTGGGCGCAACCGCATTCACCCGCACTTTTGGCGCCAGCTCGTAAGCCAGCTGGCGCACCAGCCCCACGGCGGCGTGCTTGGCGGCGGTGTAAACCGGCCCGCCGCCACCAGGGTAAAAGGCGGCATTGGAGAGGGTGAAGATCATCGAGCCTTCCGCGGCGACCAGCGCCGGGGCGGCTGCGCGCGCGCCGAGCAGATAGCCCTTCACGTTCACATCGAAGATTTCGTCATAAGCCTTGCCGAGCCGCGCCGGCTCCGTACCGAGCAGAGACGCGTTGTGGTCCCAAATACCGGCATTGCCGATGAACACATCCAGCTTGCCGAACGTCTCCAGCGCCGTATTCACGGCGAGTTCATTGTCCGCGTAGCTGCGCACATCGCCCGCCACGGCGACCACCACCTCAGGGAAATCCGCTTGCAGTTGCGTCACCTTATCGGGCGAGCGCTCCAGCACGCAGAGCTTGGCACCCTCGACCACGAAGCGCTCGACAATGGCGCGGCCAAGGCCCGAGCCGCCGCCCGTGAGCAAAACAACCTGCCCGGCCAGACGGCTCATGCCGCCACCTGCGCGGGAGCGAGGACGTAGACATTGTCTCCCTCGACCTCGACCTTAAAGGTAGCGAGATCAACGGTGGCGGGCTGGGTCAGCGCCTTGCCTGTCTTCAGGCAGAATTTCGCGGAATGGATCGGGCACTCCACGGTGCAGTCATCTTCCACATAGCCATCCGACATCGATGCCTCGCCATGCGTGCAGCGATCGGCCAGGGCATAGAATTCGCCGTCCTGGTTAAATACGGCGATCACCGGATCGGTTTCGATCCGACGTGCCTCGCCGGGCGGTAATTCCGCCACGGCACAAACGAATATTTTGTCCATTGTTCCGCGTAATGTCAGATTACAGGAAGATCGAGATATTGGCTGTCACCAGCACGAACTCATCGAGCTCTAGCTCACGCGAGACAACAATCCAGCTATCGCCGTTGCGGCGAAGCGTGTCGCGCCGCGTCCCGTAAAAGGTGTGGTGGTCGCGCGCCTTGGCGGCACGATGCACCGCGTAATTGCAAGAGAGCCTCACCTCATCACCAGCTTGGCCGGTGATACGAACATTGGTGATGAAGCGGCGCGTGCGCGATTGCGGCTCCTCGACCCAGGCCATGCCGGTCTCCAGGCGTGCCACACGGCGCTCCAACGTGTATTTGTTCTCGTTGAAGATATAGGTGGTGGGCGGGGCGATGCCGCGGCGGCGGTCGCGCACTTGGGCCAGCGTGTTGGTGGAGAGGGTGTAGCGGACATCCTCTGACAGCAGGCCCAGCCATTCGCGGAAGCGGTGCTCGTCCTGCAAGGCCGCCTCCAGATACAAGAATTGCTCAACCTCGTGCTGCAGCTCCGGAGAGACCTTATACACGGCTGAGGCCGCCGCCTTGGCGCTCAGATCATCCATGAACCAGCTCCTTCTGGTATTCTTTGGTCCGGGCTTCGATCTCAGCCCAGGTTTCGGAGGTCATCATATCCACCCAGCGCTGGTAAAAGCCGCGCGCTGCGGTTTCAGCGAAGGTGTAGTTGGTCACGCCGGGGATGCCGTCCTTGCGACGCTCCTCGAAACCCAGGCCCATCTGCACGCAGAAGCCTGTCTGCTTGGCCTTGTAGCCGCGCAGCACCTTCTGCACTTCGACCCAGTTTTCGGAATCATCCTGCTCCAGGAACCCGGCAGGGCCGAAGGCGCGGGCATGGCTGGCCTTCAACGCTTCTTTCACTGAGTCCGGCGCCGCCTTGTCGGCGATGCAGAACACCCAAACCTCGATCTGGTTCGGCCCCTTGGGATGCCAAACACGCAGGGTCTGCGTGCCGTTCAGCCAGGACAGGGTCGGGAACATGGTATTATGGCCCGCGAGGCGCAGGGCCCGCACGGAGCCCAAGCGCCGCTCGGCCTCGGGGTATGTCTCACGGAAATATTCCGAGACTTCACCGCCGACCCACACATTCGCATCAGGCTTCTCGGTAAAGAAAAAGGCGCTGCCATGTCCTTTCTCCGAGAACTGCACGCCGCCGAGGCCGTTCGCCCAGGCCGGGCGCTGCGTCTGGCCGTCGCCCAGCGGTTTGCCGTCGGATTTGTTTTCCGGCGTGGGGGCAAGCACCTGAATGGCGGAGCCGTGCGTGTAGGGGGCGTGGTACTGGTCAGAACAGAACTGCTCGGCTGCGAATTTCCAATTGCAATCGATCACCCATTTATGGACGCCGCCGACCACCTCCGTGCCGCCCTCCCGGCGGTCGAGGAAGCCATCCATGTACCAGGCCATATCGCCCAAATAGTCTTCCAGCGACGGGGCGGTCTCATCCCAATTGCCGAAAATCAGGCCCTTATAGGTGGTCAGGCGCGGCACCCGGACGAGACCCCATTTGGATTTGTCCAGCCCGTTGCGATAGGCTTCCTGCTCCAGCGGCACGACGGAGAGACCGCCCTCCAGGCCGAAGCCCCACCCATGATATGGGCAGGTGAAGGCACGGGTGTTGCCGGAATCAGCATGACAGAGCTTCATGCCACGATGGCGGCACTGGTTGAGGAAGGCGGCGATGGAGCCATCCTTCTGCCGGGTGACGATGACCGGGTCCTCGCCCATATAGGTGGTGAAGAAATCACCCGCCTTCGGCAGCTGCGATTCATGCGCGAGGAACAGCCAGGACCGGCCGAAGACGCGCTCCAGCTCCAGGTCGTAGATATCCTGATCAATGTAAATCGCAGGCTTCACGGTGCCCTTGTGGGCATCAACGAGTTGCCTGACGTTGAGCTTGTCATCCATGCGGTTTTTCCTCCGAAAGCCGGCCGTCTGCGCGGGGGCGGCCATAACGATCAGGGGCTGTACCAACCGCACATGGGGAAGTGAAATATTTTGCAGGTTGTTGAGTAATAGATTTTGCGTCTAATTAGCTTATGGAACTCCGTCATCTCCGCTACTTCATCGCCGTCGCCGAGGAGCTCAATTTCACCCGTGCGGCGCAACGCCTGAACACCGCCCAGCCCTCGCTCAGCCAACAGATCCTGGACCTGGAGCACGAAATTGGCACGCCGCTGCTCACCCGCACAAAGCGCAGCGTGGCGCTCACCGTTGCCGGGCAGGCGTTTCTGAACGAGGCGCGCCTCACCATCGCCCAGGCCCGTAACGCCGTGGCCACCGCCCGGCGGGCGGCGGAACTGGAGGGGCATAAATTGACCATCGGCTTCGTCCCTGCGGCCGAGATCAAGGTATTTCCCGGTATTCTCACCCTGCTGCGCGAGAGCTTCCCGAAGCTGCAATTGCAGTTGCAGTCCTTCACCTCGCTGGAGCAACGCGACGCGTTGCTGCGCGGCGATATCGACATCGCCTTCATGCGCCCACCGCTCAGCGAGCCCGGCCTGGTCGCGAAAACCGTGTTGCAGGAGCAGCTGGTGGCCGTGCTGCCGGCCGACCACACCCTGGCGAGCCGTGATGAAGTGAACCTGCATGAGCTTGCTGAAACGCCGTTCCTGGAAATCTCGCCCATGCATGGCGGCCGGCTGTTTGATACCATCCGCGAGCATTTGCGGGCGCAGGGTGTGGTGCTGGACACCGTGCAACAGGTGGAGAACGTCCTGACCTTGTTTACCCTGATCGGGCTCGGCGTCGGGTTCTCGCTGATGCCGGATTACGCAGAGAGCCTGCTGTTCCGTAACGTCACCACCAGGCGGCTGGCCGGCGAGCCGATCCGTGTCGACCTAATCATGGCCTGGCGCGAGGACGACAAATCCCCTGAGGTCACGGCATTTCGGGAGCTGGTGGATGCGCGCGGGCCGGTTAAGTAATAGGATTAGCGTCTTAAACTTATCCTGATTATGTATTTGTAAATCGCTGCTCTTCGCGCAATTTGCCGGGCTATTAAAGGCCGATGGAGGAAATATGCCCCGCCCCGCCATAACCGGGCTGGATGGCACCTTTCAGCGGTTGCCATAAGGGGAAACGCAATGACAACGCAGATCACCGAAGCCTCGACAAGCCGCTTCGCCAAAATCGGCGATTTCAACATCCATTACAACGACACGCAGAGCGGCGGCGAAACCGTGGTGATGCTGCATGGATCCGGCCCGGGCGCCAGCGGCTGGGCCAATTTCTCTCGCAATGTCGAACCGCTCGTGCAGGCTGGGTATCGCGTCGTGCTGATGGATTGCCCGGGGTGGAGCAAAAGCGACACGGTGGTTTCCACCGGCTCACGCTCGGACCTGAACGCCAGCACCTTGGCCGGGCTGCTCGATCATCTGGGCATTCAGCGCGCACATATCATCGGCAATTCCATGGGCGGGCATAGCGCGGTCGCCTTCGCGCTCTCCAATCCGTCCCGGGTTGGAAAATTGGTGATGATGGGGGGCGGCACTGGCGGTCCCAGTCATTTCGTGCCGATGCCGACGGAGGGGATTAAACTGATCCAGGCGCTGTATCGCGACCCGACCATCGAGACTCTCAAGAAAATGATGGCCGTGTTCGTGTATGATTCGTCGGCGCTCACGGAGGATCTGTATCAGATGCGCCTCAATGCCATGCTGGCCCGGCGCGATCATCTCGAGAATTTCGTCAAGAGTCTTGCCGCCAATCCCAAGCAATTTCCCGATTATGGCCATCGTCTTGGCGAGATTTTTGCGCCGTCTCTGGTCATCTGGGGGCGTGACGATCGCTTCGTGCCACTTGATTGCGGGCTGCGGCTGCTCTGGGGATTGCAGAACGCGGAATTGCACGTGTTCAACCGTTGCGGCCATTGGGCGCAATGGGAGCATGCCGAGAGTTTCAACCACATGGTTGTGGAGTTTCTCCGCCGTAACGGCTGAACCCGCAATTCACCGCGCCGGTCGTCGCGGCGCGGTGAAAAACGAATAATTCATCGGAAAGATTTCACCAAACACAGCCAGAATCGTCGGCTTTGCCCACACAAAGCTTAGCGCCACGCCGTGAAGCGTGGAGCGTCGGCGCGTGTCTGTGCACTCGCGTACTACAAGGAGGTTTCTAAAAATGATAAAATACGTTTCTGCTTTGTCCGGTACCGCAGCTCTGCTCGTCCTGGCCACCACGCCCCTGGCCGCCCACGCGGAAGCGCTCTGGGATCCGTATCTCCGTGGCGCAGAGGTGGGCAATCCCTCCGGGGCCTTGCCGCCGCCCGGCGTTTACGCCTTCCTCGACAATTACGTACCGGTTTACACCTACTTCGACAGCAGCGGCCACAAGGTGCCGGGCACGCAGCTGAACGGCCTCATCGAAGTGCCCGGCGTGTTGTGGGTCATCGAGCCGCATATTTTAGGGGCGAGCTACGCCCTCGGCATCGTACAGCCATTCGACTATACTGTGTCGGCGGGGCTGAGCCATTCCGTTGGTGGCGGCAATTTGGGCACGTACAACACCATTCTGGTTCCAGCGGAACTCTCGTGGGCGCTGCCGCATGGCTTGTTCATTTCCACGGGGCTTAAGGTACATCTCCCCGATTCCAGTTCCACGCTAAATGGCCTGGAAACCGGTAAGCTGGCCAATGGCGGTTTGCCATCTGGCAACGGCCACGCCACGATGCAGCCAGATTTTGGGCTCAGCCTGCTGACTGGTGGATGGAACATCAGCGTCGGCGTGCATATCACTCTACCGATCACCGATGATGTATGGAACAACGTGCACTACCATTCGGGAGACGAGATCGCCCTGGATTACACGGTGACGAAGCGTCTCGGGGCCTGGACTTTGGGTGTTGGTGGGGAACAGGAAAACCAATTCACGCCTGACACCATTAACGGACAAAGCCAGATCGGCGTCGGCCGCTCCAACGCTAATTTCGGTTTAGGCCCAATCGTCGGCTATGACTTCAAGAATTTCGACGTGCAGGCGATGTGGATTCACAACATCGTAACGCGTAACGACGTGGCTGGCGATTTCTTTAACATACGCCTAACGCACGCATTCTGAGATCGCGCCTTTGAATTGAGGCATCCGACCGGTGAATCGGAACCCGCTCCCCGCCAGCGCCAGCTGGCCGGAGCGGGATGATCGAACAACGAGGATTACCGTCTTATCGAAACGACCTGATTTGACGGCGATCTTTAACAACAGCAAGGCGTTGGCGATGATCCACTTCACCGGCCAGCAGACGAAAACGGCGCCGAATGCGAAACCCACTGGCATCTGCCAGACGCCAACGGAAATCGCCCACGCAATAAGCCGAGCAACACCAGCACGATCATCACCGGCAAAGCGGCAAGCTACCGTCCACGGGCGTCAAAAGCCGTTGGAACATGGCGGACGTTTCTTCTCGGTTATGAGTTGGGGGAACCGACGAGGATGATGTGCAGAAAACCAGGCCCGTGCGCGCCGCGCACCAGCGTACCCTCGATGTCGGTCGCACTGGAGGGGCCGTTCACGAATTTCAGGTTGCTCGTCGCCGGGCGCTGGGCCTCCAACGCCGCGGCGTCTTCCAGCCAGGGCACGATGCTGGCGGCCTCCAGCACGACCAGATGATGGCACGGCAGGAGGGCGAACAGGACCGGCATGTCCGGACCCGACCGGAAGACCAGTGAGCCGGTCTCGGCAACGGCATAGGGCGCCTGCAGACCGAACCCGCGGGCATTGGTCGAACATCACGACGCGGCGACACGCGAGGTGCGGTTCAATGCCAAGCTGCATGCCTTCGCGCGGTACTGGGGGTTTACGCCGCGCGCCTGCGCGCCCTACCGGGCCCGGACCAAGGGCAAGGATGAGCGCGGCGTCGGCTATGTGAAGAAGAACGCGGTCGCGGGCCGGAGGTTTGCCAGCTGGGCGGCGTTCGAGGCGCATCTCGAGCAGTGGACACGCGAGGTCGCCGACCAGCGGCTGCATGGCACGACCGGCGAAGCGCCGGCGCTGCGCTTTGCCAAGGAGGCCGGCGTGTTACGCGCGCTCGGCGGCCGGGCACCGTTCGGGCAGTTGCGGGATCTGGTGCGCAAGGTGCAGGCGGATTGCGCAGTTGATCTCGACACCAACAGCTACTCGGTGCCCTGGCGGCTGATTGGTGAGAGCGTCCAAGTGGTGGTGCTGGGCGGGCGCGTCATCGTGCGCCATGCCGGCCAGGTGGTGGCGGATCATCCTGTTTGTGACGGCCGGCGGCAGCGGATCATCGACCGGGCTCATTTAGCTGGGGTGGCTGGCGCAACGGGAACGGTACGCTTGTCGCGGCCGTTGCCGGCGCCACCGCCAGACTTGCTGCGGCCGCTGGCTGAATATGAGGCGGTGACGGGAGGGGGCTGGTGATGGCGGTTGATCATGCGGCGCTGGTGGCGATGCTGGACCGGCTGAAGCTGACCGCGATCCGCGACCAGCTGGACACACTGCTGGACGAGGCGGCACGCTCGGAGATGAATTTGCGCGAAGCCCTGGCGTTCCTCACCGGGCGTGAGATCGCCCGGCGCGATGAGCGCCGCATCGGCATGGCCAGCAAGATCGCGCAGTTCCCGTTCGTGCGGGAACTCGAAGGCTTTGACTTTGACGCCCAGCCCTCGCTGGATCCACGCCAGCTCCGTGAACTGGCCGCCTGCCGGTGGATTGCGCACGGGGACACGGTGCTGTTCCTGGGGCCGCCGGGCACCGGCAAGACGCATCTGGCGGTTGCCCTGGGGCGGGAAGCGATCCGGCAGAATTACAGCGTGCAGTTTGTCACCGCGGCGACGCTGGTGGCGATGCTGGCCAAGGCCCATGGCGACGTCGTCCTCGACAAGCAACTGACGATCCTGTCGCGTCCAAAGCTGCTGATCATCGACGAGCTGGGCTACCTGCCGTTCGAGGCCAACGCCGCGCATCTGTTCTTCCAGTTGGTCTCTCGGCGCTACGAGCGGGGCTCGATCCTGATCACCTCCAACCGCTCGGTCGGGGAATGGGGTAGCGTATTCGGTGATCCGGTGGTCGCCACCGCCATCCTGGACAGGCTGCTGCACCATTCCACGGTGATCACCGTCTGCGGCGACAGCTACAGGCTCCGCGAAAAGCGCCGATCCGGCCTTCTGCAGAAGGCCGGATCGGCGCTCGAACCAACCGAAACCACCGCGCAATGAAAGGGGTCAGTTCTTCAGTTCGCCCAGGGGGGCAATTCCGTGATTCGCTTGACAGCTTTCTATGAGCGGGTCGGCTTCGATCCGTCACCGCTTGACCCGATGATGCTGATGGCCACTCTGGCAAACCTGCAAGCCGCGCTGTAGGCTCGCGCCCTTTGCGGTCAGAGCAGGCTTTGTCATGGCTCCTTTGCAATGAAAGAAGCCAACATCCTCAGGCTGGGCCGCCCAAATCCTCAAATAAAACCTGCACGCCACACCCAGCCGGCGCCATCACAGGAGCACCATTCCCGCGCAGCGGGTTCGTTCTTCGGCGCCATTCCGTCCAAAAGCAGTTGCCCCCTAACCGGCTTCGAAAGCTATGGACACTTGGTCCAGAGCCTTCTGCACCAGATTTATCGAATCCTGAGATACTCCAGCACTCCGTGCGCGTGTCGGCCACTGAGCAACAGCCACGGCGACATCTTCGATAATCGCCGCCATACGCTTGGCATCAAGCCCATGCCTCCTACCAAGGCTCATGACCTGAGCGCGCGTCGGGCGACGGCCTTCGCCCTCGATGTCGAGGTAATGCTCACCACCAGGGCCTGGCGCATAGGTGAGGTCGAACGCCGGCGCCAGACGCCATTCGCCGGTTGAATTCATAAGGTACGCATGCTGGCGCGCGTGGTCATCCCGGTTGCAGGCGAGCACGTTGAACACCATCCTCCGGAAGGCGGTCGCAACATCGTCAGCCCGGCGCGTGATGGCGCGCGTTGCCCGCAGGAAGATATCATAGCTTGAGGGCGCTTCGGGCGGCGCCTCGATCGCCCCCGCCAAGGACACCATGTGCAATCGGCCACCACCCGTCGGGCGATCAAACCGCCGCGTCGCGAAGTATCCCGGCCCGGATTTCGCGGGTAGCAGACGGTGGGCGCTCATGGTCAGGCCCGCCGCCTCCGCCATACACGCATAGGCTTCCTCGATGGGACCGATATCGACAGGATCAGACGGCGCCCGGAATTTCACCAGCCAGGCATCGTAACCGGCGGGCATCGTACCCTCGCCCACCGAAATATGGCCCTGGCCATCGAACCCCACCTGTACCTTGGGCCGCGCACCACCAGAGCCGCCGGCCAGGCCCGCCAGAGTGTCCGCCAGTCGGCTCTCTTCACCCATCAACAGCGCCGTGGCGTCCTGCGCCAGAGCGTCCAGATCGAGACTTTCCAAATCATCATTAGGCGTGGCTGCCGGCTCGAACGCCAGCGCACCACGGCCGTGATTGCCAACCAGCGCCAGACGCTCCAGGGGGGTGAGCGCGGCGATGTCGACGCCCAGCTTCGCCAGGCGTTTGCGCATGAGCAGATAGCCCCAGCCATCAGGCAGGCTGTCGGCCAAAAACCCGTGCAGCCCGTCAAAATTTCGGGTCCGCGCGGCTAACAGGCCGGGCTCGGGCGGGTAATAAAGTGGCGATACCGGCAGAGCGCGCTCGATGACCTCCTTGGACCATTCGAGTTGGGCAAGACCACCATCCATCGCGAGCCGGCCAGCTTTGAGCGTTTCCCTGCCAGGCTCGAAATTGAGCGCGATGGATAAGGGCGTACCGGGTGCTAATCTCATGGCGCCGCCTTGCGCCGTGGTGCCCGTTGGCGGAGCTTGCCCGCCGCAGCCGCCTGGCGCTGCAAAAGCTCATCAAGGCTGGTGGCAGCCGGTACCGGGAAAAGCTGGCTAAAGCCCTCCTCGCAACTCAAAGCAAAGGCGGCGTTGATCAGGTTCTCGACAAGACTCGGCCCGCGGGCTTCCATCCGCTTCCAGGTGCTAAGCCCCATGCCGGCGCGTGTGGCCGCCTCTTCCTGCGACCAGCCCCGCCCGATCCGCCGTGCGCGAATGGCTTGGCCAAGCTCCAATCGTAGCTCCTCAGGGGTCTTCAACATAGGTCATATATGAGCTTTTATTTATTAAAAAACAACTTAAAAGGTCATCTTTGATCTTCCTGAACGCCAAGACCTTCACCGGCTCGACTAATTTGAAAACGCCCGGACGAGGAGAAAATCAAAGCGGCGCGCAGAACTCGGGGATGGGGCCAAACCGCTTGGTACCGCCGCAGCGAATAACGGCAACGGCTCATCCCGTAGCACCTTGATCGCCCAGAGCGCCTCCCTGACGCACTGCGGCAAATTCAGTCTTATCTTGTGTGTTGCCCGGCAACCTTTACAAGGAGGAATTGACCCACGGACGAGGCGCTTGGAGAGCTTGTGCGGACAATCAAATACACCATCTCTGTTCGGGCCGACCGGTTCAACAATTGCTGGATCATCGGGCCCACTAGAAATATGCCCTGGCAAGACACCGAGAAATTCTACCACCTGGTGCCGAAAAGCCCCCAAAGTAACGCACCTTACACCAAACAGTATCAAGAAAAACCAGTGTGGTTCACATCTCGACCTGGAACAACGGCATGACCTCTCTTGAGCACCACCTCCCCTCAAACCAAAATGCCCGTACCCAGGACTTAGAGGCCCTACTTCTCTCCGCCCAAGAGTTACAGCGGAAAGGCGAATTTTCAGCTGCCGAGAACGCATACAGGGAGCTTGTTTTCAATGGCTTGCCCGGTGCCACAGCCTGGCTTGGACTCGGCCAGTGCGTAAGAACCCGGGGAGACCGCCAACTTGCTCTGACATATTTCCTCGCCGGCCACGCAGTGGAGCCATCCAACCCATGGCCGATATTGGAAGCCGCCGGAGAGTTCCTTACGCTGGGTCAGACCAAAAGAGCGATCACCGCTTATACCAAAGGGATTGCCGCCTTCCCACAAAATGTCGAAGCACATCTTGGGCTGGGGCGCTGCCTAAAACGCATTGGCCAAATAGAGGGAGCACTGACACAGTTCAACGCAGCTATTACCCTCGCGCCGGAAAACAAGGCTATACGGTTAGAATTGGCTGCCCTCCTTGAAGAAATGGGCCTATGGGACGAAGCCGAAGCCGCCTATAAAACTGCAACACCTGACGGCCGCCTGCCCGCCGATTTCAGCATAGCGCGCGGGCAACAAGCCCGTAAGAATAATGACCGCAACGCCGCTCTTCGTTACTTCCAAGACGCGGTGGCGGCTGCCCCTGAGAATCACTGGGCAAATTTAGAGGCTGGCTGCGAAATGCTGGCTCTCGGACGCCCAAAAGAGGCATTGGCGTTCTACATGGCGGGGATAGCCTTGGCCCCCGACCTCTCGGCGACTCATTTGGGTGCGGGGCGCTGCCTGCGAATACTTGGCAGCCGGGTTGAAGCGCTGCAACATTTCCGTGAAGCGGCGGCGTTGGCGCCGGATGACAAATATGCGCAACTCGAGTGGGCGGCCGAAGCAAGGGATGCGGGGGATTTTGCCACCGCACTCGAAGCTGCGAACAAAGTACTCGCCCTGCAGCCAAATAATACGGACGCCTTGGCCAGCATCGCGTTAACGGCGCGAGCTTCCGGCCAGCCCGAGCGCGCCGTGGCCACATTGCACAGCATCCCCCTCACCGGCCCGGAGCAGATACCCCTTCTTCTCGATCTTGCCGCTGAGGAATACAGCCTTGGTCTACTCGCCGCAGCCAACGAGCACCTCGCCCTGGCGCGGCACATTGCGCCAGATCATCCTGCCTTACTCCAGCATCTCGCGGCCCAGGCCATGCGCGCAGGTAAGCCTGACGAGGCTCGGACGCTTTATCAGCGCGCCGCCGCGGTGGCGCCAGAAGATCTCACCCCGCAATTGGGTCTCCTCGATGCCGTTGCCGCCTCGGGTCATCCAGACGAGGCTCTGGCTCTGGCTACGCAGCTGCAAGGCCGTTTCGGCGAGCAGCCGATCCTGCTCGCAAAGATAATTTTCCTGCACCGTCTCGCCGGAGATTACCACACCAGCCTGCACCTGGCTCACCGCGCCACCAGTGCTTTCCCTCAATATTTCTGGATCGCCTCGGAACGCGTACAGACCGAGCTGCTCATCTGCGACGCCGCGGAAGTGGCGCACACCTTGCTGCAGATGTCCACCTTCGGCCCACGCGAGAGCGCTTTGCGCCTTTGCTTCCGGGCAGCGCTGCATGAGCGGGAAATGGCACTGGACGAGGCCGCCGCGCTTTATCGCCAAGCCTCGGAGCTGAGCCCAGACAATGCCGACCTGCAATGGGCTCTCACGCGCGTCAACTTGCTATTAATGAACCTCACGGAAGCGACCGAACATCTTCGCCGTTTTGTCGAACTATCCCGGCCATTATTGGCGCTACAACAAAAATCGACCAATATCTCGCAAACGCATTACGGGCAGATTCTGGATGACTTCCGGCTTGACGCCGATCTCGTGCAGCAATTGCGCGCACTGCGCGGTTTGTCTCCCAAGTCACGCATCCCCGCCCTGGTCCAGCTTGTTGCGCAAGCGCCCGAAAGCATTGCCGCTGCCGTGGCGCTGATGATCGCGCTGCGCCAGAACGGCGCTCTTGGCCAACCGGCGGTGCCCGGCCCGAATCCGATTCCCGAGATCATCATGCAATATTGGAATGACTCGACAGTGCCGGCCGATGTGGAAGCGCTGACGCAAAGCTGGCGCCGCCTGCATCCCGGCATGCCGGTGGTGCGGTATAACGATGCAACAGCGCGGGCGTTTCTGGCCCAGGAATTTCCGCCCGAGGTGTTGCGCGCCTATACGCGCGCGCTGGAGCCTGCCCAGAAGGCGGATATTTTCCGCCTGGCCTGGCTGGAGCGGCACGGGGGCATCTATACCGACGCCGATAATCGGTGTCTGGAGCCCATCGCCCCGCTGCTGCCGGCCGGCGCCACGCTGGTGCTGTATCAGGAGGATCTGGCCACCCTGGGCAATGATTTCATCGCCGCCGCGCCGGGGCATCCCGTAATCAGCTGGGCCTTGGCGCAGGCGGTGGCCGCGCTCAACCGGGGGGATACCGATCTCGTCTGGCTTTCCACCGGCCCCGGCCTGATGACGCGCGCCGTGGCCCAGGCGGTGGCGGCGGCTTCAGCCTCCGGCATGGCGCTGCCGCCAGGGCTGCATGTGCATGCCCGCCACACCATGTTGCGGGCCATGGCGCGCAACTGCATGCTGGCATACCGCGCCACCAGCCGAAACTGGGTGGTGGCGGCGTTTGGGGGAGAGGGAGCGGAGCGGGATACAACAACCGGCTAGCCCGACGCCAATTAGCAGCGTTGGGCGTAGCCCCGTTGCCGCATCTGTTCGCGTAGCGCGTTCAGATCGCCCAACGCAGAGACCCTCTTTTCCCCGCGGGTTTTAACGGTCTGGGCTTGCAGGGCCATCGGCACGACCCCGAGGAAATTGCAAATTTTGGTGGATACGGCATCCTCCCACCCAACAATGTCTTCGTACACCAGTTCAATGTGAGGATTCGCGAAGAAGGTTGTATAGAGCATGTTTTCCAATGCCAGCCCTTTTTCGATCGCCTGGCAGACCGCATCCGGGGCTAGGCAATCGCGCAGCCAAGCCTCGGCCATGGGTGCGTTTTGCGTGCTGTCGGTGCTATTGAAACGGCCTGTTGCCCAGGCTTCGACTTCCGAAATATAGCGATCGAAAAGGTTCCGCCGCCGGACAAACAAAACATGCAATCTTTTGGACACGATATAATCGACCACGGCGGGCCAATCAGCGAATTCTTCGAACTTGAATTTAAACCCGATCGCTTGCCTTGCCGTATCGGCGAACACCAACTCATCGAGGAACCGAACCGGATCGGCATCCCGCATTTTTTTCAGGTAGATTTCGAGCGGCGTTGGCCAGGGCAGCATCTCGTCGATACCATAGAAATTCAGCGGCGCTGGGCCGGAGCCAAAAATCTCCCCATGCATCAGCATTTGCGGATGGCTGGCAAGCGCACTGCCAAGCATGGTACTGCCAGACCTCGCCTCAGAAATCACGACAAACCGGGTCATGCCTCGGCCACCCCGCGTTCATGCGCCGTTGTGAGGGCCTGCTGTACCGCATTTTCACAAACAAGGGCGCCCGCAATCGTGGCATCGTCCAGCAATACGGTGGCGATAGCCGGCTCCTGCACTGGCAACCCAGCCGTAATCTGGTCTGCGCCATACACAATCTCGGCCACAAACCCCTGCCCAACTTGCCCCGCCCGCGCTAAATCGGGTCGCGCGTAACGGTAGATAATCTTGAACAAATACGGCTTCGAGGGGTGAAAAACACAGACATAACGAAGCCGCGGCGCGATATCGATCCATCCATGGACCGCGCGGACCGTGCGATGCTGCGTTATAGCGTTTTCGATGAAACCGCGCTTGATCATAACGGTATTTTCTACAGTCAAAAAACCAAGCCGCAAGTATGACCCGCGCACGCCTAAAATCCACCCAGAATTAGGATTTTTTACCTAATTCAATCCAGCCTAGCGAATTGCGCGCACTACTAATTGCCACTAAAAATACCTTGAACCTGTTGTCTTAGAGCTACATTAAAATCTTGCTTCACAGAGTATGATATTGGAGTCCGTGATATGCTACCTGAGACGATAACGAACATCATTGATGGAAAAGATCGCATTCAAGCACTGCTATCAAAACACGGGACTGCAAATTTCCAGATTAATATTGAGATTGCCAATATCTTGAAGGCAGAAGGGCATTCCTTTGAAGCCAGCTTCTTCTTCGACAAAGCTTTTCAGATAAATCCTCATTCAAAGGAAGTTCTGCTCGCCAAAATGATGGCGCTTCTTGACGCACATCAAATTTGTTCGGCTGAGGACGATGAAAGGCTAAAAAATTTAGACGAAAATTTCTATAAATTCTATCGTTCATACCAAATAAGCCTTAACAAAAGCTCGAATGCGAAAGAAATACTAGAGACTTTGGACGCCTGCTTCGAATCGTTTCGGTCTGGTTCTGAGGTCGATTGGCTCTACATTCGCACTGCAATGAAATTAGATAACCAAAACAATTCATCAAATTCTAATAGTCGTTCAGTATTCACACAAGATGTCATTCCTCGTCGTTTGTTTTTCTATTGGGATAAAAACCCTCCCCGCGAAGTTCTAGAAAACATTGAATACCATAAAAATCTTAGATATTTTGATGTTGTTTATTTCGATCGATCTTCAGCAATCAATTTTCTTTTTGAAAATTACGGGAAGCACACCGCACAACTATTTGAATCGCTTCGCCACCCAGCCGAAGAAAGTGACTTCTTTCGCCTTCATGCTCTTTATGCGCTTGGCGGTTATTATCTTGATACCGACAATCAAATCATTTCCCGGGAACTATTTCAATCACAAATCTGTTCCGGTTCGGATAGTGCAGTATTTATTCTTGCTCACTCAGGCCCGTTTTAAATGGATTTTTAGGCGCCACGAAAGAACACAAAATCCTTGCAGAATGCATTCGGATTTTAAGCTATAATTGCTTTTACGAACCACATCTATCTATTTGGTTAAAATCTGGGCCGGGCCCTGTGACCCGGGCATTGGTTCGCCAATATTATAAACACCTCATTAGAGGAAGTGAGAGGGAAAGTTTCAAAATCTTACCCGAAGACAGTTTTCCCAAGGTTTTTAGGGCTGTAGAAATGTCCTATAGAAAAGATCAGAGAGATTGGAGAGTTTTTGAAAGCTCTGCACCATAAACCAAAATTAATTTCCGAGGCTTGTTAACTCTGCCAACAAGCCTCACAACAACTCATAAAATTAATCGTAGTTGTTTAGCGAACACCGCCGGATCGCATTCCGCGGCGATCCGCGCCGTCTGGTGTTTCGCGGTCTGGGCCCAATATTTTTTATCGGTATAAAGCCGGCTCAAGGTTTCAGCGAATTGCCGGGGGGCGTCATCGCCGGTTACCTCGCTCCACACCAAATCCTCCCACCCGAGTTGCGCCGCGAGCAGCGCGCTCATCATCACCGGCACGCCGTGGCTCGCCGCCTCATGCACTTTAAAGGGGATGCCCCCGGCAAAGCGCGTGGGCGCCACCACCACCCGCGCCTTGGCGTACACACTCGCCATGTCCTTCACATCAGACATCACGGTATAGCGCCCGGTGAGTTCGGCCTTGGCGCAGAACTCGGCGGCCTTATGCCCCGCCACCACATATTCCACCCCAGGCAGCGCCTGGCCCAGCAGCGGCCGCACCGCGCGGTCAAACCAGAGCAACGCATCGGCATTCGGCCCGGTGGGCGAGGCGAAAGAGCCGGTAAGAACAATCTGGCCAGCCTCATCAAAACCCGCCACACGCGCGCGCGGCGAAAGCGCGTGGCCCAGTATCGAAACCGGCCGCTCCACCCCAATGGATGCGAGATATTGCAGCACGGCCGCCTCGTCGGTCTCGTTGACCACGCAAATATGGTCGGCAAGCTCAATGCCCTTCAACTCCTCGGCCAGCAACGCGGGCAGGTCAACCTCCACCCCCAGCAGCGCGGCCTGGTTGCGCATGCGCAGCGCGCCGATGGCCTCGGTATCGGCGATGATCTTCACGCCCCGCCGCCACTCCGGATTGGCTTGCAGAAAATCCCGCAGGAACCGGATATTATGCGTGCGCGAGAGCCAGATGTACTGATACACCCCCTCCACGCCGCGCAGATAATCCGCAAAGTTCTCCTGCGTCACGTCATCGCGGATTTCCAGATTGGCGGCGGCGGGCATCCGAGCCCAAAGCGGCTTCTTCTCAGGCGGCGGATTCAGCCCCACCATCGTGGTAAAGCCCATCAGCTTGCGCAACTCCTCCGCCACATAGGCCGAGCGCACAAAACCCTGCCCCGTGCCTGCCGCGGGGATTGTGTCTTCAATAAACAGCAGGCGCGGCGTGGCCGCCTTGCGCATCCGCGCCACCTCAATATTCGCAACGGATGGCGCGCAGCACTGGCGCAGATAATCCCTGTGCTTGTCGCGGAAATATTTCTGGTTCCGCCGCATCAGGGTCAGCGCATCCTCTGGCAGCTTGGAGCTGCCATATTCGAAATGCCAGACGACAATTTTCGGATCGTAGACAACCCGCCTACCCATCTCCCACACTCGCAGGCATAGATCAGTCTCTTCGTAATAGGCCGGGGCATACGCTTCGTCGAACCCGCCAAGCGCGAGCCAATCCTGCCGTCTTAGCGCCAAAAAGCAGCCGGAACAGTAATCAACATCACGCTCGAACAGCACGGACCCATGATGCGGCGAAAGATCACGCCCATAGCCAAGACAGGCACCATCTGCCCAGACAATCGAGCCAGCCTCCTGCAACATGCCGTGGGTGCGGACAATGCGTCCACCGATCGCGCCTATGCTTGTGTCTTCCAGCAACCGTTGCACAGCACGGTCTACAGCGCCTGGAGCAACCTCAACGTCATTGTTCACGAGCAGAACGACATCACCTCGGGCAAGCTCCGCTGCCCGGTTCGCCGGAATCGTGAAGCCGAGATTACGCTCTGAGCGAATATAGCGGATATGCGGGTGGCGCTGGGGGATCTGGGCGACGCCATCTGTGGAACCGTTGTCATAGATGATAACTTCAAATCCACACTTTGTGCCAGTCTGAATGCTTTGTATGCATTGCATGGTCTCTGCATACATATTTTGCGTTACTATTATGATGCTCACAACAGGCGCGGGGATTTCGCGAACATCGACACCCCCCAGCTCCGCCAACAATGCGGCCTTGCGCTCAAAAATCCCCTTGCCAGCATCCTCCGCACAATCACGCTCGGCGAAAGGCCTGCCAATGCGTAGAGCGCGGCTGCGCCGATATTTAAGAAAATGGAGGTAGGGAGGCAGACCTTCCCTGCGGCACTCATTTGCGACACCCACATTCGCCGCCAGATAATACTGCGTATCAAAAACAGAAATTGGCTCGCGTTCTTCGGCCATGCCAAAGAGGAGGAAGTGATGGAAGCCGCATTCAAACGACTTCTGTTCAATGTTAGAGTTCACATCCGGATAACGCTGTCGATAGAATTTTTCGTCAAATGTCGCGCTTGGCGAGTAGCCTTTATCTGCCACCCCTTCGACATAGGTCTGCACACATTCATCGTGATCGAAGACCCCATATTTCGAGGACCACCACGCAGCATCAAAAATAGGAGCCAGCCACTGGGCCTGCCCGCCGGGTCTTGTCAGACATTCATGCAACTGCTGAAAAGACCGCGGAATATCCGGGCTGAGTTGCGCCTTCGCCACGGCTTCCGTCAGCCACACGGCTCCAAGATTTTTTTCGAGACCTACCGCAAGATAGTGGCTATACGCATCCTCGAACCCCAAAAAACTGAGATCCTTTTCCGAAATATCGTGCTTAGCCACGTACCATTCGCTGGAAAAAAACCAGGTTGGACTATAGCCCTGTCGTACACCCACAAGCCGGAAATGCTCGAAACCAGAGCGAAACACACCGCGGTCCACGGCATGAGCCACGGCAGGATAACGCGCTATGTAACGCTTCTCGTCGAAAAATGGATTCGGACTAAGCCGGTGCAGGCCCGCAAATTCATTATAATGCTCCAGCAAATCCCGCGATTCAACCGATGGAACCGCAACTCCGGCCATAGCACACTGCTTTAGATAGTACCCAGCATCCAGGTATGACCAGTGACGCCCCCTTGCCGATATTAATTCCACCCATCAACTCCGTTCAACACGCCTTGGGCAACCGGTCTTAGCCGCTCTCACTCGATATATTTATCCGAGCACTAATGCAGCAAGTGCGATGCCAAGGCGCCGATCATCGGGCACGCCCTCCGCCGTCTTTGGTGACAGCGCGTTGGGCACAAAAAATTGCAGCGTGACACTTCCGGAAGAAGAGACGTTCTGCATGTCCGCTTTAAGAATTGTTCTTTCTGCGACCTCAGCCATCGCGACCATAACGCCGTTGGCAAAAATAATTACGCGTTGTGCGGTGTGTCCCGCGGGCACATAACCCCAAAGACTGAATGAAATATTGGTACACACGCCAGATGGTGGCAAATCGATTACACTGAACGGCCCTTCCGTCCATACAAACCCATCCTCCGGCGCTCCCCAGCCCGCTCCAAGAAGACGGTTGCCCTCACGACCTGCGCCAAAGTGAAAAATATTCTGAGCGCCGCCGTTTCCTAAATTAGATTTTTCCATAGTTTCTGACATATCTATATCTACCATTAATCCATGATAACTATTCCGCTTTTATCGTTTCAATGTATCTTTTACAACAATACAAGCCTCTGACTTCATGTTGCCTTGACGCTACTTCTCTGACCCACAAGAGAACAATTAGCGGTTCTGCTAGAAGGCAACGCCGATAGCCAGGTATTCGGAACTTGACCGGGTCCTGCATAACCGTGAACGTTCCACCGCGAGTGATTGCGGGACCCGCTTGAAATTTATGAAATTTTCATAAAGCCTAAAATTTAATGTGCGATACAGACAATCGCGCACCCAAGTCGTTCTATTTAGACATCACTGCTAGATGATGCCGGCAGTCATAACCCCTGGGACGGAGGTTTAAATTCTTCTGCCATTGCCGAATTGTTTGTTTCTACCTCAGATCTTTGTCCGCTCAACACGCCCTCCCGCCACGCATTGCGAACCATTCGCAATTTTACGCACCGCCCGCGCGTATTCATGGCACCCCCGGCGGATTTGGCAAGTATCCTTACATTACAATTAGGGCCTTCAGCGTGTCGCCGGAGGCCCTAATCCTCACGGGCGCCGTTCACGCCCCGGCCAGGGTCATGGCCTCGACGCGCAGGGTTGGCGCGTCGGTGCCGCGCTTGAACACGAGGTCATCCGCCGGGGTGAGCTGGCGGAACATGTCCTTGAGATTACCCGCGATGGTGCATTCGGCCACCGGCTCCGCGAGCTGGCCTTTCCGGATCATGAACCCCGCCGCGCCGCGCGAATAATCGCCGGTCAGCCCGTTCACGCCCATACCGATCAGCTCGGTCACATACAGCCCTTCGGCAATGTCGGCCATCAGCGCCGCCGGGCTCACCGCGCCGGGGGCGAGGTAGAAATTGCTCAAGCCGCCGGCATTGCCGGTGGTCTTCAGGCCAAGCTGGTTGGCGCTGCGCGTGTCCAGAATCCAGCTGGTCAGCACTCCGTCCTCGATGAAGGCGCGGCGCTGCACCGTCTGGCCCTCACGGTCATAGGGGCGCGAACGCAGCCCGCGCACGCGGAACGGATCGTCGATGATGCTCACCCCCGGCGCGAACACCGCCTGCCCCAGCGCCTCTTTGAGGAACGAGGTGCCGCGCGCGATGGCCGCGCCCGAGATCGCCCCGGCCAGATGCCCGAGCAGCCCGCCCGCCACGCGCGGGTCGAACACCACCGGCAGCTTCGCGGTTTGCGGCCGCCTGGGGTTGAGCCGGGCAAGGGCGCGCTGGGCCGCGCGATGGCCGAGCGTGGCCGGGTCTTCCAGATCCGCCCCGTGCAGGGTGGAGGAATAATCGTAATCGCGCTGCATGCCGGTACCCTCACCGGCGATGGCGGTAACCGACACGCCATGGTGCGAGCGCGCATAACCGCCGATGAAGCCGCGGCTGGTGGCCAGCAGCGTGGTCCCACGCGACCAACTGGCCGAAGCGCCCTCGGAATTGGTGATGCCGGGCACGGCGAGCGCTGCGTCCTCGGCGGCGGCGGCGCGGGCGATCAGCGCCGCCATGTCCGGCTCCACCGGGTCGTCCAGGTCCAAGAAGGCCGCGTCCCGCGCCGCCGGGGCCTCGGGGATCTCGGCATACGGGTCGGCGGGCACCACGCGGGCCATGGAGACCGCCTGTTCCGCCAGGCGGATGAAGCTCGCCGGATCGATGGCGCTGGCCGAAACCGAGGCATTGGCCCGGCCCAGAAACACGCGCAGCCCGATCTCCCGGGTTTCCGCGCGCTCGGTCTCCTCGGTCTTGCCCAAGCGGCGCTGCACCGAGACGGAGGCGCTCTCATGCAGCACCACCTCCGCCACATCGGCCCCCGCCCGTTTGGCCGCGGCCAGCAGCCCGGCGGCGGCCTCGTGCAGCGCGCTCATGCCGCCAGCCGGTCGATGATGGCCGAGAATTTCGGCACCTGCCCCACCGGGCCGATGGTCGCCAGGGTCGGCTTCTGGCGGAAGATCTTCGCCGCCGCCGCGCGCACCTCGTCCACCGTCACCGCCTCGATCTTCGCCACCGTCTCCGATGCCGGGATGACGCGGCCGAAAATCTGCCACTGGCGGGCGAGCTGCTCGCAGCGGCTGCCGGTGGATTCCAGGCTCATCAGCAACCCGGCCTTGAGCTGCGCGCGCGCCCGCGCCAGCTCGGCCTCGCTCACCTCGCGCTGCACCTTGGCCAGTTCCTCCAGCGTCACCGGCATCAGCTCGGCGGCCTCGGACTCGCCCGTGCCGGCATAGATGCCGAACAGCCCGCCATCCACCGCCGGGGCGGTGAAGCTGTAGATGGAATAGACCAGCCCGCGCCGCTCGCGGATCTCCTGAAACAGCCGCGAGGACATGCCGCCGCCGAGCAAAGTGGAGAGCAGCATGGAGGGGTAGTAATCCGGCTCGCCATAGCCCGGCGCGCTGAACCCCAGCACGATATGCGCCTGGTCGAGGTCGCGCAGCTCGCGGTATTCACCGCCCATGTAATCGGCGGGCATCGGCGCGGCGGCCTCGGCGGTGGGCAGATCGGCGAAATGCTTCGCCGCCAGCTCCACCACCTCGGCATGGTCCAGCTTGCCGGAGGCGGCGATCACCATGTTCCGCGGCGTGTAATGCTGGCGCATGAAGCCGTGCAGCGCCTCGCGCTTCATGCCGCGGATAATGCCCTCGGTGCCCAGCACCGGGCGGCCCATCGGCTGCGCCGGATAGGCGGCGGACTGGAAATGGTCAAACACCACGTCATCCGGCGTGTCGTTGGCCTGGCCGATCTCCTGCAAGATCACGCCGCGCTCGCGCTCCAGCTCATCCGGCTCGAAGGTCGAATGGCACAGAATATCGCCGATGATATCGGCGCCCAGGGCCAGATCCTCCTTGAGCAGCTTCACGTAATACGCCGTCTGCTCGCGCGAGGTATAGGCGTTGATATGCCCGCCGACATTCTCGATCGCCTCGGCGATGTCGGCGGCGCTGCGCGTCTCGGTGCCCTTGAAGGCCATGTGCTCGAGAAAATGCGCGACCCCGTTCTCGGCGGCGGTTTCGTGGCGGGTGCCGGCGCCGACATAGGCGCCGAACGACACCGTCTCCACCCGTTCCATGCGTTCCGTCAGCACCGTCAGCCCCGAGGGCAGGGTGGTGATGGAGACCTGTTCATTCATCAATCAAACATTCCTGTTGGCAAAATTCCGCACGCAGGCCTCGATGGCCGCCAGATCATTGGGCGCGCGGGTATAGGTTTCATGCCTCTCATATAGGTCGGCCAGATGCGCCGGTAAGGGCGGGCGCACGCCAACCGCGCGCTCGATCGCATCCGGGAACTTGGCCGGGTGCGCGGTGGCGGCGGCGATCACCGGCATGCCGACCGGCCCCAACTCGCGCGCGGCGGCGATGCCGATCACCGAATGCGGGTCGGCGAGGTAGCCGCTCTCGCGGTGCAGCCGCGGGATTTCCGCCAGGGTCTCCTGGTCGGAGCGGCGGTAGCCCTTGAAATCCTTGGTGATCGCCCGCCACACCGGATCGGCCACCGCCATCTTCCCGCTGGCGCGGAAGGTGGCCATGGTCTGCGCGGTGAGCGCCGCGTCGCGGCCCAGAAACTCGAACAGCAGCCGCTCGAAATTGGACGAGACCTGAATATCCATCGAGGGCGACAGGCTGGGCGCGACGCCCTGCACGCTCATGTCGTTGGCGTCCAGGAAGCGGGCCAGGATGTCGTTGCGGTTGCTGGCCACGATGAAGCGCGCGATCGGCACGCCCATCTGCCGGGCCGCCCAGGCCGCCAGGATGTTGCCGAAATTGCCGGTGGGCACCGCCACCGCCACCTCGCGCTCGGGCGCGCCGAGGTTGAGCGCGGCATAGACATAATACGGGATCTGCGCGGCGATGCGGGCGAAATTAATGGAGTTCACGGCCGAGAGGTTCATCTCGGCGCGGAACGGCGCATCGGCGAACATCGCCTTCACCAGATCCTGGCAATCGTCGAAATTGCCGTCCACGGCGATGTTGAGCACGTTATCGGCCTTCACCGTGGTCATCTGCCGGCGCTGCACCTCGGAGGTCTTGCCATGCGGGTGCAGGATGGTGATGTCGATATTCTGGCGGTTGGCCACCGCCTCGATGGCGGCCGAGCCGGTATCGCCCGAGGTGGCGCCGACGATGCGGATCTTCTCGCCCCGCCCGGCCAACACATGCTCGAACAAATGCCCGACCAGCTGCAACGCCATGTCCTTGAAGGCCAGGGTCGGGCCGTGGAACAGTTCCAGCGCGTAGATATTGGTGTCGAGCTGCACCAGCGGCACGGTGGCCTTGTGCGCAAACCCGGCATAGGCGCGCCGGCACATGGCCTGCAGATCGGCGAAGGCGATGCACTCGCCCACAAACGGGGCCAGCACCCGCGCCGCCAGCTCGGCATAGGGCAGGGCGCGCAGGGCGCGCAGCTCGGCGGGCGAGAAGCGGGGCCAGGTTTCGGGCATATACAGCCCGCCATCGGCGGCGAGCCCGGCCAGCAGCACGCCCGTGAAATCCTTTTGCTCCGCCTGGCCGCGGGTGGAGAGATAACGCATCGGCAATCCTTATGTTCCGCCCTGGCCTATACTATCGGAGCAAAGCGGGCAGCAATGCGTCCAGCAAGTGCCTTCCCTGTTCCGTCGCGGCAATCCGCTCTTCGGTGAGGGTCAGATAGCCCTCTTCAAGGCAGGCGGCGAGGGTGCCGGGCTCCACCGCCTGCGCCAATGCCAGCCCGGTGCGGGCGGTAAAGCGCGCCAGCGCCACGCCCTCGGCCAGACGCAGCCCCATCAGCAGCGCCTCGCGCGCGCGCTCCTGCGGGGCGATGGCGGTTTCCTCCACCGTGCCATGGCCCTGGCGCTCGACAAGGTTCATCCAGGCTTCGGGCGCGCGGTGGCGGCTGGTGGCCCGCAACGCGCCGTCCAGGCTGAGCCGCCCATGCGCGCCCGGGCCGATCCCCGCATAATCCTGATAGCGCCAATAGGCGAGGTTATGGCGGGATTCCGCGCCGGGCTTGGCGTAGTTGGAAATCTCATAGGCAAGCAGGCCGAAGCGCGCCGCCTCCTCGGCGGTGGCGTCATAGAGCCGGGCGGCGAGGTCCTCATCAGGCAGGCTGAATTCACCCCGCCCATACAGCGTCGCGAATTTCGTGCCCTGCTCGATGGTGAGCTGGTAGAGCGAGAGGTGGTCGGCGGCCAGGGAGAGCGCCTGGCGCAATTCCGCCCGCCAGGCGGCCTCGGTCTGTTCGGGGCGGGCATAGATCAGGTCGAAGGACAGGCGCGGGAAGATTTTCGCGCCCAGCTCGATGGCCCTGATCGCCTGCGCCGCCGAATGCTGGCGGCCGAGAAACCTGAGCGAGGCTTCCTCAAAACTCTGCACCCCGATGGACACCCGGTTCACCCCGCCCGCGCGGTAAGCGGTAAAACGCCCGGCCTCGATGCTCGTCGGGTTGGCCTCCAGCGTGATTTCGGCGTCCGGCGCCAGGGCGAACAGCCGCCCGGCCTCCTCGATCAGCGCCGCCACGCTGTCCGGGTCCATCAGGCTCGGCGTGCCGCCGCCGAAAAAGACCGAGGTGACCCGCCGCTTCCCCAGCCGCGCCGCCTCCCACGCCAGCTCGGCGCGCAGCGCGGCCAGCATCCGCGCCTGCGGGATGCGCTCAGCCACATGCGAATTGAAATCGCAATACGGGCATTTCGAGAGGCAAAACGGCCAGTGGATGTAGAGGGCGAGATCGTCCATCGCCTGGACATACCCCAACCGCACCTTCTATCCAAAACCCATGGATGCGATCCGCGTGGAAAACTTGGTGAAGCGCTACCCCCACACGCTGGCGGTGGATCATATTTCCTTCACCCTGGCGCCGGGGCAGATCCTCGGCCTGCTCGGCGGCAATGGCGCGGGCAAGACCACCACCATCGCCATGCTGCTCGGGCTGCTGGTGCCGAGCGCCGGGCGCATCACCGTGCTCGGGCACGACATGGCGCGCGACCGCTTCGCCGCCCTGGCGCGGATGAATTTCTCCTCGCCTTATATCGCCCTGCCGGCGCGGCTGAGCGTGTATGAAAATCTCGCGGTTTACGGCCATCTCTACAACGTGCCCAACCTCAAGCGGCGCATCGCGGAGCTGGCCGAGCAATTCCACCTCACCACCCTGCTCAAGCGCCCGGCGGGCGAGCTTTCCGCCGGGCAGAAGACCCGCGTGGCGCTGGCGAAATCGCTGATCAACCAGCCCGAGCTGCTGCTGCTCGACGAGCCCACCGCCAGCCTCGACCCCGACACCGGCGATTATGTGCGCGGGGTGCTGGAGGATTACCGCCGCGCGCGGGGGGCGGCGATTTTGCTCGCCTCGCACAATATGGGCGAGGTCGAGCGGCTCTGCGACAATGTGCTGATGCTGAAGACCGGGCGCATCGTGGATCGCGGCCCGCCCGCCGAGCTGATCGCCCGCTACGGGCGCGAGGATATGGAGCAGGTCTTCCTGCACATCGCGCGGAGCGCCGAGCTATGATCCGCCGCATCTGGGGCATGCTCTACCGCCATCTCGCCATGTACCGGCGCTCCTGGCCGCGCCTGGCCGAGATCGCCTATTGGCCGACGCTGAACATGCTGATCTGGGGGTTCACCTCCTCCTATATCGCGCAGGCGCATGGGGCGCCGCGGGCCGTGGCGGCGGGGGCGCTGATCGGCGGCGTGCTGCTGTGGGAGATCATGCTGCGCGGGCAGCTTGGCGTGACCATCGGGTTTCTGGAGGAAATCTGGTCGCGCAATCTCGGGCATCTATTCGTCAGCCCGCTACGGCCGGGCGAACTGCTGGGGGCGCTGGTGCTGGTTTCCGCCATGCGCACCGCGCTTGGCCTGCTTCCTGCCACAATCATCGCCTATCTGCTTTACAGATATGATATTTTCGCGCCTGGCCCGGTGATGCTGCTGTTCTTCATCAACCTGCTCGTGATGGGCTGGTGGGTGGCGCTCGGCATCGTGTCGCTGCTGTTCCGCTACGGCGCCGGGGCCGAGGCGCTGGCCTGGACAATCGCCTTCGGCATCACCCCGCTGGCCTGCGTTTATTACCCGCTCTCCGCCCTGCCCGTCTGGCTGCAACCCTTCGCCCAGGCATTGCCGGCGGCGCATATTTTCGAGGGGCTGCGCACCGCGCTGCTCACCCACGCCACGGATTGGCGGCAATTCGCCCTGGCCACCGGGCTCAACGCGCTGTGGGCGGCGCTCGCCATCGGCGTGTTCGCGCTGGAATTCCGCCGCGCGCGGGTGCGCGGCGCGCTGCTGGCGATCGGGGAGTGAGCATGCATCAGTTCTGGCTCATCCGCCACGCCCTCGTGCACCCCAACTCGCTGAGCTACCTCTACGGCACCGACGACGTGCCGCTCTGCGAGGCGACCATGCAGGCGCAAACCGGGCGCTATGCCATGCTGGCCGCGCGCCTGCCCCGCCCGGCGCGCTTCGTCTGCACCCCGCTCTCGCGCACGCGCCTCACCGCCCAGGCGCTGTTCCGCGCTGGCTATCCCGAGACCGAGATGCTGGTGGACCCCGCCTTCGTCGAGCAGAATTTCGGCCAGTTGCAGGGCCTGCCAATCGCCGGGTTCGACGACCGCGCCGAGGGCGAGCGGCATCCGTTCTGGCCGATCCACGCCGCCGAAACCCCGCCGGGCGGCGAGAGCTTCGCGCATCTCATCACCCGCGTCGGCGCCGGGCTGGAGGCGTTGCGCGCCACCGCTACCGGCCGGCACACCATCATCGTCTCGCATGGCGGGGCCATCCGCGCCGCCTGCGCGCATGCGCTGGGGCTCACCGCGCACCAGGCGCTCTGCCTGCAAATCGACAACATCTCCCTCACCCGGCTGGAATTTAACGCGCGCGGCTGGCGCGTTCTCTCTATCAATGAGCATCTGGCCGAGCCGCCCGGCCTCACGCAACCGCAATAACCCCGAAGGAGCCCACGCCCATGAAACGCCTTCTCCTTGCCGCCGCCCTCGCCCTTGGCACCGCCGCCCCGGCCTTCGCCGGCAGCCCGCAGCATCTGGTGGACAGCTCCACCCTGGCGCTGGAGGACATGATGGGCAGCGCCGAAGGCACCCAGGCGCAGGATTTCCTGAAGAAAGCCAAGGCGGTGGTGGTCTGCCCCAACATCTTCCGCGCTGGCTTCTTCCTCGGCGGCGAGGGCGGCGGCTGCGTGCTCTCCGCCCGCACGCCCGATGGCGGCTGGTCCTACCCGGCGTTTTACACCATGGGCAGCGGCAGCCTGGGGCTGCAGATCGGCGTGCAGAGCGCCGAGGTGATGATGATCATCATGACCGATAACGGGCTGAACGCGCTGCTCAACTCGCACTTCAAGATCGGCGCCGATGCCGGGCTCTCCATCGCCACGCTCGGCGCCGGAGTGAATGGCGCGATGTCCACCGGGCTGACCGCCGATATCGTCAGCTTCTCGAAGAGCGAGGGCCTGTATGGCGGCATCTCGCTCTCCGGCTCCGTGCTGTCGGACGACACGGATTACGAGCAGCAATATTACGGCATGGCGCCAGGGGCGCGGGCGATCGTGGTCGGCGGCCAGGGGGCCAATGCCGGGGCCAACCCCCTGCGCACCATGCTGCAGCGCTACGGCCAATAAGGCGCGGTCAATCCTGCCAGCCGGGCATCATCGTGCCCGGCCCAAAGCCGCCACCCCAGCCAGCGCCCCACCCCCTGTGGCCCGCGGCCAAACCGGGGAGGATTTCGCTGGCCTGGCCCTGCTGGAAGGGTGTGAGCTTGGGCAGCAGCGCCGCCGCCGCCTCTTTCTTCTGGTCATAGCTCTGTTTTTGCAGCGCGATCATCTGGCTCATCGCATCGAAACGCTGATCTTGCGTCATCCCCGGCCCGGCATTGCGCCATAGCGGCTCCACCCCGCTCGCGAAGGCTTTATCCGCCGCGCTGACGGCGGCGGCATAGCTGGTCCAGGCATCCGTCTCGTCGCTGGTGATCTTCAGCTCCTGCTTTAGCGCCGCCAGCCTGTCCTCATCCGAAAATCCCGGCCCGCCCCAATGCCCGGCACCCGGGCCAAATCCAGGGCTGCCCCAGCCGCGCATCATGCCCGGCCCGAAGCCGCCGCCCCATGCGCCCATCATCCCGGGGCCTGGGCCAGCGCCGCCGTTCCAGCCATTCATCATACCTGGGCCATAGCCGCCCGGCCCGGCCTGCGTTGCCGCCGGAGCGGCAGTCTCCGTCTGCGCCAGCGCCGCCGGGGCGAGGGCGGCCATAGCCAAACTCGCCGCCAAAATGCGGCCCAAATTGTACGGTGTCTTGCTCATGCGAGGCTCTCCTATGCCTGCCCGCGCCAGCGCGCGGAGCCAGGCCAGAGAGCATAACCGGGGCGGCGGCGCCTTGACCTCGCGCAACCTCCCCCGGCGGCGGGCTTAATACACCACGACGGAGCGGATGCTTTCGCCCTTGCGCATCAGCTCGAAGCCCTCGTTGATCTGCTCGAAGGGCAGCACATGGGTGATCAGCGAGTCGATATCGATCTTGCCGTTCATGTACCAATCCACGATCTTCGGCACATCGGTGCGCCCGCGCGCGCCACCAAAGGCCGTGCCTTTCCAGCTGCGCCCGGTGACGAGCTGGAACGGCCGGGTGGAAATCTCCTGCCCCGCCCCGGCCACGCCGATGATGATCGAGGTGCCCCAGCCGCGATGGCAGCATTCCAGCGCCTGGCGCATCACCTTCACATTGCCGATGCACTCGAAGGAATAATCCGCGCCGCCATCGGTGAGGTTAACCAGATAGGGCACCAGATCCTCGCCGATTTCGCTCGGGTTGACGAAATGCGTCATGCCGAATTTCTCGGCCATCGGCTTGCGGGCGTTGTTGAGGTCCACGCCGATGATCTTGTCGGCCCCGGCGATGCGCGCGCCCTGGATCACGTTCAGCCCGATGCCGCCCAGGCCGAACACCACCACGTTATCTCCCGGCTGCACCTTGGCCGTGTTGAACACCGCGCCAATGCCGGTGGTGACCCCGCAGCCGATATAGCAAATCCTGTCGAAGGGCGCGTCCTCGCGCACCTTGGCCAGGGCGATCTCGGGCAACACGGTGAAATTGGCGAAGGTCGAGCAGCCCATGTAATGCATCACCGGCTCGCCATCGCAGGAGAAGCGCGAGGTGCCGTCCGGCATCACGCCGCGGCCCTGGGTGTCGCGGATGGCGGTGCAGAGATTGCTCTTGCGCGACAGGCAGGTTTTGCACTGGCGGCATTCGGGCGTGTAGAGCGGAATGACATGATCGCCCTTCTTCAGGCTGGTCACGCCGGGCCCGACCTCGACCACCACGCCCGCGCCCTCATGCCCGAGAATGGCGGGAAAGCGCCCTTCCGGGTCCATGCCGGAGAGGGTGTAGTCATCGGTGTGGCAGATGCCGGTGGCCTTCACCTCCACCATCACCTCGCCGTATTTCGGCCCTTCGATATCGACGATCTCCAGCGAAAGCGGCTTGCCCGCCGCGCGCGCCACTGCTGCCCTGGTCTTCATCTCTCACTCCCCCGTTTTGAATGCGCTTGCCGGGTATCCTTGCGCAAACAGCAGCGCGGTCAAGTCCGTATGCTGCACGCAATTGGCCACCTGCGCCGCCACCACCGGCTTGGGGTGATAGGCGATGCCCAGCCCGGCGGCGGCGAGCATCGGCAGATCATTGGCGCCATCGCCCACCGCCAGCGTGGCGGCGAGCTTCACGCCGCGCTTGGCGGCCAGCTCCTCCAGCGTGTGCAGTTTGGCGTTTTTGTCCAAGATCGGCTCCGCCACCTCGCCGGTCAGCTCGGAGCCATTGTCGCGCAGCTCGTTGGAGCGGTGAATGTCGAACCCCAGCGCGGCGGCGACGCGCGCGGTGAAAAAGGTGAACCCGCCCGAGACCAGCGCCGCAGTCGCGCCATGCGCGCGCATGGTCGCCACCAACTCCCGCGCGCCAGGGCAGAACTGGATTTCGGCCCAGGTCGCCTCCAGCGCCGAGAGCTTCAACCCCTTCAGCATCGCCACGCGCTCGCGCAGAGCGGCGGCGAAATCCAGCTCGCCATTCATCGCCCGTTGCGTGATCCCGGCGATCTGCTCCTTGAGCCCGGCGAAGGCGGCCAGCTCGTCCAGCGTTTCGGCGGTGACGATGGTGCTGTCCATGTCCGCCACCAGCACGGCCTTGCGCCGGCCGCGGGATTTGGTGACGAAGATATCCACCTGCCGATGGTCCAGCGCGGCGGCCAGGGCGGCGCGGTCGGGCGCGGCGGGGGCCGCGAATTCCACGGCATGGCCCTCCTCCAGCCAGGTCAGTTCGAACCCCTGGGCGAGATCCTGGGCGCGCTTGGCCTCGGCGGCGGTGAGGGAACCGGCTTGCCGGTTGGCGACGAAAGTGACGATATGAGACATGGGCGCGACTGGTAGGACAGAGATCGAAACAGGGCAACGCATCGCCGGAGGCGAACGCACCGCGCTGCTCCTGGCCGGGCCGACGGCGAGCGGCAAATCCGCCCTGGCCCTGGCTTTGGCGCGGCGCCTCGGCGGCACCATCATCAATGCCGACGCCATGCAATGCTACCGCGAGCTGCGCATCATCACCGCCCGGCCCAGCCCGGCCGACGAGGCAGCCGCCCCGCACCGGCTCTACGGCGTGCGCGAAGCCGCTGAGCCCGCCAACGCCGCCTGGTGGCGCGGCGCCGCGCTGGCCGAAATGGAAAGGGCGGCGCTGCCGATCCTGTGCGGCGGCACCGGCATGTATTTCTCGGCGCTGGTGAACGGCATCGCCGACATCCCCGAACCCGACCCGGCGGCGCGGGAGGAGGCGCGGCGGCTGATCGACGAGATCGGCCCCGCGGCGCTCCACGTGAAGCTGGACCCCGAAACCGCCGCCAAGCTGCGCCCCGGCGACTCCCAGCGCATCGCCCGCGCCTATGAGGTGCTGCGCTCCACCGGCAAGGGGCTGGCCTGGTGGCAGGCGCGGCCGACCGCGGCGCTCACCGGCTGGCGGCTGCGCATGATCCTGCTCGACCCGCCGCGCGACGCCTTGCGCGCCGCGATCGAAACCCGGTTCGCGGCGATGCTGGCCGAGGGGGCGCTGGAGGAGGTGCGGGGCTTCCTGGCCCTGGGGCTGGACACGGCGCTGCCGCTGATGCGCGCGCATGGCGTGCCGGAACTCGGCGCCTATCTGCGCGGCGAGATCTCGCTGGACGAGGCCAAGGCCCGCGCCGTGCTGGTCACGCACCAATACACCAAGCGCCAAGGCACCTGGTTCCGCCATCAGAAATTGGTCGGCAGTTCTGCCATGCAAATAATTCATTCAAGAATAGGCCATTCCGCGCAACTTTCGGAAAGTTTCCTTGATGGTTTTGTGAATTTTATAAACACCCCCGGTTGACCGCCGCCGCCCCAGCCGCTAATCGCTGGCAGACTTATCACCCCCCGAGCGGCAGGATTGAGTTATGGACGGCACGATCGCAACGACCGAACTGATGAATTCAGGCGCGGAGGCCATTCTCCGGGCGCTGAAGGCGCAGGGCGTGGACACGATCTTCGGCTATCCCGGCGGCGCGGTGCTGCCGATTTATGACGCCATCTTCCAGCAGAACGAGATCCGCCACATCCTGGTGCGGCACGAGCAGGCGGCGGTGCATGCGGCCGAGGGCTATGCCCGCTCCACCGGCAAGGTTGGCGTCGTGCTCGTCACCTCCGGCCCCGGCGCCACCAATGCCGTCACCGGGCTGGTGGACGCGCTGATGGATTCCATCCCGGTCGTCTGCCTCACCGGCCAGGTGCCGACCCATCTGATCGGCAATGACGCCTTCCAGGAGGCCGACACCACCGGCATCACCCGGCAGGCCACCAAGCATAATTACCTGGTGAAGAAATCCACCGATCTGGTGCGCGTCATCCACGAGGCCTTCCTCGTCGCCCGCACGGGCCGCCCCGGCCCGGTGGTGGTGGATCTGCCCAAGGACATCCTGATCGCCCCGGCGCCGTATCACGACCCCAACGGCCAGCCGCATCGCTCCTACCGCCCATGCACCGAGCCCGACCCGGCGCGCATCAAAGAGGCGGTGGCGCTGCTCAAGCGCGCCAAGCGCCCGGTCGTGTATGCGGGCGGCGGCATCATCAACGCCGGCCCCGAGGCGAGCCGCCTGCTCACCGAATTCGTGCGCCTGACCGGCTTTCCCTGTACCAACACGCTGATGGGGCTGGGCACCTATCCGGCGACCGACCCGCTTTTTCTCGGCATGCTGGGCATGCATGGCACTTACGAGGCCAACCTCGCCATGCATGGCTGCGACGTGATGCTGAACATCGGCGCGCGCTTCGACGACCGCGTGACCGGGCGGCTGAGCGCCTTCTCACCCAACTCCAAGAAGATCCACGCCGATATCGACCCCGCCAACATCAACAAATCGGTGGTGGTGGATGTGCCGGTGGTGGGTGACGCGCTGGCCGTGCTGAAGGCGCTGATCGGCGCGTGGAAGGCCGATTCCACCCCCACGGACAAGGACGCGCTGGTGCAGTGGTGGGCGCAGATCGATGTCTGGCGGGCCAAGCAATCGCTGCGCTACACGCAAAGCCGCGACCCCGGCAGCATCATCAAGCCGCAATACGCGATCGAGCAGCTCTACAAGGCGACGCGCGGGCGCGAGACCTTCATCACCACCGAGGTCGGCCAGCACCAGATGTGGGCGGCGCAATATTTCAAATTCGACAAGCCGAACCACTGGATGACCTCCGGCGGCCTCGGCACCATGGGCTACGGCCTGCCCGCCGCCATGGGCGTGCAGGTGGCGCATCCCGGCGCGCTGGTCATCGACATCGCGGGCGAGGCGAGCACGCTGATGAACATCCAGGAGATGGGCACGCTGGCGCAATACCGCCTGCCGGTGAAGATCTTCATCCTCAACAACCATTACATGGGCATGGTGCGCCAGTGGCAGGAATTGCTGCACGGCAGCCGCTATTCCAACTCCTACTCCGACGCGCTGCCCGATTTCGTGAAGCTGGCGGAGAGTTTCCACGCGGTGGGTCTACGCGCGGAAAAGGTTGATGATCTGGACCGGGTGATTGCGGAGATGATTGCGGTGGACAAGCCGGTGATTGCGGATATCTGCGTGGACGAGAAGGAAAACGTGTTCCCGATGATCCCCTCGGGCGCGGCGCATAACGAGATGCTGCTCGGCCCCGAACACAAGGGCGAAGGGCAGCCGGGCGTGACCGATGCCGGGATGGCGCTGGTCTGATGGCAAACGGAAACCTGCGCAGCGCCACCATCTCGGTGCTGGTCGAAAATGAATCCGGCGTTCTGGCCCGCGTCATCGGGCTGTTCTCGGGGCGTGGTTATAACATTGACAGCCTGACCGTCGCCCCGGTGGAGCGCGATGGCAGCAAGTCGCGCATCACCGTCGTCACCCAGGGGACGGAGCTGGTGATCGAGCAGATCAAGGCGCAGCTCGACCGGCTGGTGCCGGTCTATAAGGTGCTGGACCTCTCCGAAGGCCCGCATCTGGCGCGCGAGCTGGCGCTGATCAAGGTGCTGGGTACCGGCGAGAAGCGGGCCGAGGCGCTGCGCCTGGCCGACGCCTTCCGCGCCCGCGTGATCGACGCCACCACCGAGAGCTTCACCTTCGAGCTGACCGGCGCCACCGACAAGCTGGACGCGTTTCTCGACCTGATGCGCCCGCTCGGGCTGGTCGAGGTCTCGCGCACCGGCGTCGCCGCCATCGCCCGCGGGGTGAAGACGATCGGCTAAGGCCGGGCCAGCCTCTCTATCCGGCGCGGCCCCGCGGCGAGCGCCGCTGTCCAAGGTGACAGCGGCGCTAAAACGTAATAGGGGACCCGCCAGTATTTCTTCGAACCAAAAGCAGGGACATAGTCACATGCGCGTTTATTACGATCGGGATGCCGACGTTAACCTCATCAAGGCCAAGCGGGTTGCCATCATCGGCTATGGCAGCCAGGGCCACGCCCATGCGCTGAACCTGCGCGATTCCGGCGTGAAGGAGCTGGCCATCGGCCTGCGCCCCGGCTCCACCGCCATCGCCAAGGCCGAAGGCGCCGGGCTGAAGGTGATGACCCCGGCTGATGCCGCGAAATGGGCCGATGTGGTGATGGTGCTGACCCCGGATGAAGGGCAGGCCGACCTGTATTACAAGGACCTGCAAGAAAACCTGCGCCCCGGCGCGGCGCTGGCCTTCGCCCACGGCCTCAACATCCACTTCAACCTGATCGAGCCGCGCGCCGATATCGACGTGTTCATGGTCGCCCCCAAGGGCCCTGGCCACACCGTGCGCGGTGAGTATCTGAAGGGCGGCGGCGTGCCGACGCTGGTGGCCGTGGCGCAGAACGCCACCGGCAACGCGCTGGATATCGCCCTCTCCTACGCCTCGGCCAATGGCGGCGGCCGCGCCGGCATCATCGAGACCACCTTCAAGGAAGAGTGCGAAACCGACCTGTTCGGCGAGCAGGCCGTGCTGTGCGGTGGCGTGGTCGAGCTGATCAAGGCGGGCTTCGAGACGCTGGTGGAAGCCGGCTACGCCCCCGAGATGGCGTATTTCGAGTGCCTGCATGAGGTGAAGCTGATCGTGGACCTGATCTACGAGGGCGGCATCGCCAACATGAACTACTCGATCTCCAACACCGCCGAATACGGCGAGTACGTGACCGGCCCGCGCCTGATCACCGCCGAGACCAAGGCCGAGATGAAGAAGGTGCTGGAGGATATCCAGACCGGCCGCTTCACCCGCGACTGGATGCTGGAGAACAAGGTGCATCAGGCCAGCTTCAAGGCCATCCGCCGCCGCAACGCCGCGCATCCGATCGAGGAAGTGGGCGCCAAGCTGCGCGCCATGATGCCCTGGATCGGCAAGAACGCGCTGGTCGACAAGAGCAAGAACTAAGCCCTGCTCCATCTGATCAAGCTCGCCGTGGGGGTGCGCGACATCGCGCACCTCGCCGCGCTGCAAAAAGCAAGGGCGGAGGCTTCTCCGCCCTTGCGTCATTTTACGCGCAATTTTCCCAAGCGCGCGGCGGAGCTGACGGCGGGCGGCTCGATCTATTGGGTGATCGGCGGAGCGGTGCTGGCCCGCCAGCTGATCCTCGACATTCGGCACGACCAAGAGCCGGACGGCACGCCCTGCACCGCCCTGGTGCTGGAGCCGACGCTGGTGCGTGTGGAAGCCCGCGCCCAACGCGCCTTTCAGGGCTGGCGCTACCTGGAGGCGAAGGACGCCCCGGCGGACCTGACCAGCGTGGCTGGCGATGACGCCATGCCCGAGGCCATGCGCCGCGACCTCGCCGCGCTCGGGCTGCTCTGACTAAATTAACAAGAGTTTTTTGGGGCCGCCTTTTTTGCAAAAAATGGCGGAATCCTCCTGGGGGCTTTTTGAAAAAAGCCCCCACACCCCCAAAAACTTTTAATTATTTCAGGCGGTTGTATCATAACTTCCGACCCGATTTTGCGTCGGCGACGGCTCATGCTAGTCCCCCCGTCACGTTAGAGGAGACCCACGATATGGCGGTGAACGCCTTTATTTTCCCGGGCCAGGGCAGCCAGGCCGTCGGCATGGGCCGCGACCTCGCCGCCGCCTTCGCCCCGGCGCGGCAAGTGTTCGAGGAAGTGGACGAGGTTCTGAAGCAGAAGCTCTCCAAGCTGATGTTCGAAGGCCCGGCCGAGGAGCTGACCCTGACCGAGAACGCCCAGCCGGCGCTGATGGCGGTGTCGCTGGCCGTGCTGCGCGTGTTGCAGGCCGAGGGCGGGGTCAGCCTGAAGGAGAAGGCCGCCCTGGTCGCCGGGCACTCCCTGGGCGAATACGCGGCGCTGGCCGCGGCCGATGCGTTCTCTGTCGCCGACACCGCGCGGCTGCTGAAGCTGCGCGGCCAGGCCATGCAGCGCGCCGTGCCCGCCGGGCTGGGCGCCATGGCCGCCCTGCTGGGCGTGGAGATGGACACCGCGCGTGAAATTTGCGCCGAGGCGGAAATGGGCCCCGAGGGGCGCGAGATCGTCTCCGCCGCCAACGATAATGGCGGCGGCCAGGTGGTGATCTCGGGCCATAAGGCGGCGGTGGACCGCGCCATCGAGATCGCCAAGGGCAAGGGCGTGAAGCGCGCCATGCTGCTGCCGGTCTCCGCGCCCTTCCATTGCGCGCTGATGGCCCCGGCAGCCGACGCCATGGCCGAAGCCTTCGCCAACACCCCGCCCCGCACCCCGGTGGTGCCGCTGGTGGCGAATGTGACCGCGCAGAAAGTGAGCGACCCCAATCTGATCCGCGACTTGCTGGTGCAGCAAGTGACCGCCACCGTGCGCTGGCGCGAGAGCGTGCAGGAGATGGCCGCGCTCGGCGTGACCAATTTCGTCGAGCTGGGGTCCGGCAAGGTGCTGGCCGGGCTGGTCAAGCGCATCGCGCCGGACGCCACCGCCATCTCCGCCGGTTCCCCGGCCGATATCGAAGCCCTGCTGAAGGTTCTGTAAATGTTTGATCTGACTGGTAAAACCGCCCTCGTTACCGGCGCCTCCGGCGGCATCGGGGCCGAGATCGCCCGCGCCCTGCACGCCCAGGGCGCCATTGTCGCGCTCTCCGGCACGCGGCGCGAGGCGCTGGACACCCTGGCCGCCGAGCTGGGCGAGCGCGCGCATGTGCTACCCGCCGACCTCGCCCAGCCCGACGAGGCGGCGCGGCTGATCAACGACGCCGAGGCGGCGCTGGGCAAGGTGGACATCCTGGTGAACAATGCCGGGCTGACCAAGGACGGGCTGGCGATGCGCATGTCGGACGCCGATTGGGAGAAGGTGCTGAACGTGGACCTCGCCGCCCCGTTCCGGCTGATCCGCGCGGCGCTGAAATTCATGCTCCGCCGCAAGGCCGGGCGCATCATCAATATCGGCTCCATCGTCGGCGCCACCGGCAACCCCGGCCAGGCCAATTACTGCGCCGCCAAGGCCGGGCTGATCGGCCTCACCAAGTCGCTGGCGCAGGAAGTCGCCTCGCGCGGGATCACCGTGAACCTGGTGGCGCCCGGCTTCATCGAGACCCCGATGACCGACGCGCTCTCCGACGCGCAGCGCGCCGATCTCTCGGGCAAGATCCCGCTCGGGCGCCTCGGCGCGCCCAAGGACATCGCCGCCGCCGTGGTCTATCTGGCCGCCGAGGAGGCGGGCTGGGTCACCGGCGCCACGCTGCATGTGAATGGCGGCATGGCCATGATCTGAGCCCAAACCGGGCGGCGGCTTGGCTTGGCGTGAAAAACCATGCTAAGCGCCGCCTCGGTTTGGATTCACGCGTTATCCCCAGCGGTGCTAAGGTCGCACCGTCTCCACCCATTTAGTTGCAGGAAAGTGAAGTTTTATGAGCGAAATCGCCGACAAGGTTAAGAAGATTGTGGTCGAGCACCTGGGCGTGGACGAGGCCAAGGTGACCCCGGAAGCCTCCTTCATCGACGATCTGGGCGCTGACTCGCTGGACACGGTGGAGCTGGTGATGGCGTTCGAGGAAGCCTTCGGCGTCGAGATCCCCGAGGATGCCGCCGAGAAGATCACCACCGTGAAGGATGCGGTCGAGTACATCGAGAAGCAGAAGGCCGAGTAATCAGCCCCCGCTTGTTGCGCTAAAGCCGTCCAAGGAGTTCGCATGCGCCGTGTTGTCGTTACAGGTATGGGGATCACCTGCCCGCTTGGGGTGGGGGTTGAACATGTCTGGAAGAGGCTGCTCAATGGGGAGTCTGGCATCACCGCCATCGACTCCTTCGACACCACGGATCTTGCCGCCAAGATCGCCGGCCAGGTCTCCGCGGGACCGGCCGCCGAGGGCAAGCTTGACCTCGCGGAGTGGATCGCGGTCAAGGAACTCAAGAAGATGGACCGCTTCATCCATCATGGCATGGTCGCCGCCGCCCAGGCCATGGCGGATTCCGGCTGGGCGCCGGAAACCGAGGAGGATAAATGCGCCTCGGGCGTGATGATCGGCTCCGGCATTGGTGGGCTGCAGACCATCTATGAGACCTCGATCATGGTGCATGAGGGCCGCGCCAAGCGCGTCTCGCCCTTCTTCATCCCGGCCGCGCTGATCAACCTGATCTCCGGGCAGGTCTCCATCAAATACGGGCTCAAGGGCCCCAACCATTCCGCCGTCACCGCCTGTGCCACCGGCGTGCACGCGATCGGCGACGCCGCCCGTCTCGTCGCCTATGGCGATGCGGATGTGATGGTGGCTGGCGGCGCCGAGGCCGCGGTCTGCCCGCTGGGCATCGCCGGGTTCTCCGCCGCGCGCGCCCTCTCCACCGCCTTCAACGACCGCCCGGCCGAAGCCTCCCGCCCCTGGGACAAGGACCGCGACGGCTTCGTGATGGGCGAAGGCGCCGGCGTGGTGGTGCTCGAGGAATACGAGCACGCCAAGAAGCGCGGCGCCAAGATTTACGCCGAGATCGGCGGCTACGGCATGTCGGGCGACGCCCACCACATCACCGCCCCGGCCGAGCATCACGACGGCGCCTTCCGCGCCATGAAGGCCGCGTTCAAAAACGGCGGCATCTCGCCGGATGTGGTGGATTACATCAACGCGCACGGCACCTCGACGCCGCTGGGCGACGATCTGGAGCTGGAGGCGGTGGAGAATTTCTTTGGCGACCACGCCAAGAAGCTCGCCATGTCCTCGACCAAATCGGCGGTCGGGCATCTGCTCGGCGCGGCCGGCGCGGTGGAGACGATCTTCTCCATTCTCGCCATCCGCGACAATGTCGCCCCGCCGACGCTGAACCTCTACGAGCCGAGCCGCGCCTCGGTGGTGGACCGCGTGGCTCTGCAGGCGCAACCGCGCAAGATCGACGTGGCGCTATCCAACTCCTTCGGGTTTGGCGGCACCAACGCCTCCATCATCTTCAAGCGGGCCGTTTAAGCCATCTCTCTGCGCGTCCGCATTTTCTTCGTGCTGCTGACCCTGCTCGCCGTGCTGCGAGTGGGGCAGATGGCAGCCCGTGAGAGCTATCTCTCCCCGGGCGCCGGACAGACCAATGCCGATGTGGTGATCCCCGCCGGGGGCAGTGGCGCCGCCGCGCGGGCGCTGACCGCGGCCAGGGTGATCCGGCATCCGCTTATTTTCCGCGCAGCCGCCCTGTTCACCCGTGGCGATGGCGTGCTGCATAGCGGGGAGTTCATCTTCCCCGCCCATGCCAGCCTTAAGGATATTCTGCACATCCTGCGCCACGGGCAGCAGGTGGAGCATCAGGTCACCTTCCCCGAGGGGCTCACCGGCGCGCAGATCGCCGCCATTCTCAACGCCGCGCCCGCCGCCACCGGCAGCGTGGCGCCCCCGCCCGAGGGCGCGGTGCTGCCGCAAACCTATAATTACCTCTGGGGCACCAAGCGCGACGCCATCCTGGCTCGGGCCGAGGCAGCGATGCAGACCACTCTGACCACCGATTGGGCGCAACGCGCGCCCAATCTGCCGCTGGCCACGCCGCAGGAGGCGCTGATCCTGGCCTCCATCGTGCAGCAGGAAACGCCGCTGGGGCAGGAATTGCCGAAAATCGCCGCCGTGTATGAAAACCGGCTGCGGATCGGCATGAAGCTGCAGGCCGACCCGACGGTGATCTACGCCGCCACCCAGGGCAAGCAGTCAGGCGGCGCGGTCATCACCCGCACCGACCTCGCCAACCCCTCGCCCTACAACACCTACGCCCATGCCGGGCTGCCGCCGGGCCCGATCTGCGCGCCCGGCGCGGCGGCCATCGCGGCCGTGCTGCACCCGGCGCAGAGCGACGCGCTGTATTTCGTCGCCACCGGCTCCGGCGGCCATGTATTCTCGCGTTTCTTCCAGGACCAGCTGCGCAATATCGAGCATTTCTTCAACGCGCGCCGGTGATCAGCCATAAAAAAGGCCCCGCGAAGGGGCCTTTTCCGCCACGCCCATGCGGGCCAGGGCTTACTTCTTGCGCAGACCGATGCTGGCGAACTTCTTGTTGAACTTAGCGACCTGGCCACCCGTGTCCATCACGCGCTGCACGCCGGTCCACGCCGGATGCGACTTCGGGTCGATGTCCAGGCGCAGGGTCTCACCCGGCTGGCCCATGCACGAGCGGGTCTTGAACTCAGTCCCGTCGGTCATGATGATGTTGATCTCGTGATAGTCCGGATGGATGTTGGCTTTCACCGTGTCAGCTCCAATAGGTTTCGGGCCGCCGATCCCGACCGGCAGCATGGAGGCCCGGCTTTACGCTGGCCCCGCCCCGGATGCAAGGGAAGATAAGCGGTTTTTGGCGGCTGGGGCGCGGGATTCGCGCTTCGGCGGTGGGCTTTGCTGCGCTATGGGCGGAGCGGCATGCGAGGGATGACGCGATGATACGAGCCTTGGCGGTTTTGCTGCTGTGCCAGCTGGCCGGGACAATCCTGCAACAGGGCACCGGGCTGCCCATTCCCGGCCCGGTGCTGGGGCTGGTGCTGCTGCTGGCGGTGCTGCTGCGCCGGGGCGGGCCGAGCGTGGAGCTGCGCGAGACCTCGCAGGGGCTGCTGCGCTATCTCGGCCTGCTCTTCGTGCCTGCCGGCGTGGGCGTGGTGGCGGAGCTGAACGTGTTCCGCCAAAATCTGCTGGCCATCGTGCTGGCCATCGCGGTCTCCACCGTGCTGGGGCTGCTGGTCAGCGGCGTGATCATGCAATGGTTCATGGCCCGCGCCGGGGAGGAACCCCATGCATAGCCTGCTGCCGCTGTTCCACATCTGGGTTTACCTGCAAACGCAGCCGCTGCTTGGGCTCACCGCCACGCTTTGCGCCTGGGAGCTGTGCCTCTTCATCGACGCCAAATGCGGGCACAAGGCGCTCAGCAACCCCACGGTGCTGGCCATCGTGCTGCTCTCGGCGCTGCTGCTGGCCACGCATACGAGCTACCAGGCCTATTTCACCGGCGCGGTGTATGTGCATTTCCTGCTCGGTCCGGCCACGGTAGCGCTGGCGGTGCCGATGCACGCCAACTGGGCCGCCATCCGCAAGCATTTCCTGCCGATCTTCGTCTCCCTCACCGCCGGCTCGGTGGTGGCGGCGAGCTCGGCCATGCTCATCGCCCACGCGCTGGGCGCGCCGCGCGCGGTGGTGATCTCGCTGGGGCCGAAATCGGTCACCTCACCCATTGCCATGGGCATCTCGCAAAGCCTCGGCGGCATTCCCTCGCTCACCGCCGTGTTCGTGATGATCACCGCGATGTTCGGGCTGCTGGTCTATCCGGCCTTTTTCAAGCTTGGGCGGATCGGCGACTGGCGCGCGCGGGGGCTGGCCGCGGGCGTGGCGATGCACGGGCTGGGCACGGCGCGCATGCTCAGCCTGAACGAAACCGCCGGGGCCTTTGGCGGGCTGGCGATCGGGCTGAACGGCATCGTCACCGCGCTGCTGCTGCCGCTGCTGGTCACGCTGTTCGGGTTGTAAGCCCTACCACCGCGCCAGCCCGGCGGCGCGGGCGCGGGCGATGACATAGCGCGTCCACCCCAGCTGCACGGCCAGCGGCAGCAGGCCCATCGCCGGGCGGATGGCGGGCGGCGCGGCGAGGAAGCCCAGCGCCGCCAGCCCGCCCAGCCCGGCGAAGCCCCAATGCAGCGCCGCCACCGCCCGCGCATCCAGCCCCGCGCGCCGCGCCACCTGATAGAGATGCCCATTATGCGCGCGCGCCAGATTCTCCCCGGCCAGGGCGCGGCGGATGAGGGTGAAGGCGACATCATAGAGCACGCCGGAGAGCAAAAACGGCACCAGCAGGAAGGAGAGGGGCACACCCTCGAACCGTGTGGCGGCGACGCCGAACAGCGCCAGCATGAAGCCGCAGAACTGGCTGCCGACATCGCCCATGAAGATCCGCCCGGCGGGGAAGTTGTAGGGCAGAAAACCGAGCACCCCGCCCGCCAGCAGCAACGACGCGGTATAGACGAAAAACCCGCCATGCAGCCCGGCAATGCCGGCAAGGAACAGACAGGCGATCAGCGTCACCCCCGCCGCCAGGCCGTTCAGCCCGTCGATGAAATTCATGGCGTTGGTCACGAGGAGCAGGAAACCCATGGTGATGCCCACCCCCACCCAGCCGAAACCGACAACGCCGTAATAGGGCAAAGAGAGGCTCTGCACCCACAGCCCCGAGGCCACCGCCCCGCCGGCCGCCACGATCTGCGCCAGCAGCTTCACGACGAAGGAGAGGTTGAACAGATCGTCGAGCAACGACACCGCCGCCATCAGCGCCGCCGCCGCGATCACCCCGCGGAAATAGGGCTCGGCCAGGCGCGAGACCTGCCCGTAATGATAAAGCAGCAGCACACCGAGCAGAAACGCGGCGACGATGCCGACACCGCCGGATTTGGGCGTGACCTGGCTGTGCGCCTTGCGCGCGTCCGGGCGGTCCGGCACGCCGATGGCGATCATCACCCGCACGATGATGCCCGAAACGATGGCCAACCCGGCCATCAGCGCCAGATGGCGGGGCAGGGCGAGGGCGGCGAGGGCGGCGGGGAGGGTCATGCCCGCGCAACTTGGCGGAAACCGGCGCAAATTAGAAGATGCACACGTTTCCGCGAAAGGGGCTTGCGAAGGCGCAACGGCCACGCCAGAACCGGGGCGTTGCGGATGCGGGAGAGCAGGGCATGAGGATTGCGATTATTGGCGGCGGCTATGTCGGGCTGGTGTCGGGCGCCTGCTTCGCGGAGTTCGGGGTCGCGGTGGCGGTGGTCGAGGCCGATGCCGCCAAGCGGGAGATGCTGCTGCACGGGCAGATCCCCATCTATGAGCCGGGGCTGGACAAGCTGGTGGCCGATAATGTCGCCGCCGGGCGGCTGACCTTTCCGGCCACGCTGGCCGAGGGCATCGCCGGGGCGGAGGCGGTGTTCATCGCCGTCGGCACCCCCACGCGGCGCGGCGATGGCCATGCCGACCTCACCTATGTGTTCGCCGCCGTGGAGCAGGTGCTGCGCGAGCTGGACCATCCGGTGGTGATCGTCACCAAATCCACCGTGCCGGTCGGCACCGGGCGGAAGATCCTGCAAATGGCGCGCGAGCTGCGCCCGGATCTCGGCGTCGAAGTCGCCTCCAACCCCGAATTCCTACGCGAGGGCTCGGCCATTGGCGATTTCATGCGCCCGGACCGCGTGGTGGTCGGCGCCGAGAGCGACATGGCGCGCGACGTGCTGCGCCGGCTCTACCGGCCGCTCAACCTGATCGAGACGCCGATCCTGTTCACCGGCATCGAATCCGCCGAGCTGATCAAATATGCCGCCAACGGCTTCCTGGCGATGAAGATCACCTTCATCAACGAAATGGCCGATTTGTGCGAGAAGGTCGGCGCGGATGTGAACGACATCGCCAAGGGCATCGGGCTGGATGGGCGCATCGGGCGCAAATTCCTGCATGCCGGGCCGGGTTTCGGCGGCTCCTGCTTCCCCAAGGACACACTGGCCCTGATGCGCATCGCCGAGGAGGCGGGGGCGCCATCAAGGCTGATCCAGTCGGTGGTGGCGGTGAACGACGCGCGCAAGGAGGCGATGGCCGCGCGCGTGGTGGCCGCCTGCGGCGGCGATGTGCGGGGCAAGACCATCGCGGTGCTCGGCCTCGCCTTCAAGCCCGAGACCGATGACATGCGCGAGGCGCCGTCGCTGCCGCTGGTCCGCGGGCTGGTCTCGCGCGGGGCGCGCGTGCAGGCCTTCGACCCCGAGGCGATGAACACCGCCAAGGCGCTGCTGCCGGAAGAGGTGGCGCTGACGCCAGACGCCGCCACCGCGCTGACCGGCGCCGACGCGCTGGTGCTGGTGACGGAATGGAACGAGTTCCGCGCCCTGGCGCCGGCCCGGCTGAAGGAATTGATGCGCGGCGATGTCGTGGTCGACCTGCGCAACGCCTTCGACCCGCAGGCCCTGCGCGACGCCGGCTTCGCCTATACCGGCATTGGCCGCCCGAATATTTGAGCCCAGCGCACCGCCCTTTGCGAGGACCCCACGCCGTGAACGCCGTCCACACGCATTACCCCGATTTCGCCAACCCCGAGCTTCTGGAGAAAATCCCGCTCACCGCCAGAACCATCCTCGATGTCGGCTGCGCGCAAGGGGCGCTGGGCGCCGATTATCTGCGCCGCAACCCGAATTGCCGGGTGCTGGGGATCGATCTCGACGAAGTGGCGATCAGCCATGCGCGGCACCGCATCAGCGAGGTATTCTGCGGCGATGTGGAAAAAACCCCGATGCCGTTCGAGGTGCCGGAGGGGATCGACTGCATCATCTATGGCGATGTGCTGGAGCATCTGGCCGACCCCTGGGCACTGCTGGCCGAACACGCGAAATATCTCTCGCCCGAAGGTACGGTGCTGGTCTGCATGCCCAATGTCGAGCATTGGAGCTTCGCCGCGCGGCTGCTCACCGGCGCGTTTGATTACGAGGAGCAGGGGCTGTTTGACCGCACGCATCTGCGCTGGTTCACCCCGCGCACCATGGCGCGCGCGCTGAGCGAGGCCGGGTTGCAGCTCTCCGACCTCTCGCCTCGGCCCTTCGCCAGAGAACCGGCGGAGCAATTCGCCGCCGCGCTGGCCCCGGCACTGCAAACCCTGGGCGTGGAGCCTCAGGAATATCTCAACCGCGCCGGGCCGCTGCAATTCATCTGGCGCGCGCGCAAATCGGCGCCCGAGCGGCTGGAGCTGGACGCCACCATGCTGGCGCCGCAAGGCGGTGTCTCCGATGTGCGGGTGCTGGAGCCGGTGCGCGCGCTGCGCACCGACAGCGCGCTGTTTGGCGTGATCATGGACGAAGCGCAGATGCGCCCCGCGCTGCCGGACACGCCGCGCATCGCCGTGCTGCACCGCCCGCTGCTCACCGGCGCCAACGGGCTCGCCCGCGTGCGCGCGCTGCTCGAAAAAGGCTATGTCGTGATCAGCGAGTTTGACGATCATCCGATGTTCCTGGAGGAGCGCGGGGTGAATTTGAACGAGCTACTCACCTTCCGCGGCGTGCATGCGGTGCAGACCAGCACGCGCCCGCTAGGCGAGGCGCTGCGCGCGCAAAATCCGGAAGTGGCGGTGTTCCCCAACGGCATCTTCGAACTGCCGCAGCCGCGCAACTTCCAAAACCCTGAGCAAATGACCCTGTTTTTCGGCGCGCTCAACCGGCAGGCGGATTGGGCGCCGCTGATCGGCGCGATCAACGACGTGGCGCGCGCGGTGGGCGAGCGGCTGAAATTCCAGGTGTTGTACGACGAGGCGTTCTTCAACGCGCTGGAAACGCCGCATAAGAGCTTCGCGCCGATGGCCGATTATGCCGGCTATATGAAGATGCTGGGCGAGGCGGAAATCTCGTTCATGCCACTCGCCGACACCGAATTCAACCGCGCCAAATCGGATCTGAAATTCATCGAGGCCGCCGCCGCGCGGGTGGCGGCGCTGGCCAGCCCGGTGGTGTATGCGGGCAGCATCGAGGACGGCAAAACCGGCCTGCTGTTTGAAAATCCGCTGCAATTGCGGGCCGGTTTGCTGCGCCTGCTGGCCTACCCCGAGGCAACGAAGCGCATGGCCGAGGCGGCGCACGCCCATGCCGCCAGCAAACGGATGCTGGCCTATCAGGTGGAGGCACGCGGCGCGTGGTACCGCAGCCTGTGGGCGCGGCGCGACGAGCTGAACGCGGCGCTGCGCCAGCGCGTGCCGGAACTCTTCGCATAATGCCGCCATCCGGCAAAATCCGCATCGCCGCGCAGATCGAGATCGAGTGGCTGCACGGGCGCACCGCGCAAGCCACCTGCCCGAATTGCGGTTTTGCCGGCGAGATGGCGCAAATCCTCACGGTGGATGACGATCTGGAGGGCGAGAACCGGCACAAGACGCTGATGATCTGCCCGCGATGCAGCGTGCGCACCGTGGACGATCTGCAAATCGCCGAGTACGAATCCGAAAAAGCCATCCGGCTCGGATGGCATCACTACCAGGCGCAGATCGGCGCCGGCATCTGGCCAATCACCGCGCCGCTGGCGCGCGTCGTCAAGCCGGCGGGGGCGCGCGTGCTGGAGATTGGCGGCGCCTACGGGTTCGGGCTGGATTTCTGCATCCATGCGCGCGGCTGGCGGGGCGAGGGGTTCGATCCTTCCCCCCTGGCCGCGCATGGCGCCCGCGCATTGGGGCTGAACATACGGCAAAGCTATCTCACCGCCGATCATCTCGGCGCCGGGCCGTGGGATGTGGCCATCGCCACCGAAGTGATCGAACATCTGGCCGACCCGCCAGCCTTTCTGCGGCTGATGCGCGCGGCGCTGGCCACGGACGGCATTCTGGTTTTGACCACACCGGATGCGGAATGGATCACGCCAGAGCTGGGCGCGGGCGATTTGGTCGCGCTGCTGGCGCCGGACGCGCATCTGATCTTGCAGACATGGCAGAGCCTGGAGCATGCGCTGCGCGCAGCCGGGTTCACGCATGTGGCGCTGCGGCGCGACGGAATGACGCTGATCGCCTATGCCTCGGCCGCGCCCTTTGCCCTGAACGAGGATTTCGCCGCCGCACACGGCCTCTACCGGCACTATCTGGCTGAGCGCGGGCAGGGGGCCGAGCCGGGCAGCGACGCGCAGCTCGGCTTCGCCGGGCGCGCCTTGTTCGAGGCCGTGAACGCCGCCGATTGGGCCACCGCCGAGGCCGCCTGGGCGGCCTTCCGGGCCGGGGTACGGGCGCGTTACGGCTACGACCCCGAAGCGCTGCTGGACGCCCTGCCGCCGGGCTGTGCCGATGCCAGCCTGGTCGAGCTGGGGCAGCGCATGCCACTGGGGCTGGGGGTGATTTTCTACAGCCGGGCCATGCAGCGCCTGGGCCAGGGCGAGGGCAGGGCGCCGCTGCGGCCGCTCTTCGCGCTCGCGCTCACGGCCCTGACGGCGCTGCAAAACGCGCTGGCCAAACGCTCGCTGGGCGACGGGCTGGCCGGGAATATCGCCGATCTCGCCGCGCTGGAGCTGCTGCTCTGCGCCGCCGAGGCCGGAGAGCCGGAAAGCGTTGACGCGCTCTGCGCGCGGGGCGATGTGGCGGCGGGCTGGCGGGGCTTCGTGGCGCTGGTCAATGCCGGGGCCTATGCGCAGGCCGCGCGCCTGCAACAAGCCCTGCTGGGCGAGACGCCCGGCGATACCTTGCCCGCCGGGCTGCGGCGCGATGCGCTCTTCGCCGCCGCCATGCTGCATCTGGCCGAGGAAAACTGGCTGCTCAGCGCGGCCGGCTTCGCCAAGCTGCGCGATGGGCTGTGCCGCGCCAACCCGCCCGGTGCCGCGCCGGAACCGCTATTCTGGCCAAGCTTGCGCGGCGAGGTGGTGGCGCTGCACCGGCTGGAACGCTACGAGGAGGCCAGCCTGCTGCTGCGGGACTGCATCGCCGCCTATCCCGGCGCGCCCGATGATTTGCGCCAGCAGATTGACCCCATTGAGACGCTAACCCCATGATCAAAGACAAGCTCCTGCGCCTGCGCTCGCTGCTGAAATGGACCCTGCTGGTGCCGCTCGCCCGCGTGGTGGCGCGGCGGCGCGGTCCGCGCCAGATCATCTTCGCCGCGCCGCCAGGGCAGATCGCGCTGGGGCCGAAAGTGGCGCTGTTCATGCATTTCGACGGGCGCGGGCTGATCCGCGAGCAGGTCCTGCATTATATCCGCGAACTCAAGGCGGCAGGACGCGATGTGGTGTTCGTCACCAATTCCGGCCAACTCCAACCCGCCGCGCTGCGGGCGGCGCAGGCGCTGTGCAGCGCCGTGATCGTGCGCAAGAATATCGGCTATGATTTCGGGGCCTGGCGCGACGCGCTGGAGCATCTCGGCCTGCCGCGCGCGGAGACGGAGGAAGTGATCCTCGCCAATGACAGCGTGTTCGGCCCGATCCTGCCGCTGGCGGACACGCTGCGGCGGATCGACTACAGCAAGGCTGATATCTGGGGCCTCACGGAAAGCTGGCAGGTACGCTACCATCTGCAATCCTTCTTCCTCGCCTTTGGCCCTGCCGCGCTGCGCGCCGAGGCGTTCCGCGCGTTCTGGGCGCAGGTGATGCCGGTGCCGATGAAAACCTATATCGTGCGCGAATATGAGGTCGGCATCACCCAGGCGATGACCGCGGGCGGGCTGCGCTGCGCCGCCGTGTGGCGGTATGACGAGCTGGTGCGCATGGTCGGCCGCGGCGAGATCGACAAGCTGGTCGAGGAGGAGGAGACCGATCTCGGCAAGGCGGACCCGATTCATATCACCCGCAAGATCCAGGTGCTGCGCATCCGCGACGGCGTGGCGCGGCGCGTGGCGCTGAACCCGACTTCCGACCTGTGGCGTCAGCTTTTGCTCGCCGGCTTTCCCTTCATTAAGCGCGAATTGCTGCGCGACAACCCGACCCGCGTGGAAGACGTGGGCGACTGGGTGGAGGTTGTGCGCGACCAGCTCGGCGCCGATCCAGGGCCGATCCTGCAAGATCTGCGGCTGATGCTGAAAGGCGGCGCACCCTGATCCGGCTGATCTACCGCCTGACGCTGTTCGCGCTGTGGACGGCGTTTTCCATCCCGGTGCAGGCCGTGCTGCTGGCGCTGCCGGTGCGTGGCAAGGAGCGCTTCGCCCGCGCGTATTGGCGCGGCGTGGCCTGGATCATCGGGCTGCGCCTGCGCGTGCTGGGCGAAATTTCCACCGCGCGCCCCGTGCTGTTCGCCGCCAATCATTGGTCATGGGTCGATATCATCGCCCTCGGCGCGGTGCTGCCGGGCTGTTTCGTGGCCAAGGGCGAGGTTGGCTCCTGGCCGGGGATCGGGCTGATCGCCAAGCTGGGGCGGACGATCTTTGTCTCTCGCGGGCGCGACACGCTGGCCCGCGAGCAGCAGGATATGGCCGCGCGGATGACGGCGGGGGATAATGTCATCCTGTTCCCCGAGGGCACATCCTCCGATGGCAACCGCGTGCTACCCTTCGCCGCCGCGTTTTTCTCGCTGGCCTTCACCCCGGCCGCGCCCTGGGTGCAGCCGGTGACGATCGTCTATGACCAACTCGAAGGCCTGCCCGTGCGCCGGGCCGACCGCGCCGGGATCGCCTGGTTCGGCGACATGGACCTCGCCCCGCATGCCGGACAATTGCTGCGCCGGCGCAGCCTGCGCGCCACCATCTGGCTCGACCCCGCCATTCCACCCGGAACCTATAAGAGCCGCAAGAGCCTCAGCGACGCGCTCTATGCGCGCATCGCGGCCAATGCGGCGGCATTGCGCCAGAATCGCCCCCCGGCGGACGAGATTTAAGGGATATTTTTCAAAAACTTAGTGCAACATCGCCGTCCATCTGCTCCACGTGGAGCGGCCCAGCCCCCGATTCAGCGCTTGGCGTTTGCCGCCAAGACCCGCTAATACCCCGGCCATGCACTATGATGTCATCGTCATTGGCGGCGGACATGCCGGCACCGAGGCCGCCGCCGCCGCCGCCCGCTATGGCGCCGCCACGCTGCTCGTCACCCACCGGGCCGACCGGCTGGGCGAAATGTCCTGCAACCCGGCCATTGGCGGCATCGGCAAGGGGCATCTGGTGCGCGAGATCGACGCGCTGGACGGGCTGATGGGCAAGGCGGCCGACGCCGCCTGCATCCATTTCAAGCTGCTCAACCGCACCAAGGGCCCGGCGGTGCGCGGCCCGCGCGCCCAGGCCGACCGCAAGCTCTACCGCCAGGCCATCCAGGCGCTGCTGGCCGCGCAGCCCAACCTCACCATTCTGGAAGCCGAAGCCGCCGGGCTGCTGCAGGATGCGCATGGGCGTCTGCGCGGCGTCACCCTGGCCGATGGCCGCGAGATTTCCTGCGCCGCGGCGGTGCTGACCACCGGCACCTTCCTCAACGGCGTGCTACATTTCGGCGCCGAGATGGTGCGCGGCGGGCGGATCGACGACGCCCCCTCGACCCATCTGGCCGAAGCGCTGAAACGGCTCAACCTGCCGCTCGGCCGGTTGAAGACCGGCACCCCGGCCCGGCTCAACCGCACCAGCATCGACTGGGAGCATTTGCCCGAGGACAAGGGCGAGGACCCGCCGGAGCCGTTCTCGGCGTTGACCGCGGCGGTGACCAACCCGCAAATCTCCTGCCGCATCACCAAGACCACCGAGCGCACACACGAGATCATCCGCGCCAATATTCATAAATCCGCTGTCTATGGCGGCAACATCGCCGGGCGCGGGCCGCGCTATTGCCCCTCGATCGAGGACAAGGTGGTGCGCTTTGCTGAAAAGCCGGGGCATCAGATCTTCCTGGAACCCGAAGGGCTGGATGATGATACCGTGTATCCCAACGGCATCTCCACCTCGCTGCCGCCGGATGTGCAGCTGGAGTTGATCCGCTCCATCCCCGGGCTGGACCACGCGGTCATCCTGCGCCCCGGCTATGCGGTGGAGTATGACTATATCGACCCGCGCGCCCTGGACCATGCCTTGCAAGTAAAGGCGCTGCCGGGGCTGTTCCTGGCCGGGCAGATCAACGGCACCACCGGCTATGAGGAAGCCGGCGCGCAGGGGCTGATGGCCGGGCTGAATGCCGCGCGCCTGGCGGGCAATGCCGGCATGGCCGTGCTCAGCCGCGCCCAGGCTTATATTGGGGTAATGATCGACGATCTGGTGACGCAGGGCGTGACCGAGCCTTACCGCATGTTCACCTCGCGCGCCGAATACCGCCTGCAATTGCGCGCCGACAATGCCGAGCTGCGGCTCACACCGCTGGGCCTGGGCTGGGGCTGCGTGGGGGCGGCGCGCGAAACCGCCTTCGCCGCGCTACGCGCCGAGATCGCGGGTTTCAACGGTAAGCCGGAGGGCGAGAGCCGCGCCGCCAACATCCTGCGCGCCGATCTGCATTATGCCGGCTATCTTGCCCGCCAGGAGGCTGAAATCAAAGCCCGTGAGCGCGACGAGGCGGTGCTGATCCCGGTGGATTTCGACTTCGCGCAAGTGGGCGGATTATCGGCCGAGCTGCGCGAGAAGCTGGAGCGGGTGCGCCCGCGCAACTTGGCCGCCGCCGGGCGGATCGAGGCCATGACACCGGCGGCGCTGGGCGCGCTGTTCGGCGCGTTGAAAAAGGGGCGCCGGGCGGCATGAACGAGGACAAGCTGCGCCAATTCGCCGCGCTGGTGGAAAAATGGTCGCCCAAGATCAACCTGGTGAGCAAGGCCGACCTGCCGCATCTATGGGAGCGGCATGTGCAGGATTCGCTGCGGCTGGTCCCCTATATCCCCGCCGGGACGGCCCGCGCCATCGATCTCGGCTCCGGGGCCGGGTTTCCCGGCATGGTGCTGGCCATCGCCACCGGTATCCCGTTTGATCTGGTCGAAGCCGACACCCGCAAGGCCGCCTTTCTGCGCGAGGCGGCGCGCATCACCGGCGCGCCCGCGAAAATTCACAATACCCGCATCGAGGCGACAAACCTCATCCCGGCCCCGCTGATCACCGCCAGAGCCTTGGCCCCGCTGGATAAATTGCTCGGGCTGGCGGCCCCGCTGCTGGCCCCGGACGGGGTTTGCCTGTTCCCCAAGGGGCGCGGCTGGGAGGCCGAATTGACCGCCGCCAAGGCGCTCTGGCACATGCAGGCCGAGCGCATCGCCGCCCCGGGCTGGGGTGACAGCTGCATTCTGAAAGTGAGCCAGATCCGCCATGCCGCCCAAGCTTAAGCGCCCGCGCATCGTCGCCATCGCCAACCAGAAAGGCGGCGTCGGCAAGACCACCACGGCCATCAACCTCGCCGCCGCGCTCGCCGTCGGCGGCAAAAAAGTGCTGCTGGTGGATATCGACCCGCAAGGCAATGCCAGCACCGGGCTGGGCATCGACGCCGCCAACCGCAAGGGCGGCACCTATGGGCTGCTGGCGGGCGAGGCGAATCTGGCCGAAAGCACACTGCCGACAGCGGTTGAAAACCTCACCATCGCGCCCTCGGTGGCGGATCTGATCGGCGTGGACCTCGAATTCGGCGGCACGGAACGGCGCGAATTCATGCTCCGCGACGCCCTGCGCGAACAGGCCCAGGCGGATGTCGTGTTCATCGATTGCCCACCCGGCCTGGGGCTACTCACCCTCAACGGGCTGGTGGCGGCGGATGCCGTGCTGATCCCGCTCCAGGCGGAATTCTTCGCGCTGGAGGGCATCTCGCAGATCATGCGCACGGTGGACATGGTCAAGCGCAACCTGAACCCGGCGCTGGAGGTGGAAGGCATCGTGCTGACCATGACCGACCGGCGCAATAACCTCTCCGAACAAGTGACCAACGACGTACGCGCCTTCTTCAAGCAGCTGGTGTTCGACACGGTGATCCCGCGCAATATCCGCGTCACCGAGGCCCCTAGCCACGGCATTCCAGTCCTGCTTTATGATTTCCGCTCCGTCGGGGCGCAATCTTATCTGGCCCTGGCGGCCGAATTCATGAAGCGGGCAAGGGCAAAGAAGGTGCTGACATGAGCGCGAAGGAACAGCCGAAACGTTTGGGCCGCGGGTTAGCGGCGCTGCTGGGCGATGCAGCGGCGCCCGGCGTGAGCGCGCCCGGCGTGCAGCATCTGCCGGTGGAGATGCTGGAGCCGGGGCCGTTTCAGCCGCGCCAGACGATGCAGGACGACGCCTTGCAGGAGCTGGCCGATTCCGTGGCCCAGCGCGGCATTTTGCAGCCTTTGCTGGTGCGCCCGCACCCGAAAAAGGCCGAGCAATACCAGATCATCGCCGGTGAGCGCCGCTGGCGGGCCGCCCAGCGCGCCAAGCTGCACGAGGTGCCGGTGCTGGTGAAGCCGCTCTCGGATGCCGAGGCCATGGCCGCCGGGCTGGTGGAAAATTTGCAGCGTGAGGATTTGAACGCGGTCGAGGAAGCCGAGGGTTATCGCCGCCTGGTCAGCGAGTTCAACCTCAGCCAGGACAAGCTGGGCGAAGCGGTCGGCAAGTCGCGCTCGCATATCGGCAACATTATGCGCATCCTGGAGCTGCCCCAGGCCGCACTGGCGCTGGTGCGCGAGGGCAAGCTGACCGCTGGGCACGCCAAGGCGCTGCTCGGCCATCCGGACCCGGCGAAAGCCGCGCGCGAGGTGCTGAAAAAAGGCCTGAATGTGCGCCAAACCGAGGCGCTGGTGCAGGCCGCCAGCCGCGCGGCGAAGGCGGGCGCAGAGCCCAAGGCGAAGAGCAGCGCCCATGCCGATTCCGACATCGCCGCCCTGGCCGAGAGCCTGACCGAACGGCTCGGGTTGCGGGTGGATATCAAATATACCGGCAAGGGCGGGCAGCTGGTGCTGAATTACGCCAATCTGGACCAATTGGACTCGCTGCTGGCCCTGCTCAACGGCTGAACGCTCCACGTGGAGCGGCGCCATTCAGCGCCGCGCCACGCTCCGGGCGCGTGAGGCCAGGGCCAGCAAAGTCTGCCGGCAATAGGCTTGGTCGGGGATATGCGTGGTCTTGCACGCCGCCTCCGCCGCCAGCGCCGCCGCGATCGCCTGCTCCAGCGCGGGCAGCGGCCAAAGCCGCAGCATCTTGGTCACCACCGGCTGGCGCTTGAAGAACACCGGCGGGCGCATCCCGGCCATGGCCTCCTGCGTCGAGGCGCCCTCCGCCACGGCTCCGGCGGCCACGCGCAGGCGCAGCAACTCACCCAGCAACACGCGGATCAACCCGACCGGCGACACGCCTTCCTCGTAGGCCAGGCTCAGCGCCTTGTCGGTGGCCGCCACATCGCCGGTCAGCGCCGCGTCGATGGCATCGCCCATCGAGGTATCGCCGCCATCGGTGAGCGCGGCGGCGACATCCGCGAGGCTCAGCGCCTTGCTCTCCCCGGCATAGAGATACAGCACCTCCAGCGCCTGGCCGAGCGGGCCTTCCTCGCCCGAGAGATTCTGCCCAGCCCAGGCGGCGGCGTCCTGGTCGATGCTCACCCCCATGCCGCGCAACCGGGCGGTGACAACTTGCGGCAATTTCGCCGGGTCGATCGCATAACAGGCGATGGCCGCAATGTCGGGCGATTTCTCGGCCAGGGCGCGTAGCTTGGATTTCGGTGTCAACTCCCCCGCTTCCAAAATCACCAGCGCTTCTGGCGGGTGTTTCAGCAGCGTTTCCAAGGGCTTGGCCAGGGCCTCATGCGCCTCGCGCACGCGCACCACGCGCCGCCCGCCGGTCAGCGCGGCGGCGGAAGCCTCAGCCAGCAGCGTATCCGGCGGCGGGTTGCTCAGCTCGGCGAAGCGGAACGGATCATTCAGCGCCCCCGGCACCGCCCGCGCCAGCGCCAGCCCGCGCTCGGCAACCAGCCCCGCATCCGGGCCGTGCAGCAGCACAATCGGGGCCGTCGGCGCTTTCAGAAAGGCGTCGATACGGCCGGCATCGAGCTTCATGCGTTGGGGTGGGCGCGGAACCAGGCGGCGATCTGCGCGGTAATCTCGCCCGCCACCTGATCGGCCAGTTGCTTGTTCACCGTGTCGCTTTCCAGCGTCAGCGCGAAATATTGCTGGTCGACCACGTTTTCCGCATTCATCGCGGTAGCGGTGCCGCTGAGCAGCGCCTGCCCCGGATTGCCGATCGGCGTCAGGCTCCATTGCGCGGTGGCGGTGAGCCGGTTGCGGGTGGTGGCGGTATCCTGCAACACGCCGATGCCGGAGGTGGCCACGGTATAGGTGACCTTCAGCTCATACAGCTCACTCACCGGCGCGCCCGCGGTGTGAAGCTGCGTCTCCAGGCTTTGCCGCAGGAGCTGGCCGGTGCGCTCGGGGATATTCGCCACCGCCACCTCGTCGAGCTGGGCGCTGGCAGCCACCCCTTGCGGCCCGCCATAAAGCGGCGTGAAGCCGCAGGCGGAGAGGCCGAGCAGGGCGGCGAGAGCGGCGGGCTTAAGCAGGTTTGACGACAAAGTTCACGATCCTGTCCGGCACGTGGATTTGCTTGACAATGGTCTGCCCGGCCAGCGCTGTCGAGACCGCAGCGGCGGCGGCGGCGATATTTTGCTCCCCCGCCTGGCCCGCGGGCACGGTGATGGTGCCGCGCAGCTTGCCGTTCACCTGCACCGCAATGGTCACCTCATCCACGGTGAGCAGCGCCGGGTCGGCCTTCGGCCAGGGCTGCTGCGCCACCAGCCCGGCGCCTGGGTGCAGGCGGGCGAAAATCTCCTCGCCCAGATGCGGCATCATCGGCGCCACCAGCCGGGCGATGATATCCATCGCCACGCGCCGCGCATAAAGCAGGGCCGGATCTTCCGGTGTGGTGCCGGCGAGGTTGCCGGCGAGTTCATAAATCCGCGCCACGGCGAGGTTGAAGGCGAAGGTGTCCAGCGCCTCGGTCACCGCGGCGATGGCCTTGTGCGTCTGCTTCAGCAGCTTCTTCGCCTCGCCCTCCAGCGCCGCCGGGGCATCCACCATCGGCTCCGCCGCGATCAGCGCGCCCAGCCGCGCCAGGCGCTGCACGAAGCGGAACGAGCCCTGCACGCCGGTCTCGGTCCATTCCACATCGCGCTCGGGCGGATTGTCGGAAAGCACAAACCAGCGCGCCGTGTCGGCACCAAAACGTTCAACGATCACACCCGGATCGACCGTATTCCGTTTCGATTTCGACATTTTCTCGACGCGCCCGACCGTGACCGGCAGGCCGGTATCGCGATGCGTGGCGCCGTCGGCGGTCTTGATCACCTGATCGGGATAGAGCCAGTTTCCACCTGCATCCTTGTAGGATTCATGCGTCACCATGCCCTGCGTGAACAGCCCGGCGAATGGTTCCTTCACCGTAACGTGTCCGGTGCGCTCCATGGCGCGGGTAAAGAACCGCGCATAAAGCAGATGCAAAATCGCATGCTCGATGCCGCCGACATATTGATCCACCGGCAGCCAGTGCTTCACCGCGTCCAGCCCGGTCGGCGTGGCCGCGCGCGGCGCGCAGAAGCGGGCGAAATACCACGAGGAATCGATGAAGGTGTCGAAGGTGTCAGTCTCGCGCTGGGCCGCTTCGCCGCATTTCGGGCAGGCCACATGCCGCCAGCTCGGGTGATGGTCGAGCGGGTTGCCCGGCTTGTCGAAGCTGACATCCTTGGGCAGCGCCACCGGCAACTGGGCCTCGGGCACGGGCTGCGGGCCGCAGGCCTCGCAATGGATCACCGGGATCGGGCAGCCCCAATAGCGCTGGCGGGAAATCCCCCAGTCGCGCAGGCGCCAATTCGTCACCGCCTTGCCCGCGCCAATCGCCTCCAGCTCGGCGATCGCCTTTTCCTTCGCCTCCTTGGTGCGCAGGCCGGAGAGGAAGCCGGAATTGACGATATAGCCCTCGCCATCCAGCGCCTTGCCGGGCAGTTCGGGCGCTTCGTCCGGGCTGGGCGACACCACCACGGGGATCGGCAGATCATATTTGCTGGCGAATTCATAATCGCGCTGGTCGCCGCAGGGGCAGCCGAAAATCGCCCCGGTGCCGTATTCCATCAGCACGAAATTGGCGATCCAGACCGGGTATTCCTGCCCGTTGAACGGGTTGATGACCGTGAGCCCGGTGGCGAAGCCTTTTTTCTCCGCCGCCTCGATCACCGCCTCCGACGTCCCCTGGCTGGCGCATTCCGCCACGAAGGCCGCCGCCTGCGGGTTGGCGGCGGCCACCGCCTTGGCGATCGGGTGCTCCGGCGCGATGGCCAGAAACGACATGCCGAACAGCGTGTCCGGCCGGGTGGTGTAAACGGTCACGCTCTCAATGCCGTCCACCGGCGCGGCGAGGGGGAAGGTGACATCCGCGCCCTGGCTGAAGCCGATCCAGTTTTCCTGCATCAGCTTCACGCGCTCGGGCCAGCGCTCCAGCGTCTTCAGCCCGTCGAGTAATTCCGGCGCGAAATCGGTGATGCGCAGGAACCATTGCGAGAGCTTCTTCTTCTCCACAATGGCGCCCGAGCGCCAGCCGCGCCCATCGATGACCTGTTCATTGGCCAGCACGGTCATGTCCACCGGGTCCCAGTTCACATAACCGGCGCGGCGCTCCACCAGCCCGGCCTTCCAGAAATCCAGGAAGATTTTCTGCTGCTGGCCGTAATATTCGGGGTCGCAGGTGGCGATCTCGCGGTCCCAATCCAGTGAGAAGCCCATGCGCTTCAGCTCGGCGCGCATATTGGCGATGTTGGCGTAGGTCCAGCTCGCCGGATCGGCGTTATTCTCGCGCGCGGCGTTTTCGGCGGGCAGGCCGAACGCGTCCCAGCCCATCGGGTGCAGCACATCGAAGCCCTGGGCGCGCTTGTAGCGGGCCACCACGTCGCCCAGCGTGTAGTTACGCACATGGCCCATGTGGATCTTCCCCGACGGGTAGGGGAACATCTCCAGCACATAATATTTGGGCTTGCCCCCGGCGGGCACATCTTCCGCCTTGAAGCAGCCGGCCTTCTCCCATTCGCCCTGCCAATGGGGCTCGGAGGTGGAAAAATCGTAGCGTGAGGTTTCGGTGTCGGACATGGCCCCGTCTTTAGTCTTGCGCCCAGGCCGCGCCAAGGGGCGGGCTAGATGGTTGAATTGAACTCGCCGCCATCGAGCAAAATGTTCTGGCCGACGATGAACCCGGCATGGGCCGAGCAGAGAAAGGCGCAGACCGCGCCGAATTCCGCCGGGTTACCCACGCGCCGCGCCGGAATCCGCGCCGCCCAGGCCGCCATGCCGCGCTCGGCGGCGGCGTTGTCGATAGCGCCGCCCGGCGAGAGGTTGCGCCGCAGCCGCCCGGTGTCGAACGGGCCGGGCAGCATGTTGTTGATGACGACGTTGGCCCAGGCGACCTCACGCGACAGCCCGGCGACAAAGCCGGTCAGCCCGGTGCGGGCCGTGTTGGAGAGGGCCAGCCCCGGCATCGGCGCCTTCACCGCGGCCGAGGTGATGTTGACGATGCGCCCGAAGCGGCGCGCGGCCATGCCATCCACCACGGCGCGCATCATGGCGATGGGGGTGAGCATGTTGGCGTTCAGCGCCGCCTGCCATTGCGCTTCAGTAAACTCGCGGAAATCGCCCGCCGGCGGACCGCCGGCATTATTAATGAGAATATCCGGCGCCGGACAAACCGCGAAAGCCGCCGCGCGCCCGGCTTCCGTGGTGATGTCACCCGCCGCGGCGGCGATCTCGGCCCCGGTCTCCGCCCGCAACCGCGCCGCCGCCCGCTCCAGCGCCGCCGCGTCACGCCCAGTGATCGTCACCGCCGCGCCCTCGCGCGCGAGCGCTTCGGCGCAGGCATAACCCAGCCCGGCGCTCGCGGCGCAGACCAGAGCGCGGCGCCCGTTCAAGCCCAAATCCATCGCCCGCTCCTCTCAGCCCGCGTCATCCGCCGCTGGCGGTTTTTCGCGCTTGGCGTGCCAATTATCCATCAGCTTCAGCACGGTCGCCGATGTCTCCTCGATGGAGCGGCGGGTCACGTCGATGGTCGGCCAGCCGCGCGCATTGCACAGCCGCCGCGCCCAGAGCAGCTCTTTTTCCACCGCCTCGTAATCCACGTAATCGCTCTTATCGGCGCGGGCGAACCCGGCCTCGGCCCCGCCGCCGATGAGTTGCAGCCGGTGCCGGCGGATGTCGATCAGCGATTTCGGGTCGATGGTCAGGCCGATCACCGGGCAGGGCGGGTCATTCATCAGCGCCTCCGGCGGCTCGATGCCCGGCACCAGCGGCACGTTGAGCGCCTTGATGCCGCGATTGGCGAGATAGAAGCAGGTCGGCGTCTTCGACGAGCGCGACACTCCCACCAGCACGACATCGGCGTCGGAAATGCCGCGATTAGCCTGTCCGTCATCATGGCTGATGACATAATGCATGGCATCGATGCGTCGGAAATAATCGGCGTCCAGCACATATTGGCGGCCGGGCTTGTGCCGGGCCGGGGCGCCGAACTGCGCCTGCAACATCTCCAGCACCGGGTCGAGCACATGCAACAGCGGCACGCCCATGCGCGCGCAGGCTGAATCCAGCTCATGGCGCAGCGCCTGGTCGACCAGTGAGCACAGCACCGGGCCGGGCTCGGCCTGAATGCCCTCCAGTACCCGGTGCAATTGCAGGCGCGAGCGGATCAGCGACCAACGGTGATACGTCACCAGCGCTTCATCGAACTGCGCCACGGCGGCCCGCCCCAGGGAGTTCAAAGTATCCCCAGTGGCGTCGGATATCAGGTGTATATTGAGCTTATCGCTGTCCATAACTGTGTTAATAGCGTGGATTATTTGCCCCGACCTCCCCCTTTTTGCGAAAGCCGGGGATAAAAATGCGAAATCGTGAACATGGGATAAAACCGGCCCAACTTGTTCTAGGCCTGTGAATAACCATGGGGGATATGTAAAAATCAGCAGCTTACCGCTGGTTTCTGGATGTGGATAACTTTGTGGAATTATCCGCGCATTGGGTTAAACCCCGTTATCCACAGCCAACCACCCCCACCCCTCAACCTTTAAAGAAATAATGTTTAGGTTTAGGCGGTGTGCATGAAATTGCTCCAAGCCCTGAATGGCGAGCCCATCTGGCCGCCTCCCGCCTGGCTCATGCGCCAAGCCGGGCGCTATCTGCCGGAATACCGGGCCACCCGCGCCCAGGCCGGGGATTTCATCAGCCTGTGCCTCAACCCGGCCCTCGCCGCTGAAGTAACCCTGCAGCCGATCCGTAAATTCGGGTTCGATGCCGCTATTTTATTTTCAGACATCCTGATCCTGCCAATGGCGCTGGGGCAGGGGCTGCGCTTTGCTGAAGGCGAGGGTCCGCGTTTGCCGCCGCTGGAAAGCCTCAGCACGCTGGACACCGCGCGGGCGCCGGGTGTTTACGCGCCGGTGATGGAGACCGTCCGCCGTGTGCGGGCCGAATTACCCGCCGAGACGGCACTGATCGGCTTCGCCGGCGGCCCGGCGACGGTGGCGTGTTACATGCTCGATGGCGAAGGCGGCGGAGAGTTTCCCCGCACCCGACGGCTGGCTTATGAGCAGCCGGGCTTTGTCGCCGCCGTGCTGGAGGTTTTGAGCGAGGCGACGATCGCCTATCTCTCCGCGCAGGTCGAAGCCGGGGCGGATTGCGTGATGCTGTTCGAGAGCTGGGCCGGGATTTTCCCCGCGGCGCAGTTCCGCGAGCTGGTGATCGCGCCCAACCGGCGCATCATTGCCACGCTCAAGGCGAGGCATCCGGGTCTCAAGGTGATCGGCTTCCCGCGTCTGGCCGGGCTGATGCTGGGCGAATATGCGCGAAACACCGGGGTGGACGCGGTCGGGTTGGATACGGTCACCGATCTGGCCAAGGCGATTGACGTCTGCCCGCCGGGCACGGTGTTTCAGGGCAATCTCGACCCGCTGCTGCTCAAGCTCGGCGGCGTGGCGATGGACGAGGCCGCGCGCAAGCTGCTGGCGCAGGCGCGTGGCCGCCCCCATATCTTCAATCTTGGCCATGGCATCACCCCGGACGTGCCGGAGGCGAACGTGGCCCGTCTGATGGAGATCATTCGCAGCGCATGAAGACGGCCATCGTCCTGTTCAACCTCGGCGGCCCGGACAGCCCAGCCGCGATCCAGAAATTCCGCGTCAATCTGTTCTCCGACAAGGCGATCATCCGCGCCCCGGTGTTCATCCGCTTCTGGCTGGCGCGGCTGATCGCGGGGCGTTCGGCCAAGGCGGCGGCGGAGAATTACGCGCTAATGGGCGGATCCTCGCCGCTTTTGGGGCTGACCCAAAAACAGGCGGCGGCGCTGGAGCAGGCCTTGGGCGGGACGAATAAAAGCTTCATTGCCATGCGCTACTGGCACCCCTTCGCGGCCGAGGTGGCGCGCGAGGTGAAAGCCTGGAACCCTGACCGCATCGTGCTGCTGCCGCTTTATCCGCAATTTTCCAGCACCACGACCGGCTCCTCGCTGAATGATTGGCGCGAGGCGGCGGCGCGGGCCGGGCTGGCCAAGCCCACCACCACCATCTGCTGCTGGTTTGACGATGCCGCCTATTGCGCCGCCACCGCCGCGCTGGTCGACGCGACCATCGCCAAGGCCAAGGCGGCGCATCCGGGGATGAAGATCCGTGTGTTGTTTTCGGCGCATGGCCTGCCGGAAAGCATCATTAAGGCCGGAGACCCGTATCAGGCGCAGGTGGAAGCCACGGTTTCGGGCGTGATGGCGCGGCTCAAGGACCAGGATGTCGAGCATCTGGTCTGCTTCCAATCGCGCGCCACGCCGCAAAAATGGCTGGAGCCGAGCACGATCGCCGCGATCGAGCAGGCTGGGCGCGACGGCGTGGTGGCGGTGGTGTCGCCGATCGCCTTCATTTCCGACCATATCGAGACGCTGGTCGAGCTGGACATCGAGAACCGCCATGTCGCGGAGCAGGCCCAGGTGCCGGGCTATTTCCGCGTGCCGGCGCAGAATGACGACCCGGCCTTCATCGCGGCACTGGCCGGCATCGTGCGCCGCGCCGCCAACCCCGGATTATGCCGCGGCGGCTCGCCCTGCGGCGCGCATAAGGATTGCCCGTTCAATGCCGCCTGAGCTGATCATTTTTGACTGCGACGGCGTGCTGATCGATAGCGAGGGCGTGGCCTCGGCGCTGATCGCGCGCGAACTCACCGGGCTGGGCTGGGCGATGGACGCGGCGGAGGCGATGCGCTTGTTCATGGGCATGTCGATCGGCGACATGGTGCCAATGATCGAGGCCGCGTTGAAGCAGCCCTTGCCGCCTGATTGGCGGCCCAATCTCGCTGAAAAACTGGTGTTGGCGCTGGGCGAGGAGTCCAGGCTGATCTCCGGTGCCGATACCATGCTGCACCGTGTGAACGAGCTGGGGATCGAGTGGCGGGTGGCGAGCAATTCCTCGGACGAGGAAATGGCGGTGAAATTCACCCGCACCGGCATCGCGCATCTCACCGCCGGGCGGGCGCATTCGGCGGCCAGCGTGATCGCGCGCGGTGGCCGCCCGAAGCCCGCGCCCGATGTGTTCCTGGCTGCCGCCGCCTCGGCCCAGGCCGCCCCGGCGCGCTGCATCGTGTTGGAGGATAGCCGCCTCGGCGTCACCGGCGCGGTGGCCGCGGGCATGACCTGCTACGGCTTCGCCCCGCATGGCGGCGCTGAACCGCTGCTCGCCGCCGGGGCGAAGGCGGTGTTTTCCGATTTGCACGAGATTTTTGGAGTTCTGGCATGACCATCCCCGCGCTGATCCCGGCTTTTCATTGGCTTCTCGCGTTTCATGTCGTCAGCTTCACGGCCTGGATGGCGGGCATGTTCTACCTGCCCCGGCTCTACGTGTATCACTGCCAGACCGTGCCCGGCACGGCGGAATCCGAGCGCTTCAAGGTGATGGAGGTGAAACTCCTGCGCCTGATCATCAACCCGGCGATGATCTCGACTTGGCTGTTCGGCATCCTGCTGATGCTCACCCCCGGTGCGGTGAATTGGCACGCCGCCTGGTGGTGGAGCAAATTCACCTGCGTCATCCTAATGTCGGGTTTCCACGCGTTTCTGTCGCGCTGGCGGCGGGATTTCCTGAACGACCGCAACACGCGCAGCGAGCGTTTCTACCGCATCGCCAATGAGATCCCGACGGTGTTATTCGTAATCATCGTATTTAGTGTGGTTGCCTGACCAATTTTCGGGCAGCGGGCATTGCGGCGGGGGAGGACTTGCCGTTAAAACGCCGTTTGAGGCCGGGTTTTTAGGCATGAATCCGGCATAAGGAGCAGGTTTGTGAAGCATTTCAAGCGCCTTCTGGTCGCCAACCGGTCCGAGATCGCGATCCGCGTGTTCCGCGCCGCGGCTGAGCTTGGTATTTCCACCATCGCCATCTACCCGGAGCATGATAAGCTGTCGCTGCACCGGTTCAAGGCGGATGAGGCGTATCTCATCGGCAAGGGCATGGGGCCGATCGAGGCGTATTTGTCCATCGACGAGGTGATCCGCGTCGCCAAGCAGGCGGGGGCGGACGCCATCCACCCCGGTTATGGCTTCCTCTCCGAAAACCCGGATTTCGCCGAAGCCTGCGAGCGCGAGGGCATCACCTTCATCGGCCCGCGGCCGGAGACGATGCGCCAGCTCGGCAACAAGGTGGCAGCGCGCAACCTCGCCATTTCCGTCGGCGTGCCGGTGATGCCGGCGACCGACCCGCTCCCGTATGACGATGCCGAGATCAAGCGCCTGGCCAACGAGGTTGGCTATCCGGTAATGCTGAAAGCGAGCTGGGGCGGCGGCGGGCGCGGCATGCGCCCGATCGAGAGCGAGGAGACGCTGCTCGACTCCGTGGCCACCGCCCGGCGCGAGGCCAAGGCCGCCTTCGGCAATGACGAAGTGTACTTGGAGAAGCTGGTCCGCCGCGCCTGGCACGTGGAAGTGCAGATCCTGGGCGATTCCTACGGCAACCTCGTGCATCTGTTCGAGCGCGACTGCTCGATCCAGCGCCGCCACCAGAAGGTGATCGAGCGCGCCCCGGCCCCGTATATGGACCCGGTGACGCGCGAGGCGCTGTGCAACGCCGCGCTCGCCATCGGCAAGGCGACGAATTACTGCAATGCCGGCACGGTCGAGTTCCTGATGGACCAGGATACCGGCAAATTCTACTTCATCGAGGTGAACCCGCGCGTGCAGGTGGAGCACACGGTCACCGAGGTCGTCACCGGCATCGACATCGTCAAGGCGCAGATCCATGTTGCCGAGGGCGGGCATGTCGGCATAGTGGACGAAACCGGCGTGCCGCCGCAGGATCAGATCCACCTCTCCGGCCATGCGCTGCAATGCCGCATCACCACCGAGAACCCGGATAATAATTTCGTGCCCGATTACGGGCGCATCACCGCCTATCGCGGCGCCTTCGGCTTCGGCATCCGCACCGATGGCGGCACCGCCTATTCGGGCGCCGTGGTCACCCGCTATTACGACGCGCTGCTGGAAAAAGTGACCGCCTGGGCGCCGACGCCGGATGAGGCCATCGCGCGCATGGACCGCGCGCTGCGCGAATACCGTATTCGCGGCGTCGCCACCAACCTCGCCTTCTTGGAGGCGCTGCTCAACCACCCGGATTTCCGCGCCGGGAAATACACCACGCGCTTCATCGACAACACGCCCGAGCTGTTTTCGGTAAAGAAGCGCCAGGACCGCGCCACCAAGCTGCTGCGCTACATCGCCGACGTGAGCGTGAACGGCCACCCGGAGACGCGCGGCAAGCCGAAACCGCCCGCCCATGCCCGCACGCCGGAGCCGCCGAATTTTGGCAGCGAGCGGCGGGAGGGCAGCAAGCAGCTGCTCGACAAGCTGGGCCCAAAGGGCTTCGCCAACTGGATGCTGGAGCAGAAGCGCGCGCTGGTGACCGACACCACGATGCGCGACGCGCATCAATCGCTGCTGGCCACGCGCATGCGCACCTACGACATCGTGAACGCGGCCAAGGCCACCTCGGTCGGGCTGCCGCAGCTATTGTCGCTAGAATGCTGGGGCGGGGCGACCTTCGACGTGTCGATGCGCTTCCTGCAGGAAGGCCCGTGGGAGCGCCTGCAATGGATCCGCGAGCGCGCCCCCAACATCCTGCTGCAGATGCTGCTGCGCGGCGCGAATGGCGTGGGCTACACCAACTATCCCGACAATGTGGTGAAGTTCTTCGTCAAGCAGGCGGCGGAGCGCGGCATTGACCTGTTCCGCGTGTTCGACTGCCTGAACTGGGTGGAGAACATGCGCGTCGCCATCGACGCCGTGTGCGAGGCCGGCAGGCTGGCCGAAGGCGCGATCTGCTACACCGGCGACATTCTGGACCCCGACCGGGCCAAGTATTCGCTGAACTACTATGTCGGCCTGGCCAAGGAGCTGGAGGCCGCGGGCTGCCATATCCTGGCGATCAAGGACATGGCCGGGCTGCTGAAGCCCGCCGCCGCCACCGTGCTGGTGAAGGCGCTGAAGGAGGCGGTGAGCCTGCCGATCCACCTGCACACGCATGACACCTCGGGCATCTCCGCCGCCTCGGTGCTGGCAGCCGTCAACGCCGGGGTGGATGCCTTCGACGCCGCGATGGACCCGATGTCCGGCCAGACCTCGCAGCCCTGCCTGGGCTCGCTGGTGGAGGCGCTGCGCCACACTGAGCGCGACACCGGGCTCGACCCGCGCGCGATCCGCCAGCTCAGCTTCTACTGGGAGGCCGTGCGCTCGCAATACGCTGCGTTTGAGAGCGATCTGCAATCTGGCGCCTCGGAGGTCTATCTGCACGAGATGCCCGGCGGGCAATTCACCAATCTGCGCGAACAGGCGCGCAGCCTGGGGCTGGAAACCCGCTGGCATGAAGTGGCCCGCGCCTATCGCGACGCCAATGACCTGTTTGGCGACATCGTGAAGGTTACGCCCTCCTCCAAGGTGGTGGGCGACATGGCGCTGATGATGGTGTCGCAGAACCTCACGCCGGAGATGGTGGCCGACCCCGACCGGGAGATCTCCTTCCCGCAATCGGTGGTGGAGATGATGCATGGCGATCTCGGGCAGCCTCCGGGCGGCTGGCCGGAGACGCTGCAAAAGAAGGTGCTGAAGGGCAAGACGCCGATCACCGTGCGCCCTGGCTCGCTGATGCCCGAAGCCGATCTCGCGGCCATCCGCAAGACCGTGTCGGAGCGCTGCGGCATCGAGGAGGTGCAGGATTACATGCTCGCCTCCTACCTGATGTATCCGGAGGTGTTCACCACCTTCACCGGCGCGCTGCGCACCTATGGCCCGGTCTCGGTGCTGCCCACCCCGGTGTATTTCTACGGCATGCAGCCGGGCGACGAGATTTCGGTTACGCTGCAGGCCGGCAAGACGATGATCATCAGCCTGCAAACCCTCTCGGCCACCGATGAGGACGGCAATGTGTCGGTGTTCTTCGAGCTGAACGGTCAGCCGCGCATGATCACGGTGCCCAACCGCAGCGCCACCGCCATTCGCCCGGCCAAACGCAAGGCGGATGAGGCGGATCCGAAGCAGCTCGGCGCGCCGATGCCGGGCACCATCTCGGCCATTCTGGTGCGCGAGGACCAGAGCGTGGAGCAGGGCGAGCCGCTGCTGGCGATCGAGGCGATGAAGATGGAAGCCCAGATCACCGCGCCGCGCGCCGGTACGGTGAAAACCATCCTCGTGCGCCCGGGCGAACAGGTGGACGCCAAGGATTTGCTGGTCGAATTCGCCTGAGGATGGCGTGGCCGCCAGGGGCCGAGCCCCTGGCGGCGGAACGCTTTCCACCAGCCCGGCTCAGCCGAGGCTGACCAGCGTGTGCCGGGCGATCATCAGCTCCTCATCGGTCGGGATGATGCGGATCTCCACCTTGCTGTCCGCGGTGCTGATTACAGGCTGAGCGGCCGCGTTGGCTTCCGGGGAGAGACGTGCGCCGGTCCAGGCCAGGCGCTGGCAGATGGCGGCGCGGATCGGGGCGGCGTGTTCGCCGATCCCGGCGGTGAAGACGATGCCGTCCAGCCCGCCAAGGCAGGAGATCAGCGCCCCGGCATGGCGGGCGGCGCTGTAGGCGAATAGTTCCAGCGCCTCGGCGGCTTCCGGCGCTTTGCTTTGCAGAAGCGTGCGTACATCCGGCGAGATGCCGGAAACGCCGAGCAACCCGGATTGTTTATAGAGCAGATCGGTGATCGCGGCGGCGTCCATGCCGTGGCTTTGCGAGAGATAGATCAGTACGCCGGGGTCGATGCTGCCGCAGCGTGTGCCCATCATCAGCCCTTCCAGCGCGGTGAAGCCCATCGTGGTGTCGACGGAGAGGCCGCCGCGCAGGGCGCAGAGCGAGGCGCCATTGCCCAGATGCGCCACGATCACCCGGCCTTGGGCCAAGTCCGGCACCGTCTCGCGCAGCCGCCCGGCGATGTATTCGTAGGACAGCCCATGGAAGCCGTAGCGGCGCACGCCCTCGTCGTGGAACGCGCGCGGCAGGGCGAGGCGCGTCGCGGTTTCGGGGATGGTATGGTGGAAGGCCGTGTCGAAACAGCCGATTTGCGGCAAAGCAGGGCGCACCGCCAGCACCGCGCGCACGGCGGCGAGGTTGTGCGGCTCATGCAGCGGGGCGAGCGGGTTCAGCTCGGCCAGATGCGCCATAACCTCGGCATCCAGCCGGGTGGGGGCGGTGTAGCGGTTGCCGCCATGCACGATGCGATGCCCGGCGGCGATCAGCCGATCCGCGCCGAGATGCGCCTCCACCCAGCCCAGCACCTCGCGCATCAGATCCTCATGCGTCTCCGCCGCATGCGCGGGCCAGCGCCGCTCCAGCGCCAGCGCGCCATTGGCGCTGATGCGCAGATGCGGCGCGGTGCCGATGCCTTCGGCCAGCCCCTCGGCGATGCGCGTCAGCCCGTCTGCGGTCTCGAACAGCGCAAATTTGATGCTGGAGGAGCCGGCATTGATGGTGAGGACGGCGTCAGCCATGCGCTTGCGCTTCCGCCATGATCACGGCGACGGCGCAGGAGGCGAGGCGGGCGCGGTCGTCATCGGCCCGGCTGGTGAGGATGATCGGCACCGCCGCGCCGAGCACGATTCCGGCCGCATCGGCATTGGCGAGGAAGGTGAGCTGCTTGGCCAGGATGTTTCCGGCCTCGATATTCGGCACCACCAGGATGTCCGCCTGCCCGGCGACGGCGGATTTGATGCCCTTCTGCGCGGCGGCGGCGGCGGAAACGGCGTTGTCGAACGCCAGCGGGCCATCGAGCACGCCGCCCGTGATCTGGCCGCGATCCGCCATCTTGCACAGGGCGGCGGCGTCCAGCGTCGCCTGCATCACCGGGTTCACGGTCTCCACGGCGGCCAAGATCGCCACGCGCGGGGTGTCGATGCCCAGCACATGCGCCAGCTCGATGGCGTTTTGCACGATGCAGACCTTATCCTCCAACGTCGGCGCGATGTTGATCGCGGCGTCGGTCACCAGCAGCGGGCGCGGGTAGGAGGGCACATCGAGCACGAAGACATGGCTGAGCCGCTTGCTGGTGCGCAGCCCGGTGCCGGGCTGCATCACCTCGTGCAGCAACTCGTCGGTGTGCAGCGAACCTTTCATCAGCAGCTTGGCCGTGCCCGCGCGCACCAGGGCCACGGCGCGGGCGGCGGATTCATGGCTGTGTTTGGTGTCGATGATCTGGAAACCCGAAATATCCAGCCCATGCGCGGCGGCGGTTTCGCGGATGCGCGGCGCCGGCCCGACCAGGATCGGGGTGATGAGGTTGCGCTCGGCGGCCTCCACCGCGGCGAGCAGCGAGATGTCGTCGCATGGATGCGCGATCGCGGTGGGGATAGGCTGGCCGGCGGTGGCGCGGGCCAGCAGGTTGCGGAAATGTTGATGCCGCAGCAGCCGCACCTCGGGCAGGGTGATGGCCGGGCGGCAGACTTTTTCGTCCGGCGCGCGCACCGTGGCGGTGCCGCGCAGCACCTCCTGGCCGTTTTGGTTGGCGCAATGGCAATCCAGGATCACCCGGCGCTTCTCGGGGATCTTGCCGGTGACGGTGCAGGTCGCGGTGATGGTGTCACCAGGCGAGACCGGGGCGATGAATTTCAGCTCCTGCGCCAAATAGATCGTGCCCGGGCCGGGCAGCTTGGTGCCGAGCACGGCCGAGATCAGCCCGGCGGTGAGCACGCCCTGGGCGATGATGTGGTGGAACAGGTCGGTCTCGGCGTATTCCGGGTCGAGATGCGCGGGGTTGATGTCGCCGGAGACGACCGAGAACAGGGCGATGTCGTCGGCCGTGATCTCCTTGGCGAGGCTGGCGGAATCGCCGACGGCGATATCGTCGAACACCCGGTTTTCGAGCAATTCGGTCTTCATATCCATGGCGTTCGGTCTTTCAGCGCTGGAAGATGTATTGCCCCGGGGCGGCGTCGAGAATGGGGTAGCCGTTTTGCGGCGCGCCCATGGGCGGCGGTGCCACCGGCTCGCCTGAGTGCGCGTTGAGCCATTCAACCCAGGCGGGCCACCACGATCCCTCGGCGCAAATGGCGTTCTCCTGCCATTCCTCGGGCGGCACGTAGAGGTCGTCATGGCGGCGGCGCAAAATGCAGTAATGGCGGTGCGGATGCCCCGGCTCGCTCACCACGCCCGCATTATGCCCGCCAGAGGTGAGCACGAAGGTGAAATCATTATGGTTGAGCAGCTGCAGCTTATACACCGAATGCCAGGGCGCGATGTGGTCGGTCTCGGTGCCGATGACGAAGAACGGCCCATGGATATCGGCGATCGAGATCTTATGCCCGCCCGCCTCGAAGCGCCCCTCGGCCAGATCGTTATTGAGGAACATGTGGCGCAGATATTCGGCATGCATCCGGTAGGGCATGCGCGTGGCGTCACGGTTCCACGACATCATGTCGTTCGGGTTGGTCTCCTCGCCCAGATAATAGCGGCGGATCAGGGTGGACCAGACGAGATCGTTGGAGCGCAGCAATTGGAAGGCGCCCGCCATCTGCGTGGAGTCGAGATAGCCCTGCGCCCACATCGCATCCTCAAGGAAGGCGAGCTGTGAGGCGTTGATGAAGAGTTGCAGCTCGCCCGCCTCGGTGAAATCGGTCTGCGCCGCCAACAGGGTGATGCTGGCCAGCCGCTCGTCATGCTCGCGCGCCATGGCGGCGGCGGCGATGCTGAGCAGCGTGCCGCCCAGGCAATAGCCGGTGGCGTGGATCTTCGGCGCGCCGCAGATCGTGGTGATGGCGTCGAGCGCCGCCATCACGCCGAGGCGGCGGTAATCATCGAGGCTGGTGTCGCGCAGGCTGATATCGGGGTTGCGCCAGGAGATGCAGAACACCGTGAAGCCCTGCTCGACCAGGTAGCGGATCATCGAGTTATGCGGCGAGAGGTCGAGGATGTAATATTTCATGATCCAGGCCGGCACGATCAGCACCGGCTCGGGGCGCACCTTGCCGGTGGCGGGGCTGTATTGGATCAGCTCGATCAGCTCGTTGCGGAACACCACATTGCCCGGGGTGATGGCGACATCCTTGCCCGGCTGCATCGGCAGGGTCTGGGTGGTGCCGCTGCCCGTGGCCTGCAGATCCTCGATGAAATGGCGCATCCCCTCGCGCAGGCTGTCGCCCGAGGTGGCCTGAAACTTGGCCAGCACCTCGGGGTTGAGCATCGGGAAGTTGGAGGGCGCCATCATGTCCATCAACTGGCGCGCGACGAAATTGACGATGCGGCCATTCTCTTTCGATAGCCCGTGTACGCCGGTGGTCGCCATGTCCCACAGCCGTTCGGCGCGCAGGAAGGCCTGCACCGCGAAGGCTGGCGGGCCGTGCTCCCAGTTTGGGCTGGTGAAGCGGTGATCCTCCGGCTCGGGGACCAGTTTTTCGGCGGGCAGGCCGAGGGCGAGGCGGGCCAGCTCCGCCCAATCGGCCGCCGCCTGCCGCGCCAGGCTCACCTGCCGGCCCGGCTGGTCGCCTAAATGCAGGAACCAATCCGCCCAGGCCAGCGCCAGCGATGACGGCGACAGCCCGCCGGTCAGCCGCGCTTGCGCGGCGTGCAGGGCGCGGTCCAGGTCGCGGTTATTCAGAGTGTTCTCGTTCATGGTCCGCTCCAGGCTTTAGGCGAGCAAATGTTGGCCGCCATCGACGGGGATGATGGTGCCGGTGAGCATCCCGGCGCCGCCGCCGGCCAGGAAGGCCGCGAGCGCGCCGACATCCTCGATGGTGGCGAGGCGCCGTTCCGGAGCATTTTCGGCGGCGTCCAAGAGCTCGTTAAATTTCTCGATACCGCTGGCGGCGCGGGTGGCGATGGGCCCGGGCGAGATGGCGTTGACCCGGATGTTCTTGGCCCCCAGCTCGGCGGCGGCGTAGCGCACTGCGCTTTCCAGCGCCGCCTTCACCGGGCCCATGACATTGTAGTTCGGCACCACATGCTCAGATCCCTGAAAGGTTATCGTCATCAGCGAGCCGCCATCCGGCATCAGCGGCTCGGCGAGCCTGGTCATGCGCAGGAAGGAGTGGCAGGAGATGTCCATGGCCTGGGCGAAGCCCTCGGGCGAGGTATCCACCACCCGGCCGTGCAGATCCGCCGCGGGGGCGAAGGCGATGGCGTGCAGCATGAAATCCAGCTTGCCCCAGCGTTGGGCGGCTTCGCCGAACACCGCTTCCAGCTCGCCTGGCTTTTCCACATCGCAGGGGAGCAGGAAGTCGCAGGGGAGCTCATCCGTCACCGCCTGCACGTGGGGCTTGGCCTTTTCGTTGAGATAAGTGGCGCCGAGCCGCGCGCCGCAGGCGGCGAAAGCGCGGGCGCAACCCGTGGCGATGCTGTGCTCGTTGGCGATGCCGACGACGAGCCCCCGCTTTCCGGCGAGGCTGAACGGGGAGGGCGTGCTGGTGATGCAGTTCATGGGGCCGACGTGTCGGGCTTATGGGCGGCGGCGCTTGGGCGTTCCTCGGGCTTGCCCGAGACCGCGGCCAGCGGGCGCTCCATCAGCGAGGCCATCAACGAGGCCTGGGCGCGCATCAGCGCCTGATTATAGGCGATCTGGGCCTGGGTGACATTGCGCATATATTCGGCCAGCTGCTCGAAAACCTTGCCCGAGGGCAGGAATTTTTGCTGCGCGGTCAACAGGTCGCGGGAGATCTGGAACATCTCGAACGGGTCGGTAGATTTGTCGCTCATGCCGCTCTCCTTTTTGGGCGTGGTCCGGCAACCGGTAATGCCCAGCCCCGGCGGACTTGGCGTTGACCTCCGTCAATCGGCGGCCCGTGTCACCCTAAATTCATGTTGCAGCGCGAAAGGTACTCCAGATCCGCCGCCAGATCAGCCACATCCGTGTGACAATTCGCTACAATTTTCCGGTCTTGGTCTCAAACTTATACGGGCTGGCGCTGGTGGTCTGCGGGTCGATGGAGAGCCGGTGCGCGATGGGCGGAAAGGCGCGGGAGCGGCAATCCTGGCGTTCGCACAGCCGGCAGGAGAGGCCGATGCCCACCGCCGCCGTGGCCAGGTTCAGCCCGTCGCCATAAACCAGCTCGCCGGCATGGGCGACATCGCAGCCCATGGCCACCACATGCACCGGCGGCGGCTCGCCCCAGCGGGCCGGGCGGCCGGTGATGGCGCGGGCGAAGCAGAGGAAGGTCTCAGTGGCCGAGAGCTGCGCCACCTGCACACGGACAGCGCCGGGCGTGGCGAAGGCGGAATGCACGATCCAGCGCGGGCAGGTGCCGCCGAAGCGCATGAACGGGAAGCCCGCCGCCGAGAAGCGCTTGCTGACATTGCCCGCGGCATCCACGCGCAGGAAGAAAAACGGCACGCCGCGCGCGCCCGCCCGTTGCAGGGTGGAGAGGCGGTGACAGGCCTGCTCATAAGACACGCCGAAGCGCGCGGTCAGGGCGTCCACATCGTAGCGGCGCTCGCGCGCGGCGGCGAGGGTCGGCTCATAGGGCATCAGCAGCGCCCCGGCGATGTAGTTGAGCAACCCGATGCGCAGCAGCTCGGCGGCGTCGCGCGTGGTCGGGTTGGCGCGTTTGACGATTTTTTCCACCGGCTCGCGCGCCTCCAGCAAGGCGAGCTGGAAGGCCATCTGAAACCCCCGGCTCTCGCGCGGCAGGTCTTCCGACAGGGTGAGCATGCGGCTGGCGGCGTCGTAAACGCGCAGCGCGCCGGGTAGGGGGCGTACGCTCACCACCAGCCCGTGCTGGCGGCGCAGGCGCTCGGCCAAGGCGTGGCTGGTGCCGACGCTGGCGGTTTCCAGCCCGGCGCCGATGCGCTCGGCCTCGTCCTCCAGCGCCGGGAAATGGTTTTCGTGATCGTGGAAGAAATCCCGCACTTCCTCGTTCGGCAACAGGATCTTGCGGCCCGAGGGCAGGGTGATGCCGCCGCCCGCCTCCTCGCGCGCCCCGGCCAGAGCGCGATGCAGGGCGAGCACGGCGCGCGCCGCGTTGGGGGCGGCGGCCAACGTCTGGATCTCGGCATCTGGCACCGGCTCGATCGCCAGTACCGGATCGGCGAAGGCCTCGCGCAGAGCCACCTCGTATTCACGCTCCTGCACGCCTGAGAGCGCGGCGAGATCGACCTTCAGGATGTCGGTGAGCTTGAACAACAGCGAGGCGGTGACATTGCGCTGGTCGTGTTCGACAAGATTCAGATAAGACGTTGAAATACCGAGCTTCTGCGCGAAGCCTTGCTGGGTGTAGCCTTGCTCCATGCGAAGCCGGCGAATGGTCTTGCCGATGGCTGCTTTTGACATATTTTACAAATAGCAAAAATTTACAGTAAAGTCACGCACAGATTTCGCGGAACTCCGTCAGATTCCGCTGTTCATCGCGCCGCAATGTAAATAGTTTGACCTCACGAGCTTCCCGCGGCGCCTCTCTCTCAATCGCAATCCCCCCCGGCGCCGTGGGAAGCCAACCACAAGAATTGATACAGGAGTTCATCATGCGTCATCAGCTGACCCCGACCTTCTCCCCGGATGGTTTTGGCGGACACGCCGCGGCCCAGCGCCAGCGCGAAGCTGGCAACGCGGCGGTGATCCAGGCCCTGAACGCCGCGAAGGAGGCACGCCATGACTCTGCTCGCCCTGAGCATCGCGATTATGACGACGGCCTCGTGCATGGCCATTACTGGGCCAAGACTTCAACCACGCGGTAATCAACAACCACAACGCCGAGTTTAGGGAGACTGCGCCCCGGGCCTCACGGCCTGGGGTTTTTTGCGGCCACATCACGGCGCTTGGCAAATTCCGCGCGGATATGCGAGGTCTTGGGCATGTCCGCGCGGCCCTTTCATCTCACCACCGATCTGCTGCTCCGCGCCTATCAGCTTGGCTTGTTCCCCATGGCCGAGGCGCGGGAGAGCCGCACCCTGCATTGGCTCGACCCGGATGCGCGCGGCGTGTTGCCGCTGCATGGGTTTCACATCCCCCACAGCCTGATGAAGACGCTGCGCGGCGCGCTCTTCACCGTGACCGCCGATGCCGCCTTCGCCGCCACCATCGCCGCCTGCGCCACCTCGCGGCCGCACCGGCCCGAGACCTGGATCAACGAGGAAATCGAGCGGCTGTTCAACGAACTGTTCACGCTCGGCTTCGCGCATAGTGTCGAGGCCTGGCGCGATGGCGAATTGGTGGGTGGGCTGTATGGGGTGGCGCTGGGTGGAGCGTTTTTTGGCGAGAGCATGTTTTCCACCGCCACCGATGCCTCGAAAGTGGCGCTGGTGCATCTGGTGGCGCGGCTGCGCCTGGGCGGATTCACGCTACTCGACACGCAATTCATCACCTCGCATCTCGCCCGCTTCGGCGCGGTGGAGATCCCGCGCGGGGAGTATCACCGCCGCCTCGCCATCGCCGTGGAGCTGCCGGCACGGTTTCCCGTCAGCCCTGATGCTGCCGCATTGTGGAGTGAAATAGAGGCGATGCGAAAGGAGGCCCCATGACCAACGCCATGAAACGCTCATTGTCCGCCGCCGTGCTGCTGGCGGCGCTGCCCGCCGCCGCGCTGGCCGCGCCGGTGATCCTGCCCTCGCGCGATGTGGCGGTGACCTATTCGCTCACCGCCCAGGGCAAGGCGCCGGCCACGTATCAGCTGGCCTACGACGCCACCGACCAACTGGCCCGCGTGCAGAGCCAGAGCGGCTATTATGTGCTCGCCAATCTGCCAGCCGGGCAGGCTCAGGTGGTGGTGCCGGCGCTGCACGCGGTGGTGCAAGCGCCGGATTTCTCGGCCCTGACCGGCGAGATCTACAATGCCGATGGTGCGCAATTCACGCCGCTGGGCACCGGGCATTACGCCGGGCTGGATTGCGAAAAATATCTGGTGATGGATCAGAAGGGCACCGGCACCGCCTGCATCACCCCAACCGGGGTGACGCTGCATTTCTCGGGCCATGATGCGCAGGGCAGCGCGGATTTGACGGCGCTGTCCGTCTCCTTCGCGCCGCAGCCCGCGGGTGATTTCACCCCGCCCACCGGCTATTCGCAGCTCAACCTGCCGCCCGGTGCGCTGCTGGCGCTGCTCAACCCGCAATGAGCGAGCGGCGCGCCCTTTGGCTGTTCATCCTGCTCACGCTGGGCGGCGGGCTGGGGGTGGGTGCGCTGAGCCTGCCGGGTGCCTGGTTCGCCGGGCTGCGCGAACCCGCGTTCAACCCGCCGGGCTGGGTGTTCGGGCCGGTATGGAGCGTGCTGTATGTGCTGATCGGCATCGCCGGCTGGCGGTTATGGCGCGTTCCGGGCGCGGGCCTGGCACGGCGGCTATGGTGGGCGCAGCTGGCGCTGAATTTTCTCTGGCCGCCGGTGTTTTTCGACGCGCATGATCTGCGCCTCTCGGTCGCGGTGATCGTCGCGCTGCTGCTGGTGGTGGCGGCGCTGGTGCTGGCCGCGCGGCGGCAGGATAAATTGGCGGCGTGGCTGCTGCTGCCGTATCTCGCCTGGGTCGGGTTCGCCACGGTGCTCAACAGCGCGGTGCTGGCGCTGAACTAGCCGAGCTCCGGCACCGCCACCGGCCCGGTGATCAGGAATTTCTTCTCGCGCGAGGTTGCTCCGGCGGTAAGGGTGATGGCGGCGGGTTTCACCCCCAGCCAATCGGCCAGCGCGGCGATGATCGCGGCATTGGCCTTGCCATCCTCGGGCGCGGCGTTGATGGCGATTTTCAGCCGCGCTTCCGGCCAGCCCGGCGCCGGGGCGGCGGGCAGCACGGGGCCGATCTGCACGCGCTTGGCCCCGGGCTGCGCCTTGACGGCGAGGATGAGCCCCGCCGCCGTTCGCAGGTGAAACGTCACACGCGTTCGAGGATGACCGCGATGCCCTGGCCGCCGCCGATGCACATGGTGACGAGCGCGTAGCGGCCGCCGGTGCGGTGCAGCTCATACATCGCCTTGATGGCGATGATCGCGCCGGAGGCGCCGATCGGGTGGCCGAGCGCCACGGCGCCGCCATTGGGGTTGACTTTGGCTGGGTCCAGCCCGAGATCGCGCGAAACCGCGCAGGCCTGGGCGGCGAAGGCTTCGTTGGACTCGATCACGTCGAGATCCGCAGCTTTCAGCCCGGCCTTGCGCAGCGCGTGCTGGCTGGCTGGGATCGGGCCGAGGCCCATCACCTCCGGCGCCACGCCGGCATGGCCATAAGACACGATGCGCGCCATCGGCTTCAGGTTGCGCGCCTTCACCTCGGCGCCCGAGGCCAGCACCAGCGCCCCGGCGCCGTCATTCAGGCTGGAGGCGTTGCCGGCGGTGACGGTGCCGTCCTTCTTAAAGGCGGGTTTCAGCCCAGCCAAAACGTCCTGCGTGGTTTCGGCGCGCGGATGCTCATCGGTGTCGAAAATGGTCACGCCCTTGCGCGCGGGCAGTTCCACCGGGCAGATCTGCTCCTTGAAATGCCCGGCGGCGATGGCGGCGGCGGCGCGGCGGTGTGATTCGGCGGAGAAGGCGTCCTGCTCCTCGCGGCTCAGGCCATATTGCGCGGCGATGTTTTCGGCGGTGATGCCCATATGGCCGTGGCCGAACGGGTCCTGCAGGGCGCCGACCACCATGTCCACCACCTTGCCGTCGCCCAGACGGGCGCCCCAGCGCTCGGCCGGGAGCAGATAGCCGCCCCGGCTCATCGACTCAGCGCCGCCCGCCACGGCCAGCGCGGCATCGCCCAGCATGAGGCTCTGCGCCGCCGAGACCACGGCCTGCAGGCCCGAGCCGCACAGGCGGTTCACGGTCATGGCCGGGGTTTCCACCGGAATCCCCGCATTCACCGCGGCGACGCGGGAGATGTAGGCGTCCTTGGGTTCAGTGTGGATCACATTGCCCAGCACCACGTGCTGGATGTCCTTGGCGTCGACGCCGGATTTGGCCAGGGCGGCGCGGATCGCGATTTCGCCCAGCTTGGTGGGCGGCACGTCTTTCAGCGCCTTGCCGTAATCACCGATCGCGGTGCGCTGGCCGGAGAGGATGAACACATCTGACATGACGGATCCTTATACTGTGTTTGTGCGTTGCGGCGAGAATAGACCCAAGTTTGACATGACGCAAATTCGGCAAAAACGGTAATTTAATTGAATTTTTGCGTAGAATTAGAGCTTTATTTTTATAGATATCGACAGAACAACGCCCATTCTCCGCAGATAAAAAAACCCGCCGGCACCTCATGGGCCAGCGGGTCAAGTCAACAGGGAGGCTTCACGTCTGGGAGACGTTGGGACCGAGGTCCCAATCCGGCTCCAAGAGCCGGACGATGCCCGGCTCGCACCGGGCATGTTGTATATAAGCCACATCGCGTAAAAATCTAAGTGTTAAAACCGTAATGCGCTTGCTTTTTTGTATCTATTTGTTCCAGCGCGGCGGCGGAATCTAGGAAAACCGCCGATTTCAGGGCTTTAGCGTGTTACGTTCGGCAAGAGAATTCACCAGAAAGTCACGGAATACGGCAACGCGCTTGGAGTTCCGCAACTCTTCCGGGTAGACGAAATACATCTCGATCGAGGGCTTCTTGATATCTGGCAGCACCGGAACCAGCCCGGTCGTGTCCTGCACCAGATAATCCGGCACCGAGCCGATGCCCACGCCGGAGCGGATGCAGGCGAGGATGGCCTGCAGCGAGTTGATCTCCAGCGCGCCGCGCCGCGCCGTGCCATCCTTGCGGCCGATCTCGCCCAGCCAGTTCACATCCGGCACCGGGGGCTTGCGGTCCCCGAACAGGATGAGCTTGTGCTTGTCGAGGTCATCCACCGTCTCCGGCAGGCCGTTGGCCTTCGCGTATTCGGGCGAGGCCCAGATCTGGCTGCGGATTTTGCCGAGATGGCGCTGGACCAGATCCGGCTGGCGCGGCGGATGCATGCGGATGGCGACATCGGCCTCGCGCATGGCGAGGTCGAGATCGGTGTCGTCGAGCAGCAGCGAGACGGTGACATCCGGGTGTGCGGACAGGAACTGCTTCAGCCGCGGCGCCAGCCAGGTCACGCCGAAGCTGTGCGTGGTCGTCACCTTCAGCCGCCCGGCGGGCTTTTCCTTGCTTTCGGCCAGCAGCGCCTCGGTCATCGCGAGCTTGGCGAATACCTCGCGCACGGTGCGGTTCAGCGCCTCGCCTTGCTCGGTAAGGATCAGCCCGCGCGCATGGCGGTGGAACAGCGGCACGGAGAGCGCTTCCTCAAGCGCTGAAATCTGCCGCGAAACCGCCGATTGGCTGAGGTTCAGCGTATCCCCCGCATGCGTGAAGCTGCCCGCCTCCGCCACCGCGTGGAACACTCTCAGCTTATCCCAGTCCATTTTTTGCCCGGTCATGTTATGCGGCCTCGTTCACGTGGAGCTCAATGTGGCTCAAATATTTCTCGGCTTCCAGTGCGGCCATGCAACCCGTGCCGGCCGCCGTCACCGCTTGACGGAAGATTTTGTCCTGCACGTCGCCCGCGGCGAACACGCCGGACACCGAGGTTTCGGTGCTGCCCGGGCGGGTGAGGATATAGCCCTCGGCATCGAGATCGACCTGCCCGGCAAACAGCGCCGTGGTCGGCGAGTGGCCAATGGCGATGAACACGCCCTCCACCCCAATCTCCTTGCTGGCCCCGGTCTTCACGTTTTTCAGCCGCAGGGCGGTGACCACCTCAGGCGCGCCGGCGCCGAGGATTTCGTCCACCGTATGGTCCCAGATGACCGAGATCTTGGGGTTGGCGAAGAGCCGCTCCTGCAGGATGCGCTCGGCGCGCAGGCTGTCGCGCCGGTGGATGAGGGTGACATGGCTGGCGTGGTGGGTGAGGTAGAGCGCTTCCTCGACCGCGGTATTGCCGCCGCCGATGACCGCCACCGCCTTGCCGCGATAGAAGAACCCATCGCAGGTGGCGCAGGCGGAGACGCCAGCGCCCTGATATTTCTGCTCGGAGGGCAGCCCCAGCCAGCGCGCCTGCGCGCCGGTGGCGATGATCACGCTCTCGGCCTCGAACTCGACGCCGCCATCAGTCCAGGCGCGGAAGGGGCGGGCGGAGAGATCGATCTTGGTGATCAGATCGTACATGATCTCGGTGCCGACATGCTCGGCCTGCTTGGCCATCTGCTCCATCAGCCAGGGGCCCTGGATCGGCTCGGCGAAACCGGGGTAATTCTCGACATCGGTGGTGATGGTGAGCTGGCCGCCTGGCTGCAGCCCGGCCACCAGCACAGGGCGCAGATTGGCGCGCGCGGCATAGATTGCCGCCGTGTAGCCCGCCGGGCCCGCCCCGACGATCAAAACCCTGGTCTTTCTCAACTCACCCATAGCCGTGTGTCTTCCGGAAAATTCTTTTGGATGACGTACATATCCGCTGCCTGCGCGCCGATACAAGAGCGCGCTGCCGTGAGCAGGCTCATGTTTTTCGTCCGCCAAGGTCGCAACGCGCGCGGCGGCGCCCATATCCGGGACATGAATTACCCGGTTTCCGATCATTCCGATGGCGAGAAGTTCTTCAACCCCGAACCAACTCTGCATGGCGGCCCGCGCCGCCGCAAGGGGTTTCTCGCCCTGCTGCGCGCCAGGCTGCGGCGCGACCCGCAAACCTGGGCGCGCTGGCCGCAATGGGTGGAGGACCCGGCCCCCGAGGCCGTGCCCGAGGATGGGCCGAGCGTGACCTGGGTCGGGCACAGCACGTTTCTGCTGCGCCTGCCGGAGCTGAATGTGTTGACCGACCCGGTGTTTTCCGCGCGCTGCTCGCCCAGCCAGATGGCCGGGCCGAAGCGGGTGCGCGCGCCCGGCTTGGCGCTGGAGGCGCTGCCGCGGATCGACCTGATTTTGCTCTCGCACAACCATTACGACCATCTCGACCTGCCCTCGCTGCGGCGGCTGCGGGCGGCGTTTCCGGCGGCGCGGATCGTCACCCTGCTCGGCAATGGCCGCTACCTTGACCGGCGGCGCGTGCATGAGGCGCATGAGCTGGATTGGTGGGAGACGCTGAGCCTGCATGGCGCGCATATCACCGCCACCCCGGCACGGCATTTTTCCGCCCGCACCTTATGGGATGGCAACCGCGCGCTGTGGGGCGGGTTTTATGTGCAGCACAAGGCGCACCGCATCTTCTTCGCGGGCGATACCGGCTACACCAAATTCTTCAGCGAGATCCGCCATCGGCTCGGCCCGCCCGATCTGGCACTGCTGCCCATCGGCGCCTATGCGCCGCGCTGGTTCATGGCCCCGGTACATATGGACCCTGATGACGCGGTGCGCGCCTTTGCCGATCTTGGCGCGGCGCGGGCGATCGGCATGCATTTCGGCACTTTCCAGCTCACCGCCGAGGGCATCGACGACCCGCCGCAGGCGCTGGCGGCGGCGCGGGCGCGCGCCGGGGTGGCGCCGGAGGCGTTTTTCACCCTCGGCATCGGCCAGAGCGCGCGGTTTTAAGCGTCGGCGCTGGGGGCGGGCGGCGGCGCCTCGGGCGGGGCCGGGCGGCGGGCGCGCAGGCGGCGGATGCGCCTCGCATCGGCCTCCAGCACCAGGAATTCGAGGCCCGAGGGGTGGCGGATGATCTCGCCGCGCGCGGGAACCCGCCCGGCGAGGTTGAACACCAGCCCGCCGACGGTCTCGATATCGGCGTCGCGCTCATCCTCGGCCAGCACGGGGCCGATTTTTTCCTCGAATTCCTCCACGGGCAGGCGGGCGTTGAGGTCGAACGTGCCGTCCGGGCGCTCGACCAGCATCGGACCCTCGATCTCGTCATGCTCGTCCGCGATGTCGCCGACGATGGTTTCCACCAGATCCTCGATCGTCACCAGCCCATCCACGCCGCCATATTCGTCCACCACCAGCGCGAGATGCGTGCGCGTCTGGCGCATTTGCAGCAGCAGGTCGAGCACCGTGATCTGCGGCGCCACGAGCAAGGGCTTGCGTAGGATCTTCTCCACCGAGAATTCCGCCGCCGGGCCGGTATAGGCGAACACGTCCTTGATATGGACCATGCCCGCGAGGTCATCGAGCTCCTCACGGTAGACCGGCAGGCGCGAATGCCCCTCGCGGCGGATTTGCGCCAGGGCTTGGTCCAGCGAGACATCGGCGCGCATGGCGATGATGTCCGGGCGCGGGACCATCACGTCATCGGCGGTGATCTCGCGCAGGCGTAGCACGTTGGCGATCAGCGCGCGCTCATGCGGCGACAGCCCGGCCGGCACCCCGGCGCCGCCGCTGGCGGCTTCGGCCTCGGCTTCCTGCACCAGCTCGGCGATGGAGTCGCGCACCGATTGCTCGGAGGTGCGCAGCCGGTTGAGCAGGCGGGTGAGGGCGCTGCTCATCGGTTTTTCCACGGGTTGGGCACGCCGAGCCGGGCCAGGATGCGGGTTTCCGCCGCCTCCATCTCCCGCGCCTCGCCGGCATGGTGGTGGTCGAACCCATGCAGATGCAGCGCGCCATGCACCAGCAGATGCTGCAAATGCCGGGCGATGCTCTTGCCCTCGCGCGCGGCCTCGGCCGCCACCACGCCGAAGGCGAGCAACATTTCCGGCGGGTTGGCGTAGGTGAGAACGTTGGTCGGCTTGTTCTTGCCGCGGTCGCGGTGGTTCAGCCGTTTGATCGTGCGGTCATCGGCCAGCACCACGCTGGCGCCGCTCTCGGCCGCGGCCAGGGTGCGGCGGATGAGCCACGGCAAATGCCGCACATGCCGGCGCCAGCGGCGGTCGGCGACGATGATTTCGGGCCCCCCGAAGGGGCTCGTACTTCCAGGTTCCATCTGTCCTTTAGCCCAGCTTCTGTTCGCGGGCATGTTCCTTCGCAGCGGCATAGCGCTGGTCGTAGGCTTCGACAATCCGTCCGACCAGCGGATGGCGCACCACATCGGAATTGCCGAAGCGGGCGACGCCGATGCCCTGGATGCCTTCCAGAGTCTCCAGCGCGTCGGCCATCCCCGAGCGGATGCCGGATGGCAGGTCGATCTGGGTGAGATCGCCGGTGATGACCATGCGCGTGCCCTCGCCCATGCGGGTGAGGAACATCTTCATCTGCACGGCGGTGGTGTTCTGGGCTTCGTCGAGGATGACGAAGGCGTGCGAGAGCGTGCGTCCGCGCATGAAGGCGAGCGGGGCGATCTCGATCTCGCCGGTGGTGAGGCGCTTGGTGAATTGCTCGCCGGGGAGCATTTCGTTCAGCGCGTCATAAAGCGGGCGCAGATAGGGGTCGACCTTCTCTTTCATGTCGCCGGGCAGGAAGCCGAGGCGCTCGCCCGCCTCCACCGCCGGGCGGGTGAGCACGATGCGGTCCACCTTGCCGGTGGTGAGCATGGCCACGGCCTGGGCCACGGCGAGATAGGTTTTGCCGGTGCCGGCGGGGCCGAGGGCGAACACCATCTCGTGCCGGGCCAGCAATTCCATATAGGCCGCCTGGCCGGGGCTGCGCGGGCCGACGGCGCCCTTGCGGGTGCGGATGGCGGGCAAATCGGAGAGCGGCAGGCGCGGCTCGCCCGCCGGGTCGGTCATGCGCAGCGCGGCATCCACTTTCGGGCCGTCGATCATCTCGCCGCGTTCCAATTGCCGGTAGAGCGCGGACAATGCCGCCTCTGCCGCGGCGATCTGCTCGGGCGTGCCGGAGATCGAGATCCGGTTGCCGCGGCAGGCCAGACGCACGCCGAGCCGTTGCTCGATGCGGGCGAGATGGCGGTCGTGATCTCCGAGCAGCAGCGGCAGCAGCGCGTTGTCGCCGAAGGTCATGGTGAGGGGCCGCGGCAGCGGGGCGGAATGGGTAGCCGAGGATGCGATGATCTGGCTCAAGCGGCGATTTGCTCCTTGCTCAAAAGAGTGGCCAAGAGAGAATTGGGGTTGCTGTGGGTGATTTTCACCTGGTGGATTTCGCCGGTCAGCGCCGTGGGATGCTCAACCACCACCGGCTGCAGCCAGAGCGAGCGCGCCGCGATCTGCCCCGGATGGCGCCCGGCGCCGGTGAACAGCACCGGGGTGGTCTGCCCGACCAGCGCCGCGTTGAACGCGTTTTGCTGGCGGCGCAGCTCGGCTTGCAGCTCGTAGAGCCGGGCGTCCTTGATGTCCTCGGCGATCTGCGGCAGGGCCGCGGCCGGGGTGCCGGGCCGGGGCGAATATTTGAAGGAATAGGCCAGGGCGAAGCCGGTCTCGCGCACCAGATCCATGGTCGCGGCGAAATCGGCATCGGTCTCGCCGGGATGGCCGACGATGAAATCGGAGGACAGGGCGAGGTCCGGCCTTGCCTCGCGCAGCTTGCCGACGATGCGGCGGAACGCCTCGGCCTTGTGCTTGCGGTTCATGGCCGCGAGGATTTTGTCCGACCCCGATTGCACCGGCAGGTGTAGGAAGGGCATCAGCTTGGCGTTGTCGCGATGGGCGAGGATCAGCGCGTCGTCCATGTCGTTGGGGTGGGAGGTGGTGTAGCGCAGCCGCTCCAGCCCCTCGATCTCGGCCATCTCGGCCAGCAGCCGGGCGAGGCCCCAGGTTTTCCCGTCTGGCCCCTCGCCGTGATAGGCGTTCACGTTCTGGCCGAGCAGCGCGATCTCGCGCGCGCCGCCCGCGACCATGCGCCGCGCCTCGGCCAGCACGCTGGCGGCGGGGCGGGAGGCTTCCGCCCCGCGCGTGTAGGGCACGACGCAGAAGGAGCAGAATTTATCGCAGCCTTCCTGGATGGAGAGGAAGGAGACCACGCCCTGGGGGGCGGCGTTGTCGGGCAGATGGTCGAATTTCTGCTCGGCGGGGAATTCGGTGTCGATCACCGCGCCCTGCTTGCGGTGGGCCTGGGCGATGAGTTCGGGCAGGCGGTGATAGGCCTGCGGGCCGACCACCAGATCGACGAACGGGGCGCGCCGGGTGATCAGCTCGCCCTCGGCCTGGGCCACGCAGCCGGTCACGGCGATCATCATCTCGCCGCCCTTTTCCTCCTTGAGCACGCGCAGCCGGCCGAGATTGGAGAAGACTTTCTCCTCCGCCCGCTCGCGGATATGGCAGGTGTTCATGATCACCATATCCGCGTCGTCCGGGCTGTCGACCGTGGTATAGCCCAGAGGGCGCAGGATGTCGGCCATGCGCGCGCTGTCATACACGTTCATCTGGCAGCCATGCGTCACGACATGCAGTTTGCGGAGTTTGCGGTCCGTCGCGTTCATACGTCTAAATCCATCCGGTTTTGCCGGATGGAAAAGCGCGGGGTGAAGTGACAGGTCAAGCGCAAATTGGCCGTATCTCCCTGAACCTGGCGTATTCTCGCGCCGTTTGGCCGCGCCGTGTCAAGGAAATTCGGGTTAAGGTGTTGTGAACGTTGGCGGGAGCGCGCCTAGCGCAGGCTGGCGTTGAGCCGCTCCAGCGCCGCCGCGCCGGGGCAGAGCTTGTCTTCGCCCAGGGTGTTGAGCGGGGTGGCGGTGGTGCCCAGGGCGTGGTGCAGCTCGCTGGCCTCGGGGTCGAGATAGAGCAGGCCGGTGACGATCTCGCCCGCGCGGCGGTGGCGCTCAAGGAAGGCGGCGGCGGCGGCGCGGTCGCGCGGGTCGTAATCATCCTCGCCCAGCTTGCGCAGGCGCAGCAGCGAGCCGTCATGCTGGCGCACGAGTTCGACCGCGCCGGGGGCGTAATCGACGGTGATCTCCTCCTGCCCGGCAATCACGTCGAGGAAATTCACCGCCTCGTTATGCTCGCGCACATAGTCGAAGCTCTTGGTCGAGCCCTGGTGGTTGTTGAAGGTGACGCAGGGGGAAATGACGTCGATGAACGCCGCGCCCTGATGGGTGAGGGCGGCCTTGATCAGCGGCACGAGCTGGGCCTTGTCGCCCGAGAAGGAGCGGGCGACGAAGCTGGCGCCGAGCTCGATGGCGAGGCCGACGAGGTCGATCGCCTCATCCTTGTTGACGGCGCCGCTCTTGTTCTTCGCACCTTTGTCGGAGGTGGCGGAGAACTGGCCCTTGGTGAGGCCGTACACCCCGTTATTCTCGACGATATAGGTCATGTTCACGCCGCGGCGCATGGCGTGGGCGAACTGGCCGAGGCCGATGGAGGCGGAATCGCCATCGCCGGAGACGCCGAGATAGATGAGCTCGCGGTTGGCGAGGTTGGCGCCGGTGAGCACCGAGGGCATGCGCCCATGCACCGAGTTGAAGCCGTGCGAGTTGCCCAGGAAATAGGTGGGGGTTTTGGAGGAGCAGCCAATGCCGGAGAGCTTGGCGATGCGGTGCGGCGGCAGGTCCAGCTCGAAACAGGCGCGCACGATGGCGGCGGAGATGGAATCATGCCCACAGCCGGCGCAGAGCGTGGAGATCGCGCCCTCGTAATCGCGCCGTGTATAGCCGAGCGTGTTGCAGGCCAGATGCGGGTGGTGCAGCTTGGGTTTGGGCAGGAAGGTCATGTCAGGCTCCAGGCCGGCATATGGGCCTCGATGGTCTCGATGATGCGGCGGGCGGTGATCGGCGTGCCGTCGTAATGCACGCAGCGCTTGAGTTTGGCGGGGTCGGTCTCCAGCTCGTTGATGAGCAGGGTGCGGAGCTGGCCGTCGCGGTTCTGCTCGACCACGAACACGGTGTCATGCGCGGCGATGAAGCGGCGGACATCGTCGTTGAAGGGGAAGCCGCGCACGCGCAGCAGGTCGAGATCGACACCCTGGGCGGCCATCAGGTCCTGCGCCTCGCGCATCGCGGCGCTGGTGGAGCCATAATAGATGGCGCCGAGCCTGGTTGGCTCCTCGGCGGAGCGGAGCTGCGGCGGGGGCACCAGCGTTTCGGCGGTGCGGAATTTGCGCAGCAGGCGCTCCATGTTGTCGACATAGGCGGCGCCGGCCTCGGTGTAGCGGGCGTAGCGGTCCTTGGAGGTGCCGCGGGTGAAGAAGGCGCCCTTGGTGGGGTGCGTGCCGGGATAGGTGCGGTAGGGGATGCCGTCGCCATCGACATCGAGATAGCGGCCGAACTCCTTGCCCGCCTCCAGCTCCGCCGCGCTCATCACCTTGCCGCGGTCCATGCGGCGGCTGTCATCCCAGGTGAAGGGGCGGGTGAGGCGCTCATTCATGCCGATATCGAGGTCGAGCATGAGGAAGACCGGGGTTTGCAGCCGGTCCGCGAGGTCGAAGGCGAGCGCCCCGAAGGTGAAGCATTCATGCGGGTCCTCGGGGAAGAGCAGGACATGCTTGGTGTCGCCATGCGAGGCATAGGCGCAGAGCAGGATGTCGCATTGCTGGGTGCGGGTGGGCATGCCGGTGGAGGGGCCGGCGCGCTGCACGTCGATGAGCACGGCGGGGATCTCGGCGAAATAGGCGAGGCCGAGGAATTCCTGCATCAGCGAGATGCCGGGGCCGGAGGTGGCCGTGAAGGCGCGCGCGCCATTCCACCCGGCGCCGATGACCATGCCGATCGAGGCGAGCTCGTCCTCGGCCTGGACGATCGCGTAGTTTTTGGCGCCGGTCTCGGGGTCGGTGCGCAGTTTGGCGCAATGTTTGGTGAAGGCTTCCACCACCGAGGTGGAGGGGGTGATGGGATACCATGCCGCCACGGTGGCGCCGCCATACACGGCGCCAAGGGCGGCGGCGGCGTTGCCGTCGATGGAGATGCGCTCGCCCACCGCGTCTGAGCGGCGGATGGTGAGGCCGAGCGGGCAGGGCAGATGGGTCAGCGCGTAATCACGCCCCATGTGCAGGGCGTGCAGGTTGGGGGCGATCAGCTTCTCCTTGGCCTTGAACTGCTCCTTGATCAGGGTCTCGATCACCTCGATCTCGATGTTGAGCAGGGCCGCGAGAGCGCCGACATAGATGATGTTCTTGAACAGCTGGCGCTGGCGCGGGTCGGCATATTCCTGGTTGCACAGCGCGGTCAGCGGCATGCCGATGATGTTGATATCCGGCCGGAACTTGCTGGGCGGGATGGCGCGGGTGGAATCATAGAACAGATAGCCGCCGGGCAGGATGGAGGCCACGTCCTGGTCCCAGGTCTGCGGGTTCATCGCCACCATCAGGTCGGTGCCGGCGCGGGCGCCGAGATAGCCGGCCTCTGAGACGCGGATCTCATACCAGGTGGGCAGGCCCTGGATGTTGGAGGGGAAGATGTTGCGCGGCGCCATCGGCACGCCCATGCGCAGGATGGATTTGGCGAAAAGCTGGTTGGCGCTGGCCGAGCCGGAGCCGTTGACGTTGGCGAATTTGACGACGAAGTCGTTGACCGCGGTGATGGCGGCGACCTCTTGTTTTACGGTCTGGAGCATGAAACCCCCGCTTTGGCGGTTTGAAACAGGAAGCGCTGCATGTCCCACGCGCCGGTGGGGCAGCGCTCGGCGCACATGCCGCAATGCAGGCAGACATCTTCGTCCTTGACCATGATGTTGCCGGTTTTCAGCGGGCCGGAGACGTACAAATCCTGCGCCGTATTGGCGGCGGGGGCGGCGAGGCGGGCGCGCAGCGCGGGCTCGTCGCCATCCTCGGTGAAGGTGATGCAGTCCACCGGGCAGATATCGGCGCAGGCGTCGCACTCGATGCAGAGCTTATCGGTGAACACGGTCTGCACGTCGCAATTCAGGCAGCGCTCGGCCTCGGCGAAGGCGAGGCCGGGGGTGAAGCCGAGCTCGACCTCGGCGGTGATGTTGGCGAGCGCCAGCGCCTTCTCGGCATGCGGCACGGGGAAGCGGTGGTCGTTGGAGACCTCGTTATCGTAGCTCCATTCGTGGATGCCCATTTTCTGGCTGGTCAGCGCGACATCGGGCGCCGGGCGGGCGGTGATGTCTTTGCCGCGGCAGAGCAGGTCGATGGAGATCGCGGCCTCGTGCCCATGCGCCACGGCCCAGATGATGTTTTTGGGGCCGAACGCGGCATCGCCGCCGAAGAACACCTGGGGATGGGTGGAGCGGAACGTGGTCTGGTCCACCACCGGCATGCCCCATTTATCGAATTCGAGGCCGAGATCGCGCTCGATCCAGGGGAAGGCGTTTTCCTGGCCGACGGCGATCAGCACGTCGTCGGCGGGGAGGTGCACATCCGGCTCGCCCGCGGGCACCAGACTGCGGCGGCCCTTGGCGTCGTATTCGGCTTTCACCTTCTCGAAGGTGACGCCGGTGAGGCGGCCTTGCTCGTGGGTGAATGCCTTTGGCACCAGGAAGTTGAGGATCGGGATGTCCTCGTGCATCGCGTCCTCCTTCTCCCAGGGCGAGGCTTTCATCTCCTTGAAGCCGGAGCGGACCACGACTTTTACATCCTCGCCGCCGAGGCGCCGGGCGGAGCGGCAGCAATCCATGGCGGTGTTGCCGCCGCCGAGCACGATGACGCGCTTGCCGATGGATGAGACATGGCCGAAGGAGATCGAGGAGAGCCAGTCGATGCCCAGATGGATGTTGGCGGCGGCTTCCTCGCGGCCGGGAATGTCGAGATCGCGCCCGCGCGGGGCGCCGGTGCCGATGAACACGGCGTCGTACCCCTCGGCCAGCAGCGCCTTCAGGCTGTCCACCCGTTGGCCATAGCGGGTGGTGATGCCGAGATGTTCGATATAGCCGCATTCCTCGTCCAGCACCGCGTCCGGCAGGCGGAATTTGGGGATCTGCGTGCGCATCATGCCGCCGCCGGCCTTGCCTTCGTCGATCACGGTAATGTCGTAGCCGAGCGGGGCGAGGTCGCGCGCCACGGTGAGCGAGGCGGGGCCGGCGCCGATCAGGGCGACGCGCTTGCCGTTGGGCATGGGCGCGGGCCGGGGCAGGCGGGCGGTGATGTCGTCTTTATAATCGGCGGCGACGCGCTTGAGCCGGCAGATCGCCACCGGCTGCTCCTCCACCCGGCCGCGCCGGCAGGCGGGCTCGCAGGGGCGGTCGCACACGCGCCCGAGAATGCCGGGGAACACGTTGGACTGCCAGTTGACCATATACGCGTCGGTATAGCGGCCCGCGGCGATCAGGCGGATATATTCGGGAACCGGGGTATGCGCCGGGCAGGCATATTGGCAATCGACGACTTTGTGGAAATGATCCGGAGACCGGATGTCGGTCGGGTGCAAATTTTTTCCTCCGTCAGCGCCTGTGCGCACCCGGAGGCCGGTTTGGTCCACGGTATTTATTTGCGTCAGGCCGTATTTTTTATGCCGCGGCCGAGCGCCTGCGCCGCGCGACTCGAAGCTTCGCAGAAAAATGACAGAGCGGCAATGGGAGGGGCGGAAGGGATTTGATTAGATCGAGCCGCCGCCTATATGGAAAACTTGAGCGGGCTTTGGCGGGCAAGGGAATCAACAAATCGTGAGCGAAGGGGCTGAGCAGCGGAGCTTGGCGGGCGGTGCCGCCCGTTGCCCTAAGGAGTGTGGCGAGCTGCCGTTTCTGATCAGGCGCGACGGGACTTGGCTGTATAAGGGCAGCCCGATCCAGCGCAAGGAGATGGTGTGCCTGTTTTCCTCGGTGCTGACCCGCGACGAGGCCGGGCGCTATATGCTGGAAACCCCGGCCGAGCGCGGCTGGATCGAGGTGGAGGACGCCCCGTTTGTGGCCGTGGAGATGAGCTGGAAGGGGCATGGGCGTGAGCAGGTGCTGTGTTTCCGCACCAATGTGGATAAATGCGTGACCGCGGGGCCGGAGCACCCGATCCGCATCGCGCATGATCTGCTGAGCTGCGAGCCGACGCCGTATCTGCGCCTGCGCGACGGCAAGGGGCGCTACCCGATCGAGGCGCGGATCAACCGCGCCACCTATTACGAGCTGGTGGCCCTGGCCGAGCCGGGGATGCTGCACGGGCGCAAGGTGCTGGGCGTGTGGAGCGGCGGGATGTTTTTCTCGCTTGGCGACCTGCCCGGCTGCGGCGAAGACTGAGCCGGTTTGCCCGTGACCCTGAGCGCCGAGGAGCTGCGCCGCCTGTTGCCGCCGGGGCTGGCGCGGATGCGTGCGGTGCCCGAGCGGCACCGGCCGGCGGCGGTGCTGATTCCGCTGGAGCCCGGGCGCGGCGTGTGGCTGACCCGGCGCGGGGCGAAAATGCCGAGCCATGCCGGGCAGGCGGCGTTTCCGGGTGGCAAGATCGAGCCGCAGGATGCCTCGCCCGAGGCGGCGGCACTGCGTGAGGCGCAGGAGGAAATCGGGCTCGACCCGCGGGACGTGGAAATTCTGGGCCGGATGGATGACCATGTCACCCTGACCGGATTTCATATCGCGCCGGTGATCGGGCTGGTGCCGCGCGGGGTGCGGCTGACGGCGGCGCCGGGCGAGGTGGAGGAAATTTTCTGCCTGCCCTTTTCTGCGTTGCTGGACCCGGCCCTGCCGCAGCGCCGCCGCGCCGTGCTGCACGGGATGGAGCTGGAATTCTCGGTGTGGCCGCATCCGGACCATGTGATTTGGGGCGCGACCGGGGAGATCTTGCGGCAATTGGCGCTCAGGCTGCGGGGGCGGGGGTGATCGAGCTGCCCGGCATGGCGGCGCTGTGGGACGCGCTGCCCGAGGCGCGCATGGTGGGTGGCGCGGTGCGCGACATGCTGGCCGGGCGGGCGGTGGCGGATGTGGATTTCGCCTCGCCGCTGCGGCCCGAGGTGGTGATGGCGCGGGCGCGCGCGGCGGGGCTGAAGGCGGTGCCGACCGGGCTGGCGCATGGCACGGTGACGGTGGTGGCGGCGGGCACCGGGTTCGAGGTGACGACGCTGCGCCGCGACGTGGCGACCGATGGCCGGCACGCGGTGGTGGAATTCACCGATGACTGGCGTGAGGACGCGGCGCGGCGGGATTTCACCATCAATGCGATGTCGGCCACGCGCGACGGCACGATTTATGATTATTTCGGCGGGCGGGCGGATCTGGCGGCGGGGCGGGTGCGCTTCGTGGGCGCGGCGGCGGCGCGGATCCGCGAGGATTATCTGCGCGTGCTGCGGTTCTTCCGGTTTTATGCGCGCTATGCCAGGGGCGTGCCGGATGAAGAGGCGGTGGCTGCGATCAGGGCGCTGCGCGAGGGCGTGCGCGGGTTGTCGGCCGAGCGGGTGTGGAGCGAGATCAAGCAGATTTTGCGCGCGCCGGACCCGCTGCCGGCGCTGCGGCTGATGGAGGAGACCGGCGTGCTGGCGCTGTTGCTGCCGGGGCGTGATCTGGCGCGGCTGGCGGCGCTGGTGGCGCGGGGCGCGCCGGTGGACCCGCTGCCGCGGCTGGCGGCGCTGCTGGTGGAGGATGCGGCGGGGTTTGCCGCGCGCTGGCGGCTGAGCCGGGCGGAGGCGGCGCGGCTGGCGGCGCTGCTGGTGCCGGGCATCCCGCGCCCGGAAGATGACGACGCGGCGCTGCGCCGGGCGCTGGCGCGCGAGGCGGCGGCGGAGTTGGTGGACCGGGTCTGGCTCCATGGCGGGGCGGGGCCGGAATGGGCGGGCCTGCGGGCGCGGCTCGCGGGCATGGCGCGGCCGGTGTTTCCGTTGCAGGGGCGGGATCTGACGGGGCTGGGAATCCCACCCGGCCCTGGCCTGGGCGCGGTGTTGCGTGAGGCCGAGGCGTGGTGGCTGGCGGGCGGCTGTGTGGCCGATGCCGCCGCCTGCCGCGCCTTTGTGGCGACGCGGCAGGGCGGGGCGGGTTAGACCGCGATGCGGACGCCGAGCTCGACCACGCGGTCGGAGGGGATGCGGAAGAACTCGGTGGCCGGGATGGCGTTGCGGGCCATGAACAGGAACAGCCAGCGGCGGATGAAGCGCAGCTTGGGCACCGAGGCGGGCACCACAGTTTCGCGCCCGAGGAAATAGCTGGCCTGCATCGGCTTGAAGTCGATGCCCTGGGCGGAGAGGCTTTCCAGCGCCTGCGGCACGTTCGGGCTCTCCATGAAGCCGTAATACAGCGTCACCTTGTAGATGCCAGGTGTGGCTTCCTCGACCTCGGCGCGCTCGTCCGGGGCGGCGTAGGGAACGTCGAGATTGCGGACGGTGACGAAGAACACCTGCTCGTGCAGAACCTTGTTGTGCTTGAGGTTGTGCAGCAGCGCGTTGGGCACGAAGTCGAGATTGCCGGTCATGAACACGGCGGTGCCGGGCACGCGCACGATGCGCGATTGCGGCAGGCGGCCGATGAAGGAGGCCAGCGGCAGCGAATCCTGCACCCAGCGGGCCATGATCAGGCCGCGGCCGCGGCGCCAGGTGGTGATGACCAGGATGATGCTGAGGCCGATGGCGAGCGGCACCCAGCCGCCTTCGAAGATCTTCATCGAGTTGGCGGCGAAGAAGGCGAAATCGACAATGCCGATGGCGCCGAAGAGGGCGATGACCATCCAGCGCGGCCAGCCGAACTCGCGCCGGTAGACGAAGGCGGCGAGCGTGTTGTCGCACAGGAAGGTGCCGGTGACGGCGATGCCATAGGCCGAGGCCAGCGAGGCGCTGGAGCCGAAGGTGAGGACCAGCAGCACCACGCCGAAGGCCAGGATCGCGTTGATCTGCGGCACGTAGATCTGGCCGCGCTCCAGCGCGCTGGTATGGCGGACCTCCATGCGCGGCAGCAGGCCGAGCTGCACGCACATGCGCGAGACCGAGAAGGCGCCGGAGATGACCGCCTGGCTGGCGATGACCGTGGCCATGGTGGCGAGGATGATGAGCGGCACCTGCAGCGCGGGCGGGGCGAGGTTGTAGAACGGGTTATTGGCCATCGCCGGGTTGGCGATGACCAGCGCGCCCTGACCGTAATAATTGAGCAGCAGGCAGGGCAGCACGAAGAACAGCCAGCTCACCCGGATCGGCCGTTTGCCGAAATGGCTCATATCGGCATAGAGCGCCTCGGCCCCGGTGACGGCCAGCACCACCGCGCCCAGCGCGGCGAAGGCGATGGCGTTGTGGCGGATGATGAACATGGCGCCATAAGTGGGGCTGAGGGCGACCAGCACCCGCGGGTCGTGCACGATCTGGTTGAGGCCGAGCAGGCCGAGGACCAGGAACCAGAGTGCCATGATCGGGCCGAAGGCGTTGCCGACCTTGCCGGTGCCGTGCCGCTGCACCAGGAACAGCACCATGATGACGGCGAGGGAGATCGGCAGCACGAGATGCGAGGTTTCGGGGGAGACGACCTCGATGCCTTCGACCGCCGAGAGGATGGAGATGGCCGGGGTGATCACGCCGTCGCCAAAGAACAGCCCGGCGCCGACGATGCCGATCAGGCCCAGGGCGGAGCGTGTGCGCTCGCTGCGCGAGACGCGGCTGGCCAGGGCCATGAGCGAGAGCGTGCCGCCCTCGCCGTTATTATCGGCGCGCATGATGAAGGTGACGTATTTCACCGTCACCGTGATGATCAGCGCCCAGGTGATGAGGGAGATCATGCCCAGCACGTCGTCGCGGACGAAGGTGGTGTGGGAGAAATAGGTGAGGCAGGTTTGCAGGGCGTAGAGCGGGCTAGTGCCAATATCGCCATAGACAACGCCGAGCACACCGATCAGCGTCGCAAGACGCAGGGGCGCGTTGGCGCCGGTGCCGTGATGCGCGTCAGAACTCATTCATGCCACCCTGTATGTTTTGACGAGGCGCTGTAGCCCTTTGCCCAGGGCCGGGCAAGCGCCGCGCCATTATGGGGCCGCCGGTTTGGGCAGCAGGACGTAGAGCTGGCCGGGTTGGCGCATGACGCCGGCGGTGGTTTCGGCATCCGGCCCGGCGCCGAAGAACAGGTCGGCGCGGTCGGGGCCCTGGATGCCGCCGCCCGTATCTTGCGCCACGGTCAGGCGGTCGAGCGGGGTCTGGGTGATCGGGTCGGTGGTGGCGACGAAGACCGGGGTGCCGAGCGGGATCACCGATTTGTCGATGGCCAGGGAGCGCCCGGCGGTGAGCGGCACGCCGAGCGCGCCGGGGGCGCCCTCGTCGTCGGGCAGATAGCCAAGGGGCTTGATGAACACGTAGCGCGCGTTCTGCTCCATGATGCCTTGGGCTTGGTCGGGGTGGGCCTTCAGCCAAGCGGAGATGCTCTGATAGCTGACATCATCTGGCGCCAGGTCGCCCTGTTGCACCAGGATGCGGCCGATGGGGGTGTAGGGCTGGCCGTTTTGGCCGCCGAAGCCGACGCGCAGGGTGCGCCCGTTGGCGAGCAGGATGCGCCCGGAGCCTTGGATTTGCAGCATGAAGGCGTCCACCGGGTCGGCCAGATAGGCGGTGACCGGGGTCTTGCGGTAGAGGGCGCCGTGGTCGATGGCGGCGCGGGGCAGGGCGGCGAGCGCGGGGTCGGCCGGTTTGGCGTAGAGCGGCACGGTGTAGCCGGGGGCGAGGTTTTTGGAGCCGGGGAATTCCGGCTCGAAATAGCCCGTGATCAGCGCCTGGCCGGAGACGGCATAAGGGATGAAATTGGCCTCGAAGAACTGGCGGGCGGCGGTGCTATCGCCAGGTGGCACCGCCTTGGCCGCGGCGCAGGCGGTGGCCCATTGCCCGGCCTGGCCGGCATCGGATTGCGCGAGACCGGCGCCGCCGAGCGGCTGGTCGGGCGGCATCAGGGTGATGCTCTTGCAGCCGGTGACGAAGGCCTCCAACGCCTCGCTGGTGTTGTCGGTGCTCCAGCCGGGCAGGGCCGAGAAGGAGACCGGGCTGCCGGGCGGAGTGCCGGGCAGGTTGAGCGTGCCGGTCTGCGGTACGGCGCAGCCGGTGAGCGCGGCGAGGGCGAGGCTGGGCCAGAGATGGCGGGCGGGTGGCTTGCGGGGCATGAGGTTAGCCGCTGCGGGCGGCGGCGAGGCGCCAGCCGGGCTCGGGGCCGTTGAGGTTGCGCTCGAAGGTCCAGAGGTCGGTGAGTTCGTTCACCCCCTCGGTGCCGGGCTTGGGGGTGCCCGTCGCGTCGAGCTCGGCGTTCACCTGGTCGGAGACGAAGCGCACGACGATGGCGGCGTGGTCGGCGAGGAGCTGCGCGTCTTCGATGCTGGCGGTGACGATGGTCTTGATCTCGGTGCGGTGGCGCTCGCCCGCAGCCTCGCGGGTGCGGATCGCGGCGTCGAAGGTCTCGAACACATGCGGCGAGAGCAGGGGGGAGAGGGTGGCGCGGTCGCCTGCGGCGAAGGCGGTGACAATCAGGCGGAAGGCGCTCTCGGCCTGGGACAGGAAATTCGGCGGGTCGAAATGCGGGTCGCGGTTGACGATCTGCATCAGCTTCTGGCCGAGGGGGGAGCTGGGGTCGGGCACCGGGCGGCCGGCTGGCGCGGGGGTGGCGCGGCCCTCGATCACCGGGCCCTGGGCATACAGCCCCGGCGGCGGCTGGGGCGGGCGCTCGAACCCGACGCGGCGACCGAGCACGCTGCGCAGGCGCAGGATGAGGAGGATCGCCACGCCCGCGAAAATGATGAGAATGACGGGAAACCCGCCTAGGGATTGGAACGCGTTGGTCTGCACTGAATCCTCTGCCGGGAAGTCTGCGCCAAGGGATAGATGAAAGCAAGCGGATGATCCAGGCTGGCCAACCCGGCCCCGAGTGGGACATAACGGCAACGCGCGCGCGGCGCGCGGGGAGCCGAAGGACGAGACATGTTTCTACTGCGCCATGGGCAAAGCTATTTCAACCTGCATTTCACCGAGACCCGGCGGGACCCCGGGATCGAGGATCCGGAACTGACGCCGCTGGGGCATGAGCAGGCGCGCAAGGCGGCGGCGCGGTTGCGCGCGGCCGGGCTGACGCGGATCATCGTGTCGCCCTATACCCGCGCGCTGCAGACGGCGCAGCCCTTTTTGGCGCTGCCGGGGGTGACGGTGGAGGTGTGGCACGAGGTGCGCGAGCGTACGGCGTTCGTGTGCGATATCGGCTCTCACCCCGAGGCGCTGGCGCGGCGGTTTCCGGCGCATGAATTCGGGCATCTGCCCGCGCGATGGTGGCATGACGAGACTGAAAGCGAGGCACAGACCACGGCACGGGCCGATGCGTTCCGCGCCGCCATGGCCGGGCGGGAGGATGAGGCGACCACGCTGCTGGTGAGCCATTGGGGCTTCATTCTGGCGCTTACCGGGGTGTCGGTGATGAATGGCGAGATGATCGAGTACGACCCGCGCGCGGCGGCGCCGGAGCAGATCGTGTGGAAGCCGTGAGATGAGCGCGGGGCTGTTGGGGGCGGATGAGGCGGCGCCGGCGGAGGTGCTGCGTCCGGAGGGGAAGAGCCGGTTTTTGCTGACGGCGGACCATGCGGGCCGGGCGATCCCGCGGGCGCTGGGGGATTTGGGCGTGAGCGCGGCGGAGATGGAGCGGCATATCGCCTGGGATATCGGCATTGCCGGGGTGACGCGGCGGTTGAGCGCGGCGCTCGACGCGCCGGCGGTGCTGCAGACTTATTCGCGGCTGGTGATTGACTGCAACCGCCAGCCGGGCGTGGCCAGCGCCTGCCCAGAGGTGAGCGAGGCGACGGAGATCCCCGGCAATAAGGGGCTCGACGCTCCGGCCAAGGCGGCGCGCCGGGCGGCGATTTTTGAGCCGTATCACGCCGCCATCGAGGCGCTGATCGGGGCGCGGCCGGGGTGCATCTATGTGGCGATGCATAGTTTTACCCCGGTTTACATGGCGCAGGCGCGGCCGATGCATGTGGCGGTGCTGTATAACCGCAACCCCAGGCTTTCCCTCGCGCTGGCGGCGCTGCTGCGGGCCGAGACGGGGCTGGTGGTGGGGGAGAACGCACCCTATCGGCTGACCGATGAGAGTGATTACGGCGTGCCGGTGCATGCCGAGACGCGCGGGTTGGACTACCTGGAGTTGGAAATCCGGCAGGATCTGATACAAACGGACGTTGGGCAGGCGGAATGGGCGGCGCGGCTGGCAAGGCTGCTGCCGTTGGCGGCGGCCCGATTGTGACAGGTGAACGGAAAGCGAAGTATGGCGACCAGGACAGGTACGGTGAGGACGGGCGCAAAACCTAAGGTGGCGGCGCGGGCGCGCCGGCTATTGTGTTTTTTCGACCGCATTGACGAGACCGCGGTGGGCGGCTGGGCGGTGGATTTCGAGGCGCCGGAGCAGAGCCTGCGGCTGCGCGTGATGATCGATGGCGTGATCGCGGATGTGGTGCCCTGCGACCTGCACCGCGACGATGCGAGGCTGGTGACGCCGGTGAATAGCCGGATCGGCTTTTATTATGAGATCCCGGCGCGCTACCGCGACGGGCTGCGGCACACCATCACCTTCGCCACCGTGGACGGGGAGGCGGTGCCGCTGAGCTCGCGTAATGGCGAGATGGGGGCGCTGAATTTCTGCCTGGCCAAGCCGACCCGTGTGGAGGCGGTGCTGGATGGGCTGGTTGGCGGGTTGATCCAGGGCTGGGCGCACCGGGTGGATGATGCCGCCGGGACTAGGCTGGGCGGCGTTAAGATTTTGATCACCGCCGCCGGGCAGCCGCTGGCCGAGGTGGTGGCGGAGCAGTTCCGCGCCGATGTGGCCGGGGCGACGGGGGGTGACGCAGCCTGCGGGTTTAGCGTGTATCTGCCCGAAGGGGTCAGGCAGCGGCGCATGACGCTGCAGGTGTTCGCCATGCCCGAGCGCCAGGAAATATTGGGTAGCCCGCTGGATATCGAGTTTCCCTCGGCCGGGGCGAGCGAGCAGATCGAGACGCTGATGGCGCGCACCGACGAGCTGTTTTCGTTTGCGTTTAATTTGCGCCGGGAGTTGCAATCGGCGCTGCCGCGGGAACGCTATTTCCTGGAGGATTACGCGCGCTGGGCCGCGGCCTCGCTGCCGCTGGCGCTGGCGCGGGCCGAGGCGCGCTATGGCGCGCTGCCGGAGCCGGGGCCGCTCGTGTCGGTGGTGTGTCCGGTTTATCGGCCGGCGATCGGAGAGTTTTTGGCGGCGGTGGACTCGGTGCGGGCGCAGACCTACCCGAACTGGGAGTTGCTGCTGGTGGATGACGCCAGCGGGGATGCGGCGCTGAGCGCGGCGATGCGGGAGTTGGCGGCGGCGGATAAGCGCATCCGCGTGCTGGCGCGCAAGCGCAATGGCGGGATCGCGCGGGCGACCAATGACGCGCTGGCGGCGGCCAAGGGCGAGCTGGTGGCGTTTTTTGACCATGACGATCTGCTAGAGCCGGGGGCGCTGGAGATTATGCTGCGGGCATGGCGGGCGACCGGCGCCAAGCTGCTTTATTCCGACGAGGACAAGGTGGAGCGGGGCGGGGCGCTGGGCGAGCCGCATTTCAAACCGGATTTCAATTACCGCTTTCTGCTGGAGATCAATTACATCTGCCATTTCGTGATGGTGGAGGCCGGGGCGTTGCGCGCGGCGGGCGGGCTGGACCCGGCGCTGGACGGGGCGCAGGACCATGATCTGCTGCTGCGGCTGTGCGAGCACCTGGCCCCGGCGGAGATCCACCATGTGCCGGAGGTGCTGTATCATTGGCGCAAGACCGGCAGCTCGACCGCCGCGGCCGGGGCGCAGGCCAAGCCGAAGGCGGTGACGGCCGGGGAGACGGCGGTGCAGGCGCATCTGGCGCGGCGCAAATTGCCGGCGAAGGTGAGCAGCCGCGAGGGCATGACCTGTTATGAGGTGGAATGGCAGTTCCGGCCCAAGGCGCGGCAGGGGGCGAAGGTGTCGATCCTGATCCCGTTCCGCGACCATATCGCGATGACGCGGGAATGCGTGGACGCCATCCGCACGCATACCAAGGACGTGGCGTATGAGATCATCCTGCTCGACAACTGGTCGAGCAAGGACGGAGCGGAGGCGTTCACCGCCGCCCAGGCCAACATGCCGAATACCAAGGTGATCAGGATCGCGGAGCCGTTCAACTACTCGCGTATCAATAACATCGGCGTTAGCGCGGCGGCGGGAGAGTACCTGCTGTTCATGAATAACGACGTGTTTGTGAGCGAGCCGGATTGGCTGCGCCGGATGCTGGATGAGTGTCTGGCCGACCCGAAGCTGGGGGCAGTGGGGGCCAAGCTGCTCTACCCCAATGGCACCGTGCAGCATGCCGGGGTGGTGCTGGGCGTGGGCGGGGTGGCGGACCATGCGTTCCGCGGGCTCGATGGGCGCGCGCCGGGCTATATGGCGCATGCGATGGCGGCGCAGGAGGTTTCCGCCGTGACCGCCGCTTGCATGCTGGTGCGCAAGCGGGCCTTCCTCGATGTTAGCGGATTTGACGAGGAATCGTTGAAAGTGGCGTTCAACGATGTGGATTTGTGTGCGAAGCTAACCAAAGCCGGGTGGAAAATTGTGTATTTGCCGGATGTGGTGGCGGAACACCGCGAGAGCATCAGCCGAGGTGATGATTTCGACAACACCAAACTTGGCCGGTTTATGTGGGAAAATGAGGTTATGCGGCAGCGTTATGCTAAGGTTCTGCCGAATGATCCACATTATAACATGCATTTCTCGCGCGAGGGCGGCGTGTATCATGAACTGCGTCTGCTCCGGCCGGAGCAGATTTGAACGGATCAGCCGCGCGCCAGACGGCGCGCGGTTTGCAGCAGGATGCGGCGGTCCTCGGCCGAACAGGCGCGGTATAGCCGCATTAATGCCAGCTCATCGCCCATCAGTGACCCGGTTTCACCCGAAACCAGGTAGCCGAGCGAGGTGTTAAGAACTTTCGCGATGCGCTCCATGTTTTCCCGCACCTGACCGGCGCGGTCCGTCTCCCACTGGGCGATGGCGGACCTGGAAACATTGAGTTTAGCGGCGAATTCATCCTGGGTCATGTTGGCTGCGAGACGCAGAGCCCGAATGCGGGCGCCGACGGTCTCGGCCGGAGGTTGTTTTTTAGAAGCCATGGCAAACTCTTAACACGCCCGTGGTCAAACTCAATGTTAGTTTTTCTTGACGCATAATGTTAGATATTCTAACTCGGCGGTGACAGCCGGGAAGGAGAGGGCATGCCGCAGGCGAGGCAGTGGACGGAAACAGCGGACAGGACGATTTGCGAGATGCGGGGGGCGGGGGAGACGTGGTCGGCCATTGGGCGCAGGCTGGGGCTGGCGAGAAGCACCGTAATCGAGCGTGGACGCCGCCTGCGGGCGGCGGCGCCGAAGAAAATGGCGGCGCCGCCGAAACGCGACGACCTGCTCGATGACGCTAACAGGCCGCCACTGCCCGCCGGGCACCCCCTGACATGGGGACTATTAACATCCGAACCATTTCCGGAAGGAGACAAGGAATGACGGCGGACGATTTGATCGCACGGTTTGAGGCGGCGGGCGCGACGATGTTGGCGTTGCCGTCGCGCGGGTATTCGACGCAATTGCGGACGACGAAATTCGACGTGCTGCAGAGCGCGATGGAGGCCTATGGCTGGCAGGCGGCGGCGGTGCGGCCGCCGATGCCGAGTGCCGCGGAGATCAGCCGCATGGACGAAGCGTTTGGCTGGCTAACAATGATCCCCGAAACGAAATATGTGCTGCGCCGGATTGTGGGGGCGCGGGCACTGGTGCATCCGATCAGTGGGCGGCATTTGTTTCCGTGGCGGCGAATTGGCGCGATGCTGGGGGCGGATCATAAATCGGCGCAGCGCTGGCATGGGCAGGGGATTGAGCTGATTGTCGATGGCTTGAACGCACGGCGAAAATAATTCTAACATTATGTTATTTTTTCCTTGCCCACATGCCCGGGTTTGACGTATAGATTTGGGTATACTGGTTCTACAACACACACAGACGGGTTAGGCTGAACATTGACGGCGGCGGGCGGGTTTCTTGAGTTTGCCCGGCTGGCGATGGCGGCCAAGGGGCAGGCGCCGGCGCGGCATCATGAATTGCTGATCGGCAAGTTGCAGGATGTGGCGGATGGGGTCTGCGACCGGCTGATGGTGCAGATGCCGCCGGGATCGGCGAAATCGACTTATGGGTCGGTGTTGTTCCCGGCGTATTTTCTGGCCGCGCAGCGGCGCGCGCAGGTGATTGCCGCGGGGCATACCGCATCGCTCGCCAATTATTTTGGCGGGCGCGTGCGGGCGGCGGTGGAGGAGCATGCGGGCTGGCTGGGCCTGGCGATCCGCAAGGATAGCAAGGCGGCGTCGCGCTTCGCGCTGGAGGGCGAGCGGGAGTATTTCGCCGCCGGGGTGCGTGGGCCGATCACGGGGCGGCGGGCGGATCTGATCATCATTGACGACCCGGTTAAGTCGTGGGCGGAGGCGGAAAGCCAGACGGCGCGGGAGGCGCTGTATGATTGGTATCGCGGCGAGCTGACGGCGCGGCTGAAGCCGGGGGGGCGGATCGTGCTGATCATGACCCGTTGGCATGAGGATGATCTGGCCGGGCGGCTATTGGCGGCGGAGGCGGGGTGGCGATGCCTGCGTCTGCCGGCATTGGCGGAGCCCGGTGACGAATTGGGCCGGGCGCCGGGTGAGGCGCTGTGGCCGGAATGGCAAGGGCGCGCGGAATTGGAGCGGCGGCGCCGGGAAGTGGGCGAGCGGGCATTTGCGGCAATGTATCAGCAGGCGCCGCTGCCGCCGGACGCGGCGTTTTTTAACGCCGCGCGGGTGCGGATTTTGCCCGAGGCGCCGCCGCTGCGCCAGGTGATGCGCGGATGGGATCTGGCGGCGAGCGCGGCTTCGGCCGGGAAGGCGCCGGATTATACGGTGGGGTTGAAGCTGGGCGTGACCGCCGAGAATCTGCTGGTGGTATTGGATGTGGCGCGGCTGCAGGCGGCCCCGGCGCAGGTGGAGGCGAAGATTATCGAGATGGCGCGGCTGGATGGGCCGGGCACGGTGATCGCGCTGCCGCAGGACCCCGGCCAAGCGGGGGCGGCGCAGATTGCCATGCTGACACGAAGCTTGGCGGGCTACAAGGTGATGGCGAGCCCGGAGCGGGATGCGAAGACGATTCGGGCGATGCCGGCGGCGACGCAGATGGATGCCGGGAATTTGGCGATGGTGGCGGCGCCTTGGAATGATGCGTTGCTGGCGGAGCTGCGGGCGTTTCCGCACGCGGGGAAGGATGACCAGGTGGATGCGCTCTCGCGCGCGGTGAACTCGCTGGCGACGATGGCCGGGCAGCCAGCGCGGCGGCTGCATCTGCCGCTGATGCAACGGTGAAGATCTAACCGAAGAGAACTGCATGTTTGAAACGATTTGCGGCACGATCCAGGCGGATACGAGCCTGCCGCCACGCGTGGCGAAGCTGGATATATTGCGCCGGGTACTGGATGGCACGTTGTATGACAATCTGCCTTATCAATTCCATGAAGAGCGCAATACGGCGGGTGAATATATACCGTTGCGGCTGCGCCGGCCCTCGGTGCGCTATGGGCTGTGCCGGGTGGTGGTGGAAGATTCGGTGGCGCTGCTGTTCAGCGCGGGGCATTTTCCGGCCATCGATGCGGATGATCCGGCGCTGGTGCGCTGTTTGCAGGATGTGATCGCGGAGACACGGCTGAACGAGGTGATGATCGATGCCGCGATCAAGGGCTCGGTCGGCTCGGTGGCGCTGCTGTTCCGGGTGCTGCAGGGGCGGGTGTTCTTCTCGGCGTTGGAGAGCTTGTATCTGACGCCGGTGTGGAGCGCGGTGGCACCGGATACGCTGGAGCGGGTGAGCGAACGCTATAAGGTGAGCGGCGCGGATCTGGCGGCGCAGGGTTATGAAAATATCGATCCGCAGGGCATGTATTGGTTCCAGCGGATTTGGGATGCCGAGGCGGAGACCTGGTATCTGCCATGGGCGGTGAATGATCCGCTTGGCGGGCCGGTGAAGGATGAGCAGCGCAGCGTGACGCATGGCCTCGGCTTTGTGCCGGTGGTGTGGATCCGTAATCTGCCTGGTGGCGAGGGGGTGGATGGGGCGTGCACCTTCCGGACTGCGATCGATACGAATATCGAGATCGATTACCAGTTGAGCCAGGCGGGGCGGGGGCTGAAATATAGCTCGGATCCGACGCTGCTGATCAAGGAGCCGGCCACCAGCGATACCGAGATCGTGAAAGGGGCTGGGAACGCGCTGGTGGTTTCGGAAAAGGGCGATGCCAAGCTGCTGGAGATTGGCGGCACGGCGGCGGAGGCGGTGATCTCTTATGTGCGGACACTGCGGGAGTTTGCGCTGGAGAGCGTGCATGGCAACCGCGCCAGCGCCGACCGGCTGACGGCGGCGCAATCGGGCCGGGCGCTGGAGTTGATGAATCAGGGGTTGATCTGGCTCGCGGATAATTTGCGCATTGCTTACGGCGAGGGCGGGATTTTGCCGTTGCTGAAGATGGTGGTGCGGGCGTCGCAGATATTTCCGCTGGTGGTGATGGGGCAGCGGGTTGGGGCGCTGGATGGCACGCAGCGGCTGAAGCTGCGCTGGCCGCGCTGGTATCCGCTCTCGGCGGATGACCGGCTGAAGGAGGCGCAGGCGATCTCGACGCTGGTGAATGCGGGGCAGCTCTCGCGCGAGACGGCGGTGAAGAGCGTGGCGGCGGCGCATGGGATTACGGATGTGGAGGCGGAGTTGGAAGCCATTGACCAGGATGCGCAATGACTGAGGACAGCGAAAATACCGAGGAGTGGCGCGCGCGCGCGGAAAGCGCGGAGGCGGCGCTGAGCCAGATGCAGGCGGAGATGGCGCGGCGGCTGGCGCAGGCGGAGCTGAAGGCGGAGGCGGTGAGGGCCGGGATGATCGATCTGGATGGACTCAAGCTGATCGATCCGGCCAGCTTGCGGGTGACCCAGAGCGGCGAGGTGGAGGACGCGGCCAGTGTTTTGGCGCGGATGAAGCGCGAGAAGCCGTGGCTGTTTGGGGCGGGGGCGTCGTCTTCCGCCGCGGCGAATCCGCCAAGGCCGGAGCCGCCGCGCACGCGCCACGCCAATGAACTGAGCCATGAGGAATGGCTGAGCGCGCGCGCGGCGCTGATCCGCCGCCGCTGAGGGTGTCGTTACAATTTGCGCCTGAAAGGCCGGTTGCGGAAGGACTTCCGCTGGCCGCGGGTGAGTCGTGTCTTAACAGAGGAATGGGTAAAAGATGGGGATTCAGAATTTCCCGGCTGTGCTGCAGCCGATCATTCAGCAGGGTTTTCTTGAGCGCGAGTTTGAGACGGCGCTGACATCGCGCCTTGGGTACCGGCTGGTTGCCGACCGCGAGGAATTTGCCGTGGGTATTGGTGAGACGCTGACCAAGACCCGCGCCGGGCTGAAGCCGAGCGTGACCACGCCGCTCGCCGCCGCGACCAACACCAATCTGGATAATGGTCTGACCGCCGCCAATTGGGGCGTGGAGCAGTATACGATCTCGCTGAATTTCTATGCGGCGACGCAGGATTTGAACATGGTGACCAGCCGTGTCGGCATCGCGTCGCAGTTTTTGCAGAACGCCGCGATCAATGGCGAGCAGGCCGCGCGCAGCCTGGATGAGCTGGCGCGAAATGCGCTGTTTGCGCCGTATTTCGGCGGTAATACGCGGGTGAACACGACGTTGAGCAGCGCCGGGGCGGCGGTGTCGGTGGATGATATCCGCGGCTTCCAGACCGTGTTTGTGAATGGCGTGCAGCAGGCGGTGTCGTCGACTTATCCGCTCACCGTGACGGTGGGGGCCAACCTTTACAACGTGGTGGGCGTGACCGTGGATGCGACCAATGTGTCCACCGCGCCGAATGGCATTTCGGGGCAGTTGCTGTTTTCGGGCAATGTGACGGTGGCCGATGGCACCGCGGGCAATGCCGTGCAGGCCGCCACCGCCAGCGCCATCGTGCGCCCGGCGCAACGCAAGACCACCGCCGCGCTGCAAGCCACCGACATGCTGACCATGGCGAACCTGCTCGACGCGGTGGCGCTGTTGCGGCGCAATGCGGTGCCGCTGGTGGATGGCCTGTATAATTGCTATCTCGATCCGGTTTCCGCCCGGCAGCTGTTTTCGGACCCTGATTTCAAGCAGCTCTTCCAGGGCAGCACCTCGGCCAACCCGGTGTTCCGCCAGGGCATGGTAAGCGACTTCCTGGGCCTGCGCTTCATTACCACCACCGAGGCGTATGTGCAGGGCCATCCCAGCATCACCGGGCTGTATGTGCGCCGCCCGATCGTGTGTGGGCAGGGCGCGCTGATCGAGGGCGATTTCGCCGGAATGGCCGATAGCGATGTGGCGCCGAAGGATAGCCTGGTGCAGGTGATTGACGGCGTGGCGATGGTGACGCGCGAGCCGATCGACCGGCTGCAGCAGATTATCGCGCAATCCTGGTATTGGATTGGCGGGTTCTGTGCGCCCTCGGACACCACCACGACCCCGAACACCGTGCCGACGGCGACCAACGCGAATTACAAGCGCGCCGTGATGATCGAGCATATCGGTTAAGGGGGCGGGGATGTCCACGGGTGCAAACCAGCCTTTCCGGCCCGCGGGGACGGTGGCGGCCGCGGCCTCCACCACCGCGGCCAATGTGGCGCTGGCCGGCGGCGGGGGCGCGCTGCTGGTGTATAACGCGTCGGGCGCGATCGCGTTTTTCCGCCTCGGCATGGCGGCGGGACTGACCGCCACCACATCTGACACCCCGGTGCCGCCGGGGAGCCGGATGCTGGTGGATGCGGGGCCGTTTGTGAACACGGCCTCGGTGGTGCTGAGCAGCGGCACCGGGAGCGTGTATTTCACGCTCGGCGACGGGGATACGTACTGAGATGTCCGGCACTGTGGCGGCCGGATTTACCGACGCCCAGAAGGCCGAGATCCGCCGCTATTGCGGGTATCCGGCTTATGGCGCGGGGGCGGCGGGGTTCAGCTCGTGGCGGTTCTTCCAGGCCTATGGGACGCTGGAATACCGGCTGAACAACCTCGCCCCGGCGGAGAGCGCCGTCGCGCTGCAATATGTGACGACGCTGGGGACGATCGAGGCGGCGATTCCGCGCATCTCGGACAACCTGGACACCGAGAGCGCGGCCGCGTGGACGCATAATGCCAACGAGCTGAAGGACCGCGAGGCGCTGTTCGATAGCTGGCGGCGGCGGTTGTGCGGATTTCTGGGGGTGCCGCCGGGCCCGGCGCTGGGCCAGGCCGGCGTGACGCTGGTGGTGTGAGCATGGATGGGGTGAAGCTGGCTGACCGCCTGGCCTATGGGGCGGGCTGCGCGGCGCGGCGCCTGGGCTTTGTGCATGACGCGTTCCGCCCGGACGGGCCGGAGGGGCCGCTTGACCCCGCCAGGCGGTTTCTGCGCTTGGCTGTGGCCTATGTGCTGCCCGGGGGCGGGGTGAGCGCGCCGGGCGGGTTTGGCGTGCCCTTCCGGCAGGCCTGGGCGGATTGGAGCTATCTCCGGCCCGGCGATTATCTGGCCGGGCCGGAGGGGGTGGCGTTTGTCGCGCAGATCGAGCCGCCGAAGCCGATGCTGGTGGTGATGACCAATGCGGTGGTGACGCTGGCGCGGCCCGCGGCGCCAGTGCTGGCGGGGCTGAACCCGTATGGCGCGGCGGTGCGGGCGACCGAGGCCGTGCTGGTGCGGGGGTTTCCGGCGAGCGTGCTGGCCGGGGGCGGCGCGGAGCGGGCCAAGGCAGGGCTGCCGGATGATGCGCGGCTGCCGGGCTTCACCGCCCTGCTGCCGGTTGCTGAAGGCGTGCAGCCGGGCGTTGACGATGTTCTGGTGGATGAGCAGGGCGGACGCTTTGTGCTGACGGCGGTGGAGCGTGTGGGCGCGGTGTGGCGGTTGTCCTTGGTGCAGGCGGTGAGCTGATGGCGGATCAGGCGGATGTGGAAAATGCGCTGGCGGCGCTGATCGCCAATGCGCTGTATCCGAATGGCACCGCCGCGCTGAGCGCGGTGGGGGCCGTGTGCAAGGTGTATCGGGGCTATCCGAACGCGCCGGCGCTAGATGAGGATCTTGCCCGCGGAATCGTGCATGTTTCGATTGCGCCGGCGGCGGCCGCGGTACGCAATGTGACGCGGTATCCGCGCCAATGGCGGGAGGTGAAGCCGGTGGCGCAGGTGCTGGACGTGATCGTGCAGGGCGTGAGCGCCAGCTTCGCGGGGGGGTGCGCGGTGGGGCAGCTCGCGGGGGTGCTCGTGAATGAGCAGAGCTTTGCCTACGCCGTGCAGGCCAGCGACAGCCCGGCAACGGTGGCGAGCAATCTGGCGGCGCTGATCCGAACGGCGGGGTGGATCGTGAATTATGCCGGGTCGGGATTGAGTGTGCCGGCGGCGCGGCGTTTTGACGCGCGTGTCGTGGCCGGGGCGGGGGCGTTGCAGGAGATCAGGCGGCAAGTGCAGGAGTTTGGCGTGACCATGTGGTGCGCTGATCCTGTGATGCGCGATGCCGTGGCGCCGGTGATCGATGAAGCGCTGGGCGCGCTGAAATTCATTCCGATGGCCGATGGCTCGTTTGGGCATATGAATTTCGCGGGGACGGCGACGCAGGATGGCGGGGCGGAGACCAGCCTGTTCCGGCGCGAGGTGATCTATGCGGTGGAGTATCCGACCACGCTGGCGCAGATGGCGCCGGCGATGCTGTTCGGCACGGTGACGGCGAGCGCGGATGCGGTTGTGCTCGGCAATTTTCAGAGTTGAGGGAAAACATGACATTTCATTTGGTGGTGCTGAAGCCCTTTGCCGGGTATCAGCGGGGTGAGCTGATTACCGATGCGGCGGCGGTGAAGACGATTCTGGCGGGGAATGAGGCCGGTTTTGTTGTGCGCGTGATGGCGAAGGGGGGCTGACCATGCCGATTGTGCAGCAGGGCGCGCTGAACACCACCGCGCTGATTGTTCCCGACCTTTATGTGCAGATCGTGCCGCCGCAGTCTTTGTTGATGAATGGCGTGCCGACGGATGTGATGGGCGTGGTCGGCACCGCGAGCTGGGGGCCGGTGGGTGAGCCGACGATTATTGGCAGCATGAGCGATTATGCCGCGAGCTTCGGCCCGGTGATGGCGCGCAAATATGACATGGGAACGCAGGTGGCGACCGCCGTGCAGCAGGGGGCGGCGAATTTCCGATGCGTGCGCGTGACCGATGGGACGGATACCGCGGCGTCGCTGGGCGTGCTGGGCGCGATCACGTTTACCGCCATGTATACGGGCAGCCTTGGCAACCGGTTGAGCCTGACCTTTTCGCCGGGATCGGCGGCGAATAGCTGGCGGCTGACCATCGCCATGCCTGGGCTGAGCCCCGAGATTTTTGACAATATCACCGGGACTGGTCTTGCGTTTTGGACCAATCTCGCCAACGCCGTGAACAATGGCAATGGCGCGCTGCGCGGGCCGTCGCAGCTGGTGGTGGCGGGCGGGTTGGGCGGCACTGCCACGCCGGTGGCCGGGGTGTTTCTGTTCGCTTCCGGGAATCCGGGCCTGGATGGCGCGACGGGGGTGAATGCCGCCATGCTGGTCGGCAGCGATGCGCTGCCGCGCGCGGGCATGTATGCGCTGCGTGGGCAGGGCTGTGCAATCGCGCTGCTGGCGGATGCGGATAACTCGACGCAGTGGAGTGTGCAGACGCAATTCGGCTTGTCGGAGAGCGTGTATATGATTCTGACCGGACCGGCGGGCGACACCATCGCCAACGCGGTGAAGGTGAAGGCGCAGGCGGGGATCGACAGCTATGCCGCGAAGCTGATGTTTGGCGACTGGGTATATTGGTTTGACCAGGCCAATGCGATGACGCGGCTGGTGTCGCCGCAAGGGTTTGTAGCGGGGCGGTTGGCGAATCTCTCACCGGAACAATCCTCGCTGAACAAACCGCTTTATGGCGTGATCGGGACGCAGAAATCGGGCCAGCCGGGCGGTGGTACGGTGACGACCTATGCGAGCGCGGATCTCGCCGTGCTGCTGGGGGCGGGGGTTGACGTGATCGCCAATCCGCAGCCGGGCGGCGCGTATTGGGGGGTGCGCGGCGGGCATAATTCGTCGTCGAACGCGGCGGTCAATGGCGATAATTATACGCGCCTGACCAATTACATCGCCGCGACGCTGTCGGCCGGTATGGGGCAGTATGTGGGGCGGGTGGTGAACGCCACGCTGTTCCAGAATATACGTGGTACGCTCTTGGCATTCTTGAATGGATTGCTCGCGCAGGGGCTGCTGGGCAGCGCCGATGGCAGCCTGCCTTTTGCCGTGGTGTGCGATGCCAGCAATAATCCGGCGAGCCGCACGGCGCTGGGCTATGTGCAGGCGGATGTGCAGGTGCGCTACCAGGCGATCAATGAGAAATTCATCGTGAATGTGCAGGGCGGGCAGACGGTGCAGGTGAGCGCACAGACCGTTTCCGTCACCAACTGAGTGAGGATGCAGAAAGATGCCGTATAATACATTCACGGTTGGCAGCGATTGCCAGCTCGTGGTGATGGGGCCGTTTGGGCGGGTGGATCTGGCGCATGTGACCGGATTTGAGGCGCAGCAGATGACTGCCACGGTGAGGGTGGACCGGCTGGATGGCGTGCAGCTCGGCGCGGAACTGCCAAAGGGCTGGAGCGGAAGTTTCAGTTTGGACCGCGGTTCATCGGCGGTGGATGACTTCATCGCGCAGATCGAGCAGGCTTATCTCGCCGGGCAGAGCATCCAGGGCGGCGCGCTGTATCAATATGTTAATGAAACCGACGGGTCGGTATCGACTTATCAGTTCAGCGGCGTTGTGTTCAAGCTGACCTCGGCGGGGGCATATCGCGGTGACGCGGCGGTGACGCAGAGGCTCGATTTTTTCGCCTCCAGCCGGAAGCGGGTGTGATGGACGGGGACGTCACGGATAAGGTGGGGCGGCGGATCGGGCTGCGGCGGGTCGGCATCGTGGACCAGCTGCGCTTGTTCAAGGCGCTGGGGCCGGAGCTTTCGGAGAACCGGGCCTATTATGGCTTGGCGAAACTCGCCGCCAGCGTCGCCATGATTGACGATGTTCCAGTGCCGTTTCCGGCCAATGAGGCGGGGATTGAGGCGGCGCTGGAACGGCTTGGCGAGGACGGTGTGGAGGCAGTGGGCGCGTATCTCACCGCCGAAGCCGGGCGCGACGTGGTGGCTGAAGCGGGAAACTGAGCCGGCACCCCGGGCTGGTGGATTGTTTGTATCTTGTCAGTTGCGGGGTGCCGTATGAGGTGGCGTTCGGCCTTGATGATGCCGAGCGCATCGCGCATGTGGTTGTGTTTGGCACCATGGCTGGTTTGAATTTCGACTGGCATAGCCTGCGCTGGACCGAAAGTTGAGGCGGTAGAGAAGGTAGCGCGATGAGCAAGGTGACTTTGACGCTGGGCGGTGTCGCCTTCCGCGACATGGAGGTGCCGGAGGCGATCGGTTTCGGCGGTCGGCAGAGGGTGGCGGTGCAGGAACTGCTTGGCGGCGGCCGGGCGGTGCAGGTGCTGGGTGTGGATGAGGGGGTGATCACCTTCTCGGGTATCTTCTCGGGGGGGATGCGGCGGCGCGGGCGCAGTTGTTGGACGCGGCGCGGGCGGCGGGGGCGACGCTGCCGCTGGTGTGGGACAGTTTTGCCTATCAAGTGATCGTGCAGCGTTTTGCCGCTGAATACCGCAAGGCGAATTTGATTCCGTTCGAAATTGTCTGCATTGTTGTTAACGACGAGATGAGTGCGGTGGTGGCGCCGGTGGCGTCGCTGGTGGCGGCGGATCTGGGGACGGCGGGTGGGTTTGCGGCGCAGGCTGGTGTGTCGCTGCTGGGGCTGGGAACGGGGAGTGTGACCGGATATGCGGCGGCGCAGGCGGCGGTGGAAAGCGTTATGAGCGATGCCGGCGCCGTGGTGATTGGCGGCGCCTGGGTGTTGGATCGGACGAGCGATGCGGGTGACGCTGTTAGCGTTATTAACGGGATGAATGCCGGTGCGGCGCAGCTCGCGGCAGCGGGGGCTCTGCGCGGCTATGTCAACCGGGCGGTGGTGAATCTGGGAATGGCAGCGGCATGACGAATAGGATCGTGGTGGTCGCCGGTGGCAATTTATTCGCGCTGGCGGCGAAATATCTGAATGACGCGACGCAGTGGATCAGGATCGCGCAGGCGAATCAATTGTCTGATCCGGTGTTAAGCGGGGTGATGACGCTGGTGATTCCGCCTGTCGATTCGGCGGCGGGAGGTGGCGTTGTCAGCTGAGACGCCGCTTGTGCGGCTTAGCATTGGCGGGATGCCAGTGGCGGGCGTGGTGGCGGTGGAAGTGGAGTCGGTGGGCTATTTCGCGGCGGATCGATTCAGCGTGATCTGCGCGCTGGCCGGGCAGATTGGCTATTTCGCCGCGCTGGGCAAGCAGGATGTAACGCTGGAGGTGGCGGCGGATGGCGTTGGTTTTGTACCGCTTCTGGTCGGGCAACTGGATCATGTGCGGCTTGATGTGGCGCGGAATGAGGTGGTGCTGGCGGGGCGGGATCTCGCGGCGCGACTGATTGATGCCGAAATAGCCGAGACCTTTGCCAATCAGACGGCGAGCGAGATTGCGGAAACGCTGGCGGGGCGGCACGGGTTGGCGGCGAATGTGACTGCCACCTCGACGCCGGTGGGCCAGTATTATGAGCTGGACCATGCGCGTAGCGCGCTCGCCCTGCATGCGCGCAGCACCACGGAATGGGGCCTGCTGGTGCAACTGGCGCAGACGGAGGGGTTTGCCGCCTGGGTGAGTGGCGAGGTGCTGAATTTCGGCCCCTGGCCGCAGGGCGTGCCGATGCTGGTGACGCCGGCGAATTTCTCGGCGCTCACGTTCGACGTGATCAATGTGTTGCCGGGGGCGGTGACGGTAAAATCGTGGAACAGCCGCAACAAGGCGGTGGTGTCGCAAAGCCAGGGTACGGGAGCGGGCACGACGCTGGTGCGGCCGAATCTGACCGCCGCGCAGGCGACGGCGGCGGCGGCGGCGCAATTGGCGGCGCTGGGGCAGCACCAAGTGGTGATGAGCGCCACCATGCCTGGCGACGTGACGTTGCGGCCGGGCATGACGCTGGCGCTCGCGGGGACCGGATCGGCACTCGACCAGAGCTATGCAGTGGCGGGGGTAACGCGGCGGCTGATTGAGGCGCGCGGATTTGAACAGCAGGTGACGGCCTATGCCGTGAATTAGGAAGGCGCATGGATCAGTTCTGGAACATGGTGAAGGCGAAGGCCGCCGGGCTGGATGGCCAGGGCGGTGTGGCGCGGTTCGGGCTGGTGTCGAGCTTTGATCCGAATGCCTATGCGGCGCGGGTGCTGATCCAGCCGGAGAACGTGCTGACCGGATGGTTGCCGGTGATCTCGCCCTGGGTGGGGGCGGGATGGGGGTTTGCGGCGCCGTTGACGCCCGGCGCGCAAGTGCTGGTGGTGGCGCAGGAAGGCGACGCGGAGCATGGCGTGGTGCTGGGGGCGGTGTGGTCGGCGGTGGATGCGCCGATGCCGGCCCCGGCTGGAGAGCTGTGGCTGCGTCACCAGAGCGGCAGTTTCGTGAAGCTGCTGAATGACGGCACGATCGCGTTGCAGGCGAGCACGGTGAGGATTGCAGGCGATTTGGTGGTGAGCGGGAATATCTCGGACCAGAACGGCGCCCATGGCACGCTGGCGGCGCTGCGCACGGCCTATGACCAGCACCAGCACGCGGATGCGACGGGCGGAATGACGGGTGGACCGTCGGAGATTGTATAATGGCAGATCTAGCCTTGCAGTTTGGCGGTGACTTGGCGGTGGGGCCCACCGGGGATTTGTTGCTGAGTGACGGCGCGGCGCTGACGCAGCAGCGTGTGCTGCGGCGGTTATTGACCAACCCTGGAGATTACATCTGGCAGCTCAGTTATGGCGCCGGACTTGGGCAGTATGTCGGGCAGCCTGGCGCGCCGGCGGCGATCGCAGGGGTGGCGCGCACACAGGTCTTGCGCGAAGCCGCGGTGGCGGCCAGCCCGGCGCCGCGCGTGACCGTGGCGGCGCAGGCGGATGGAACGGTGAATCTGTCGCTGAACTATACGGATGCGGCGGCGGGCGAAACCTCGGCACTTACGTTTTCGCTGTAGGATCAAATGAAATTAACGCTTCAGAATTTCTCCACGCTGGTGGAGGGGATGGCGGCTGCCGTGCAGGGCGCGGCGGCAAGCCTGCTGGATTTGACCGTGGGCTCGGTGCTGCGCGCGATTTTGGAGGCCAACGCGTCGGTAGCGCTGTGGCTTCAATGGCTGATCGTGCAGGTGTTGGCGACCACCAGGCTGGCGACCAGCACGGGCGCTGATTGTGACAGTTTTGGCGCGGATTTTGGCTTCACGCGGCTGCCTGCGGTGGCGGCGAGCGGGCAGGTGACGTTTTCGCGCTTCACACCCAGCGTGGCGGCGCTGGTGCCGGTGGGCACGCAGGTTTCTGCTGTTGGCAATGGGCAGGGTTTCGTTGTGGTGGCGGATGCGGGCAATGCCGCGTATAGCGCCGCGAACAATGGTTATCAGTTGGCGGCGGGGATCGCCAGCGTGACCGCGACCGTGGCGGCGCTGGTGCCGGGTAGCGCGGGGAATGTGCAGCCGGACGCGATTTCTGTGGTGAACAGCGCGATTGCCGGGGTGGACGTTGTGAGCAATGCGCTGGCCTTGACCGGCGGCATGGATGCGGAGAGCGACGCCGCGTTCCGTGCCAGGTTTGGCAATTATCTGGCGAGTTTGAGTCGGGCGACGGCGCAGGCGATCGGCAGCGCGATTGCGGCCATTCAGCAGGGGTTGAGCTTCGTCATCACCGAAAACATCAATCAGGCCGGGGCCACGCAGATGGGGCATTTTGTGGTGACGGTGGATGACGGCACTGGTAATCCGCCGGCCAGCCTGCTGGCTACGGTGCAGCAGGCGGTGAACGCGGTGCGCCCGGTGGGCAGCAGTTTTGCGGTGCAAGGGCCGGTGGTGGTGCCGGCGAATGTGGCGCTGACGCTGGTGACGGCCAATTCCGCAGTGCATGCGGCAGCGATCGCGCGCGTGGCGGCGGCGCTTGAAAACTATATTGCCGCGCTGCCGGTGGGGGCAACGTTGAGCTACACGCGGCTGGCGCAGCTGGCTTATGACGCCTCGGGTGCTGTGACGAACATCTCCACCTTGTTGCTGAACGGCGGCGCGGTGGATTTGGTGCCGCCGCTATTCGGCGCGGTGCGCGCTGGCACGGTGACGGTGGCCTGAGATGATTGGCGATACGAGCGATATGCTGGCCCGGCTGAAGCAGGTGCTGCCGGGGCGGTGGTTTTCGGACAGCGCCTCGCCGGTGCTGGATGCGCTGCTGGGCGGGTTGGCCTCGTCCTGGAGCGGGCTGTATGGGCTGCTCGGGCAAGTGAAGGGGCTGGCCCGGCTGGCCACGGCGAGCGGGGTGTTTCTCGACATCGCGGCGCAGGATTTTTTTGGCGGCAATCTGCCACGGCGCGTGGGGGAGGCGGACGCAGCGTATAGCGCCCGGCTGCGCGCCAACTTGGTGGCGCCGAGGGCGACGCGCGCCGGGCTGGCGCAGGCGTTGCAGACATTGACTGGGCGGATTCCGAAAATTTTTGAGCCGCTGAATGCCGGGGATACGGGCGGCTATAATGTGAATCTCGGTTATAACGCGATGGGTGGATATGGCAGCATGAATCTGCCGTATCAGTTTTTCGTCACCGCATATCGGCCGAATGACCTGCCGATCAGCAATGCGGGCGGCTACAATGAGGGGCCCGGCGGGTATGGCGCCGGGCTGCTTGCCTATGCCACTACCGAGGAGTTCGCCGGGAATATCGGCGACGATGAGATTTACGCCAGCATCGCGGCGGTGATTCCCGTCGCCTGCATCGCCTGGACGCATATTTCCAACTGAGGACCGTTTATGGATCGTAATATTGTCTATCCCGGGAGCATCCCGCTGGATACGGATATACTTTACCCGAACCGCAACGCGATGATCGGCCTCGCGGCGCTGACTGCGGCGACGCTGGGCAGCAACACGGTGGTGGATGGGCTGGCTTGTACGCCGACATCGCCCGCCTCGATGACCGTGGTGGTGGGGCCGGGCAGTATCACGCAGCTCTCGCCGCTGGACGCCACGGCCTATGGCTCGCTGGCGGCCGACGTGACCGACCAGATTGTGAAGACCGGCATCAACTTGCAGGCAACGAATTTCATGCTGGCGGTGCCGGCGAACTCGGGGCAGGCCATCAATTACCTGATCGAGGCGGCGTTTGCGGAGACCGATACGGCGGCGGTGGTGCTGCCTTATGTGAACGCGGCGAATCCGGGCCAGCCTTATTCGGGGCCGAATAATGCGGGCACCGCGCAGAACACCCAGCGCGTGCAGCGCGTGCAGTTGCAGGTGAAGCCAGGCGCCGCGGCCTCGGCCGGAACGCAGACCACGCCCGCTGTGGATAGCGGTTGGGTGGGGCTGTATGTGGTGACGGTGAATTATGGACAGACGGCGATTGCCGCCGCCAATATCGCCACGCTGCCGGGTGCGCCATTTCTGGCTTATAAGCTGCCCGCGCTGCGGCCTGGGTTTGCGAACATGCAGGTGTTCACGCAGTCAGGCAATTTCGTGGTGCCGAATGGCGTGAGCACGGTGAAAGTGACCGTGATCGGCGGTGGTGGCTCGGGCGGGTATCACAGCACCATGCCGAGCGGCGGCGGCGGCGCGGGCGGGCGGGCCAAGGGCATCGTGACCGGGCTCACGCCGGGGCAGGTGATTGCGGTGACCGTGGGCGCGGGTGGCGCCGCGCCGACCGGCCCGCAGAATGGCAACACGGGCGGGACGTCGAGCTTTGGCGGCTATATGTCGGCCAGTGGCGGCGTGGGCGGCAATGGCGGCACGGCGGCGAACTTCTCCAATGCCGGTGGCGCTGGCGGCACAGCGTCGGGCGGGCAGCTGAACATGACCGGCTCCGACGGCTCGGATGCGATCGTGGCGGGTTCGCATGGTGGCGATGGAGGCGGGCCAGGCAATGGGCGTGGGGCGAGCGGGCCGCTGTCGGGCTTCAGCGGCCACAGCTATGGCGGCGGCGGTGGTGGTGGCGGGATGACCACCAGCGGCACCCCCGTGGGCTCGCCGGGCGGGGCGGGCGCCGCCGGCGTCGTGATTGTGGAATATTAACGGGAGAGCGGAATGCCCACGGTTGCAAACCATTTATGGCGCCCCTCCAACGCGCGCTATGTGCAGATTGATGGGTTCGTGCCGACGCCGCGCGGGGCGGTGGTGGCGCCGCCCCTGGCGCTGGCTTGGCCGGTGAAGGACCCCGGCGACACGCTGGATTATGTTTTTGATATCGCGCCGGCGCTGGCGGCGAATCCCGGTGATACGATCGCGACGCTGGATGTCGGCATCAGCCCCGGTAACCCAGGCGATCTGACATTGGCCTCGGCGGCGGCGGATGGCGCGCGGGCGGTGATGTGGCTGACCGGCGGGCAGGCCGGGACGCTCTATACGGTGACGGTGAGCGTAACCACCGCGGGCGGGCGGGCGCTGGTCCGCAGCATCGCTCTGCCGGTGCAGGCGCTCTCGACCGCGCCGGTGGCGGTGGACGCGTTGCAGATACCAAGTGGCCAGGCTCTTACGGGGCCCGCGGGTCTGCCGATCACCACGAACTGAGGATATTGCATGACCACGATTGCACAATTACCGCCCGCGGCGTCGGTGTCGGACAGCGACGAGATCGCGATTTATCAGAACGGGCAGACGCTCTCGGCCACGCGTGGGCAGATGATCGCCGGGACGCAGCCGGCATTGTCACTGCCGGCCAACACGCTGTTGGGCAATGTGACGACGGGCACGGCGGCTCCATCGGCGATCACGATCGGGGCGAATCTTGCTGTCTCGGGCACGACATTATCGGCCACGGCGCCGCCGTTCGTGATTCCGCAGCTCGCGGCGGGGGCGACGCCGGGGGCCGCCGATATCGTGCCGCTTGGCCAGGGCGGGGCGAATGTCGGCGTCTCCTATGCTAATTTCATGGCGGGTTTGGGTGGGCTGCCGGGTATCCCGGGCGGGGCGCTGACGGCCACGGCCAGCGGCGCGAACACGGCGCGGACGATTGCGGCGCTGGCGGCCAATGCGGTGTCGATCGAGGATTTCGGCGCCAAGGGCGACGGGGTGACCGATGATAGCGCGGCGCTGCTGGCCGCGATTGCCAGCGGCGCGCCGGTGCGCTTCGGCCCGAAGACCTATGCCATTGCCGGGGAGTGCGACATGGCCGGCACGAGTTGCACGCTGCTCGGCGTGCCGGGGATGACGGTGCTCACCCGTCCGGGGCAGAGCAAGGCGGGCACGGCCACGACGGCGGCGTGGATAAGCGTTTCGGCGGCGAATTTTTTCGCTGACGGTATCATCTTTGATGGCAATGCGGCAGTGACGAATGACACCATGGGCGTTGCGGTGCAGGCCGGGTGCACGAAATCGCTGATGACGCGCTGTGTGTTCCGCAACATGAAGGGCGCCAGCAATGGCAGCGGCCTGACCTATCTGGCAAATGATCCGGCGGTGACGCAGCACCATGTGGATAATTGCGAGTTTACTGGCAATGCGGTGCATGGTTTCTACGCCTATGCGCTGGACGCGTTGAGTGTGACGAATTGCCGTGCGCATGACAATGGCGTGAATGGCATCCATGTGGATAGCGAGGATCCGAATTTCGTTCTCAAGATCCGCGAGCTACAGATCGTCAGCAACACATGCTGGAATAATAATGTCGGCATTCTGGTGGGCAATTTTATCGCCAACAACATCAGGGTGCAGCCATTTGTTTATGGCAACGCCAACCCCGATGTGCTGGATGCTGTGGTCGCCAGCAATAATTGCTATTCGAATGTGCGGTACGGGATTTTTATCTCGGGCCGGAATATTCTGGTCTCTGGCAATCTGTGCACCAATAACAGCTCGATCGCGATGAGCGGCGCGGGGATTTTGTGCGATACCGGATATTGCAAGATCACCGGCAACATGATCAGCGGCGCTTCGGCTTTTGGCATTGATTGCGGCGGCTCGATTTATACCGAGGTGGATAACAACTATATCAACGGCGCGCTGATCGGGCTGAATATCGGCGGCGGGCAGTATTGCACCGCGCGGGCGAATTTTATCCAGGATTGCACGGGATCTTCGATCGCGGTGCAGAATGTGGAGTCTAACGGCGCTGGGGATAATTTTGGTTTGGCCTGCACGGGGCTGTCGATTGTCGGCAACTGGATTAATTACAGCGGCAATGTGTCGGGCATTGTGATCCGTGACGGCGCGCAGAACGTGGTGGTGGAGGATAATATCATCGTCGGCCAGCCGGGGGCGAACCTGGCTAATGCGATCTCGGCTTACACGGATTCGATCACGATCAGGCGCAACCTGTTGAACTATACCAAGCGCTGGGCGGTGAATCCGGCGACGGTGAACGGGGTGTATACGCTGAAGATCCCGGATATCGCGGATGTGGTGACGATTGCGCAGGCCAGCGCGCCAATCGCCAGTATCGTGACGACCCAGGCGGCGGCGGCGGCTGGGCAGATCACTTTTGCGAAAGTGGCCAATGGCGGCTCGGGGTATACGACCGCGACGGTGGCGTTCTCGGGCACGGGCACCGGGGCGGCTGGCACGGTGTGGGTGTCGGGCGGGGCGGTGATCGGCATTCAGATGACCAGTTTCGGCACGGGCTACGGTGCGGGCACGACCGCGACCATCACGGGCGATGGCACGGGCGCCACGGCGAACGTGCAGGTGGGGCTGCCAGCCTGGAACAATAAGGAGTTGGCGATTGATTGCCTGGCGGCGGCGACGTTTGCCACAACCGGATCTTCGCCGACGCAGAGCAATTGGACGGGGGCGCCGATCACCGTGCCCGCGGGGGCAACGATCGATTGGCTGGGCACGGGGGACGGCTGGCGCGCCGCGCGGTTTTCGCAGAGTGATTATGTTTCGCCCAATGGCGATGGCAGCGTGACGCTGAAGACACGCGCGGGTGATATTTCGCTGCATCCGGCGGGGGGCGGCATGGTCCGGATCATCTCTGATACGGAACCGACCGGTGCGGTGGAGCTGATTGGCCGGGGCTCGCCGCTGAACGCGGTGGCGGCGCCGCCTGGCTCGACCTTCAGGAACCTGAATGGCGGCGCGGGCGGCACGTTTTGGGTGAAGCAGGCGGGCACCGATGCTTCCAACTGGGTGGCCGTGGCCTGAGGCATCGGGCGCAATATTTAATAACGTAAGGTTGTTTTGAATGACAACGATTGCACAATTGCCGTCCGCGCCGTCGGTCGGCAGCGGCGACCTACTGCCAATTTCGCAGGCCGGGACGGTTTATGCCGCGACCGTGTCGCAGGTGGTTGCGGGGCTGCAGACGCAGATCAGCGTGCCGACCGGCGAATTGCTCGGGCGGGTGAGCACCGGCGCGGGCGGGCCGGAGAGCGTGACGCTTGGCACCGGCCTGGCCATGAGCAATGGCGCGTTGTTCGCCAATGGTGGTGATCATGCGGGGTTTCCCGTGCAGGCGGCGATGACGCTTGCGGACGAGCTCGTGGTGAATGCCAATGGCGAGCCTAGCCTGCTGCCGGTGACGGCGTTGCGCGGGCTGTTTTCGGCGGGCAATGGCGTGTCGATCAGTGGCGATGGCGTGATCGGGGTGACGGTGTCGTCCGTCGCCGGGCCAGCGGGGCCGCAAGGGGCGGCGGGGCCAGTTGGCCCGGCTGGTCCGGCCGGACCAGCCGGGGTGGGGCTGTCCGGGCCGACCGCAGGGTCGTCGGCCAGCTCGGTCGGGGCGGCGGATTATGTGGCGCTGTGGCAGAACGGGGCTTTGGCCTGGATGCCGTATGGGCAGTTCCTGGGCGGCCAGACCATTGATCAGCTGCCTGCGGCGGGGCCGGTCGCCGATGGCGACCAGCTATTGGTGGCGCAGGGTGGCAACACCATGAGTGTGCAGAATTTCGGCGCACTGTGGAGCTATGTGCAGAGCAAGCTGCCGGGCGTGATGCCGCAGGTGGTGGAGCTGACCGCGAACACCGTGCTGGACGCGACCGACCATAATAACCGTGTGCTGGTGGCTAGCGCGCCGATTACGCTGACCGCGAATTTCGCCAATATCGGGGCGGGATTTTCCTGCACGCTGATCAATCTGGCTCCCGGCGTGGTGACGATGGGCACGGGGATCGCCTCGGGTTCGGGGACCGCCGTGCTGCCGCCCGGCGCCGCCACTGAGCTGCTGGGGCTGACGTATTCGGGTGGCTCGATGGTGTGGTGGAGCGGCGTGGTGCCAAACGCGCCGACGATTACGGTGGGCTCGATTAGCCCGCCGATGATGAATACCGCGTTCACCGTGAATGGCGGCATCTTCAACGATGCGCCGACGGCGCTTGATTATTCGACCGATGGCGGCAACACCTGGACCGCCGCGCCCAGCCCGGTGATCACGCTGAACGCTTACAGCTTGGTTATTCCGGGCTTGGCCGCGGGCACGTATACGGTGCGCGTGCGCGACCACAACAATGCGGCTGTGGTGGGCGTGTCGAACAGCTTTACCGTGGCGGCGCCGACGATCACGCTTGGCAACGTGCCATCGAGCGTGGCGGTAAATGCCGCGTTGGCGCTGACGGGCACGGTGTCTCCGGCCAGCAGCGCGGTGCAGGTGGGGCTCTCGGCCATTGCGACCACGGCGCCCGCTGCTTGGGTGAACACCGTGACGAATAATGGCATTTGGACCGCCAGCCTGACGCCGACGGCGGCGGGAACCGTGTATGTGTGGGCGCGGCAGGATGTGAATACGTCGGTGCAGGCGGTCTCGGGCGCGGTGAGTGTGGTGGTGCCGGCGCTGAGCGTGACCGCGCCCAGCACCGGTACGGCGGGCACCGCGCTGGCCGTGACTGGCAGCGTGGCGCCGGTAGCGGATGCGGTGAATGTGCAGCTGGCGACGCAAAACAGCGCGGCGCCGAGCACGGGCTGGACGGCGGCTACGAATGCCAACGGCACCTTCTCGGCGGCGCTGACCTCGGCGGCGGCGGGCACATATTATGTGTGGGCGCAGGATCCGGCGAGCGGGCTAACGGCGGTGTCCGGCGCGATCAGCGTGGCGGCGGCGAGCAACGGGCTGACCTATGGCATTAACGCGCCGACCGGCAGCTTTACGCATGGTAGCGGCACGATTCCGCTGAATGGCGCGATTACGCCAGCGCAGAACGTGGCGACGCAGGTGGCGCTCTCGACCTCGAACACCGTGGCGCCGGGCACGGGTTGGCAGGCGGCTTCGGTCATCAATTCGAACTCGCTATGGGCGATCTATTATACAACGCCAGCCACGGCGGGCAGCTACTACGTGTGGGTGCAGACCACGGCGGGCGCGAACACGACGGTGAGCAGCTTCACCATTGCGGTGAGCTGAACCATGAGCATGCTGTTCAACATACCCGGCGCGCCACTGGCTGCCGGGCTGGGCCGGCGCGTGCTGACGGGGCCGATGCCGGCGGGGACGCCGCCGCCCGTGGGCTTGTTTGCCGGGCCTTATCCCTCCGCCATCAGCGGGCTTTCCGGCTGGTGGGATGCGGGGCTGCCGGGCGGGTTGCTGGATGCGAATGGGGCGACGCTGCTGGCCAGCAACAGCGTGGTGGGCGCGGTGCAGGACAAATCAGGCAATGGCGTTCGGTTGTTGCCCTACCACATCGCCGCGGACACAAGCCCGGCGGCGACGATGGCGGTGCCGCGCGTGAATGGGTATCTGGGCGCCGTGGGCGCGCCGGATGCGGCCCTCGTGAATTATGGGCCGACGCTGGATGCGGATTGGGGGCTGTCTCACCCCGCGCTGGAGCTGGGCTCGGGGGTGGCGTGGACGCGCTATCTGGTGTGGACGCGGCCGAATTGGCGGCAGGGGACGTATTACGTCAACAACCAGCCGGTTCCGCTGCTCCATACCATGGCGGGCGCGGGGGCTACGATTTTGCAGGCCGACAGCGCCGAGGGGAGCAACTTGACGCTGTTCCCCGGCACGGCGAGCCAGACGGTGCTCTCCGGCAGCCTGGCGCGGCGGCATAGCCATGCGGTGATCCTGCGCAATACGCCGGGCAGCGGTGTGGATGTGTGGCTGGATGGCGTGCAGGTGGCGGCGGGGGTGGCAAACCCGCTGGCGGCGAGCGCCAAGGCGCAAGCGCTGCTGCTGCATGACGGCACGGTGCAAGGTTCGGCGCAATGCTGGTTCCATGAGGCGGCGGCGTGGGAGCGGGTGCTGAGCGCGGGCGAGATCGGCACGCTGATCGCGGCGCAGGGGCGTTGGGCGCTGGGCACGCGCCGCGGCGTGAATCTACTGGTGATGGGGCAATCCAACGCCGCCTGGTTCATCAATGCGGGCGGGCCGCAGGCGTTGGCGCAGGGCGTGGCCTGGTATCTGGGCGCGGTGGCGTATAGCCATGTCTCGGCGTTGGCGGGGACGTATCTCTCACCCAGCCGGTATTCGGTGATACCGGGGCATCCAATCTCCAACTCCTCGCCGCCGTTGTTTGCGCCCGGCGGCACGGGCGGCACGTTCCTGACCAATCCGGGCGATGGGTCTGACCCCTTGACCTGGGCGGCGGGGCCGGATTTCGCGGCGCTGAGCGCGTATCTGACCGGCAGCAGCGCGGTGGTGAGTGCTGCGGATGAGGGCGACATCGCGTTTCTGGTCTGGCCGTGGTCGGAGCAGGACAGCACCATGCCTTATGCCAGCAAGGCGCTTTATAAGAGCAGCGTGCTGCGCCTTTTGGGGCTAACGCGAAGCTTGTTGGGGCGCAGCGCGGCGAATTTGCCGCTGCTGGCGTGGAACGCGATTCCGTATGAAACCAGCGCTGGTGTGCAGATGGTGCGGGAGTCGGTCGCGGATTTGGCGGCGAACCCGGCGAACAACATCGTGGTGTTTGCCGCGCAGACGGCGGATTCCAACCCGCTGAACGCGACCTACAACGCGGCGACGGGGGTGTTTTCGGGCGGCGATCCGGAGCATCGCGACGAGCCGGATCTGCTGCGCTATGGACGGATCGGCGCGCATGCGGCGGCGCGGGCGGCGCTGGCGATGGGGTTGAGCGACACCATACCCGCCGCGCAGGTGCCGGCGAGCGGGCTGCCGCTCGCGGGCGGGCCGCGGATCACGCATGTGTACCGGGCGTCGAACACCAGCCTGATCCTGACCATCGCGCATGATGCGGGCAATGATCTGCTGGTGCCGCTGCAGGCGGCGAATGGCGCGGGGTTCGCGGTGATGGATGGCGGCTCGGTGGCGGTGCCGGGTACGGTTATCAGCGCCATTGCGGCGGCGCGCGTGGATGCCACGCATGTCGTGGTGACGCTGGCGGCGCCGATTACCAATCCGTCCGCCGCGGTGTCGTTTTTCTATCCGTATGGCAGCACGCAGATCGGCCGCGGCAACGCTGTGACCGACAATGCTGCCAGCCTGGCGCCGCCGGTGAACTGGAACATCGGCAATGATCTCGGCTCTGCCTGGAACATCAACTTTCCGCTCCAGGCGACGACCTATCCCATTACCTTGTCTGACACCCCGGGCTGAGGAGCCGCCATGGACACTGACAATATCGCGCTGCTGCGAACCGATATCGCGGGGCTGCGCAATGACATCAACGGCATCAGGCAGGATATCGGACTGCTGGAAGCAAAGGCGGATGCTTTGGAAACCTGGCGGGTGAGGTATCTCGCGCAAGAGGATCAGCTGATCGCCAAGATGTTTTCGAAAATCGATGAACTGGTCGCGAGCCTGAGCAAGATGCGGAGCGATCTGGCGCGGATGCGCGGCGAGCGCGATGCGGAGCGGCGGATCAGCATGATGGTGATCAGCGTGCTGTCGGCCGCCTGTGGCGGATTATGCGCGAGTTTGCTGCATGGATAATTTCTCTCGTTGTTTCACCTTCACTCTGGGGGTGGAGGGTGGGTACACCGATAATCCTGCCGATCCGGGAAATTGGACTGGTGGCGCGATGGGCCGCGGCCAGTTGCGCGGGACCAAATATGGGATCAGCGCCGCGACGTATCCGGCGTTGGATATTGCCGCGCTGACCGAAGCGGACGCGCAGGCGATTTATCGGCGCGACTACTACACGCCGCTGCGCGGTGACGAGTTGCCGCTACCGGTGGCGATGGTGGCGTTTGATGGCGCAGTGAATGCCGGGGTGCGGCGCTCGATCTGCTGGCTGCAGCAGGCGGCGGGGCTGCCGGCTGACGGGGTGCTGGGGGCGCGGACACTGGCGGCGATCAACGCTGCGGATGCGCTGGGGCTGGCGCGCGAGGCGCTGGCGCGGCGGCTCAGTTTCTACAGCACGTCACCGGGGTGGGGGAATTTTGGCCTTGGCTGGACCCGGAGGGTGATCGCCCTGGCGGGTGAAATTTTGCGATGAGGTGATGTGGCCTGAGTGCCACCATGAATTTCCTGCAATCGCCGACAAACCGCGCCGCTACTGCCGGCGGCGGTGGATTTCATAACGACAATCAAAACAAAAAAATTCAGCCGTAATCGGAACGGTTGCGGCGGATAGGGGCGCAATCATGACCGGGGTGAGGGCCGGGCGCGGTTGAGCAGATGCCGTGCGGCGCGGATCGCCGTGTTGAAGGAAGGAGTTCGCGATGAGTGAAGTATCGAAGATTGAGACCGGGCTGAACGCCGCTGCCGCCATTGGCGCTGCCGCGGGCGGCCCCATTGGGGCGGAGGTGGCTACCGGTCTGCAGGTGGGCGAGGCGGTGCTGAATTCGGTGCTGGCCAGCCAGTCGGATCATGCCACCGCGCTGGCCACGGCCACCGCTGCCGCCAGCACCTTGGCCACTGCGGCTCAGCCGGTGCTGGCCACGCTGCCCACCGCTACGGCGACCAAGGCGAAGGCGGGGCTGGACCTGCTGCAGATGATCCTGGCTGATCTGAAGTCGGTCTTCGGCCTGTAACGGAGCGGCAGATGGCGGTGTTGACAGGGGAAGACCTTGCCAGCCTGCCGGTGCTCCGTGCCCAGCTGCGGGCGGCGGGGGCCGCGCGCAGCCTGAGGCGGGCCGGGGTGCAGGAGCTTGCCCTGCGCCTTGGCGCGCTGCGGACGGCGGGGGTGGCGCCAATGCTGGCGCGTCGCCTGCCCAAGCCAGGGGGGCGCGCGGGCGAGGCGTCTGGCGGGATCGCGCCGCTGGCGCCGATGAGGCGGGCGGCGACGCGGGGGGCGGCCTTGGCGGCTGTCTCTTATACACATCTCCG
>NZ_JAJDJU010000049.1 GCF_020567705.1 Acidocella sp. KAb 2-4 | reverse complement strand
TTTCACGGTCCTGTTCGGGATGGGAAGGAGTGGTTCCACCTCGCTATGGTCATCAGGCGTAACTGGTGGGTTGCGGGGTCCGTGGTCTGTGCCACGTGGGAATCCCTGCAACCGGGATTCGGGAGCTGACGCTGTGTTGCGATTGGATCGAGCCAGATCAAGGTTATAGGATCAAGCCGCACGGGCAATTAGTACTGGTTAGCTCAACGCATTACTGCGCTTCCACACCCAGCCTATCAACGTTGTAGTCTTCAACGACCCTTCAGGGGGATCGAGTCCCCAGGGAGGCCTTATCTTGAGGCGAGTTTCCCGCTTAGATGCTTTCAGCGGTTATCTCTTCCGCACATAGCTACCCGGCGATGCCACTGGCGTGACAACCGGTACACCAGGGGTGCGTCCACTCCGGTCCTCTCGTACTAGGAGCAGGCCCTCTCAAGCCTCCAGCGCCCACGGAAGATAGGGACAAAACTGTCTCACGACGTTTTAAACCCAGCTCACGTACCTCTTTAAATGGCGAACAGCCATACCCTTGGGACCGGCTACAGCCCCAGGATGAGATGAGCCGACATCGAGGTGCCAAACACCGCCGTCGATATGAACTCTTGGGCGGTATCAGCCTGTTATCCCCAGAGTACCTTTTATCCGTTGAGCGATGGCCCTTCCATACAGAACCACCGGATCACTATGTCCTGCTTTCGCATCTGCTCGACTTGTCAGTCTCGCAGTTAAGCACGCTTATGCCATTGCACTATCAGCACGATTTCCGACCGTACCTAGCGTACCTTCGAACTCCTCCGTTACGCTTTGGGAGGAGACCGCCCCAGTCAAACTGCCCACCATGCACTGTCCCCGATCCTGATTCAAGGACCAAGGTTAGAACCTCAAACACACCAGGGTGGTATTTCAAGGTTGGCTCCACCGGAACTAGCATCCCGGCTTCAAAGCCTCCCACCTATCCTACACAGATCTGTTCAAAGTCCCATGCAAAGCTGCAGTAAAGGTTCATGGGGTCTTTCCGTCTTTCCGCGGGGAGATTGCATCATCACAAACATTTCAACTTCGCTGAGTCTCGGGAGGAGACAGTGTGGCCATCGTTACGCCATTCGTGCAGGTCGGAACTTACCCGACAAGGAATTTCGCTACCTTAGGACCGTTATAGTTACGGCCGCCGTTTACCGGGGCTTCGATCAAGAGCTTGCACCCCATCACTTAACCTTCCGGCACCGGGCAGGCGTCACACCCTATACGTCCACTTTCGTGTTTGCAGAGTGCTGTGTTTTTAATAAACAGTCGCAGCCACCTTTTCACTGCGGCCCCCTTCTGCTTCGACCGCGAGGGTCTCCACATACCAGGGGCGTACCTTATCCCGAAGTTACGGTACCAATTTGCCGAGTTCCTTCTCCCGAGTTCTCTCAAGCGCCTGAGAATACTCATCTCGCGCACCAGTGTCGGTTTGCGGTACGGTCCTGTCGAGCTGAAGCTTAGTGGCTTTTCTTGGAAGCAGAGTATCAATCACTTCGGCGGCAAGCCGCCTCGTCGTCACACCTCAGCTCAGCCCCCCGGATTTGCCTAAGGGGCACGCCTACATGCTTGAACCGGGACATCCAACACCCGGCTGACCTAACTTTCTCCGTCCCCACATCGCACTCGACAGTGGTACAGGAATATTAACCTGTTTCCCATCAGCTACGCATTTCTGCCTCGCCTTAGGGGCCGACTCACCCTACGCCGATGAACGTTGCGTAGGAAACCTTGCGCTTACGGCGAGGGGGCTTTTCACCCCCTTTAACGCTACTCATGTCAGCATTCGCACTTCCGATACCTCCAGCACCCCTTCCAGGACACCTTCGCAGGCTTACGGAACGCTCCTCTACCACGTGACCAAAGGTCACATCCGCAGCTTCGGTATATGGCTTAGCCCCGTTACATCTTCCGCGCAGGACGACTCGATCAGTGAGCTATTACGCTTTCTTTAAAGGATGGCTGCTTCTAAGCCAACTTCCTGACTGTCAATGCCTTCCCACTTCGTTTCCCACTTAGCCATATTTGGGGACCTTAGCTGGCGGTCTGGGTTGTTTCCCTCTTGAGTCCGGACGTTAGCACCCGGTGCTCTGTCTCCCGTGCTGACACTCTTCGGTATTCGGAGTTTGCCTTGGTTTGGTAAGTCGCCATGACCCCCTAGCCAAAACAGTGCTCTACCCCCGAAGGTGATACACGAGGCACTACCTAAATAGTTTTCGAGGAGAACCAGCTATTTCCGGATTTGTTTAGCCTTTCACCCCTATCCACAGCTCATCCGCTAATTTTGCAACACTAGTCGGTTCGGACCTCCAGCTGGTGTTACCCAGCCTTCATCCTGGCCATGGATAGATCATCCGGTTTCGGGTCTACACCCAGCGACTCGACGCCCTGTTCGGACTCGGTTTCCCTACGCCTTCCCTATTCGGTTAAGCTCGCCACTGAATGTAAGTCGCTGACCCATTATACAAAAGGTACGCCGTCACCCTTGCGGGCTCCGACTTTTTGTATGCATACGGTTTCAGGATCTATTTCACTCCCCTCCCGGGGTTCTTTTCACCTTTCCCTCACGGTACTTGTTCACTATCGGTCGACTACGAGTATTTAGCCTTGGAGGATGGTCCCCCCATGTTCAGACAGGATTTCACGTGTCCCGCCCTACTTGTCGCACGCCTAGTTCCACACGGATGATTTCAGGTACGGGGCTATCACCCACTATGGCGGCCCTTTCCAGAGCCTTCCCCTGTCTTCCATGCTAAAACGTGCAGGCTGGTCCGATTTCGCTCGCCACTACTTTCGGAATCTCGGTTGATTTCTATTCCTCGGGTTACTTAGATGTTTCAGTTCGCCCGGTTCGCCTCCCGTGCCTATGGATTCAGCACGGGATACCCTTGCGGGTGGGTTTCCCCATTCGGACATCTGCGGATCAAAGCTTGATTGCCAGCTCCCCGCAGCTTATCGCAGGCTTCCACGTCCTTCGTCGCCTGTAGTCGCCAAGGCATCCACCGTATGCACTTCGTCGCTTGATCCTATAACTTTGACCTGGGCCTTGCGACCCAACCAAAGCCATAAGCTCTCGTTGATGAAGTTCGATGCAATCGCAACAACATGTCCCTCATCAGAACATGTCGTCAGCTTCCGAATTGTTAAAGAGCACAGCCGATCGTCTTCACGATCAAGGGCCAGCACACCGCGCGTCCTTCCGCGCATGCGCTCGCCTTTGATCATGCCTTCTTGTGTGTGTGTGTGCCCCGCCCTCGAACAGGGCCGGCGCGACGTACAGGGTTGGTGGAGGTGAACGGGATCGAACCGATGACCCCCTGCTTGCAAAGCAGGTGCTCTCCCAGCTGAGCTACACCCCCAGCGCGTCCTCTTCCCGTACCTGGTGGGTCTGGTTGGGCTCGAACCAACGACCCCCGCCTTATCAAGACGGTGCTCTAACCAGCTGAGCTACAGACCCAGGACCGTCCTCGGCTGCGGCCAGCTGGCCACGTCAACCTTGCCAATGTCACTTGCACAACTACACAGGCTGCCTAGCCGATAAGCGTGGGCGCTTGACCCTTGCGAGAGTTTCCAGAAAGGAGGTGATCCAGCCGCACCTTCCGATACGGCTACCTTGTTACGACTTCACCCCAGTCATGAAGCCTACCGTGGTCATCGCCCTCCTTGCGGTTAGGCTAATGACTTCTGGTAAACCCCACTCCCATGGTGTGACGGGCGGTGTGTACAAGACCCGGGAACGTATTCACCGCGGCAAGCTGATCCGCGATTACTAGCGATTCCGACTTCATGCAGTCGAGTTGCAGACTGCAATCCGGACTACGAACGGTTTTCTGGGATTGGCTCCCCCTCGCGGGTTGGCAGCCCTCTGTACCGTCCATTGTATGACGTGTGTAGCCCTACCCATAAGGGCCATGATGACTTGACGTCATCCCCACCTTCCTCCGGTTTGTCACCGGCAGTCCCATTAGAGTGCCCTTTCGTAGCAACTAATGGCAAGGGTTGCGCTCGTTGCGGGACTTAACCCAACATCTCACGACACGAGCTGACGACAGCCATGCAGCACCTGTGTTCCGGCTCTCTTTCGAGCACTCCCAAATCTCTTCGGGATTCCAGACATGTCAAGGGTAGGTAAGGTTTTTCGCGTTGCATCGAATTAAACCACATCATCCACCGCTTGTGCGGGTCCCCGTCAATTCCTTTGAGTTTTAACCTTGCGGCCGTACTCCCCAGGCGGTCAACTTCACGCGTTAGCTTCGTTACTGAACAGTTGCCCGTCCAACAACCAGTTGACATCGTTTAGGGCGTGGACTACCAGGGTATCTAATCCTGTTTGCTCCCCACGCTTTCGTGCATGAGCGTCAGTACAGGTCCAGGGAGCTGCCTTCGCCATCGGTGTTCCTCCGCATATCTACGCATTTCACTGCTACACGCGGAATTCCACTCCCCTCTACCGTACTCCAGTCGGATAGTCATCCATGCCATTCCCAGGTTAAGCCCGGGGATTTCACATCGATCTTTCCCAACCGCCTGCGCACGCTTTACGCCCAGTAATTCCGATTAACGCTCGCACCCTACGTATTACCGCGGCTGCTGGCACGTAGTTAGCCGGTGCTTATTCTGCAGGTACCGTCATCCATCCATGGTATTAGCACGGACGATTTCTTTCCTGCCAAAAGTGGTTTACAACCCGAAGGCCTTCTTCCCACACGCGGCATTGCTGGATCAGGCTTGCGCCCATTGTCCAAGATTCCCCACTGCTGCCTCCCGTAGGAGTCTGGGCCGTGTCTCAGTCCCAGTGTGGCTGGTCGTCCTCTCAGACCAGCTACGGATCGTCGCCTTGGTGAGCCTTTACCTCACCAACTAGCTAATCCGACATCGGCCGCTCCATCGACGCAAGGCCTTGCGGTCCCCTGCTTTCACCCGTAGGTCGTATGCGGTATTAGCAACGCTTTCGCGCAGTTATCCCCCATCGTTGGGCACGTTCCGATGCATTACTCACCCGTTCGCCACTCGCCGCCAGGGTTGCCCCCGCGCTGCCGTTCGACTTGCATGTGTAAGGCATGCCGCTAGCGTTCAATCTGAGCCAGGATCAAACTCTACAGTTCAATCCATCAGTTCACTCAATCAAGAATCACGGATTTCTCCGTACTCTAGCGTTGAGCGTTCAAACTTTTCTCTTGAATTCCCGAAAAGCCAAACGCCCACACTTA
>NZ_JAJDJU010000048.1 GCF_020567705.1 Acidocella sp. KAb 2-4 | reverse complement strand
GATCTTTTACAATTATATAGGCTGGGAAGGGATACGCTGGTGGCGTTTCCGGGCTGGATTTAGGTCTAGCTTGCTTGATCTCTGAGAGGGGATTGGGGGTATTTTGGGTTGGTGGGCGAATGCTTTGTTCACACCTGAGGATATTGGGAAGCGTTTTGGTGTATTTCTTTTGAAATTACGTACAGAACGCTTTGAATTTTGCGTGCACTGATGAGGTGTGCGTGAGCAACATGTGAGCGGGGTTTTCGTTTTGTTTGAAGTCAGTGATGACTGAGGACAGGATGAACTTGAGAGTTTGATCCTGGCTCAGAGCGAACGCTGGCGGCATGCTTAACACATGCAAGTCGCACGGTCAGCAATGGCAGTGGCGGACGGGTGAGTAACACGTAGGAATCTATCCTGGGGTGGGGGACAACAGCGGGAAACTGCTGCTAATACCGCATGATACCTGAGGGTCAAAGGCGCGAGTCGCCTTGGGAGGAGCCTGCGTCTGATTAGCTAGTTGGTGGGGTAAAGGCCTACCAAGGCGACGATCAGTAGCTGGTCTGAGAGGATGATCAGCCACATTGGGACTGAGACACGGCCCAAACTCCTACGGGAGGCAGCAGTGGGGAATATTGGACAATGGGGGAAACCCTGATCCAGCAATGCCGCGTGTGTGAAGAAGGTCTTCGGATTGTAAAGCACTTTTGGCAGGGACGATGATGACGGTACCTGCAGAATAAGCCCCGGCTAACTTCGTGCCAGCAGCCGCGGTAATACGAAGGGGGCTAGCGTTGCTCGGAATGACTGGGCGTAAAGGGCGCGTAGGCGGTTTGTACAGTCAGAAGTGAAATTCCTGGGCTCAACCTGGGGACTGCTTTTGATACGTGCAGACTTGAGTAAGGAAGAGGGTTGTGGAATTTCCAGTGTAGAGGTGAAATTCGTAGATATTGGAAAGAACACCGGTGGCGAAGGCGGCAACCTGGTCCTTTACTGACGCTGAGGCGCGAAAGCGTGGGGAGCAAACAGGATTAGATACCCTGGTAGTCCACGCTGTAAACGATGTGTGCTGGATGTTGGGGAACTTAGTTTCTCAGTGTCGTAGCTAACGCGATAAGCACACCGCCTGGGGAGTACGGCCGCAAGGTTGAAACTCAAAGGAATTGACGGGGGCCCGCACAAGCGGTGGAGCATGTGGTTTAATTCGAAGCAACGCGCAGAACCTTACCAGGATTTGACATGGGCAGGCCTGGCACAGAGATGTGTCTTTCCCGCAAGGGACCTGCCGCACAGGTGCTGCATGGCTGTCGTCAGCTCGTGTCGTGAGATGTTGGGTTAAGTCCCGCAACGAGCGCAACCCTCGCCTTTAGTTGCCATCATTTAGTTGGGCACTCTAAAGGAACTGCCGGTGACAAGCCGGAGGAAGGTGGGGATGACGTCAAGTCCTCATGGCCCTTATGTCCTGGGCTACACACGTGCTACAATGGTGGTGACAGTGGGAAGCTAGGTGGTGACACCGTGCTGATCTCTAAAAGCCATCTCAGTTCAGATTGTACTCTGCAACTCGAGTACATGAAGGTGGAATCGCTAGTAATCGCGGATCAGCATGCCGCGGTGAATACGTTCCCGGGCCTTGTACACACCGCCCGTCACACCATGGGATTTGGTTTGACCTTAAGCAGGTGCGCTAACCGCAAGGAGGCAGCCTACCACGGTCGGGTCAGAGACTGGGGTGAAGTCGTAACAAGGTAGCCGTAGGGGAACCTGCGGCTGGATCACCTCCTTTCAAGGATATTGCTCTGAGTATTCCTCTTGTCTTCGGACGGGTTGAATTTGGGGCATCCGAGAAAATAAAATCCTGTGATGGATATCGCAGGTACTATGCCGGCCAAAGCCGGATATCGAAGCGCCATCAACGTATCCCTTTCCTGTAACAGCGGTTGAAGATTTGTTCTTCACGACCGATGTGGACTTAAGAGTCTTAAGTTCATGACTTTTGGGCTAGTAGCTCAGTTGGTTAGAGCACACGCTTGATAAGCGTGGGGTCGGAGGTTCAAGTCCTCCCTGGCCCACCATTAGTTTGGTGTGGCGTCCTGGTTTGCTGGGCGCTCTGATTAGCTGGGGATGTAGCTCAATTGGTAGAGCACCTGCTTTGCAAGCAGGGGGTCGTCGGTTCGATTCCGTCCATCTCCACCAGTTTGGTGGGAAGGTTTTCGGGATTTTGGCGGGTGTGAGCCTGCTGGTGTTGTTACAGGAAAAATCGAGTTTCAGGTTGTTTTGTCTTGTTCCTGTGAAGGTCAAGGTGGGATGGTCTGGATGTTTGCTCCCAGCTGAATTGTTGAAGAGCAGATTTGTTCTTTGTCAGGGTGAATAGGTTTTGGTGCATCTGGATGCGCGTATCGGCGAAAGCCGGTCCGGGTCCTTGCGTTGGTTGTCTGACCTGTGGAGGGGGTTACCCTGAAGCAAGACGCGAGTGGCTTGAGTGTTCAGAAGCATGTGTGTGATCTCATCTGCCTGAGCAGTCAAACGCCTTTGGGTTTGGCTTTGGTCGTTGAAGGATTTTGATGGCGCTGTTCCTAGCGGTGCTGTTTTGGTCTGGAGGCTGGAGTTGGAAACCTGATGGATGGTTCCTGTTTATGGTGGGTAGCGCTTTTGAGTGTGTTCAATGCTCTTGAGTGTGGTGAGGATAATTGAACGACAAAAGGGCATTCGGTGGATGCCTTGGCACCAGGAGGCGATGAAGGACGTGGCACGCTGCGAAAAGCCATGGGGAGCCGCGAGCAGGCTTTGATCCATGGATATCCGAATGGGGAAACCCCCTCTTATGAGGATCTCTATCTGAATTCATAGGATAGAGAGGCAAACCCGGGGAACTGAAACATCTCAGTACCTGGAGGAAAAGACATCAATTGAGATTCCGCTAGTAGTGGCGAGCGAACGCGGAACAGGCCAGTGCCTCGATCAACGTTAGCAAAACGGTCTGGAAAGTCCGGCGAGATGGGTGATAGCCCCGTATGCGTAAGCAATGATTGAGGACTTGAGTAAGGCGGGACACGTGAAATCCTGTCTGAACATGGGGGGACCACCCTCCAAGCCTAAATACTCCCTGGTGACCGATAGTGTACTAGTACCGTGAGGGAAAGGTGAAAAGCACCCCGACAAGGGGAGTGAAAGAGACCTGAAACCGGATGCCTACAAGCAGTCGGAGCTGATTGTTCAGTGACGGCGTACCTTTTGTATAATGGGTCAGCGAGTTTCTGTTCGCGGCAAGCTTAAGCCGGTAGGCGTAGGCGCAGCGAAAGCGAGTCTGAATAGGGCATTCAGTCGCGGGCAGAAGACCCGAAACCAAGTGATCTAGCCATGGCCAGGCTGAAGGTGGGGTAACACCCACTGGAGGGCCGAACCCACGCCTGTTGAAAAAGTCGGGGATGAGCTGTGGCTAGGGGTGAAAGGCCAATCAAACTTGGAGATAGCTGGTTCTCCGCGAAATCTATTGAGGTAGATCGTCGTATGTATACCCTCGGGGGTAGAGCACTGGATGGGCTAGGGGGTCCCAAAGACTTACCAAACCTAACCAAACTCCGAATACCGAGGAGTTTTGTACGGCAGACAGACGGTGGGTGCTAAGGTCCATCGTCGAGAGGGAAACAGCCCAGACCACCAGCTAAGGTCCCCAAATTATGGCTAAGTGGGAAAGGATGTGGGAATTCCAAAACAACCAGGAGGTTGGCTTAGAAGCAGCCATCCTTTAAAGAAAGCGTAATAGCTCACTGGTCTAATAGAAATCCTGCGCCGAAAATGTAACGGGGCTCAAGCCATATACCGAAGCTGTGGGCGTGCTTTGCACGCGGTAGCGGAGCGTTCTGTAAGCCTGCGAAGCGGTACGGGTGACCGGCCGTGGAGGTATCAGAAGTGCGAATGCTGACATGAGTAGCGACAAACAGAGTGAGAAACTCTGTCGCCGAAAGTCCAAGGGTTCCTGCGCAAGGTTAATCCGCGCAGGGTTAGTCGGCCCCTAAGGCGAGGGCGAAAGCCGTAGTCGATGGGAATCAGGTGAATATTCCTGAACCTGCTAGAAGTGACGAATGCGATATGTTGTCAGGTCTTATTGGATTGATCTGGCTTTTGGAGCATTCCGGGAAATAGCTCTAGCATATAGACCGTACCCGAAACCGACACAGGTGGACTGGTAGAGTATACCAAGGCGCTTGAGAGAACTATGTTGAAGGAACTAGGCAAATTACTCGCGTAACTTCGGGATAAGCGAGACCCTGCAGTGGGCAACCATTGTAGGGTGGCACAAAAGAGGGGGTAGCGACTGTTTAGTAAAAACACAGGGCTGTGCGAAGTCGAGAGACGACGTATACGGTCTGACGCCTGCCCGGTGCCGGAAGGTTAAGAGGAGGTGTGCAAGCACTGAATTGAAGCCCCGGTAAACGGCGGCCGTAACTATAACGGTCCTAAGGTAGCGAAATTCCTTGTCGGGTAAGTTCCGACCTGCACGAATGGCGTAACGACTTCCCCACTGTCTCCAGCATAGGCTCAGCGAAATTGAATTCCCCGTGAAGATGCGGGGTACCCGCGGTCAGACGGAAAGACCCTATGAACCTTTACTGCAACTTTGCAGTGGCATTAGGAGAGTGCTGTGTAGGATAGGCGGGAGGCATTGAAGCCGGGGCGCTAGCTCTGGTGGAGCCAACCTTGAAATACCGCCCTGAACTCTTCTGATGTCTAACCGAGTCCCGTTATCCGGGATCGGGACCCTGCATGGTGGGCAGTTTGACTGGGGCGGTCGCCTCCCAAAAAGTAACGGAGGCGCGCGATGGTGGGCTCAAGCCGGTCGGACATCGGCTGTTGAGTGCAATGGCATAAGCCCGCCTGACTGCGAGAGTGACAACTCGAGCAGAGACGAAAGTCGGCCATAGTGATCCGGTGGTTCCACGTGGAAGGGCCATCGCTCAACGGATAAAAGGTACTCTAGGGATAACAGGCTGATCTCCCCCAAGAGTCCACATCGACGGGGAGGTTTGGCACCTCGATGTCGGCTCATCACATCCTGGGGCTGGAGCAGGTCCCAAGGGTTCGGCTGTTCGCCGATTAAAGTGGTACGTGAGCTGGGTTTAGAACGTCGTGAGACAGTTCGGTCCCTATCTGCCGTGGGTGTTGGAGGCTTGAGAGGATCTGTCCCTAGTACGAGAGGACCGGGATGGACGTACCTCTGGTGTACCGGTTGTCGCGCCAGCGGCACAGCCGGGTAGCTAAGTACGGAAAAGATAACCGCTGAAAGCATCTAAGCGGGAAACTTACCTCAAAACTAGGCCTCCCTGAGGGTCGTGATAGACCATCACGTTGATAGGCCGGGTGTGGAAGCGGGGTAACCCGCGCAGCTAACCGGTCCTAATAACCCGATAGAGTTCAAATATCCCTCACCAACCCCCATACACAGCAATCATCCATCGCTGTCATGGATCAAATCACACACATCAATCGCACCAAAACCAAACCACCCAGATCACAAGCTTTGATAGCCTGGACGACCTGGTGGCTCTGGCGGGGAGCCTACACCCGATCCCATCCCGAACTCGGCCGTGAAAATCCCCAGCGCCCATGGTACTGTGTCTTAAGGCACGGGAGAGTAGGTCGCCGCCAGGTCCTCCAGACTATCAAAACACTAAACAAAACCGCCCTAAAAACGCTCCAAGCGCCAGTAAGGGCGGTTTTGCTTCTGATACAAACGCGGGGTGGAGCAGCCCGGTAGCTCGTCAGGCTCATAACCTGAAGGTC
>NZ_JAJDJU010000047.1 GCF_020567705.1 Acidocella sp. KAb 2-4 | reverse complement strand
GTTCGTAATGCAGATCCGGATCACGTCGCGCCCCTCGAAGGTGGCGGCCGCGATCCACGCCTCGCCGGAGCTCACAATCGCGTCGGCGATCTCGCGCACAGGTCGATGCGGCGCGGGTGGTTTTACGCAGAGTACACCCATTCCACCGGGGTTCACGGTCTCCCAGCCGCAGGAGGCAAGTTTGACCTGCAAGTGACGGCTTAGCCGCACTGTCCGATCGACATGATGCGCGTATCCGGCCCATCCCGCGGCGGCAAGGTTGAGGAATAGCCTTAGACCAAGAAACCGTCGTGACCATAGCATTGAGGCGGTATAGGGATCTGGTGTGCTTTGCGTGGTCGGCATGAACGAGGCGGCGATATTGAAGGCCTCATTCAGGACCCAGGGGCGCGCGGTGATGAACATCCCGCAGCCCATGGTCGTGGCGAACCATTTATGTGCGTCTATTGTAACGGAATCGGCAAGATCGATGCCTGATAGCAACGGACGCAGGAGGTCGGATGCGATGGCGGCTCCACCCCAGGCGGCGTCGACATGAAACCATGCCCCGGCCTGCTCGGCGATTTCGGCGCTCGCGCGCAGCGGATCGATCATACCGCCGACTGTGGTTCCGGCGGTGGCCACGATCATCACGGGAACCGCACCATTGGCGGTATCGGCACGCACAGCCTCGGCCAGCGCAATCGGGCTTAGACGCCCATGCCCATCGGTGTCGATTAACCGTATCGCGAGGCGGCCAATCCCGGCCTGGTGCGCGATTTTGAGCCAGGCGAGATGGGCCTCGCGGGAAATATAGATCGCAGGCGGTGTGCGGAAGGCGCGCGCGCCTGTATCGCGGTAGGATGGGCAGACCTTGGTTAGTGCGCAGGTCATGGCGGTAAAATTTGCCTCTGACCCGCTATTGGTGAAATGCCCTGCGCTGCCTGCGGGCAGGCCGGCGCGGTGCGCGATCTGAGCAATCACATGCGCCTCGATAGCTGTCGCAGCTGGCGCAGTTTTCGCGGCTGCGAGTTGCGGGTTGAAGGCGGCAGCGATGTGGTCGGCGAGAATGGATGGAAAGCCGGGCGCGGGATTGAATAGGCCAAAATACCGCGGATGCGTCATTTGTACGACGCCTTCACGCATCTGTCGCACCAACCAGGGGAGGAGTTCCGTGAGATCGACAGGCGATGAAAACGTGAAACGCGAGAGTTCGGTGGCGAAGCGCCTGCGGTCCTCAACTGGCGTAACGCGGCCGTTGCCCATCGTGGCGTATGCGGCCTCGAGCTCGGCGGCAAGTAAGGCAGCGAGCCTGCTACGTTCTGTCGCCGCGGGGAACAATGATTCCACCGGTATGTCCGCCTCGTCGCTCATGGTGCGATGGCTCCACCCAGCCGCACAACATTCACCGCCTGCATCTGGTTACCACGGCACGGCGTGTGCTCGGCCACGATATCGAGCCAGTTGGCGTATAACTGCACCGCAGCACCGGCCCAATTGCGCCGCAACACCGCTTTTGCCGCGAGTGCAAGCGCCTCAGCCATGACATCACGGCCAGCCTGCGCGTGCTCGCGCAACATTGAGAAGTCCTCCTCCAGGCTGCCATCCAGATAGCCAACCGGAATTGACGGGCAGACGGGAGTTTCGCCCGCGACGTAACGGCGTAAATCGCGTAGGAACTCCTGCAGCAATGTGCCCTTTTGGTATTCCGGATGCCCCTGGAAATAAAAATTCGCGCTTCCGTCGCTAGCCGCAAAAATATCAACGCCCGCAATGTCACCGTCTGATAGAACCGTGTACCCCCGCGCATCTAACGCCGCTCGTGAGAGGCTGTTATATCGTGAATGCGGGCAGCGCCACAGTGCCGGTAACCCATCAGTCAGCCGGTGCGCGGCGGGCGTACGCCGGCAGTCGAACACCCCCGAAAGTTTAGCGCCAAGACGCTGTCGCGTGATACCGTCGCGGTACAATACCGCCGCATGTGCCGCGAGACAGGACCAGATGACAGGCACGGCATTCCGTTCGCACCAATCATAAAGCCGTATGAAGCGCGGCCATAACCACTCGTCGCGCAGATCGCTGGTCGTCGTCTCCATACCGGTGACGATGATAGCATCTGGAACATGTTCGAAAAGCGTGTCGATTGGAAGATGGTCACGCACGCCGTTGGCAATGTCGCGCATGGTAAAGCAGATTAACTCCGTGCAATGACCTGTCGCCTCCAGCACCCCCGCGAATTGAGTCCTCGCCGCAGCCATACCAGCAATCGCCATGTTATTGACAAGCCCAACGACGAGCGGCCGTGCCGACTGTTTCCAAGCTGGCAGGCGAACAGCCGCTGTCATGGCACGGCCTCAACCGAAGTGTCCAGCGTAGTACTTGAAAATGCCGCTGTCAGCGCCTGATCAAGATCTTCGATGATATCATCGATATGTTCAATGCCGATGCTGAGTCGGATTGTCTCCGGCATTATCCCCGCACTGAGTTGCTCTTGCGTTGACATTTGCCGATGTGTTGTTGATGCAGGATGGCAAGCTAAGGATTTTGAATCCCCAAGGTTAACCACACGGCGAATCAATTTCAATGCGTCGTAAAAACGTACACCTGCCTCATATCCACCGGCTACGCCAAAAGTAAGCAAAGATGGTACGCGGCCGCCGAGATACCGCTGCGCCAGTGGAAAATATGGGCTGTCGCCAAAGCCCGCATAATTTACCCAAGCCACGCGCGGGTCATCTCGGAGAAACCGCGCGACCTGGCCGGCATTTTCGACATGCCGATCGACGCGCACAGCGACAGTCTCTATGCCTTGTAACAGGAGAAAGGCGCTGAGGGGGGCGAGTGTTGCACCGATTGTCCTGAGATAGACGCTCCGCAACCGGCCTAAGTAAGCGCCGCGGCCAAAATGCTGGTGATAGATAAGGCCGTGATAAGAGGGATCAGGAAGGTTAAACATCGGGAAGCGTTCAGCCTCATCTTCCCAGGCAAAATTTCCAGCATCCACAACGGCACCGCCCAGTATTGTACCATGCCCGCCCAGAAATTTGGTCAATGAATGCACAACGATATCGGCACCGTACTCGATCGGACGGCAAAGAATTGGTGTCGCCACGGTATTGTCAACCACTAATGGGATATGGTGGCTATGGGCGATTTCAGCTATTGCCCCGATATCGGTAATATTTCCGGCTGGATTACCGACGGTTTCACAGTAAATTGCACGGGTATCCGCGTTAATCTGTGCGGATACAGCTTCAGGAGATCCATTTTCCGCGAAGCGTGTGGTCACGCCGGAATTCGGCAGCATATGAGAAAATAATGTGTGCGTTGTTCCATAAAGCTGCGGTACAGAAACGATATTGCGGCCAGGCTCAACAAGATTCATCACCGCAAAATACATCGCCGCCTGTCCGGAGCTGACACAAACGGCTTCCCGACCACCTTCAAGCACGGCAATACGACGTTCAAGCACGCTAGTGGTTGGGTTGCTGATCCTGCCATATCGATGGCCTTCAACCTCAAGATTAAACAAGGCCGACGCGTGTTCAGCGCTATCAAACCCATAGGAAACGGTCTGGTAGATCGGTACCGCTACAGCTCGTGTAAACGGATCCGCTTCATAGCCCGCATGTATCGCCGCCGTTTCTGGAAACATACGCAAAGCTCCTTGCATTCATGCCAGAGAATTTTCGCGCATTCGTATTTGGTATTAAAAAAATCATTAATACATCTTAGAACGTACAGATTTCGCTCATTTTTCGCTTTCAAACAACTTGAACAAATGGCTCAAATAATCACGGCATTCTTATCCAAATGGTCATAGCTCCGTCATCGCCCAGGACTTATGCGGTTGCTCCCGCGTCGACAACCATTAGGCTTCCTGTAATCCCGTGAGCCTGGTCGCTGACAAGATAATCAACAGTATTGGCGACATCATCGATCGTCGTGAGTCGACCCAATGCGCTCCGATGCGCGATTTTACGCTTTGAGGCATCGTCCATATCAAGAGTCATCTCTGTCTCAACGAAGCCGGGAAGTATGGCATTGACTGTGATGCCGACAGAGCCAACCTCACGAGCAAGGGAACGTGTAAAGCCAAGCATGGCTGATTTGGTGGCGCTATAGGCAGAGATTCCCTGATATCCGGTTACAGCAACGATCGAGGAAATATTCACGATGCGCCCCGCACGCGCTGCCAGCATTGAACGCAGAAGATGCTTCGTAAATACAAGGGGCGATATGATATTAAGGCGCGTGAGCCGTTCGATGTCAGTTGCATGCATGTTACAGAGCAGGCCGCTCATGCCTATTCCAGCATTGTTGACGACGCCGTAGATTGGTCCGAATTGCCGGCGCAGCTCACGCGCTGCATCACTGAGCGCTTCAATATCTCCCAGATCCTGTTGAAAGTAACTAACGCGCCCGACTCCCTCTTCAGCGGCATCTTTAATCACGGTATCTAGCCCGGTACCACGAGTGCGGCTTATGGCGATAACCTGAAACCCCGACGTGGCGAGCTTGCGCACGATACCCAGGCCAATCCCCCGGCTGCCGCCGGTGACGATGATATTACGCATGACGCCGCTCAATCTTGCCGGAATTCAAAATAGGAATTTCTTCGACCTCATTGATCTGTACGGGGACTTTGTGGGGGGCGAGATAGGTACGACACGTCGTGATGATCTCGCTTCGGATGGCAGCGAAATCTGGACGCGTGCCGTCCGCCCTGGGGGTAAGACTGACATCGGCTGCAATGAGCATGCCGGTGATCGGACTTGATCGCGCCCAGACGCGCGACGCCGCTACGGCCGGATGTCGATTGATCGCGGCCTCCACTTCCTCCGGATGTACTTTTTGTCCACCAATGTTCACCACCCCTTCCCGGCGGCCGACAAAGACATACCGTTCGCCTTCACGTTGCACTATGTCTCCAGTATCCACAAACCCAGTTGAATCAGCTATGGGAGGCATTTCTTTTCCTAGATACCGTCTCGCCGTCGCGTCAGATCGAACGCATAGCGAATTATTTTTGATCCGAATAATGGGGAACGTACCCGTCGTGGCGAGTAGACTTGCGGGAAATCCTTCCCGCACATCATTGACTGTGAAGACGACGCCGGCCTCTGTAGATGCGAATGCGTGTCCGATCTGCGCCTTGGGATACGTTGCTTGTAGCCGATCGAGAATATCCTGCCCTGGCATCTCGCCGGATAGCCGGATATATGCCGGGGCGATTAGTTTTGCACTTCCACTCATCAAAACTCGCCGCCAATGCGAGGGCGTACCGGATATATGCGTGACGCCAGCAATGCCTAGCCTCGAGAGGAAGGCTGAGACGGACTCACCCGAGTCGGAGAGGACTATGGAGCCATTGCCCAATAGTGCACGCAACAAAATCTGTAAGCCACCGTAGCGCCGTATATCGTAGAACGTACTCCAAACTGCGTGAGTGAGGCTGTTACCATGTATTGGCGCCGTTAGGCTAGAAAGGGTATGAAGTACGAGTTTAGGGAATCCGGATGTACCTGATGTAAATAGCACCCACTCTGTGTCGAGGTTCCGAGACGTTCGCTTTTGGCCAAGCTGTTGGGGGTATTGCGAAATATCAATGTCGGTATCAGATACGATGGTTTTACTTTCTGCAACTTCTAACAGACGTGGAATTTGCTTGTCAGAAATATCTGGCGGGCAAATGATCATCCGCTTTGCGATACCGTCTAGTGCGAGGAGGGCAATCACGGTTGAAATTTGGCTACGTGTACGAATAAAAACATTAGTGTCTGAGTACACCGAGATGCCTCTGCGTAATCTACTTGCCGGGTCGTGCGCGCAGAGCGGAATTCGGAATGACATGTCCAGGAGAAAACGCCCGGTGGAGGCATGCGCCAATATGAGTTCCTTTAGCGCAGTTCTATTAGTGGATTGCATTTTCATAAAGCTTTATAAAATCGCCTACCGTTACCGGAAAGTTATGGTCCACGGTTGACGAGAGCGGGTCAATGCCGAATTCATCATCGAGTTCCGCGACAAGAATGGCAATACAGAGAGAATCAAGCCCACTGTCCATGAGTTTAAGTTCATCTCGAAGTGGCGCCAGAGGCTTTTTTTGCTGTTGAGCGATTTTAGCCATCATCTCTAGAATGATGCTTCGAATTTCCATGTTGAGATTTTCCTCCTAAATAGGGGCGAGCTAGAAGTCTTTTATTTTCATCAATAAATCGGATGATTTGCGTGGTGACTTCTCGACGCATCCAACTTGCCGTTAGTTCGTGGTCTAGGTCGTGCAATACACTCAGCTGAAAGTTTTCGTTGCATTCAAGTGAACTTCCGCCCTTGCCAAAATGTCGTTCCAAAACTCTAAGTCCGGGGTCGTGCTCGCCATATAGAAAAAGA
>NZ_JAJDJU010000046.1 GCF_020567705.1 Acidocella sp. KAb 2-4 | reverse complement strand
GCTCATTCGTACTCAGTTGCGGTCGCTGCAGAGGATTAATCCTCTGGTCCGCGCAGCACCCAGGCCCCTTTACGCCGCAGTACGAAAAGATAGTAAACGGCTGAGGCGATGATCACACCAAGCGTGGTAAGAAGGCTCGGCCGGCCAATCACGGGGTCCTGCCAGTTGGCATAGATCACATAGAACAACATCAGGATGGCCGTGATGGGTGCCAGCGGGAAAAGCGGCATCCGGTAATGACCATGGTCTGTGGTACGCTGCTTGCGGCCGAGCATCACAGCATAACATATGGCGGCATAGATAGCGACCAGCCCCGTCCCCGTTATAACGAACAGGACCGTCTCATTGACGAAGCATGCGCCGACCGCAAACGCCCCGCAGAGCAGAGTCGCAATATGGGGCGAGTGGAACCGCGGATGGGTTTGCACCAGCAGATCATCAATCCCAAGCGGCCAGACATTATCCCGCGCCGTACTGAAGACCATACGGGCGGCCGCAAGAATGCAGGCGATCATTGCGTTAAAGATGGCCAGCGCGATGCCAAGGCTTATGAATGTATTCATGGTTGAACCGGCACGGCTCGCAATAAAGTCGCCAAACATGTTCGAGGAACCAAAAAGACTTTTCAGGTCAGGCGCGCCCAGCAGCACAGCGGTCAGAGGGGCGAGTTCACAGAGCACGGTAATTCCCAAGGCCATGAGAATGGCGTGACCGATCTTCTTCGTCGCGTCATGCATTTCCTCCCCGAAATATACGGCGGAGCCATATCCGTTATAGGCAAATATGGCGATCGTTACGCCCATGCCGATCAGCCCCACCGGCGTTCTCACAAGGCCATTTGTTCCGAGCATAATGGGATGGAAAATGAGATCGGTAATCGGGCGGTTGACATGCACTAACCCGAACACGACGAGAAGAACGAGCGCGAGAACCTCGATCACAAGGAAAGTTCCGGTGATCACCGCATTGCTTCTGATGTTCAGGGTTGAGATGAGTGTTGCGAGAATGACCGAGACCACGGCCGTTGGCACAGCTTCCAAATGCGGGAACAACACCGTGAGATAACTACTGAGGCCCAGTGCAAACACCGCAGGAATTAGAATGCTGCTTAGCGTGTTGACGCCCAAGACGATAAATCCCGCAAGGGGTCCGACAAGGCGGCCGACGATTGCATACTCGCCACCTGTCAAAGGAAAGGCCGAAGCAAGTTCCGCATAGACAAGTGACATGCACACGCCGATGACCGCCGCAAGAATCATACTCAAAAATGCGCCCGAACCGGCAGTTTGCACGATACCGGGAATAATAATGAATACGGAGGAGGCGGGCGACACGGCTGAGAGGGTGATTAGTAACGTTCCAAGAATCTTCATGCTGCGATGAAGATTTTGGGTAGGCAACGTCGTAGGTGCTTCGATGACGAGTTCGACTTTTCTTGTGGACATTGTTTTCCCCATTTTTATTCGCCGTGGCGTTGAATTCTTGCGTCGTTTTAGAATTTCAGATGCGGCGGGATCAGCCCAACCAGCCTGTCCGGGTCGATGGCGTGCGCGATATGCCCGTGCTTTCCGATCATGGTTTCAGCAGCGAGCATCGCGTTCAAAATAGCTTCATCCACGCTTTCTACCGTGGCGGTGAACAGCCCATCCATGTCATCGCTGCCTATAGCGTCAAATCGGACCATAGCCGGCTCCGGCAATTCTCCGGGGTCGTTCGCCGTCGAAAAAGCCATGAATATATCGCCGGAGTTATTGCCCGAAACCGTGCCTCCGCGGCCGATGCCGATGCTCGCACGCCGCGCGATACGTTCAAGCTGGGATGGAATCAACGGTGCATCGGTGGCGATGATAACGATGATGGAGCCTCTTTCTGACGACCACATCGCATTCTCTGGCATCAGCTCTCCAATCGGGACACCGCACACTTTTAACCAGGGGCGCAGCCCGTGATTCGCCTGGACCAACACACCTAAACGGTACATACCCGCGCGCAGCGGTACAGCGCGAGAGGCCGTGCCGGTGCCGCCTTTGAACTCGTAGGTGATCATTCCGGTTCCGCCACCGACATTGCCTTCGGCTACAGGCCCATCTGAAGCGCTATTGATAGCGTTCAGCACGTGATCTTCCTGAACATGTAAACCGGCTATATCGTTCAGCCACCCATCAAACGTCTCTCCAACGACAGGGAGCGGCCACACCGTCTCGCCGATTTTCTCTGGAAACCGTTGGGCCAGCCATCTGCTCGTCGCGTGATGTGCGATGCCCAGCGAGCATGTATTAGTGATCGTAATCGGCCCGGTGAACGACCCTGCTTCACGTATCCAGTGGCAGCCTGTCAATTCTCCATTGCCGTTCATTGAGAATGTTCCGGCCCAAACGGGATGCAGCAAATGCCGTGAGGGGCGAGGTAAAATTGCGGTCACGCCGGTCCGGACTGGCCCGTGATCGGAGATGAGTGTTGTAAATCCCACACTAACACCGGGCACATCCGTGATTGCGTTCAGCGGACCTGGCGTACCTGGTACAGGCAGACTCAAGCCGCGCGCACGCCGGCGCCCATTAGGTGAGATTAACAGTGCATTTGCTGCATCTGCTTGCAATTCCGTCTGCAATGCCTTCTCCGATCACTGTTTTCTGATTTGGACCCGATAAATCATGTTGGCGGATCTCCGCGGGCACTGGTATTCCCTTGGTGGGTTATGCCAGTATGATTTTTGCAACCCGTTGGGGGTAGAGAAATGGACATCTCGATCGCGGACCTTGGCTTTCACCAGCGTCTTGGCCATTTGTTGGGGGCGTTGAACAGCGAAAAATTCTGGCCGTCGCTTTCGGGTTTTTTGCGGAATTCCGTTCCGTTTGATTCATGGGTGGCGATGGTGTTCCGTACGAACATGTCCCCCATCGTTTTATACGAAGGTGATAGTGATATGGTCGAAGATGCTCTATTTGCCGACTATGTCTGCAGTCTCTATCTGCTCGATCCATTTTATTCTTTTTCGCAACAAATGGAGATCAACGGCAGGATGACGCCTGGCCTTTATAGGTTAGATGAAGTAGCACCGGAGCATTTTCGGGAAACCGATTATTACCGGCGTTATTTTGTCCATAATGTGGTATCCGATGAAGTGCAGTATCTTCTAAATCTTCCGCGTTTTGGCAGGCTCTCTCTTTCTCTTGGTCGCCGCAGCCGTTTTACCGAGGAAGAAATAGGCGCCTTGATTCTGTACACGCCTTGGATGATTCCTCTCATGCATCACGGCGCACTAGCCGATGGAAATGGCGTGCTGTCATTAGCCGCCAGTGCTGTTCCGGAGAATCGCCAAGCTTTACTTGAAGAGCGGTTGCGCGAAAGCGGCTCTCCGCATCTCACAAACCGGGAAGTGGAAGTTGCCCTGCTGCTGCTGGCAGGCCATTCCACAAAGGGAATTGCAAATAAAATCGGAATCTCACCAGAAACGATCAAGGCACATCGCCGGAACTTATATGATAAGTTGGGTGTCTCCACCCATGCGGGTCTTTTCGCTCTGTTCATGGCTATCGACGTGCCTCAGGTTCGAAATTCACGTTAAGCGCTATGAACAGGTCCTGCGCATGTGACGGCCCCATTTTGTTCCCGCTAGGCCATCGCGACCAATATCCGGTTTTGGGAAAGCGCCCGAGGAGCGGGAGTGACCAAAATGGGCGCCTTGCGCCCCGAGTCATCCACCGACTCCCCGGGCGAATCGTTACTTCTGGCGAAGGCGCTCGGCGTCCTGGGGACAACATCGGCCAGTTACTTGCCCTCTTGGGTCTCACTCCCGCTTATGCGGCTTGCGTCATTGGCCGGTTGGCTGGAAGAAAATAGACGAGAACGCCATTTTGGACACCGATGCCACCGACAATCACCATTCCCACCAATGGCCCGGCCTACCTGCCGGGTGCCCGCCTTCTGGCCATCCTGGCCTATCCTCCGGCATCCGACGCCGATCAAAAATGGCGCCGCGCGGAACTCGCCATTTGCCGGGCGGCCCTGCTTGTCACCCAGGAGCTCGACCCAGACTGGGCAAAGCGGGAGCAGACAATTATCCCTGAACATCTGCTGTACCCCGCAACTGACCTCACCAAGCAGCTCGACAAAATCGCGACGTTACACCGCCACCGGCTGGGTACTGCCCAAGTCGCGATGCCTATGCTCAAACAAGCTCTACGCGTCGCCCAAGGCGCTCCGGCGGAAAACCGCCGAAATGCCACCCTGGACTCCCGCATCCAGCACGTCCTGGAAGGGGAGGAAGCCCGCAAAGAGTGGCTGTCAGAACAACAACTGACGGCCGAAGGGCGCTTTCCAGAGGATGATCATAATTTTGAGAACCGCGTGTTCCGCCTTTCCCTGCCCGTGCTGCATCTTGCAGCGGCCCTGGCAGTAGCCATCGATCGTAGCCAAAAAGAATTCCGCCGGAACCCGGCACAAGCTCCAGCCAGCGCTAAGGCGGATATAGGCGGCCTGCAAATCCACACAGGCCATTTGCTCACTGAGCCTGAGTTGGTCCGCTGGATCATCAACGCCGCCATCGAGTACGAGGGGCTGCTCCCCTTGCTCAAAAAGCCCGCGATCAAGGATTTCGTCAGGTTGCGGATGTCTGAAACCGCATAGCGAAGGGGCTAAAAAGGGTCACAAAATCGACCGGTCCTGACCCTCGGGCGACCAGCGTGATCACCATGCTGCCGCCATGCAGCCCTCCCATGGCCAAGACAAACTCGCCAAGTCCCCGCAATACGGTTCCGCGGAATACAGCGGCCCCCTGGTATGTCCTGTTCCTGACCGGCCTCCTCATCCCTTGCGCCCCAACGTCAAGAACGCGGTGATGCGCCTGATCGAGGCCATGGCGCGTCTGGAAATTCGGGAAACTCTCACCGCCGAAGCAGCCTCTAAAACGCAGAACGCTCCGACCGCTGTGAGCGATCGCGGCGAACTGTAGGCCGAGCAGAACGAGATCTTGCCCGGACACGCGGGCAGCGCTCATGGCGGCGCGGGGGTGCCGTTGTCACCGGGCGCTAAAACGCCAAACGCTCCAATCGCGCGGGGCGATTGGAGCGTGGCGTCAGAGAGGCGACAAGGGCGGGAGCTCAGGCACAATCTCGCGCAGCTGATTGAACAGCGCGGTGATGTCCTGGGCGACCGCCTCTATGCCGCAGTCGATGCGCAGGAACCCCGGCACCAGCTTGGCCTTGGTCATACGATCAAGGCCCGGAGCGTTCGGCTCGATGTGCTGCTCGCAGAATTGCTGGGTCGCGCTCCGGACAAAGGCGAACGAGCGGGCCAGTTGTTCGGTCGCGGCTTGCAGCGACGCGCCGTCGCGCACTGAAGCCTTGGCAACTGTGCAATCAGGCATGCCGAGCAACTCATTGATCGGCACGTTCAGATGCCGTGACAGCGTGACATACGTCAGAACCGACAACATCTTGCTGTGGCCGTTCCGCACATTATAAAACGCGTTGGCATTCTTGAAGCCGCATCGCTCGGCGATCTCCTTGAGATTGAGGCCGGTTCTGCTGAGCGCGGCGAACAGCGCGGTTTTAAGGCGCTCTGCCTCCGCCGCATCGTTGAGTTCGCGCCCCTTGCGGGCGCGTGTTTGCACCAGGGGCAGAACCTCGCGGTTCGTGCCCGGTTGGGTGTCTTCCGTCATGAAATTGTCCTTGGAAGAGGCTGATGGGCCGGTCAGGCGCCAAGAGGGCAGCTGGCGGGCAGATCCAAACACGCATGCCGGGCAGGAAAAACCTGCCCGGATACCGGACGTATCAGCCTAAAAAGGGGATCTGCAGATAAATATATAGCAAAACGAAACGAAAAAGGCAAGAATAATCTATTGATTTAATTGGAAAATAACATCAATTTTGGCAAAGATTGCGGTTTTGGGGGCAGGGTCACAGCTCATCTAATGACCATATCGGGGACGTTGCTGCCCCCAGGCACCTGCCAACGGACTCCCAGAGTAACACTTCCGAGCGGGCTCCGGGCTGCCTGGAACGATCAGCATAGCCGCCATGGAGGTCTTCCTATCAGCGCCATTCAAAGGCTCTCCTCGCGGCGGCCTGGGTCCGCTCCCGCTCCTCCCGGAGATCATGCTGCAACTTCAGGGCGGCGTCACGTTGCCGGGCCCGCCGGTAATGGGTCTGGACCACCTCCTCGCTGACGCCCAGCACCACGGCGGCCAAGCCGGGGTTGAGCGGGTCGGCGGCGGCGAGCGAACTGGCCATGGCGTGACGCGCGGTATGCGGACCAAAGCCGTGCCCGAATGCCTGCAGGGACTGCCGGAACAGCATGGTTTGCACTGCCTGGCAGGTCATGGCGCCGCCCGCGCCATTGCCCCACACCGCGTCACAGGCACCCGGATCCAGCAGTAAAGGCCGGATTTCCGTCAGGTAGCGGTCGACGTAAGCGGTGAGCTGCGGCGGGACCGCGTATTCCTGGTCGCGCTTGTTTTTCACGATGCCGCTTTGCAGCCGCACCCGGTACTCCCCGTTCAGCCTGAACAGGTTGTTCGCCAGCCGCATTTTCGACAGCGAGCCGACCCGCGGCGCCAGACAGGCAAATACGGCAATGATCAGGCCATTGCGGTAATCGCGGCCCAGCCGCAGCCGCTCGTGCGGCGCGGCCGGCCAATCCGCCTGGGCCGGGACCTGCATCAAGCGGACGCCCCAATCGAAGAGCTGCCGGGTGGTCGGCAGAAAGGCTTTTTCCACAGGCTCGTCCGGCAGCAAGACATCCAGCGAGACGCCGTCCGGTCACGTGATCCAGTCGAAGTCAGAGGCGGGCGCCATGATCCGCAGCGCCGTGCGCAGGTGGAACAGCCGGCTCTTGATCGTTCGATTTTTATTCTTTCTCTTGCGCATGAACGCGACAAAGTCAGCCATGGTTGCCAGCGTCACCCGTTCCGCCGGGCCACAGGCCGGATCGAGCGGCCCATACACCGCCCGCGCGGCGAGGAACCAGCCATAGCCTTTGGCCGCATGCTCTAGGGACTTCGCGCTCAGCGTCTCGGCGTGGCGCCGGCGGCGGCGCAATCCCGTGACGGGCTTGGTGCCCTCATGCCACAGGGCGCGGTCCAGCGGCGGCCAATTCTCAACGGTGATGAGCAGCTTGGACGGCCTCGGGTTACGGCTCATGCCCGCCCCCCAGGCGCCCGCGGTTTGCGCCGATGGAAGGCGCCCAGCGCTATGATCTTGC
>NZ_JAJDJU010000045.1 GCF_020567705.1 Acidocella sp. KAb 2-4 | reverse complement strand
GGATGGACTGGTGCATCCAGGCAATTTCATACGTTTAAACAAGGTGCGCTTGTCTTTGGCCTCACACCTAAAATATGGGCGATGGCGTAGGTGAGATCGGGGCGGTTGACCGAGGCAAACCGCGGTGAGAGCGGCGCCAGACGGCGGATGCGGGTCCAGAACTGGGCTTCCAGCGCCTCGGTTTTTGGAGGGAAAAGCTCGAAGGACAGAGCAGGCGGCGGCGCGCTGGCGGCGGGTATGGGCAGTGGGCTGATCCGCTCGCCCGCCGGCCAGCGTGGCAGCGTGAGGCTGTTCATGCCGCCTGAGTTTTGGCGCGCAATTCTCGCGCAGCGGCGACCATGTTGGTAAGTGCGGGCGTCACCTCGCTCCATTGCCGGGTTTTCAGCCCGCAATCAGGGTTCACCCACAGCCGCTCTGGGGGAATGCGCAGGGCGGCCTTGGTCATCAGCGCGATGATCTGTGCCTGATCAGGGATGTTGGGCGAGTGGATGTCGTACACGCCGGGGCCGATCTCATTCGGGTAGGCGAAGCGCTCGAACACATCGAGCAATTCCATGTCGGAGCGCGAGGTTTCGATGGTGATGACATCGGCATCCATGCCGGCAATGGCTTCGATGATGTCATTGAATTCCGAGTAGCACATATGGGTGTGGATCTGGGTTTCATCGGCCACGCCGTTGGCGGTGATCCGAAACGCGTGCACGGCCCAATCCAGATACTCCCGCCATTCGGCCTTGCGCAGCGGCAGTCCTTCGCGCAAGGCCGCTTCGTCAATCTGGATGATGCGCACACCGGCTTCTTCAAGGTCGAGCACTTCTTCGCGGATGGCCAAGGCAAGCTGCGTGCAGGAAACTGAACGCGGCTGGTCATCGCGCACAAACGACCAGTTGAGGATGGTGACGGGCCCAGTCAGCATGCCCTTCATCGGCTTGGCGGTGAGCGAGGCGGCATAGCTGATCCACTCAACCGTCATCGGCTTCGGGCGGCTGATGTCACCATATAAAATCGGCGGTTTGACGCAGCGCGAGCCATAAGACTGCACCCAGCCGGCTTGGCTGAAGGCATAGCCGTCAAGCTGTTCACCGAAATATTCCACCATGTCGTTACGCTCGGCCTCGCCATGCACTAGCACATCGAGGCCCAGCTTTTCCTGCTCGCATAGGGCGTGCTTAATCTCAGCCCGCATGGCGCTCTTGTAGGCAGCTTCGTCGATATTCCCCGCCTTGAAAGCATTGCGCGCCAGGCGGATTGCCTTGGTCTGCGGAAACGAGCCGATGGTGGTGGTGGGGTAGAGCGGCAGCTTTAGCTGCGCCTGTTGTTTGACTGAGCGCACGGCAAAGGGGCTCTGGCGGTTGCCAAGTTCGGGCGTAATTGCGGCCACAGCGGCCTTCACCTCCGGGTTGTTCACCCGTTTCGAAGAATGCCGCGTGGCGATGGCATGGGCATTGGCGGCAAGTTCAGCCGCCACCGCGCGGCGCCCCTGGTTCAGGGCTTTGGCCAGCAGGCTGATTTCTTCGAGCTTCTGCACAGCGAAGGCCAGCCAGGATTTGATCTCGTCATTGAGCTTCTGCTCCTGGCGCAGATCGACCGGCACATGCAGCAGCGAGCAGGAAGGTGCGAGCCAGAGACGCTTCCCCAACCGGTCTGATACCGGCTCCAGCCAAGACAGAGTGGCATTCAGATCGGTCTTCCAGATGTTGCGGCCATTCACCACGCCGAGCGAGATGATCCGCCCCGGCAAAGCCGCCACCAGCGCCTCAACCTCGTCACGCGCGTTGATGGCGTCGAGATGCACACCCTGTACCGGCAACGTGGCGACAAGGGGCAGATTCTCCCGCAGCCGGCCGAAATAGGTGGCGAGTAGCAGCTTCACAGCGCCTTTGTTCAGCCCCGCATAAGCCGTCTCAAACGCTTTTCGCCAGGGCGCGTCGAGTTCGGTTACCAGGATCGGCTCATCGATCTGCACCCATTCGGCGCCTGCCGTGCCCAGAGCCGCGAGTAGCTCGGCATAGACCGGCAGCAATTTGGGCAGGAGGGCGAGCTTATCCGAGCCATCCTTGGCCTTGCCGAGCGCCAGATAGGTAAGTGGCCCGATGATCACCGGCTTAGCTGTCACGCCTTGCGCTTTGGCCTCGGCCAGCTGCGCGAGCAAACGTGAGGCATCGAACGAGAAGCTCGTGTTCGCATCAAATTCCGGCACGATGTAGTGATAATTGGTGTCGAACCATTTGGTCATCTCGCCCGCCGCGATGCCGCCACAGCAGGCGGCGTGATCTTCCGCACCCGCCGCCGAGCGGCCACGCGCGAGGCGGAAGTAGTTGTCCAGCGCTTCACCATGCCAGTCCCGCACGCGGGCGGGCAGATTGCCCAAAGTGAAGCTCATGTCGAGCACCTGATCATAGAACGAGAAATCACCCACCGGCAGCAAATTCAGCCCCGCTTGGTCACGCCAATGGCGGGCGCGGAGCATAGCACCCGTCTCAAACAGCGCCTCACGCGGGGATGCACCCTGCCAATAGGCTTCGAGCGCGAATTTCAGCTCGCGCCTGGCGCCAATGCGGGGAAAGCCGAGATTATGGGTAAAAGCCATTGGTCACCTGGTCATGAATGAAGAACTGACCGGCGATATAGGGAGTTGAATATATGAATAAAAATGATATGTTTTCATATATCGGTGAATTTCATTCATGAAAAGTCCATACCCATCCTTGAGCGCATCCATCTTTCCATCATCCATGAGGTTGAGCGTGAAGGCTCGTTGACCGCCGCAGTCGCCAAGCTCACCCTCACCCTCACCCAATCGGCGCTCTCGCACGCCATTGCCAAGCTCGAAGCCCAGCTCGGGGTGCGCCTCTGGCGGCGCGAGGGCCGTAGCCTGGCGCCCACCCAGGCGGGCGAGTTTTTGCAGGCCGTCGCCAACCGGCTGCTGCCGCATTTTGCCCGGGCCGATGAGCGGCTGACCCAGTTTGCTAAAGGCGAGCGGGGCAAGCTTCGGATCGGCATGGAATGCCACCCCTGCTATCAATGGTTGCTGAAAATCGTCGCCCCATACCTTGATTCCTGGCCGCGCGTGGAGGTGGATGTGCGCCCAACTGCGACATCCTGCGGCTTAAGCGACGTGCTCGAAAGCGGCCGTTTATCGTCGGGCTCGGGATACTGCGATATAACTAGAGGCATGTACTTAAGGAAGTACCGGAGGACGAAAATGTAGACCGGGCAATGACCATATTTTGGCATATATGCAGGGAGGAGTACGAACCAGAGTACAAATCTGAAGGATCCCGGGATGAGCGAGAAAATTGAACAGGGCCTATCGGCTGCGGAAGCCGCAAGGTTGTTGCAGCAGTTCGGAGCGAATGCCATTGCCGATACCTCGGAAGGTTGGCTGCATGCGCTGGTGGCGAAGCTTTGGGCTCCATTGCCCTGGATGCTGGAAGCGACGATTCTGCTGGAGTTGTTTCTCGGCCACGGGCCGCAGGCCCTGATAATTTCGGTACTGCTGATGTTCAACGCTGTGCTGGGACTGTCCCAGGAGGCCCGTGCCAAAGACGCGGTGGCGGTTCTGAGAAAAACACTCACGGTTATGGCCGCGGTCTGGCGGGATGGCATTTGGACGCGTATCGATGCGTCCGGCCTGGTACCTGGAGATTTCGTGAAACTCGCGCTTGGCGCGGTGGTGCCTGCCGACATTAAACTCGCTGCCGGCAGCGTAATGGTAGACCAATCAATGTTAACGGGGGAATCTCTGCCCGTGGAACGCAAACCAGGAGAACTGGTCTACGCCGGCGCGATGATTCGCCAAGGGGAAGCGACGGGAATCGTGGTGGCGACCGGCGCGCGTACCTATTTCGGCAAGACCGCCTCGCTGGTGCAGGATGCACACGGCGTCAGTGGTGAGCAGCGCGCGGTGCTAGCGGTAGTGCGGGACCTTGCTTTGGTCAACGGTGTTGTCGTGTTGGCGATGCTTGTCTATGCGCATGCGATCGGTAGGACATTTGATGAAACCGTGCCGTTGCTGCTGACTGCCCTGCTCGCCTCGATCCCAGTGGCACTACCTTCAACCTTCACGCTTGCGGCCGCACTTTCGTCACGGCGGCTGGTACGTGGATCCGTGCTGCCCACGAGGCTTGCGGCAATTAACGAGGCAGCGACAATGAGCCTGCTTTGCTCGGACAAGACCGGCACACTGACGCAGAATGCACTCTCAATTCAGAATATCGTGGGCTTCGGTGGTGTCGCGGAGGATGCGGTGCTGGCGGCGGCGGCGGCTGCGTCGTCGGAGGGTGGTGATCCGGTTGATCAGGTGATTATCGACGCCACACGGGCGCGGCGTGTGGCCGTTCCTATTCCCGCACATTTTGAACCTTTCGATCCGGCCCGGAAATACGCCGAGGCGCGGCTTGCAGATGGCGATCTGCTCCGTAAAGGAGCGCTCGGGGCACTGATATCCGTGCCGCTATCCGCTGAACAAGAGAATGCCCGGAAACATCTCACCGAAGCGGGCTGTAGGGTACTTGCGGTGACCCGAACCAATGCCACCACGACCGTTCTACTCGGATTCCTCGGCCTTGCCGACCCACCTCGCGAGGACGCGGCGAGCCTGATCACCGCCTTGCGCGATCTCGGCGTACGCGTGGTCATGGTAACGGGCGATGCGCCGGAGACCGCCGCAGTCATTGCCAAAGCCGTTGGGATCACCGGCGAAGTCTGTGATTCGGCGGCGCTGGAGAACCTCTCGGCGCCAGACGATTACAGCGTGTTTGCCGGCGTGTTCCCGGAACAGAAATTTCGTTTGGTAAAGCTGTTTCAACGTGATGGCCACGTGGTGGGTATGTGCGGCGATGGCACCAATGACGCTCCCGCGCTGCGTCAGGCGCAAATGGGGATCGCCGTCTCAACGGCAACCGATGTCGCCAAGGCAGCGGCGGGGTTGGTGCTGACATTGCCGGGGCTGGCCGGCATCCTGGATGCGATCCGTGAGGGGCGCGCGGCCTTCCACCGCATCCGAACCTATACACTCTCGATGGTGGTACGAAAAATTGCGTTTGTGCTCTATCTCGCCCTGGGTCTGGCCATTTCCGGACATGCGGTACTGACACCGCTACTGATGGTGTTGCTTCTGATCGTCAATGATTTCCTGACCATGGCGATCACCACGGATCGTGCTTTACCCTCCTCCCATCCCCGGCATTGGCGAATTGGCCGGATCGTCGGCGAAGGTGGAATTTACGGGCTGGCAACTCTCGGCTATGCCACGCTAATGCTGCAAATCGGCCGTGGCTTTTGGCATTTGCCGTTGGCGGAGATTCGGACACTTTCGTTTTTGACCCTGATGCTGGCGATCCAGGCGAGCGTCTATGTCATCCGCGAAGAACGCTGGTTCTGGTCGTCAGCGCCGAGCATTTGGTTGGCGGTCGCGACGGTCGCTACGGTTGCCTTCAGCCTTTTTGTTGCAGGGTTCGGTATATTGATGGCGCCGCTTAGTTGGAATATTCTGGGTATAACTATAGCCAGTGTTTTCCTCTTCACTTTTCTGCTCGACCTACTGAAACGCACCGTTGCCCTAGTTGAGCGCCAGATATTCTAGGCACTCAACTATCGGTCGACAGATACCAGTGGGTTGGGTTAGGGAATGCCCGCTCTTCATCATCGGATGTACGAAAGCTGCCATTCCGTTATCGGCCCGTCTCTGTCACGACCCGCATAATTTTGGGTGAGCAGCACCTCCACTTTGCCCACGTTTCCAGCTGGGTTAGGGCGTGATGTGCGCCATTGGGCTGAGCTTGCCAAAGCGCCGTCAGCCGATGAAGCTGCGCGCCCAATAGCGGTGGCGGGCGGAGGCTTCGCCCATGAAGGCCTGATATGTTACCCGCTACGTGCGTTTCCATTGGCCGTTGGCATCTCGGTAGTCTGTTATGCACTGAGCCAGTGCTGCACCCCGCCGCAGTGAGCACAAACGGCGCTGGTGGCGGGTGACGAAACCAGCAAGCTCCTCAGTGAACATCATACCAAGGATGTAGGATGTCCGGGCTGTGCAGTGCAATTAATTGCAAACCATAGAGGCGTGATGCTGTTCGTCCTCTGGCGTCGACATCTGTTCGGTTGACCGGTAGGCCTGATTTATGCAACGTTATCCCACTGAAGATGAGGGAGGCCTGGTATAATTTGACTTTGGGCTGCTCAATTATCTCCCGTGGCTGTGCATAAAAATTTGAAAGCGTTTTATAAAAGAACGCAAGAGCGGCGACAATTCCATGTTTTGCCGTCGAATGATGCCAATAGGCCTCTCAAAAAGCGGATGATCGAAATTCAGAAATGATACCGGTGCCGGGGTTAAACCTGCATGGCTCCACCTCGGCATGGTCGAAAGAAGGTCGCAGTATGAAATTAGGGGGTAGATGCAGTCTGCAGTCTGAGAGACGATGGCAAACTTCACGTCACGCAGACCGATAGCCTCAAGGACTTCTTCTGTTTGCAGTCTTAGAGGCGAACCATTCCTATGTGCAACCCAGCCAAAATTGAGGAGATCTTTAATACTGATCTGCTTCTTTTCCATTAAAGGATGTTTCTTCCGACAGACTATGCCGAGACTATCGTCAAATATTTTTGTTGTCTTGAGGCCGTGCCAGCGATCGGCCATCGACAAAGGGCCAATTACCAAGTCAATTTGGCCACTTTCCAGTTTGCCAGATAATTCATCAGTTGTTCCTACGGACAGATCAACAAAAACATCTGGATAATCTGAGACAAACAAACTTATTGTAGGGCTGAGAAGTTGCAGAGCGATGCCGGAAGGTGCGCCTACACGTAGCCGCCCGGCAAACCCTGCTTTCATCGAATCCAAATATACAGACGCTATTTCTTGTGCCTGGCGGATCGTTAAGCCTTCCTTCGCCAACTTCAAGCCAAGATCAGTCGGTTGGGCGCGCCGGCCAATTCGCTCAAATATAGGCTGACCAACGCGCTGCTCGACGAGACGTATATTCCGGCTAAGGGCCGGTTGGGTGAGACCAAGCGCATCAGCGGCGGCCTGGAAGGTGCCAGCCTCAACTATTGCGGATATTTGTGCCAGATATCTCGGGTCAATATGCATTTATAATATGGTGGCGCAATCTGGAATATATTTATATCAATAATGCATGGATTGTGGGGCCTTACAAGAACAAAATTATCAGAAATATCGTCCCGAGCGTGAGAATATCGAGGAAATCATCGCTCTGACCAGCAGCGCTGGGGCATTAA
>NZ_JAJDJU010000044.1 GCF_020567705.1 Acidocella sp. KAb 2-4 | reverse complement strand
GACGGGACCGAGCGCGGTGGAGCGGTGCACCGCCGCGCAGCCCGATAATACCGGCGCCACCCCCTTCGGCACCGGCACGCTGGGGTTCTCCGTGACCAGCGCGATCGGCGACGAGGCGCGCCACAGCTTCGGTGAGTTCACCGCGGCGGTGCACCGCTCCACCGCGCTCGGTCCCGTCTTCACCTGGCTGCAGGGCCTGCCCGGCTCGCCCGCCCGGATGGCCAGCGCCGGGGCGATCGGCCTCGGCCTGCTGGCGGCGTTGCTGCCCGCCTGGGTGGTCGAACTGGCGCTGCGTTTCGCCTTGCGCCGCCCGGCGGCGCTCTGCGCGCGTTACGCCCATGCGCGCGCCCCGAGGCCCGCGCCGGAGGAGGAGGAGCAGGGCCTAGCCGATGCCGAGGCCGGGGAGCTGGAAAAAAGCCCCGAGCGTGGGTTTTCGCTGCGTGGCTGGTCGCGCCGGCTGACCTTCGCGCTGCTGCATCTGGCGCTGGCCCTGCTGCCGCTGCTCGGCTTCGCCGTGACGCTGCAATGGCTGATCTCCGCCGGGGTGCTGAGCACCCGCGCCGCGCGCCTCGCCATCACCGGTATCGGCAACGCTTATCTGGTCTGCCGGCTGGGACAGGAGGCCGTGCGCCTGCTCATCGCCCCCGCCGCGCCGCCGCTGCGCCTCATCGCCATGCCCGGCCCCCGCGCGCGCGCCATCATGCGCCGCGTAGTGCTGCTGCTGGCGACCGGCTTCACCGGCTACAGCCTGATCGCGGTGGCCGAAATCCTGGGCCTCAACCAGGACGGCGTGCAGGTGCTCGGCCGCTTGGCTGGTCTGGCGCTGCATCTCGAGGTCGCGGTCAGCATCTGGCAGAGCCGCCATCTGGTCGGGGGCTGGCTGGCCGGCCCGCCTGGGGCCGAGGGCGCGCTCGCCGGGCTGCGCCAGCGCCTGGGCGGCATCTGGCATTATTTCGCGCTGTTTTATGTGCTGGCTCTTTGGGTGGCACTGGCCGCCGGGGTCCAAAACGCGTTTTTCGTGCTGCTGCGCGTGGTGTTGGTGCTGGCGGGCGCGCTCGTGCTCGGCCGTCTGGCCTGGTCGGGCAGCGCCGCCTTGCTCGACCGCCTCTTCCCCGACTCCACCGCCGCTTCGCGCTACCCGCGGCTAGCGGCGCGCGCGCGGGCTTATCACCCGCTCATCCGCGCGCTCATCCGCACCGCCATCGTCGTGCTGGTGCTGCTGCTCATCCTGCAGGGCTGGGGCATGGACGTATCGGGCGCGCTGCTCGCCAACCCGCTCAGCCGGGGGCTGCTTGGCGCGCTGCTCTCCATCCTCGTCACCGTCGCCATGGCGCTGGCTCTGTGGGAGGCGATGAACATCGCCCTGCATCACCGGGTCGAGCGGCTCACCGATGCCGGGCGCACCCGCCAAGCCGCGCGCCTGCGCACGCTGATGCCGATGCTGCGGGCCACCATCGGCACCGTCATCTTCCTCGCCGCCTTCTTCATCGGCCTCACCGAGATCGGCGTGAACGCCACCGGGCTGCTGGCGGTGTCCGGCGTGGCCGGCATCGCGCTCGGCTTCGGCAGCCAGAAGCTGGTGCAGGATGTCATCACCGGGCTGTTCCTGCTGCTGGAGGACTCCATGCAGGTGGGTGATTACGTCTCGCTCGGCGGCATGAGCGGCACGGTGGAGCGGCTCTCCATCCGCACCATCCGCCTGCGCGGCGGCGATGGCTCGGTCAACATCATCCCGTTCTCCTCGGTCACCACCGTCACCAACATGACGCGCGATTTCAGCTACGCGCAGCTCTCCATCACCGTTGGCTATAGCGAGGATGTGGACCGGGTGATCGCGGTGCTGACCGAGATCGGCCAGCAGATGCGGGCCGACCCGAAATGGAGCGAGATGATCCGTGACGATTTGCAGATTTTCGGGCTGGACCAGTTCGGCCAGCTCGGCCTCGTGATCAACGGGCAGATCCGCACCGGCCCCGGCCAGCATTGGGCCGTGCGGCGCGAGTTCCAGGCCCGCGTGCTCAAGCGCTTCGCCGAGGAGGGCATCGAGATCCCCTATAACCGCCAGGCGCTGCTTGGGCTCTCGGCCCAGCCCTGAGCCTTATTCGGCGGCGACGTTGCCCAGGTCGCGGGCGATGCCGCCGATATCCGGCTGCGCCGTATCCAGCCCAGCGATGATGAATTCGGGCTGCCCTTCGGCGTTGAACACATAGATCGCCGCCGAGTGGGTGACGGTATAAACCGGCGTTTTCTGCACCGAGAACACCACGCGGTAACGCCGCGCCAGGGCGTAAAGCTGGTCCGCCGTGCCGCGCAACCCGACCACGTTGGCGCCGAACAAGCCGGTGTACTGGGTGAGAACATCCGGCGTGTCGCGGTCCGGGTCCACGGTCACGAACAGCACTTTCACCTTGCTTGCGGCCCCGCCCATGCGCGCCTGCACGCGCTGCAAATTATACAGCGTGGTGGGGCAGACGTCCGGGCAGTTGGTATAGCCGAAATACAGCAGCACGACGCTGCCCTTGAAATCGGCGGCGGTCACGGTCTTTCCGGTGGCGGCGTCGGTCATGGTGAAGGCGAGGTCCGGCACCAGCCCGCGCACGCTCACATCCTGGGGCGAGAGCTGGTGGTGGCAGGCGGTGAGGGCCAAAGCGGGCAGGGCCAGCAGGGCGGCGCGGCGGCGCAGATTCATTCCTCGTCTCCTTCCAGCCCCAGCAGCGTTTGCGCGGTCTGGTTTTCCACCATCTCCACGGTGCGCAGCACGCGGCTCACCGCGCGGGTGCGCACGCGCGCCTTCTCGATATTGTTGCTCATGGCGCTGGCATTGGCGGCGAGCTTGGCCAGCACCTCGTCCATCTTCGTCATCTCGGTGCGGGTGGCGCCGAGCAGCTTGCCGATCTCGCCCGCGCGTTTTTCCAGATCCAGCGTGATATGGCCGAGATGGATGGTTTGCAGCAGCGCCGGCAGCAAGGTGGGGCCGAGGATGATGACCTTCTCCTTCGCGCGGATCTCGTCGATCAGCCCGGGGATGCGCGCCACCTCGGCGAACAGCCCGTCCGAGGGCAGATACATCACGCCGAAATCCACCGTCTCCGGCGGGGCGATATATTTCTCGCGGATCTTCTTCGCCTCCAGCCGCACCCGCGCGGCCAGCCCCTCGCGCGCGGCGCGCTCGGCCTCGGCCTCGGCGTTCTCCGCCGCCGTCAGCAGGCGCTCGTAATCCTCGGTCGGGAATTTGGCGTCCACCGGCAGCCAGAGCGGCTCGCGCGCGGGCATGCGCAGGGCGAAATCCACCCGCTCGCGCGCCCCATCCTTCACCGCGAAATTGCGCTCGAACGCGCCGGGCGGGAGCACCTGCTCCAGCATGGCGCCGAGCTGCGCCTCGCCCCAGCCGCCACGGGTCTTCACGTTGGAGAAGATGCGCTTGAGATCGCCGATCTGCGCCGCCGCGTTCTGCACCTCGCCCATCGCCTGCTGCACCTGGGCGAACTGCTCCAGCACGCGGGCGAAGGAGGCGCTCATTTGCTGCTCCACCGCCTCGTGCAGCTTTTCGTTCACCGAGCTCTGGATGCTGGTCAGGCGCGTCTCCAGCAGCGCCAGTGTCTTTTGTGCGTCCTCGCCGGCTTGGCGGCGGAGCTGGTCCACGGTGTGCGCCACGTTCTGCGTCGCGGTGCCGATCTGCTCGAAGGCGCGCGACAGCGCCTCGGTAGTGCCGGTCTGGATGGCGGCGGCGAGCCGCCCCTCGCTGGCGGCCAGGAAGGCGCGGGTGGTCTCCGCCTCGGCGCGCTCATTGGCCAGGATCTTCTCCAGCGCCAAGCCGAGCCGGGCGGGGGCGCTGCGCGCCGCCTGCCAGGCCAGCCCCGCCAGTACGGAAGCCGCCAGGGACAGCGCCGCGCCCGCACCGGTCATCAGGATTTCATCACTCATGCGCCGAGGTTAGCAGCAGGAGCGAGTCGCGGGCAAAACCGGAGCGTGCTAGGCTCGCCCCCGGAACAAAGGAGTGCCGCATGAACAACAGCGCCGTCACGCTCATCGCCCTTTTCTTCATCGCCCTGGGAGCCGCGGCGATTTATTTTCTCGGCCAGACCGCGATCGGCGCCGGGCTGATCGTGATCGGCGTCGTGCTCGGCGCCACCTTGCGCACCTGCGCCGAGTGGGAGCGCGCGGTGGTGCTGTTCCTCGGCCGCTTCGCCGGGGTGCGCGGGCCGGGGCTGTATTTCCTCATTCCAGCCTTCGAGAACGTGTACGCGGTGGTCGATACCCGCCGCCAATCCACCCGCATCTCGGCCGAGGACACGCTGACCGCCGACGCTGTTTCGGTGACCATGGACTCCATCCTGTTCTGGCGCGTCACGGATGTGAAGCGCGCCGCCACCGAACTTACCGATTACCGCAACATGGTGGCCCAGGTGGCGCAGACCTCGCTGCGCGAGGTGATCTCCGCCACCCGCCTCTCCGACCTGCTGGCCAACCGCGAGACGGTGGATGAGAAGCTGCAAACGCTGATCCGCCGCAAGACCGATGGCTGGGGCATTGGCGACATCGCGGTGGAGATCCGCGACGTGAAAATCCCGCCCGAGCTGAACGACGCGATGAGCCGCAACGCCCAGGCCGAGAAGGAGAAGGAGGCGCGCGTGACCCTGGCCTCGGCCGAGGTCGCCATCGCCCAGCAGATCGCGGCCGCCTCGCATATCTACGCCAACAACCCCGTGGCGTTGCAGATCCGCCAGATGGGGCTGATCTACGACATGAATAAGGATCGTGGCGTCACCATCCTGGTGCCGTCGGATATGGCGAATTCGCTGGGCGCCTCGATCGCGCTCAACGTCAACAACCCGAATTCGCCGCCGCCGGTCGTGGCGCCGCCCTTCACGGACCCGGTGCCCGGCTCGGTGCCGAGCGCCTAACCCGCCATCACCACGATGACGTTCTGCTCGTCCGCCTCGCCCAGCGCCTGATGCAGCGCGGCGATGGCGGCGAGCATCGCCGCGCCCGCATCGCCGGCCTCTTCCTCGGTGAAATCCTCATACAGCTCGGCCAGCTCATCCGCCTCGAAATCTTCCGGGTCGAGCGCCTCCTGATAGCGTTCCTGGTCGGCCAGGGTGAGGATGAACACCAGTGTGTCGGTCGCCTCGGCGATATCGGCGAGGGTGGCATTCTCGCTGGTTTCCAGATCGATGTCATAATCATCGGCCAGCACCGGCAGCAGCACCGAAAAAATATCGCCATCGCCGTCGAACTCCGCCGCCGAGCTGCCATGATCGGTCAGGTACTCGGCCAGCGCGCGCGCGCCGCCATCCTGCGCGGCGGCGACGAGCCCTGGCAGGTCGGCGCGGTTGAGGCGGGTGAAGCTGGCGCTGGCCATGGGAGACTCCGGAAATGGTTGCTGCCGGGCCAATACCAGCGCCCCCGCCGCGCCGCCATCCTCTTGGAGAACGACACACGGTCTTCTTATTAAAAAACTCCTTGCAGTAGTAATTTTGGCTGTGTAAAGTAATTTCGTATTGTTAGAAGGCAAAAGGAGGGTGGTATGACGGCGTTGCAGAATATCCAAGTCGATTGGGATATATACAAAATGATCCAAACTGAACGTCGCAGTTTTGACGAACCGGATTATGTTGCTTTGCGGCGGCTCCTAAAACTCCCGCCGGGGGAGGAGTCTCCTAAATTGGTCCCTCAACCCGGCCTGCCTTGGGTCGAGGATAATGTCGAGGTGCCGCATGGTGCTCTAGCTCGAATGGAGTATCTGCGAGGAACGCAGGTGTATGAGGGACAATTTCTTAATGGTAAGCTTGTTGTGAATGGGAACTCTTTTGACTCGCTCTCTGCTGCAGCGAGTGCGTTAGCTGTTACAAAAGATGGTTCAAAGCCGAGTCTAAATGGATGGTTGTATTGGAAAGCAAAATTTCCGGGAGAGTCAATTTGGCGCTCCCTTGGTGCGATGCGTCAGTTGAAAAATAATAAGTGAAGTGATGCTAGTTTGAGGACAACATGACTGAAGAAACCCATGATTTCGGCACCGAGGTCGGGCGCCTGCTCGATCTGGTGGTGCATTCGCTCTACTCCGACCGTGAGATCTTCCTGCGCGAGCTGGTGGCCAACGCCGCCGACGCCACGGATAAGCGCCGCTTCCTCGCCCTTTCCGACGAGGCGCTGGCGCTGGCCGAGGGGACGTCGATCCGCATCGCCGCGGACCAGGCCGCCCGGACCCTGCGCATCGAGGATTGCGGCATCGGCATGAGCAAGGAGGAGCTGGCGGAGAATCTGGGCACCATCGCGCGCTCGGGCACTGCCGCCTTCGCCTCCGCCCTGGCCGAGAAAAAGCCCGAGGACCGGCCCAGCCTGATCGGCCAGTTCGGCGTTGGCTTCTACTCCGCCTTCATGGTGGCCGACCGGGTGGAGGTCGTCTCGCGCAAGGCCGGGCACGAGGAAGCCTGGGAATGGGCTTCGGACGGCAAGGGGCGCTACACGCTCAAATCCGCCACCCGCGCGGCGGCAGGCACCACCATACTGCTTCACGTGAAGCCGGAGGCCGAGGAATTCCTGGAGCCGCTGCGCCTGAAGACCATTATCCGCAAATGGGCCGATCATATCGCCCTGCCGATCGAGCTGGAGGAGGATGGCAAATTCGCGCCGGTGACCGAGGGCAAGGCGCTCTGGCGGCGGCCCAAGAGCGAGGTTTCGGCCGAGGAATACGCCGATTTCTACCGCCATGTCGGCCATAGCTTCGACGAACCCTGGGCCACCATCCATTGGCGGGCCGAGGGCACGCTGGAATTCTCCGCCCTGCTGTTCATCCCCTCGTCCAAGCCGTTCTTCCCCGGCGAGGAGACGCGCGAGTCGAAAATCCGGCTGCACGTGAAGCGGATGTTCATCACCGACCAGGCGGAACTGCTGCCGAGCTGGCTGTCCTTCGTCGCCGGCGTGGTGGATACCGAGGATCTGCCGCTCAATGTCAGCCGCGAGATCCTGCAATCCACCCCGGTGCTGGACAAGATCCGCAAGGCGCTGATCAACCGCGTGCTCACCGAGCTGAAGGCCAAGGCCAAGGAGCCAGAGGCGTTCAAAACCTTCCTGGAGAATTTCGGCGCGGTGCTGAAGGAGGGCGTCTATGAGGATAGCGGCCACGGGGCCGAGATCGCCGCGCTGCTGCGCTTTGCCTCAACCAAGGAGGAGAGCACGACGCTGGATGAGTACATCGCCCGCATGCCGGAAGGGCAGGAGGCGATCTATTACCTGGCGGGCGATGCCGCGCATCTAAAGGCCTCGCCGCAGCTCGAAGGCTTTGCCGCCAAGGGCTACGAGGTGCTGCTGCTGTCCGACCCGATCGACGCCTTCTGGCCCGCGCGGCTGGGCAGTTACAAGGAGAAGGCGCTGACCAGCGTGTCGCAGGCCGGGTCGCTCTTCGCGGCGGCCGAGGCGAGCGGCGAGATGCAGGCGCTGTGCGAGGCGCTGGCCAAGGCGCTGGAGGGCAAGGTCTCGGGCGTGGCCGTCTCCGCCCGGTTGCAGGACAGCCCGGCCATGCTGGTGGCCGCCGAGGGCGGGCCGGACTTGGCCATGCAGCGCCTGCTGCGCCGCGCAGGGCGCCCGGCATTTGGCCTGCCGCCGAAGCTGGAGATCAACCCTGGCCACAAGCTGGTGCAGGCCCTGGCCGGGCGGAGCGAGCTGGCGGAGGAGGCGGCGCTGCTGCTCGACCTCGCGCGGCTGCAGGAAGGCGAGTTGCCCGAGGAGCCGGTGGCCTTCGTGCGGCGCGTGGCGACCGCCATCGCCGGGGGCTGAAATGAAACAGGGGGGCATCAAGCCCCCCCTGCACTGGTGTTCGGCTGCGCCCGGCGTTTAGGGCGCGGGGCCAAGATTCACTTGGTTCGGGTTGGTGGCCGCGCCGGTCAGCGCGCCTGCCGCACCGCCGAGCAACGCGCCCGTGCCCGCGCCCAGCCCGGTGGCGCCGCCGACAATGGCGCCCGCACCCGCGCCAATGGCGCCGCCCGAGAGCGCGCGCTCGCCCGGCGAATAGCCGCACCCGGCCAGACCGATGAACGAAGAGACCAGCACCAAGCTGGCGACGAGTTTGCGAGACATTTTGGACCCCTGATGTTTGAGGATATGATCCGATGTTCCCCCTTGCGCGCGGCGATTCAACCCGGCATCGCCGTCAGCATCAGGGAATAACACTTTATTCATTGAATATTTATTCGCCGACAAGGGGCTTACCCAGGTTGAGCGTGTTGGAGCTGATCGCCGCCCCCGCCACCGCGCCGACTCCGCCGCCGATGGCCGCGCCCGCGCCCGGCCCAATGCCGGTGACCGCGCCGAGAATGGCGCCCGCGCCCGCGCCGATGGCGCCGCCCGAAAGTGCGCGCGTGCCCGGATTGTAACCGCAGCCCGCCAAGCCCAGGCAGGCCGCAAACAGGAGGGCACTCGTCGTCTTCCGCATATTTCAATCCTTCGCCGTTAATCCTTATGGGTAATATGCCCGCAGACGCGCCGCGGTTGAAGGGGGCGGGGCAG
>NZ_JAJDJU010000043.1 GCF_020567705.1 Acidocella sp. KAb 2-4 | reverse complement strand
GGTCGCGGGTGATGGCGCCCGCGCGGCTGACATGGCCGTCCAGGATCAGGGCCTTGACGCGGGAGCGCGAGATGGTGCCGATGCGGACAGCCAGGAACGAGTCGAGCCTAGTGCCAGCCTCATCCGGGCTGGCGGTGAGGATGAAGTCGGGGGGGATGGATGCAGGGTCAGCCACAGGATTTGCGGGGGTTAAAGGCGCTGGTCGGGATCATGGGGGTGCTGATCATCATCGGCACCACGGTGGTGGTCGGCACGGTCATCCATCGGCTTTATGCCAGGTTCAACGCGCCGCCAATGCCCGTCGCGCCCTTGGCCGCCCCCGCGCCCGCGGCGATGGCCCCGGTGGCGGCGGCGCCCGCGGTGGCCGGGGCGCTGGCGCCGGGTGAGCATGTGGCGGGAATCGCCAGCGCCGGAGCCGATGTGGCGGTGTGGGTGAGCGGGCCGAAGGGCGACCGCGTGTTGCTGCTGGACCCGGCAACGGGCGCGGTGCGGGTGGGCCTGAGCAGCGCGCCATGAGGCGCGGCGGCAAGCCCGTGGCCAAGGCGGATTTGCCGCGAAAAATTTGTGCTGGCTGCGGGCGGCCCTTCGCTTGGCGGCGCAAATGGGCGCGGGATTGGGAGGCGGTGCGCTATTGTTCCGACGCCTGCCGCGAGGGGCGCTATGGCCGCGCGAAAAATCCGCCGGGACCGGGCTTGAATTAATTCAGTGCGTGGCTTAAGGGGGCGCACCGGCCTTGTCCCGTTCGTCTAGAGGCCCAGGACACCGCCCTTTCACGGCGGCGACACGGGTTCGAATCCCGTACGGGACGCCATTCTCGAACAAAACTGGGCACCATTGTACCAGCCGACGGCAACTCATTGAGTGCGGCGGCTTGAGAGAGGGCGGCTCTAGGTACAGAGAGTTCGATTGAAGCATCTCCTACTATGATTTTATCGACGAACAGGTGCAGATAGGTCTTGCGGAACGCCGGGTCTGGGTTGACGACGGTTGCGCGCATGGTTTCAGCAAAACGGGCGATTTTCGCTTCTGTGATAGCCGCCTTGCCAGCTGATGCGGCTTGCCCAAGCCACACGATTTCTTGTTCGATTTGGGCACGCTGCGCCTTCAGGCCCTGCATCTGAGCCGCCAGATCGGGGTTGTCGCTTTCCAGAATGCTGTTGGCGACGGCAAGTTTTCGGGTGCGCTCGAACTGGGTATCGGCCGATGAGCCTGTTTGGCGTGTTCGACCGGATCTTCACGGCAATGGCGCGCGAGGGCGTGAAAATAGACTGGATTATCATTGGCGCCGGGCATCTTAAGGCGCATCGTGCTGCCGCTAGCCAGAGCCGTGAAGATCCGATCAAATGCGCTAAGCAGGCTCCAGCGGACACGGCGATTGTAAAGGGTCTTGTGCGGGCTATAGGCTTTGGGGGCGTTCTTCCATTGCAGGCCGTCCTTAGTCACGTAAATGATCCCGCCGATCACGCGGCGGTCATCTAGGCGTGGAACACCGCGAGAGAGAGGAAGAACGACGACAGGCGCGCCATCTGGCGCTCTATCCGCAAAAGCAACTTGGACATGGTAAACAAACCTCCACCATGTCCAGGGTCATACCAAACAATGCTCAGACAACTCATCAATGGGTCCTGCGCCCCGTTTTTTTAATCGAATTGTCCTGGTGGCGGCCGCATAATTTTCATGAGGATAGCAGCCACAAATTTTCTATGTCATGGACGGAAGGCGGCAAGATGCCGCCTCTCCAAACACATTCAATTCACGCGGTACCCGGCAAACACCTCATCGACCTCGGTATGAAAGAGATGATTGGCGTAATTGCTTAATGTTTTAACAGCCATCGCCAGGATAATTTCCAGAGCATGGCGGTCGGTGTAACCGGCAGCGTGGAAAGCTTCGAGGTCTTGCTGGCTCGGCAAGCCGCGCGTATCGAACATGACTTGTGTAAAATTGGCGAGCGCAGCCAATTTCGCGTCATTGATGGCGCTGCCGCTGCGCAGGGATGCCAAAACATCAGCCGGAACCTTGGACATTTTGTCAGCGATCATGCTGTGCGCGGCCGTGCAGTAGTTACATCCGTTGGCACGGCTGATCACCAGAAATACAACCTCCTGCTCAACCGAAGAAAAGCCGGAATCGGTGCGGAAGCGGGCATATCCGTCAAGGTAGGTTTGTAGCAGGCCAGGGGAGTGGACCATATTGGCGTACATGTTGGGAATGAACCCCACTTGCGCCTTGGCGCTTTCAAGCACAGCCCGGGCTGGCGCGGGCGCGGATTCAAGGGTGAGGGCAGGCAGAGCAAGTTTGGCCTCAGCGGTCATGGATAGGGCTCCTGGTGTTATGGAGGGTTAAGACGCCGTCAGCCCCAGACAGGCGGGCAAGGCGGCGAGGGAGGTGATTTCACGAGTTGGTCTGCCGGGCAGGCGCTCGGCTTTTTGGCCGTAGCGATTGCACCAAACCACCTGCATGCCAAAATCTGCTGCGGCATACGCGTCCCAGCCGTTTGACGATTGGAAGCTGATGGCGGCGGCAGGCAGGCCAAGGCTGTCTAATGCGTATTGATATACGCGCCGGTCGGTTTTGTAGGTGCGCAAGCTGTCTACGGACAACACAATATCGAACAGCCCAGTCAGCCCGGAACTGGCGATGGCGCTGTTCAGCATCGCTGGCGTACCGTTGGAGAGGATGGCGGTTTTCAGACCAGCGGCGCGCAGGATTTTTAGCAGCGCGGGCACTTCGGGGAAGGCACTCAACGTATCATACAGCGCCATCAGGGCCGAGTGCCGCGAGGGGGAGGTTAGATCCAATGTTTCCAAGGCGAAATCGAGTGCGTCTGCGGTGACCTGCCGGAAATCGGTGTACGTGCCTTGCAAAGCGCGCAACCAAGTATATTGCAATTGCTTGTCGCGCCACAGCGCGCTCAAAGGGGCGCGGGCGGTGTCTGGGATATCCGGGCAGCGCGCCGCCGCCGAGGCGAAATCGAACAACGTTCCATAGGCGTCAAACACGCACGCCTTGATACCATCAAGGGGAGCCGGGGCAGTGGAGGGCATGACAACGTCTCCATTCAAATGATCAATCTGCGGGTAGGGATAGCCCAATCGGGGCAAGGGCGGATGCGATCAGACGGCGAAAACGCACCGGGTCTGGGTCCAACCGGGCCAGTACGCGCAGCGCCAGCACCGCGCCGAACAGCCCCTCGACGGCAATCGGCGGCTCCACGCCTTCGGGCAACAGGCCGGCAGACTTCGCTTGCTCAAGCCGGGCGCGCAGAAAAGCCTCCACTTCACCCAGGCGTTCACGCACCAGTAAGCGGGTTTCCGGCGCCTCGGCGCCACCATCCAGAACGGTATTGATCAGGAGGCAACCGGATGGCGTGTCCGTTGTTTCGGAGAGGGCGAGCAGTTCAGCGAAAAATCCGGTGATGGCGGCGCATGGATCGGGCATGGCGGCCAGGCGCGGCAGGCGCTCGGCGCTCAGCCCCGTATCAGCGTAGCGGCGCAGCACCTCATGGAACAGCCCCGCCTTATCGCCGAACCGGTTATACAGCGCGGCGGTGCTGAGGCCGGTTGCCGCCGTCAGGTCGCGCAGAGACGTGGCGGCGTAGCCCTGGCGCCAGAAAATATCACGGGCGCGGTCGAGCAGATCGTCATCGTTAAGGGCGCGCGGGCGGGGCATGACGGGGTTCCTGTTGGTGCTTCGATACATAATAGAACGATCGATCTATAACAAGTGGGGCAAAATGTTTTTTTGACGTTTTCTGTCCGCGGTGTCCCATCGCGCGCGGCCCGGGAAGGTTGTCCCTGAAAGCAATCTTTAAGAGGCTGTAATTTTCGTACCCAGCACGAGAAAAGATCACCTGGAGCCCGCACGGATCGCAGCATCGTGCCACTCTAATAGGATTGCGCGCCCAGATTCACTCAAATTCTGCCGATAGCGCGGGGTGGATGATTGAAAGAATTTTTTTGAAAGAAGTTTATTCTTTATGATCGGTAATAAAAGTTGAACGCAAAACTTGGCCGTTCGGTAAAGCCAAGTCATAATGGCGGTGATGCTGTACCAATTACCGCAGATCCCTCCGCCGCGTGATTGCGCAATTTTTCTCGATATCGATGGCACGCTGCTCGACCTCGCCGTAACGCCGGACGCCGTGATCGTGCCACCGCATCTGCCTGGCCTGCTGCGGCGGCTGGCGCTGCGTCAGGGCGGAGCGCTGGCCCTGGTTTCAGGCCGCGCGCTGCCTGATATTGACCGCATGTTTGGCCCCGGCTTGGCGGTCGCTGCGGAACATGGGGCGATCTTGCGTGACGCCGTCGGGCGGTTGCGCGGGGTGGTGGATGAAGACGCTGCTCTCCGCGGGCTGCTCGGCCGCCTGCGTGACGCCGTGGCGTCCCGGCCGGGAACGTTGCTCGAGGAAAAGCGCTTTGGGCTGGTGTTGCACTGGCGCGCAGCACCGGGCAACGCCGCCAGTCTGACGGCGCTGGCGGAGGCTTTGATTGCGCCTCATCCCAGCCTGACCTTGCAGCACGCGCATGAGGCGTTGGAGATCCGCGTGCGTGGCCCGGGCAAGGCTGAGGCACTTGAAGCATTCATGGGCATAGCCCCGTTTGCAGGGCGGATGCCGGTATTTGTCGGCGACGACCTGACCGACGAGCCCGCAATTGCCCGCGCCATCGCCTTGGGCGGGCGTGGTCTGCATGTCCACAGGGATTTCCATGGCGATCCAGCCGCCGTGCTCTCCTGGCTCGAATCTGGGCTCAACAAAGACGGAGGCGATCATGCCTGATCTCGACCTGGCCGTAATCGGCAATGGCAGTATCGCTTCGCTGATCGACCGCGATGGCGCGCATCAATGGTGCTGCTGGCCCCGGCTCGATGGCGACCCGATTTTCCACAGGCTACTCGGTACGGACCCGCAGGCGGGGAGCTTTGCCATTACGCTCGACCGGCAGTGTGCCAGCAGCCAGCGCTATCTGCCCAATACCGCCATCGTCGAGACCATTCTGCAGGATGAGGCGGGCAATGCCCTGCGCATTCTCGATTTCTGCCCACGCTTCCGGCATTATGGCCGCATCTTTCGGCCGCCGATGATGATTCGCCGGATCGAGCCGCTCAGCGGCATGCCGCGCGTCAAGATTTCGCTGCATCCTGGTTTCGCTTATGGCGCGCAGCATCCAGCGGCTGGCATGGGCAGCAACCATCTGCGCTATTCGGGGCCCGAGTTCACTTTGCGCGTTACCACCGATGTCCCTCTCGCGCATATCGTGCATGAGCGTTGCTTCACCCTTGCCCGGCCCGGCACGCTGGTGCTCGGCGCCGACGAGCCGCTTGAGCAGGCGCCCGACACGCTGTTCACCCGCTTCTACGCTGAAACTGAGGCCTATTGGCAGAATTGGGTCACCGACCTCAACATCCCCTTCGACTGGCAGGAAGCGGTCATCCGCAGCGCCATCACGCTAAAGCTTTGTTCCTACGACGATACCGGCGGCATCGTCGCCGCGCTTACCACGTCGGTGCCCGAGGCGCCTGGCTCGGGGCGGACATGGGATTACCGCTTCTGCTGGCTACGTGACAGTTTTTTCACGATTGCCGCGCTCAACCGGCTCTCGGCCACGCGGACGATGGAGACCTATCTCGGCTTTGTGCTGGATATCGTGCACGGCCAGGAAGGGGCGGAGCTGCCGCCGCTTTTTCCGGTGGCCCCCGGCATGGATCTGGAGGAACGGATTGCCCCCGACCTGCCCGGCTATAATGGCGACGGCCCGGTGCGCGTCGGCAACGGCGCGGCCTCGCAGCGGCAAAATGACGCCTACGGCGCCATCATTCTCAGCTTGGCGCAACTCTTCGTCGACAAGCGCCTGACCGTGCGCGGAGATGCCGTGCTGTATGAGCGGCTGCGGCCGCTGGGAGAGATCGCGGCGCGTGTGGCGCTGGAGCCTGATGCGGGTATCTGGGAGTTTCGTGGCCGGGCGCGCGTGCATAGCTTTTCCGCGGCCATGTGCTGGGCCGCTCTGTCGCGGCTGGCGCTCATTGCCACGGCCATGGGGCGCGAGGAGGAGGCGGCCATGTGGTCCGTGCGCGCGGCCAAGCTGCGCGGCGAGATCATGGCGCGGATCGTCACGCCGGAAGGCTGGCTTTCGGGTGTTCTGGATGAGGAGGTATGCGATGCCTCGGTGCTGATTCTTCCTGATATTGGCTTCATCACCGCGGATTCTGCGGAGTTCATGGCGACGCTGGATATGGTCAAGGCCCGGCTGATGAACGGTGGCTTTGTCATGCGCTATGAGGAGGCGGACGATTTCGGCAAACCGCAAACGGCGTTCCTGTTATGTAGCTTCTGGTATGTCAACGCGCTGGCGCTGGCGGGGCGGCGGGAGGAAGCGCTGACGCTGTTCGAGCGCGTGCTCGCCGCGCGCAACCATGTCGGCCTGCTCTCGGAGGATCTGGCGCCGGTGCAAGATGGCGAGCCAGCCCGGCTCTGGGGGAATTTCCCGCAAACCTATTCGCAGGTCGGGTTGATCCTGTGCGCGATGCGCTTGTCGCGCAGTTGGGAGGACGGATTATGGCGCGCCTCGTAATCGTATCCAACCGGGTGCCCGATCCGGATGAGACCAGCGGCCCGCGTGCCGGGGGGCTCGCGGTCGGGGTGGCCGAGGCGCTGACGCCAGGCACGTTGTGGTTCGGCTGGTCGGGCCGCCGTGCCGAGAAAACCACGGCCCTCCCTCGCTGTATCGAGGCCAAAGGCCTAACCTATGCCACCATCGATCTCGGCGAGGCCGAGTACCGCGCCTTCTATTTGGGGTTTTCCAACGGCACGCTGTGGCCGCTCTTCCATATGATGCCGAGCCTCACGGTCTTCGATCGTGAGGAATACGTGATCTATCGCGAGGTCAATCAGGCGTTCGCCGCCGCGCTGCTGCCGCTCTTGCGGCCTGACGACATGATCTGGATTCACGACTACCAGTTGCTGGGCGTTGCCGCCGCGCTGCGCGAGTTGGGTGTCACCAATAGGATTGGCTTCTTCCTGCACATTCCGTTCCCGGCGCCAGCTTTATTTGAAATTCTGCCGCCCGCCGCTGAATTGCTGGACAACATGCTGGCGCATGATGTCATCGGCTTTCAAACGGCGCGCGACCGGGAGCATTTTCTGACCTCCCTCCGCGCGCTTCCCGGCAGCCACATCGCTGCGGACGGCTTGATTAGCCATAATGGACGCCATGCCGTGTCGGTCGTCACCCCCATCGGCATCGATGCCGATGCGTTCAGCGCCCTCGCCATCCGCGCTGCGCGCCATGTGGCGACCAAACGCATGATCGAAAGCCTGGCCGGGCGCGCGCTGATGATCGGCGTCGACCGGCTGGACTATACCAAGGGGCTTCCGGCCAGGTTTGACGCGTATAGCCGCTTTCTCAGTACACATCCCGAGCATCGCCGCCAGATCAGCTTCCTGCAGGTCGCCGCGCCCTCGCGCGAGGAGGTGGAGCGTTACCGCGCGCTGCGCGAGGAGTTGAACTACAAGACCGGCGAGATCAACGGCGCGTATTCTGATTTCGACTGGGTGCCGCTGCGTTACATGGCCCGCCCCGTCAGCCGCACGCTAATCGCCGGATTCTACCGCACTGCCCGGATCGGCCTCGTCACCCCGCTACGCGATGGCATGAACCTGGTCGCGAAGGAATATGTCGCGGCACAAAATCCGACCGATCCGGGCGTGCTGGTGCTCTCGCGTTTCGCTGGTGCCGCCGCCGGACTGCCGGAGGCGCTGCTGGTCAATCCATTCGACATCGATGCCGTGGCCGAGGCTATCGGCACCGCGCTGGTCATGCCGTTGGATGAGCGGCAGGGGCGTCATGCGGCTCTGCTGGCGCGGGTACGTGAGGAATCCGCCGCGGCCTATTGTCGCGCCTTTACCGCCCGTCTGGCCGAGGGAAATAGCGTTCACGGACATTAGCCGCATTTTCGGCTGCTTAGCGTGGCGTCTGGGGCCGCTTGGCCTCATTGCTGACGCGTCGATGCTCAGAACCGCAGTGTTTTCAGTAGCCGGCTGTAAAGCGGCTTGGGATAGGGCGGCACCGATCCGAGCTTTTCCTGCGGGTCCCATCAGCCGCTGCGCTACACTGTGCGCGCATGCGAAAAATGCTCGAATCCCTCACGCCGATTACGCTGGTGTGGTCGGCTAGTGATGAGCTTTTTGGCAAGTTGCGCCAGAGGCGCATCGAATTCTTCATCTCCGCCCGCGACCCGTTGCCCGTCGCCGATTGGTGCGAAATCCACACTCTGAAGCGGCTGCAACTGGGGCTGGTCACACGGGCCGCGGGTGGAAATCTTGTTGCTGGCAGGGTCATCAGTACCAAAGGCGGTGGTGCTGCGCGCGCGGCTTGTTCCAGATGTGGACAATAGGCCCAAGATATTCGCACGCGGTCATGGCGCGTTGATCGACGCTGGCCATGACCGCCAAGCCTATGTTGCCAAGCACGGATCTTTCTTCCACATGCCATTCCATTTTTGGCTGATTTTATAATATTGCAATCAGGAATGAA
>NZ_JAJDJU010000042.1 GCF_020567705.1 Acidocella sp. KAb 2-4 | reverse complement strand
TGAGGCGCGGGAATTGCTGCGGCAATTGCGGCCCTCGGCGGTGGTGGCGTTTGGCGGCTACCCCTCGGTGCCGCCGGTGCTGGCGGCGGCGACCATGCTGTTTGGGCGGCCGCGCGTGATTCTGCATGAGCAGAACGCCGTGCTGGGCCGGGCCAACCGGCTGCTGGCGCGCTTTGCCGATGTGCTGGCGCTGAATTTCGCCAATACCAAATTCGTGTCCCGCCGGATGAAGACGCGCGTGCTCGGCAACCCGGTCCGCCAACCGATCGCGGCGCTGTATGGCGAGAGCTACGCGCCGCCGGAGGGGCGGATCGAGCTGCTGGTGCTGGGCGGCTCGCTCGGCGCCAAGGTTTTTGGCACGCTGATCCCCGAGGCGCTGGCGCGGCTGCCCGCCGCGTTGCGCGCGCGCTTGCATGTGACGCAGCAATGCCGGGTCGAGGAGATCGAGGCGGCACGGCAGGTGTTCAAGCTGGCCGGCATCGCCGCTGAGCTGTCGCCATTTTTCACCGATGTCGCCGCGCTGCTGGCCAAGGCCCATCTGGTGATCGCGCGGGCCGGGGCGTCCACCGTGGCGGAGGTGGCGGTGGCCGGGCGGCCGGCGGTGTTCATTCCGCTGCCCAGCGCGATTGATGACCACCAGCGCGCCAACGCCGATGCGCTGGCCGCCGCGGGCGGGGCGTGGCGGCTGGATCAGGCCGGGCTGACGCCGGATATTTTGGCAGAAAAGATCGAGACCTTGTTGATGGATACTGATGCTTTGATCAACGCCGCGGTGGTGTGCGCGCGCGCCGGACGGGTGGACGCGGCGGCACGGCTGGCGGACCTTGTGCAGAAAGGAACCGTGGCATGAGAGCGCTGCCGCTATCCATCGGGCCGATTCATTTTGTCGGGATCGGCGGGATCGGCATGTCCGGCATCGCCGAGGTGCTGCACGAACTGGGCTACCAGGTGCAGGGCTCCGATTTGAGCGAGAACGCCAATGTGATGCGGCTGCGCCAGGCCGGGATTCCGGTGGCGATCGGGCATGACGCGAATAATCTGGGCGCCGCGCAGGTGGTGGTGATCTCGACCGCCGTGCCGAAGGATAATCCGGAGGTGCTGGCGGCGCGGCGCAAGCTGATCCCCGTGGTGCGCCGCGCGGAGATGCTGGCCGAGCTGATGCGCCTGAAATGGGCTGTGGCGATTGGCGGCACCCATGGCAAGACCACCACCACCAGCTTGGTGGCGGCGGTGCTGGAAGGTGCCGGCTTCGACCCCACTGTGATAAATGGCGGCATCATCAACGCCTATGGCTCCAACACCCGCCTGGGCAAGGGCGATTGGATGGTGGTGGAGGCCGATGAGTCGGATGGCAGCTTCCTGCGTCTGCCCGCGGTGATCGCCATCGTCACCAATATGGACCCGGAGCATCTGGACCATTGGCACACCAAGGAGGCGATGGAAGCCGGATACCGGCAATTTGTCGCCAATATTCCGTTTTACGGCTTCGCGGTGCTATGCATCGACCATCCGGCGGTGCAGCAGATGATCCCCTCGCTCTCCGATCATCGTGTGATCACCTATGGATTTTCGCCGCAGGCGGATGTGCGGGCCGAGCGGATCATCTCGTCGAAGGATGGGGCGAGTTTCGAGGTCCGGGTGTCGGACCGTATCACCGGGCGGGCACGGCGCATGGGGCCGTTCAAGCTGCCGATGCTGGGCAATCACAACGTGCAGAACGCGCTGGCGGCGATCACCGTGGCCATGGAGATGGAGATCGAGGAGCCGCTGATCAAGGCGGCGCTGGCCAATTTCGCAGGTGTGAAGCGGCGTTTCACCAAGGTCGGCGAGGCGGGCGGGATCACCGTGATCGATGATTACGGGCATCATCCGGTCGAGATCGCGGCGGTGCTGAAGGCGGCGCGGCAGGCCGGGGCGCGGGACGTGATCGCGGTGGTTCAGCCGCACCGCTACACGCGGCTGCAAACGCTGTTTGAGGAATTCTGCACCTGCATGAACGATGCGGGCACGGTGATCGTGGCCGATGTCTATCCGGCGGGTGAGCAGCCGATCGAGGGGGTGGACAAAGAGGCGCTGGTCGAAGGGCTGCGCGCGCGCGGACACCGGCAGGTGGTGGCGCTGTCCGACCCGTCGCATCTGGCCGAGATGGTGCACGCCATCGCCCGCCATGGTGATTATGTGGTGTGCCTCGGCGCCGGGAACATCACGCAATGGGCGGCGGCGCTGCCCGCGCAGCTGGCCGAGCTGCAAAACGCGGCGCGCGCGGCCGGGATCAGGCGATGATGGCGCCAGTGATCCCCGCCACACGCGGCCGTCTGGCCGAGCATGCGCCGCTGGCGCCGATGACGTGGTTCCGCGTCGGCGGCCCGGCGGAGTTTTTGCTGCGCCCCGCGGATGTCGAGGATCTCTGCGCTTTTCTCAAGGCGCTGCCGCTGGAGATGCCGGTCACGGTGATCGGCGCGGCCTCCAACCTGATTGTCCGCGATGGCGGCATCAACGGTGTGGTGATCAAGCTGGCGCGAGGGTTTGGCGAGGTCGCGCTGGAGGAGGGCGCGATCATTGCCGGGGCGGCGGCGCTGGATGTAACGGTATCGGAATATGCGGCCGAGGCCGGGCTGACCGGGTTAGAGTTTCTTTCCGGCATTCCTGGCACCATTGGCGGCGCTGTGGCGATGAACGCGGGCGCCTATGGCGGTGAGATCGCGCAGGTGCTGGACTGGGCCGAGATCGTCACCCGCGCGGGCGAGTTGATCCGGGTGCCGGCGGAGCGTCTGGGGCTCTCTTACCGCCATGCCAATCTGCCGGCTGATTCGGTGGTGGTGCGGGCCAGGCTGCGCGCGCGGCCCGGCGAGCCGGCGCTGATCGGGGCGAAGATGGCCGAGATCAAGGCCAAGCGCGAAGCGAGCCAGCCGGTGCGCGCGCGCACGGGCGGTTCCACCTTCGCCAACCCGCCAGGGCAGAAGGCGTGGGAGCTGATCGACGCGGCAGGCTGCCGCGGGCTGACCAAAGGGCAGGCCCAGGTTTCGGAACTGCACTGCAACTTCCTGCTGAATCTGGGCGAGGCCACGGCCGCGGAGCTGGAAGGGCTGGGCGAGGAGGTGAAGCGGCGCGTGCAGGAGCAATCCGGCGTGACGCTGCGTTGGGAAATTAAACGGATTGGAGTGCCGGCATGACGCGCGTGGCTGTTCTTCTTGGTGGCATTTCGGCGGAGCGCGAGGTGTCACGCACTTCGGGCACGCAGGTGAGCGCGGCGCTGGAACAGGCCGGATTCGAGGTGACGCGGATCGAGGTGACCGAGGATCTGGCGGCGCTGTTGCAGGCGCTCACCCCGCGCCCGGATGTGGTGTTCAACGCGCTGCATGGCCGCTTCGGCGAGGATGGGGTGATCCAGGGCGTGCTGGATTATCTGGGCATTCCCTACACGCATTCGGGCGTGCGCGCCTCGGCGATGGCGATGGACAAGGCCGCCGCCAAGGCGGTGTTCGCCGCCGCCGGGTTGCCGGTGGCGCCGCACCGGGTGATCGACATCGTTGAGCTGACCGACCACGACCCGCTGCCGCCACCTTACGTGGTGAAGCCGGTGAACGAGGGCTCCTCCGTGGGCGTGTCGATCGTGCGGGATGGCGATAACGACCGCGCGCGGGTGGTGGCGGAGTGGCATTACGGCCCGGCCATGGTGGAGCAGTATATTCCTGGCCGTGAGTTGACCGTGGGCGTGCTGGAGGACCACGCGCTGGCGGTGACGGAGATCCTGTCCGCCGAGACTTTCTACGACTACCGGGCCAAATATGCGGCTGGTGGCTCGCGCCATGTGGTGCCCGCGGAGATTCCCGCCGATATCGCCAAGCAGGCGATGGACATCGCGCTCGCGGCGCATAAGGCGCTGGGCTGCCGCGGGGCCTCGCGCGCCGATCTGCGCTATGACGACGAGACCGGGCGGCTGGTGCTGCTGGAGGTCAACACCCAGCCGGGGATGACGCCGACCTCGCTGCTGCCGGAGCAGGCGGCCTATACCGGCATGGATTTTCCCACCCTTTGCACCTGGATGGTTGAGAGGGCGGCATGCCGCGTGTAGCCACGCCACCGCCGCTCGATACGTCAGGCCCGGTCCGGCTGGATATGGCCGCGCCGGTGCGCCCGCGCACCTCGCGCCCGCGCAAACCCGCGCCGCCGCAGGACCGGCTGACGCAGCGCAAGTTATTTCTGCGCCGGGTGAAACGCAGCCTGAAGCCGGGGCTGTGGTTTCTGGCGCTGGCTTCGGTGTTTATCGTTGGCTACGAGCTGGTGCGCAGCCTGCCCAGCGCCGCGCCCGCGCCGCAGGCCGCCACCCCAGTGGCCGCCGCCCCGGGCGCCTCGCCGCTCGCCAATTTTACCGCGGCGCTCGGGCTGCGCATCAGCCGCGTCGAGATCAATGGCGCGCACACCACCGACCCGGCGATGCTGCAGCAGGCGATCGGCGTGCAGGCCGGCGAACCGAGTTTCGGCTTTTCGCTACAGGCGGTGCGCCAGCGCGTGGAAGCCCTCGGCCCGGTGCAAAGCGCCGTGGTGGCGCGCGAGTTGCCGGGCACGCTGGTGGTCAACATCACCGAGCGCGACGCCTATGCGATCTGGCAGACAATGAGCAACGGCCAGCCGAAATTCGTGCTGATCGACAAGCAGGGGAATGTCATCGCCAATCAGGACGCGGCGGAGGCGAAGCGGCGTGAGCCGTCGCTGCTGCTGCTCTCCGGCGAGGATGCGCCGGCCAATGCCTATGCGCTGATTACCGAATTGCAGACCGTGCCTGACGTGCTTTCGCACGTGGCGGCGGCGCAGCGCGTGGATGGGCTGCGCTGGAATCTGATTTTGAAGAACCAGACGGTGGTGAAGCTGCCGGAGCAGAACGAGTCCGACGCCATCGGCCAACTCGGCGCGTTGCAGGCCAAGCTGCAACTGCTCGACCGGCCGGTGGAGGTGATCGATCTGCGCCAGGCCGGACGGCTTGTGATTAGGCCGTATCCGCCAGCCACGCCGCCGGATGCGCCAAAACAGGGAGGGACGAAAAAACATGAATAGCATGACCCGCCGCCCACCCGCCTTTGATACGCCGGTGAAGCCGCCGGCCGAGGATGCGCCGCGCGCGCGCAAGGTGCGCTCCGGCCCGTTTGGCGTGCTTGATATCGGGTCGAGTAAGATCGCCTGCATGATCGGCCGCGCCGAGTCGGATGGCCGGTTGCGCTCGCTCGGCTTTGGCTGGCAGCGCAGCCAGGGCATCAAGTCGGGCGGCATTGTCGATCTCGACGCGGCGGAGCGGGCGATCCGCGCCGCTGTCGGCACCGCCGAGGAACTTGCCGATACGCGGCTGAAATCGGTGTATGTCAATCTCTCTTGCGGGCAGCCGGAGTCGCGGTTGTTCAATGTGCAATGGCCGGTGGACGGCCGTGCGGTGACGGCTGACGACATCAAGCGCGTGGTGCGCGAGGCCCGCACCCGCGCCGCCGCCGAGGGGCGGGCGACGATCCATGCGCTACCACTCAGCTTCGCCACCGACGAAACGCAGGGCATCACGGACCCGCGCGGACTGTTTTGCGATACGCTGACGGCGCAGCTGCACGTGATCGACTCGGGCAGCACGGCGCTGCGCACGCTTTCGGCCTGTCTCTCGCGCTGCGAACTGGATATTGCCGGGCTGATCTCGGCACCGCTCGCCTCGGGGCTGGCGGTGCTGGTGGGCGATGAGCGCGAGCTGGGCACCACCGTGATCGACATGGGCGGCGGCACCACGACGATCGCCGTGTTCTCCGAGGGGCAGGTGCTGCATACCGCGCAGATTCCGGTGGGCGGAAACCATGTCACCACAGATATCGCGCAGGGGCTCTCGACCTCTATTGCGCATGCCGAACGGCTCAAGGCGCTCTACGGTAATTGCCATTCCAGCCCCGACGATTCGCGCGAATTGCTGCCGGTGCCGATGGTCGGCGAGGCGGAGCATCAGATCGCGCAGATGCCACGCTCGCACCTGATCGCGTGCATCCGGCCGCGACTCGAGGAGATCTTTGAACTGGTGAAAGACCAGCTGGAAACCGCGGGACTCGGGCGCGCCGGTGGCGTGCGCGTGGTGCTCACCGGCGGCGCCTCTCAGCTGGGCGGCGTGCGTGAATTGGCGGCGCAAATCCTCGACCGGCATGTGCGTTTGGGGCGGCCCGGGGCGGTAATTGGCTTGCCCGACTCGGCGAATTCGCCCAATTTCGCCACACTGATCGGGTTGCTCGCCTTCGCGACCGGAGATGGCCAGAGCATGCAGGATATCGATTTTAATACGGAACGGTATCGCGGCTGGTTTGGGCGTTTCGTTGATTTTTTGAAAAATCGTGTTTGACATGAAATCGGCGCGTTCTTTACCGATTGTCCTTGAGGAGATGAGCAGATGACCTTGAACCTGACGATCGAGAAGCAGCCCATGCACACAGATTTCACGCCGCGGATCACGGTGTTCGGTGTCGGTGGCGGTGGTTGTAACGCCGTCAACAACATGATCAGCCTGAATCTCCCGGGCGTTGATTTCGTCGTCGCCAATACCGACGCGCAGCAATTGCAGCGCTCGCTGGCGGAAAAGCGGATTCAGCTTGGTCCGCATCTGACCCAGGGTAACGGCGCGGGCGGGCGCCCGGATATCGGCAAGCTCTCCGCCGATGAGGCCGCCGATGAGCTGGCTCGTCACCTCGAGAATACGCATATGGTGTTCATCACCGCCGGCATGGGCGGCGGCACGGGCACGGGCGCGGCGCCGGTCATCGCCCGCATGGCGCGTGAGCGCGATATCCTCACCGTCGGCGTTGTCACCAAGCCGTTCGCCTTCGAGGGCAAGCGCCGCATGCGCGCCGCGGAGGAAGGCATCATCGAGATGCAGGCCTATGTCGATACGCTGATCGTCATTCCCAACCAGAATCTGTTCAAGGTCGCCAATGAGCGCACCGGTTGGAAAGAGGCGTTCGAGATGGCCGACAACGTGCTCTACATGGGCGTGCGCGGCATTACCGATTTGATGGTCATGCCCGGCCTCGTGAATCTGGACTTTGCCGATGTGCGCTCGGTGATGCGCGAAATGGGTAAGGCGATGATGGGCACGGGCGAGGCCGAGGGCGAAGACCGCGCGGTGCGCGCCGCCGAGGCCGCGATCAGCAATCCGCTGCTGGAAGACACCAACATGAAGGGCGCGCGCGGGCTGCTCATCAACATCACCGGCGGCTCCGATGTCACGCTGTTCGAGGTCGATCAGGCTGCGAACCGGATCGGTGAGGAAGTCGATAAGGATGCCAACATCATGTTTGGCATGTCGCTGGATGAGAGCATGCAGGGCCGCATCCGGGTGTCGGTGGTGGCGACCGGCATCGACACCGTGCCGCAGACCATGCCGAACCTGAAAGTGGTGAATGGCGGCAATGCCGAGCCGGTGCAGTTTCCGCCGGCCGTGGCGAGCCAGGCCGTGAACACCCAGGGCGCCGCGCCGCTGCCGGGGGTGTCGCGCCCGGCCGGTTATGTGCCCGAGCCGCCCGCAGCGCCGCTGGTCTCCAAGGTGTTTGTGGATCGTGGCAGCGAGATCGTGCTGGGCGCCGAAGCCGCCGCGCCGATGCCGCAGCACGCCCCGACGGCGCAATACGCCGCGCCGGCCGCCGAGGCGGCGCCGCGCGCGATGCCGCCGATGCCGCCCCGCCCAGCCATGCCGGTGCGCGCGGTGGCGCCTGACCCGGTGCGCGCCCCGGAGCCGCCCAAGAGCACCAGCATCTTCAAATCGGTGTTTGGGTTTGGCCGCCAGCCGCAGCCGCACGCGGCGCCGCAGCCCGCGCAGCGGCAGGAGCCAGCGATGCGCGCCGAGCTGCATGTGCAGCACCAGCACGCGCCGCATCAGCACGCGCCGCAGCACCATGAGGAGCAGCCGGCGGCCCGCGCCGCGGTGCGCCCGGCGCAGATCGACGAAGTTGGGCTCGAAATCCCCGCCTTCCTGCGCCGCAACCAGTAAATTCGGCCAGAGCGGAGTTCAAAACGGCCCCTTTTGGGGCCGTTTTTTATTGCCCGCACGATCTGGCTTGACGGCGGCGCCGCCCGGGCGAAAGCTTCTTTTATGGAGCAACAGCATCACAGGGCGCGGCACGCCCGGCTCAAGCCGCTTTCGGCTGAGGCGGTGCGTGCCATTGAGCGCCGCGGCATCGCCCGGCAAGGGGTGAAGGATCTCTATTACGAATTGATGACGATTCCGCTGCCGGGGCTGATTGGGCTGCTGGGGCTGTATTTTGTCACCGTCAATTTCATTTTCGCCTGTGTTTATTGGTTCATGGGCGGGCTTGGGGGCCTGCCGGGCGGTGGCCATGGCGGCTTTGCCGATGCCTTCTTCTTCTCGGTGCAGACGCTCTCCACCACCGGCTATGGCACGATCTATCCGGTGTCGCTGGGGGCGAATATCGTGGTCAGTTGCGAGATTCTGATCGGGCAGCTCAATCTGGCGGTGACGACGGGGGTGATATTCGCCCGGCTCTCGCGCCCGCGCCCGCGTGTGATGTTTTCCAAGGTGGCGGTGGTGCGCGATATTGGCGGGGTGCAGACGCTGATGTTCCGCGTCGCCAATCAGCGCCGCGTCGAAATCTCGGAAGCGCATATCAGCGTGATCATGCTGATGGACGAGCCTGAGGTGGAGGGCGGGGTGATGCGGCGGATGATGCCGCTGAAGCTGGAGCGGGATTTCTCGCCGGTTTTCGCCCTAAGCTGGCTGGTCTCGCACAAGATCACGCCGGACAGCCCGCTCTGGGGCCGCGACCAGCAAAGCCTGGCGGAGAATGGCAATGTCTTCGTCTGCCTGCTCACCGGCACTGACGAGGCGCTGAGCGCCACGGTGAGTGCGCGGCATGTTTACGGTGCTGAGGATTTGCGGTTTCACCACCGCTTCGTCGATGTCATCAGCCGTGGCGCGGATGGCACTCTGACGATCGATTACGGCCGGTTTCACGAGACCTTGCCGGTGCATCGGCCGGAGGCTGAAATTCCCGATGTTGCATAACAAAAATCGGTTTAGAATCAGTGGCTTTTGACGAAATATTCGGAAATAATGATTGACTGGAGGCGGCGCGGCGGCGGGGCTAGATAAACGCTGATGTTAACTGACGGATTAACCATGTCGTCCCTGCGTGAGAAATACAGCTTCACCACTGCCGAGCCGGCGCCGGCGCCCCGGCGCACGCTGAAGGCCGAGATTTCGGCTGTAGGGCGCGGGCTGCATAGCGGCGCGCAGGTGACACTGTGGCTGAAGCCGGCGGCGGTGAATACCGGGGTGGTGTTCCGCCGGAGCGATCTCGGCGTGAGCATCCCCGCGCGGTTCGACCAGGTGAGCGACACCCGGCTGTGCACGCTGATCGGCGGCGGCGAGGCGAAGATCGGCACCATCGAGCATCTGATGGCGGCGGTGATGGCCTGCGGCATCGACGATTTGCTGGTCGAGGTGGACGGCCCGGAGATGCCGGTGTTCGACGGTTCGGCCGCGCCCTTCATGTTCCTGCTGGAGAGCGCGGGCATTGAGGAGCATGGCGGCCTGCGCGAGCGTCTTGAGATCCTGCGCCCGGTGCGGGTGGAGCAGAATGGCGCCTTCGCCGAGCTGCGCCCGCATAATCCGGGCGGGTCGGGGTTCGATATCTCGCTCTCGATCGAATTCGCCGCCGCCGCCATCGGCGCGCAGGCTTATCATTTCCATCTCTCCGAGGAGGGCTTCGCGCGTGAGATCGCGCAGGCCCGCACCTTCACCCTGCTGGGCGAAATCGAGGCGCTGCGCAAGGCGGGGCTGGCCCGTGGCGGCTCGCTGGCCAACGCCGTGGTGGTGGATGACGCCAAGGTGCTGAACCCCGAAGGGCTGCGCTACGCAGATGAGTTCGTGCGCCATAAGCTGCTGGACGTGATCGGTGACCTCGCCCTGGCAGGCGCGCCGATCTCGGGCCGCTTTATTGGCAGCCGCACCGGGCACGCGCTCAACAACCAGTTGCTGCATGCGCTGTTCGCTGATCAGGCGAATTATCGCCTGATCCATGGCAGTGTGGCCAAGCCGCTGCATCTCACCGCCGCCTGAGTCCGGCCTCAGCCGCGATAGCAGGGGAGAGGGAAAACCCTCTCCCTTTTTCTGTTTTTGGCAGGATATTGCGGGGATCAGCTCGGCTTTATAAAATGTTTTTCCAATTTGCTGTGGTGATCTCACCATGCCAAGAGAAGCATGGAAGCGCGCGCGGAACAGGCGGGGCGCTCATTTGGGTAGACGGAGAGTTGCATGACGGCCGCGGACGCGACGGTGAGGT
>NZ_JAJDJU010000041.1 GCF_020567705.1 Acidocella sp. KAb 2-4 | reverse complement strand
CTAACCACGATGCCGACCGGAACATGGGTCCAAGTCGAGCGGGCCGCTATGGAGCGATGGGCAAGATTCAACGTGGACAACCCCCGCGCCGGGTCTCTGTTGATGACGATGATCGCCAACATGGGGCGGCATAACGCCCTTGTAGCCTCTCAAAAGACACTGGCGGGGCTGGCTGGTTGCTCGCTGGCGACACTCAAGCGAAGCCTCACTGCGCTCCGGGCGGGTAAATGGATTGATGTTAAGCAGATCGGGCCGACCGGCACCGCACAGGCGTACATAATCAACGATCAAGTCGCCTGGATGGGAAGCCGCGAAGGCATCCGCTATTCGATGTTCTCGGCCAATGTCGTTGTCTCTGACCGTGAGCAGCCCGACCACGGCCTAACAGAGCAGCAGCCGCTAGAGCGGCTGCCGTCGCTGTTTAGGGGAGAACGGCAACTGCCAACCGGCCCCGGCGAAGACCCACCATCACAACCGTTTTTTGAGGGTCTAGAACCTGATTTGCCAGCCCGGCAAAAGTAACCACAACAAAAAGGCAGCTTAGAAGCTGCCTTTTTGTTTATGCGCTTAAACTCAAAAGACTATTTTGAGTTTATACTCATTCACTTAACAAGCCCGGCGACATACTCAGACAGCAACTCCTTGATGCTCCGCCCCTGCTCCGCCGCGTACACCTTCAGCTTGCGGTGAACCTCCGCCGTCACATCAAAGTTAATCCGCTTCATCTGCGGTGTGTCGGCCATGCTGGCGAGGTTAGCCGCCTTGGCAGTGCTGCGGGCGCTGGGACGGCCCGCCATGAGAGTATTTGTTGATTTACTCATTTGTTCATTACCTCTTTTACTTAAACCAACATGCCTTTAACCTCGGCCGCCAGGGCCTGAATTTCTTGTGCGGCGTCTCCATTCGGCTCCGTGTCCAGCACCGTCACGCCAACCGCCGCGGTGCCTGGGTAGCTCACGCGCTGGGTAATACGGGCTTGCAGGATGGGCAGGCCGTAGCCGTTCAGGGCTTCCGTAACCTCCGCCCCTATGCGGGTGCCCTTGATCGCACGAGACACCACAAAGGCAGCTTGCAGCTTGCCGTCCGTCACCTCGATGCGCTGCTTAACCAGGTCAACCAGGTCTGACGCCGCCCAAATGTCATAGGGTGAGGGCTGCACCGGAATCAGCACAATATCCGCCGCCTTAATGGCCGATATGGCGAGGTCTGCGGCCTGCGGTGCGCCGTCGATCACCACAAAGTCCTTGCGGGCTATGTTCTTCAAGTCCCGCTCGATGGTGGGCCGGTCAATGCCCACAACGGTTAGGGGCTGGTCCTCACGTACCGCCGCCCAGTCTCGGGCGCTCCCCTGCGGGTCGCTGTCCACTAGCAGCACGTCCGCCCCAGCGATTTGCAAAGCCCGCGCTAGGTGGGTGGCAATGGTTGTTTTCCCGCTGCCGCCCTTCTGATTCAAAACCGCTATAACCTTCATTTGAGCCTCTACATAAATGAGTGTGGCAGCTTATGAAGCTATACTCATTTTATGCAAATGAGTATATAAGGTTTGCGCCTCAGTACCAACCGCGCCGCCGGTTCATTGCCGCCAGCACCCCTACAACCACGACGCCAAGGGCTATATCCTCCGGCAAGGAAAGCTGGCGCATGATCTTCCAAATTACCCCGTAAACGATCCCCTTAACGATCGTCCCGGCAATGAGGTGAACTAATCCGTAGTGATGCATTTTCACCCTTTCACTGTTTCCCTTGCCACGCCTTAAGCTCTTCCTCGTAGGCATCACAGAACCCGATGGCCCGCGTTCCCTCTCGGGTCACATAGCGGCGCTTCTGATAGTTCGCCTCGAAAATGGTTAGGTCTTTGTGCTGCGGGCGGCAAAAGACGGTCAGCGTCCAGGGGGCCGCCTCGCTCGCTTTCGCTATGGTTCCATCTGCCTCCACAGCCTCGCCGGTCATGTCGCCCAAGGTCCAGATCGCGCCAGGGCACCGGGCACAAAGGCACGGCACGTCAGCGCCCAGGTGCTTCACCGCCGCCTCTACAACCGCGCTCCGGTACTCGACCGGCGGCGCGCTGACCGGTTCATCGTCTGTGTGTGCTTCATCCGGCGAGAATGAAAACCCGGCTTCTTCGTCGCCACCACTCATCAACCCCTCCACAAGCGGCTAACACCGCGCTTCTGTTTCTGCTGTTGCTGCTGCTTCTGTTGTTCCCTCTCACGGGCAACAACCGCCTGCGCGGTCGGCCTCCTGGCCTCCGGCGTCTGAGCCTGTTTCTGTCCTTTGTCCGGCCTAATCGCCTGCCGCTGCTCGGCCTTGCGCTGCTCATAGCGGGCCTGCATCTGCCGGTCCTCAAACTTGGCATATATTCCACGATCTGCGGCAATGTCGGCCACGCGCTCCTTAAACGCGCGGCTGCCGTCAACCCGCACATTACCGCCGCGCTTCTCCGCCTGTAAGCCAATAGCGAGCGCCACGGCGCGGTCATCAGCCTTCCGCGCCCCCACGAGCTTAATCTTGTCGCCCTTGTCGATAACCGCCGCTTTGCCGTCTATCTTGTATTCGGTGCCACCCAGGAACCAGCGCCGCCGCCATTCAACGCCATGCGTTACGCCTTCATTCCGCGCCGGAGCCTGCCGGTCGGTTGCTTCAAGCTTTTGCCGTACCGGCTCACTTGTGCGCTGCTGAGTATAGTGCCACCCTTTCATCTGTGCCTGGGCAGCCTTGTCCCCTTGGTTGGCTTGCTGCTCAACCCAAGTTCGCCATTCTGGCGGGCGGACTGCGGCACGCTGTTGCGTGATGCTCTCCCGGAATTGATCCCGGCGCTCTATGGCCCGGAAAGCTGCCACACTTTGCGCCACGGCCCGCGCCTCGCTGCCTTTTTTAGTGGTCGCTCGTATCCATTCACGTTCGCCCTTCAAGTCGGCACGGATTTGAGCATAACCCCGGCTGATTGCCTCCTTAGACGGGCCTGGGTGTGTCTTGGCCCATTCCCGCTTTGTCTCCTGATAGCGCCCCCATAGCGCCTCCCGTGCCTGCTTTCTTTCCTCTGCGCGGCGCTCTCGTTCTGCCGTCGCTGCCGGGTCATCCCGGCGCGATGGCGCGGGCTTTTCGGCCTGCTGCTTTTCCGCCCCGGCTGCTTGTGCCTGGGCCTCTTTGTTGGCTGTACGTTGCTCGTACTGAGGCTCTCGCTGCGGTGAATAGGTCTGCTCCGCCACATCACGAACCCCGACGCTCCAATCTCCAAGCCGGTCGAGCCGTGCCCTGTTCTCCTTACCGCTGAACACCCCTCGCAAGGCATCGCTTGCCTTGGTGTGCTGCTCCCCGTCCGTGATGGTGTAACCGCCCTTTTCCGCCTTGCGGATTTCCAGACCATGCCGTCCAAGGGAATATTGCACATCGGCCCATGTCGCCCGCTCGTCCTTCAATATTTGGCGGAGTTCTTTCTCTACGCCGGATGATTTCACGTACCCTGTAAGACTTTCGCTGTAGCTGTGCGCCTCCATCCGCGCCGCCTTCTCTGGCAAGCGGTCGGATTTCTGTTGCTCACGCTCTACTTGCGGGGTTTTCACTGCCCGGCGTTGCTGAGCATCCCACTTCATCAAGCCAGAGTCTTCTTTCCACCCCTGCGCCGCTTCGATTTCTCGCGCTGCCTTATGCAAGCTCCGCTCGGACCATTCAGGTGAAACCGTCCGCATGGTTTCCGGGTCAACCCGGTTAATCAGAATATGCAAATGATCGTTGTCCGTCTCACGGTGCAGCGTGGCAACCCATTGGTGCCCGCTCATATCCCGCCCGTCTTTATCGCGGAGATTATCAAGTACGGTGGCAACGGCTTCACGCTGTTGCTGTTCAGTCGGATGCTCGCCCTGCTGCCAGGACAAGACAATGTGCAAGGCAGGGTCTTTACAGCGTGGCGCACCATGGGCCACGGCCTCCATTTCCACCGCCGCCGAGCGCGAATCAAGAACACAATCTGCCGTCATGGTTGGGCCACGTTCGGCGCGCTCCTTTTCGATGTACTCCGTCACCCGCTTAAATACCGCGCCACCGGTAGCTCGTTTCCCCCTACCGCTATTATTCGAGATAATGACGGGTATCACGTCGCAATCCTCACCGCCGCCTCGCGTAGCTCGGTCAGAGCAGCCCGCAAATCGTCGGGGTTGCCTTGGCCGATAGTGGCAAGGTGTTTCACCAAACCACCGAGGCGGCGAAGTTCCGCGAGGGTCTGTGCATCAGTCAGAGCGAGGGGGGCAACCACCTTTCGCCCAAGAACCCGCCGCCGTACATATTCGCTGACTGTCAAGCCCGCGACTTCCGCCGCCGCCTCAAGCTCCGCCCGCTCGGTAGGAGCGAGACGAACACGCATGGTTTCGGTCAACTGTTCTGTGCGGCGCGGTCTCGGCAATGTCCATCCTCTGGCGTCAAACTGGGGTCTCGGGGGCTTGCCCCTGAGCAGGCACGGCTAGGCTATCTGCGGAGCGCCCCGTCAGGGGTGCGGAGTAGATAGCCGGTGGACCGCGAAGCTCCGAAGGAGTTTCGTGGTACAAGCCGCATCCTGTCCTATTCATATATACTCTAAAAATCCGTAGCGTAACAAGAAACATCGTGATAGAGAAAGCCACAAACAACCTGGAGTAAAAGGCATGGCGAAGAACACAACTTCACAACTGACGGCGGAAACCGTTCAAGAAATCGGAAACGCCTTAGACCGTCTGGAAGAAAAGCCGCGCCCCCTGTCTGTTCGCGAAGCCGTGGTTTTGCTCAAGCCAAAAATAGCCGCGCTGCGCGCGAGAGGTTATTCATTCGATGAAATCGCGGCGGAACTGACCCGTCACGGGTTAAAGATCACTGGTGGGTCGGTGAAGGTTTACACTGGCAGCGGCGGGGCAAAGAAAACAATCCGTAAGTCGCGCACCGACAAGCCCGCCACTCCCGCGCCGGAAGCCGCGCCGGGCAGCGCCGTGAACAACAAAGAAAACGCGGCGCAAACGGAGTAAGATCATGCTGCAAGTCCAGAACCAGAATAGCCATGCCGTTTATCGTGTGGCCATGGGCTTCACGATTATCTATTCTGCACTCTTGGCCGCTGGCTTTTGGTTCGGCGGGTTGCGGGATGAGTCTGTTAATCAATTCATCACGCAATGTATGGCCGCTTCTCTCGTGGTCAATGTCGGCCTGCCTGCATTGGCAGGGCTTGCAAAAAACGTCATGGCGAGGCGTCTGATATTTCATCGTGCCATTGGTCTAGTCGTCGTACTCGGCATCATTAATTGGGCCGGGCTTTATTACGGCGTTGAGTACCTGTACCAAAACGGTTTGCCCGGCTGGTTGGCCTGGATTGGTGCCATAGCCATCAGCGGTATAGTAACGCTAGCTGTAACATTTTTTACGCTAGGTGGAACGCCATCAGAAAACAAAAAAGTTGATTTGCCTAAGCATATCGGCGCGCTACGCGAAAATGAGGTTTTTATAAGGGGCGCTCAGGTTTTGCCACCTGATCCAAATGAAGTGCCCGTGCCAGGACAGCTTTCTATCGGTGGAATCCCGATTGACTGGCGGAGTGAGGTTTACTCAATCATGATGTGCGGCGCAGTCGGCTCCGGCAAGTCACAAATCATACAGGGATTTTTAAGGGAAATCAGGAAGCGCTCTAATGCCCGCGCTATCATACTTGATAACAACGGCGGATATTATAGCCGTTTCTGCCAGCCCGGCGACGTTCTACTTAATCCCCTGGATGTCACCCGCACCGTGAACTGGTCGCCATTCGCAGAGATAAAAACACAAGCTGATTATAAACGTCTGGCAGCAGGGTTTATCCCGATGGCCGAAGGGACGGGCGCGCAGTGGTCAGAATTTGGCCGCGATTTGCTGGCGGATACGCTACGGGCAATGAATGAAAGCGGAGAAAAAAACCCTCAAAAATTGTACCGGATTTTGACGGGGCCACAGGACAAACTGACAAACTATCTTGCCGATGCCGGATTGCTCGGTTGGACCAGCCCGCACGGTCAGGAAATGATGGCGGGATGTAAGGGAACGATTAAACCGTACATCGCTATATTTGAGAAGCTGAAAGAGGATGGAAATTTCTCTGTTCAGGATTGGGTTAAAAATGGCGACGGCGGAGAGGGATGGCTGTTCGTAACATACCGCGAGGCCGACAAAGAATTTATGCGGCAATTCGTGGCCGCAGTGGCCGACTGTGCTGTAGTTGAAGGTCTAAACCTCTCAACATGCGAGGGGTTGCCAGAGGCAGAGCATCGCCGGTTGTTCTATATGCTTGATGAGCTAGACAGTATCGGCAACATCTCGAAACTTGTTGATGGCTTCGCTAGAGGCCGGAAACTCGGATGCTCGTTTGTCGTCGGTATCCAGTTAGAGGCGCAGCTTCGGCTTGTATACGGCAAAGAGGTCGCAAAAATAATCAAAGGTAACGTCGCCACTCGTGCCGTTCTGCGCCAGGAAGATGGCGAGACGGCCTTAGAGATGCAGCAAATGCTAGGCGAGCAGGACATAGAACGCCACATAGTATCGTTTTCGGAAACTACCGGAAACTCACGCCCCGGTCTATTCTCTGCCGGTCATGTTCATAATTCGACAGGTAAAACCGCCACCGGACAAATCCAGCCCGTCACCCGCCCCTGTATCCTGGCGAGTGAATTGCAGGCCATGGAACGCCTGCATGGCGTGTTGATGAGGGGCGATAAGCCACACAATCCGTTCAAGCTGGAAGTGGTGCCGATGCCAGTAATAACCCCGCCCTTCGTGGAGGCAGCGCAGTGAAGAATAGGGTAATAAATCTTGCCGTCATGGTAATTGGCGGGCTGTTCGCAATTCAAATTGCAATCTGGATTCTTGGCTCGCTGGTTCCCGATTTATGGTGGATTTTACTGCTGGCAGATGGCGGCTTTATCACATGGCGGCTTGTGGAGGTGTGGCCGCAAATCACCACGCAAAAGCAGGGGGGAACGCCGGAAGCGGTCAATAATCCGCCACCTGTCCACACCACGCCCATGCCCTTCATCACAGTGCCCTCGCACGCGCCAAAGGCAACAGGAAAGCAAGCCATCGCGGAATTGGAAGCCATGACGGGGCTGGGCAACGTTAAAGAGGAAATTAACAAGCTCATTGCCAGAATATCCCTGGAAAAGCGCCGCCGCGAGCAAGGATTGCAAGTCTCACCCATGAGCCTCCACATGGTTTTCACCGGCCCGCCGGGCGTGGGAAAAACAGTGGTGGCCCGGACGCTCGGGGCCATCTACCGCGATTTGGGGGTGCTGAAAAAAGGCCACGTTGTCGAAACTGACCGCGCCGGACTGGTGGCGTCGTATGTCGGCCAGACGGCCCCCAAGACCAAGGATAAGGTCACGGAAGCCTTAGACGGCATCCTGTTTATTGATGAGGCGTACACCCTCACCGGGGGCAAGGGCGGTCATGATTTCGGCCAGGAGGCCATAGATACGCTGCTCAAGGAAATGGAGGATAAGCGGGACAGGCTCGTCGTGGTGGTCGCTGGCTACCCGGCGGAAATGCGGTCCTTCATCAATTCAAACCCCGGCCTAGCGTCCCGTTTCACAAAAACCATTGAGTTTCAGGCTTACAGCCCGCCGGAACTTATCGAGATTTTTCAAGGGATGCTCACCAAGGAAGATTTGCGCCTCGCCCAGGATTGGCCGGAAGCGGATCTCCAGGGCTGGTTCTCGTCCCGTGTTCGTGACCCGTCTTTTGGCAATGCCAGGTCCGCCCGGACGCTGGTTGAACGGGTCCGCGAAGCCCAGGCCACCCGGCTTTCCGCCGACATGGGGGCCGATCTGCAAACCATTACCGCCGATGACGTGAAAGGGGCCATGGCGTCATGCTGAGCAAGGATTTTACGGACCATCTTCGCGCCGCTCACCGGGCGCTCTGGCGGCAAGATACCCCATACCGGCTGGCAGTTCTCGCCGCCCCTGTTATCGTGGCTTTTGCGGCCTTTCATGCCCTGCCCAGCGGCAAAAACGCCCATCCGGTCTCCGCCGGTCCTCCGATCTCGGCGTCCATCGTCAACCCTTTCCCAAACGCTGACGCGCCGCCATCTGCGGCGCAAAAGCCATCCGCCCCGGCGCCGATTCTCAAGATCGCGCCTAACTCGGCGCTCCCTGCCAGCACCGCCCCGGCGGCTGGCTATCAATCCCCGTTCAGTCAGTGAGGTCTTACCCTATGCGTTTGAGTGCCATCTCCGTCCTAGCCGTGCTGGCCGCTGCTCCGGCCTTGGCTCAAACCGCCACCCCCTCGCCAGATGCCATCCTTTGGGGGTCGGCATCCAAGGGCGCGGCGGGCGAGCTGCAACTCTATCTCGGCCAGTATCCTACCGGCCAATACGCGGCCCAAGCCAAAGCGGCCTTGGCCGCTCTCAATGCTGCGCCGGCGGCTGGTGGCAAAGCGCCGGCCAACATCGCCGCCCCTGCCACTGCTACCAGCGCCGCCACCACGCCCGCAAACTTCAAGCCGGGCTGGCTGGTGGAGGTCCGCGCCATCCACCAGCAGCCGGACCAGCAAACCGGGCAAGTTACTGTCACCAGCCCATGGGTGCCGGACCCCGTGCCTCTGTCGATCACACCGCTACAAGGGCCAGATTTCGATGTTGCCAAGCTAGCGGCGGCAAACCCCGGCGCGGGAAGCCTGCCAGCTATTGCTGGATCGGCTAAATTGTTGGTCCAACAGGCCGGGCAATGGGGCATTGGAACCGATATAAAATGGACCAAACTAGGCCCCTGTACGGTGACAGTGAAGGTTCAGGGTAACCAGGTCATCAACAGCACCACCAACCAAGCAAATTATGCGCCCGGTGACGGCAATTCTTCGTATTCTGCCGCCGTCGCCCTCACCCCCGGCACGTATGACGTAGCTTGGACCTTGGTTTGCCAGCCCAACAGCACCTTGCCCGGCCAGGACGCGGCGCTGTCCATTCTCGTAGCCCCGCCGGGCGAGGCATTGGCCGCGCCTACGCCCGGTGAGTTCGTTTATCAGCCAACCAAATAAAGGAGCTTTCAATGCAGAACGAAACTCACGCCGAGTACGTCCCCGCCCCCATTCCACCCGCACCGGAAAAGGTCACAAAGCTGGATAAGCTATTGTGCGCCGCGCTCGGTGGGCACCCTGTCGGGACGTATTATCCCTACGGGACCAAAATGGAGACGGCCAAGCGTTGGCAGGTGGATTATGTGCCCCTCTGGGCACTGCCGCCATACAATCTTGCCCCGCTGGGGCCAAAGCCAATATCCATGAAGTTCAAGGCGGAAGCTGTATTGGATGAAAACTTGTTGCCCGCTCTGGCCAAGGAAGTACGCCGCACGCATCGCCGCCTTGGCTACAAGGTTGCTCGGGTCAGCATCGGCGCGATTTCGGGTGGCGATGGTGGGGCCGCGCCACTGGCTCCGATTTGGGAGCGGCAGGGCTTCTAAGCGGGACTCATCAATCGAACCTATCTGGATTTGAAAAAAGACAGGGGCCGCTTGCATATTCGGCAAGCGGCCCCTGTCTCGTCTGCGATTAGCGCCTATAAACTTCGCGGCGGTTGCCGATTCTGACAACGAGGATGCGCAAAGCGCCGTCCTCGATGCTGGCGATAATCCGCCAATCGCCTACGCGGTACTTCCAAAAATCACCCAGCTTGGAACCTTTGAGGGCTTCGCCAATACTGCGAGGGTTGTCGAGCGCGGCAACCCGGCCATGGAGAAAGGCAAGGATGCGGCGGGCGGTCTGCTGGTCGATTTTGTCAAGTTCACGCTCGGCAGCAGGGTCTAACTCAATCTTCCAGGCCATACCGCTTCATCACATCTTCGAGCGGAACGGCCCTAGTTTTACCTGCCCGCAGGTCGATCAGGCGTTGTTCAGCAAGGTATAAATCTTCGAGATCGTCCAGATGCTCCATGATCGCTTCACGAACATAGAAGCTCTTAGCCCGGCCCGTGGCCTGCGCCAGTGCATCAAGGCGGCTCTCGATTTCGGGGGGTAAGCGGACAGCAAGCACGGTAAAACTCCTTTCTGTCATACATGTATAACAGAAATTCGCCGCTCCGGCAAAGTTTTTTGCCGTGAAAACCCGTTCATGCCGCCAGAAGCCCCACAGATGGCCGCACACGCCCCTTTGAGCAAATAGGTTTCCCTATCCCCATGCCTCTAAGCAGGGCCTCCTGCCAAACAACGCCCCTTGTTCGACCCCGCGCGGAGGGCGAGGGGCGAAAGCGAAGCGTGACGCCCCTCGTCCCGACACCTTCAGGACGGCAAGGCGCGCAGCGTAGGGCAAGGGCGGCCCGTAGGGCCGGGAGCGGAGCCACCCGGAGCCACGCGCAGCCCGAAGGGCGAGCATGGCGAGGATGGCGAGCACCCACCCCTTGCCCGGAGTGAGCACCTTGGCAAATGGTTTCCCCCGCACCCCCTTCCTTGATTTCGGCGCTTCGCGCGGCCCGTGGATATGTGGACGATGCGCTGCGCGCACCGGGCGGCTCGCTTCGCTCGGGGGTGGAAAACCCCATGGACGGTCCTTCCGGTCGCTTCGCTCCCTGCCGGGACCGCCCACATGGTTTCCCACCCCTGCCCGCCCTTCGACCACATACCCACCGGCCCAACATCAAAAAGGCGATTTTATCGCAAGAGAGGACGCTCTCGGGGGCTACGCCCCCTGCCGCTTGGCACCCCCTAAGATCATAAGAAGGAGAAGGAAAAATTTTGTTTTTTTTCAGTGTGTTGATAGGGGGGGGTAGCTCACCAGCTATGAGCTAGGGGTAGCTCACCAGCTATGAGCTAGGTTCGGAGAAAATTCGACCAAGCTGTGATTGAATTTTGATCAAAAATGATCGTATTTATATAATGCGATGATTCGCCGTTTGGGCACGCCTGTGAATGGATTTCTTTCATTTTTGGTCAATATTTGATCGCGCTGTGAGCTAGGGGTAGCTCAAATTCGTGCGTTTCCGGAAACGCAAACGGCTGTGAGGGGTAAATGTCGGGACACGAACGCCAGCTAGGT
>NZ_JAJDJU010000040.1 GCF_020567705.1 Acidocella sp. KAb 2-4 | reverse complement strand
CCGGTCACGTTCTGTTCCCGAGGGTTTATTGTCGGTGGTTGCGGGGGCCAGAAACAACCGAGAGTTAACATTGGTCGCCCCCTGCTAATGGGCAGACCCGGGCCGAAGGCAGACTGGCCGGTTTCTGCCGTCCGGTTCCAAAGAGCGGTCGTTGGCAAAATGGCTAAAAATACGTAGGATGGATCAGCGCAGCGTAACTCATCAATCTGGTGCGGTACGAAAGCGATGGGTAGCGCTTCGCTCACCCATCCTACACTTGCTATGCGTCCACCGAACGCAGAGGGAGCCGATAGAGAAGATCAGTCTCTGAAATGCTTGGCGAGCATCTCACTTGCAATCTCAGAGCAATCATCAATGTAGAAATTCAGAATCAATATGTTCACGCCAAAGCTGACAGCTCCAGCAACAAGACTTCCGATACCCGGAAAGAACTTAGACACTTCCGCTACGACCTGCCCGGCAGCAAACCGCTTCAATAATTGCAACACCCCTTCTTTGGTTGCAAAACTGATAATTTGATTTGCGATTGGGGCAAATTTGGGGGCTATGTGCGCGAATTTATCCAACCTCGCTTCAGTAAGATTGAAATCATTGCGTATTAGCCCCATCGCGCCGAGGATAGCACCAACATCAACCGCTATGCCTAAGCCCGGCACGGGGACCATGTTTGCGGCGGCGGATACACCAGCCGCGTACAGAGCGTATTCTCTACAAGCTTTTTTTTTCTTCTCCAAAAACTCCTTGGAGTATGCGGCCGCCGACCGATTGAAGCGATCCCGCTTTACACCAACAAGGCTTCCCTCAATCGCATTTTGAAGCTCATCCAATCCTTCGCCTGTTCGGCAACTGGTAAAGACAACCTCCACACTCTCGCCAATCTGCTGAGCAAGGTTCTCTTTAATCCTTGCCCGCAAGTCTGCATCTGTTTGTCCAGGCTGATATTCGGCATCAATCTTATTACGGACAAAAATGCAATGCTTCCCGTCTTGCCGCAATTGACGGAAAAACAGGATGTCATCCTCTTTGAGTTTACCGGAAGTGACACACAAAAATATGTCAAACTGGTCTATCTTAAACTTTTCCCGGTACTTATCTGCCGGGAATCTCGCCGTGCCGTAACCCGGCAGGTCACTTAAAAACAGACCGTTCCACTCGTGATCTTCACGCTCGAAGGTCTCGTCGTTCCCTACCCCGACCTTAACTAGGTCAGGCCTGCCTGTGATGGCGTTAATCAGGGAGGACTTACCCGCCCCCGGCTGTCCAAAAAGTGCAATATAAACTGGCGTCTTGGCGGACTTTTCCGCGTTTTGACGGATTTCCTCATAATCAGCCTCAGCCATCCTACCCCTCGACAGTTCGAAACATAACCATTTGTTCAGATTTATGGTGCCGAAATGTTTCTCTGTCCAGGGCTCTTAACTTCCCCCGTTGCAACACCCCGCCAACCCCCGTGCCCTTCCCGGCATGAGCCAAGCGCCTGATCCGGTTGACAAATTTATTCGCCGCCGGGACTGCCAGAAAGGCGAGCTGAGCGGGCAAATTTACGACACGTTCCTATCCAAACTGCGCGACGTTATCGGCGTCCTCCGCTCTATTTTCCTTTCTTTGGGGAGACTGACGAGGCGCAAGAGGTAGCACCGCGCAATGTCTATCCTGAAAGTAACCATAATGGGCGCAGAGCCGCCTCGCTCAACCTCAACACCTTCCTGTGTTAGTTATGTCCGCATCGGAGCACCCGGCCAGAGGTCGGGAATGGCGGGGTTGGGCGCCTGCCGGCCCTCGAAATGTCTTCATGCATCTACCAGCCCCTTCGCCAACTCTTCTGCTTGGCGCAGCACCGCCTGGACTGCAGTATCCTGGAGATTCGGCGGATAACCGTATTTCCGCAGGATTCTCCGTACATCACGCCGCAGCCGGGCACGTGCCGCCTCCCTGTGCATCCAATCAGTCGGCAGATTACCTGTGATGCTGACAACAAGATCGTGGGCAATAACCCGTAATGCTGGATCGCCCATCACATCCCTAGCGCTCTGATTCTCAGCCAAAGCATCGTAGAAGGCGATTTCCTCTGGGCTTAACCCCAGGTCCTCGCCCCTCGCCTGTGCTGCCTTCATATCCTTAGCGAGCTTGATCAACTCCTCAATGACCTGCACCGTCGTCAGTGCATTGGCATGATACCTGGCAATCGCCTCCTCCAGCCGTTCGCTGAAAGCCCTGGCCTGGGTCACGTTCTGCCGCGATTGGGCATGAATTTGCCCATTGATCAGCTTCTTCAGCGCCTCCAGCGCCAAATTGCGCGCCTGCAGTTCCTTCACTTCAGCCAAAAACTCGTCGGACAGGATGGAGATATCCGGCGTGGCGATACCCGCCGCGTGCAAAATATCGACGATCTCCGTCGATACCACCGCCCGGCTGACGATCTGCTGGATCGCCAACTCCCGGTCAGCCTTGCTCTTGCCTCCCTCCGCTCCCGTCTTGGCCATGGCAGCACGAATGGCCTGAAAGAACCCCACCTCATCGCGAAGCTTTTTGGCCTCGTCACTCGCCGCCGCCAAAGCATACGCCTTGCTCAGCGCCAGGACGGCATCGGCAAACCGCCGCAAGGCCCGCTTGCGCCCTTCCTCAGTTTTTTCCTTGGCGGCATCGGCCTGCTGCATCTCCAGCACATGGTTATACGCCCCCGCCATAACCTTCAGCCTGTCCTGCGGCGTGGCATCTCGCGCCAAGGCGGGTCGGTAATCAAACCCACCGGGACGTCCCGGCCTGAACATATCGCGGACAATCTCATATTTCTCGACCAGCACCGCGACCGCCTGAGCCTCATCGATACCGGTCTGGTCCTGATCCGCCTTCGAATACTGCCCCAACGCCGCCTTTAGGCTCTGGGCGATGCCAATATAGTCCACCACCAAACCGGCCGGCTTGTCCTTGAACACCCGGTTCACGCGGGCAATCGCCTGCATCAACCCATGCCCTTGCATCGGCTTGTCCACATACATCGTGTGCATGCAGGGCGCATCGAAACCGGTCAGCCACATATCCCGCACGATCACAATCTTCAGCGGGTCTTTCGGATCCTTTGCCCGGATGGCGAGCGCCTCGCGCCGCGCCTTGGGCCGTTTGCCAATGTGCGGCTGCCATGCTGCAGGGTCTGACGCCGCGCCAGTCATCACCACCTTGATCACGCCCTCGGCATCATCATCGCTATGCCATTGCGGCCGCAGCGCCACGATCTCATCATACAGCGCCACGCAAATGCGGCGGCTCATGCACACAACCATGGCCTTGCCCTGCAGCGCCGCAAACCGCCGCTCCACATGCTCGACCAAGTCCTTGGCAATGAGCTTCAGCCGGTGCTCGGCGCCCACCACCGCCTCCACCCGCGACCATTTGGCCTTCAGCCGTTCCTGCTCGGTCTCGGCCTCGTCTTCCGTCAGTTCCGCCACCTCGTCGTCGATCAGCGGCCGCTCGTCCTCATCAAGCGCGATGCGCGCCAGCCGGCTCTCATAATAAATCGGCACTGTCGCGCCATCCGCCACGGCGCGGCTGATGTCGTAAATGTCGATATAATCGCCAAACACCCCCTTGGTGTTCACATCGCTGGTTTCGATCGGCGTGCCCGTGAACCCGATGAACGAGGCATTCGGCAGCCCATCACGCAGATATTTGGCAAAGCCATAAGCCGTCTTGCCGCTCTTATGATTCATCTTGGCGCCGAACCCGTACTGGCTGCGATGCGCCTCGTCGGCAATCACAATCACATTCCGCCGTTCGGTCAGCACCTCATAAACTGTGCTGCCGGGCTCCGGCGCGAATTTCTGGATGGTCGAGAACACCACCCCGCCCGAGGGGCGGTCGAGCATCTGCCGCAATTCCTCGCGGCTTTCGGCCCTCTGGGGCGTCTGGCGCAACAGGCTCTTGCACATGCTGAAGGTGGCAAAGAGCTGCTCGTCCAGATCGTTGCGGTCGGTCAGCACCAGCAGCGTCGGGTTTTCCAGCGCCGGATGCTTCACCGCCACCCCGGCATAAAACGCCATCAGCAGGCTCTTGCCCGAGCCCTGTGTGTGCCAAATCACCCCGACCTTGCGGTTACCCTCGGGCTGCGCGGCCTCCAGCGTGCAGCCAATGGCATGGCGCACGGCATGGAACTGGTGATATCCAGCCAGGATCTTCGTCAGCCCCTTCTCCGTCTCCCCGAACACCACAAAATCCTTGAGCAGCGCCAGGAACCGGCCCTTCTCAAACACGCCTTTCAGCAGCGTCTCCAGCTCCGGCTGCGCCTTGGGCGCCAAATCGCCCCCCTCCACCGTCCGCCAGGGCATGAACCGCTCGCGGTCCGCCGTCAGCGAGCCGATCCGCGCCGCCAACCCATCCGAGATCACCAGCGCCGCATTGCTGCGGAACATCGACGGAATCTGCCCCTTATACGTCTCCAACTGCCGGTGCGCGCCATCCAGCGTGGCGTTTTCATCGCCGGGGTTCTTCAACTCGATCACCGCCAGCGGTAGGCCGTTGACGAACAGCACCACATCCGGCCGCCGATTGGCTTGGTGCTCGATCACCGTGAACTGGTTCACCGCCAGCCAGTCATTTTCGTTCGGGTAGGCAAAGTCCATCAGCCGGGCGATCTCACCGCTGATCGTCCCATCCGCCCGGCGCACCTCCACCGGCACGCCATTGGTGATGAATTCATGCAGCCGGCGGTTTTCCTCAACCAGCGACGGGGTTTCCTGCCGCATCACGGCGCGGAACACGTCCTCGCGCACATCCTCGGCCAGATGCGGGTTGAGCCGCGCGATGGCGGCACGCAACCGCCCCGCCAGCACCACATCGCCATAGCTCTCGCGCTCGGCATGCAGCGTATCGGGGGCGATCGAAGGCCCGCTGATCACCTGATAGCCAAGCTCGGCCAGCCATGCGAGCGCTGCTTCCTCTACATGACTCTCGGCGATCTGCATCATGCGCCCCGTTTTGGTTTCGGCAGTTTCTTTTTCAGCGTCTCGGCGGCGTGCTCAAGCTGGGCTAAATCGGCCTCGGCCTCACGCTCTGCCGCCAACGCTTCCTCCACCCGCCGCGCGGCATCAAACACCTCAAACCGCTCATGCGCGATCTGCTCCGCCTGCGTGTGGGACACTCTCCCCTTGCCTTGCAACACCCCCCGCTCATTGAAGCTCAAGAACCGGTCGGTTTGGGCAATCCATTCCGCCATAGCAATCTGCTGGCGGCGCTCTGCTCTATCCTCAGCAAAATCCAGAAACATGGTCGTAAGCCGGTTGAGCTCGGCCATTTCTTTCTCGGCCAGATAATTCTTGGCCACCACCACGTCAGTCTTGCGCACCCGGCTGCCCGCCCAACTGTTCAGCCCCATATTGGCCTTCGCGGCATCGGCTCGCCTGGCCACCAGTTCGGCCGCCGTCTTGCCTGTCACGGCAAAAATCAACTTGTTCTGGATGGTGGCGAAAAACTCCTTCGCGGCCTCATCGGCGGCGTTGTAGTCAACGCTGGTGGCTTTGAAGAGATCACGGATTTTCTGATAAAATCGCTTCTCCGAGGCGCGGATTTCCCGGATGCGCGCCAGCAGTTCATCGAAATAATCAAACCCGCCTGGTTCTTTCAGCGCTTCGTCATTCAGCGCAAAGCCTTTAACGAGATACTCCCGCAGCACGGTCGTCGCCCAGCGGCGGAACTGGCTGCCGCGCGGGCCGCGCACCCGGTAGCCCACGGCTAGAATGGCGTCGAGATTGTAAAGCCGCGTGTTATACGCCTTACCATCGGCGGCAGTTATCAAGGATTCCTTGATAACTGAATCTGCATGCAACTCATTGTCTTCAAATATATTTTTGAGATGGAGGTTGACGTTCTGCACGGTCGAATCGAACAGCACGGCCATCTCGGCCTGGGTCAGCCAGACCGTGCCGTCAACCGCCCGCAACTGGATGGCTGCGCGCCCGTCCTCGGTTTGGTAAAGGAGCAATTCGCCCTTCTGGTTGCCGCTCATGCCACCGCCTCCATAATCTTTTCGGCATCCTTGACCCGGATTTCGCCGGACATGAGTTTGGGGAGCAGGAGATCGCGGGTGGCTGCTAAAGTAGCGCTTTCACCAGAAAACAACATTTCGTTATTCTGTCGGATTATTTTGGCAAACTCCTCCATAACCGGCTCCGGCGGAACAACAAATCGTTTACCATCAAGGAGCCCGGCGTCATTGAGATTGGGTACAGATGTACCATTCACATATGACCAAATCTCGCCTGAATTCCTCATTTCGAGAAGAATTCGATCTAAGAAGCAAGCTGTCGCCTTAGAGCGACAGGAAATTAGTTTCACAAAGTTTGAATACGTAACTCTGATCGAACTCAACTTTGCCGCCAGATCACCAAGCCATAACGATCTACCGCATGGCCCGGCACCCGATGCTGCAATAAGAACATCATTGCTTTTTATCTGACGTTTTTCGATTGCCACGATTTTGCCCCATCTTATCGGAGCTGATTGGCACTCGCCTCTATCCCGCAAATGCTCTAAATCGACACCGCGAAGGCAGAGGAATTGAACCTTTTCAGTATCGTCCTTATTATCGTCTCCCCAGTAGCCGCCAATGGATACAGACCCCAAGTATCGCAGTGGCTTCTCCTCCCACCCCTCCGGCTTGCCTTCATCATCCAGGCGGTCGGGGAACAGGGACCAGATTTCCGGGGCGAGATAGGGCGCGCGGCCTTCCATCTTGGCGCGCGTGGGGCCGAAATCGACAAACCAATCCTTGAAAATCGCCCGCGCCATCGCTTCCAGCGTCTCATTTATCTGGCGGTTGAGGTCGATCTTGTTGTCCAAAACACCCAGGATCGAGGCGATTTCGATTTGCTCTTCCAAAGGTGGCTTGGGGATGATGAGTTGAGTTAGGTCTGAGCCCGTTATCCCGGCTACCGCCACCTGCCTTTTGATACTGTCTAGGCGGTGCAATCCCGTTGGTGACGAGAAAAAATAGTAAAGGAATAGAGGATTTGCCTTGGTTGGATCGGGACGCGCACGAATGATTGACGACTCAAACGTCGTGGGACCAGAAACCTCTAATACAATGCTGCATTTTCCAGCGCCCTCGGCGGTTAAGGAGCGTCGAGCGAAAATAAGATCACCTTCCTTCAAAGAAAATCTGTCTAGTTCCGAAGAGTTTAATTCGACCCGCTTCATTCGGACGTCTCGCAAACGGGGATAAGCAAAGAGCTCTCCCATGTTTACAATATTTGCGCCCGTTCCATGGAACTCCTTCGACTTATAGATGCCGTTTCGAACGCTCTCTTTGAGCAGATCGCCGAATGGCACTTGTGTCCACTCACGCATTACGACTGCCCCTCCGGCATAGCCAGAAACAGCCCCACGAGCGCTGTGTTGATATAATAGTTGTTCCGCCCGGATTGGTGCTTCTCGACAAACCCCGCCTCCGCCAACGCATCAAGATATTTCGCCGCCGTCTGCCGGGATTTCAGGCTCAAATCCTTCTGCACATATTCGATGCGCGTGTACGGATGGCGGAACAGGTTATTGAGCAGGTCCTGGCTGTAGAGTTTTGGCAGTTGCGTGCGCATACGCTGCTTCACGCTGGCCATCTGGCCGCGGATGCCCTCCACCAGCGCCAGGGTCGTCCGCGCCGTCTGCGCCACGGCCTCCAGCATATACAGCACCCACGCCTCCCATTCCCCCGTGTCGCGCACCTTTTGCAGCAGCCGGTAATAATCGGACTTGGTGCGGGTGATGTGGCCGGAGAGGTAGAGGATGGGAATGTCCAGCAGCCCCGTGCGGGTGAGGTAGAGCACGTTGAGAATACGCCCAATGCGGCCATTGCCATCCGGGAAGGGATGGATGCTCTCGAACTGGTGGTGGATGAGCGCCATCTTGATCAACGGGTCGAGGGCAGAGACCGCATCATCGTTCACAAAACGCTCCAGCGCCGACATGTGCGCCACGATCTCCTGCGCGTCCTGCGGCGGCACGAAGACGATCTCGCCATTCGCCTCGTTCTTCAGCGCCGTGCCGGGTGTGGCGCGGAAGCCGTCGTCACGCCGCTTAAGCAGGCGGAACATCTCAATGAGCGTGCCGTTGAGAATCAACCCATCTGTCTTCAACAGGCGGTCATAGCCCAGGCGCAGGGCGTCGCGGTACAGGGCGACCTCCTTGGCGGCGGGCGATTGCGGGCCTTCGGGGAACAAATCGGCCTGGAACAGCTCATCCTGGGTGGTGACGATGTTTTCCACCTCGGAGGAGGCTTTCGCTTCCTGCAAGGCGAGCGTGTCGATGAGGATGCCCTGGTTGGGGATCGTCGCGGCGCGGCCCTTGAGTTCCGCCAGCGCGCGGTTGGCTGCGGCCAGCGCCTTCAAGACCGGGACGGTTTCAAGGTCCACAACCGGAGGCAGCGCGGGAATGACATAAGTTGGCTTTAACATGACGGCCGGCACATGTTAAAAAAAACGCGTTTTATAAACATGACCCGCCGATATGTCGAAGAAAAATGGGTTTTGCGCACATGATGTCATACGGTGACTGACCTCAGGCGCTCCCGGATGCTGGCGGTGAGGTCGTCCGCCTGGGCAAACTGCGCCTCCAACTTCTCCTTCAGCGCCGCGAACCGCTCCTCAAACGGCACATCATCCTCTTCCGCATCCGCCGCGCCCACATAGCGCCCCGGCGTCAGCACAAAGCCATGGCCGGCAATCTCCTCCAGCTTCGCTGCGCGGCAGAAGCCGGGCACATCCTCGTAGCTCTTGCCCTCGCGCCAAGCGTGATACGTCCCCGCAATCTTAGCTACATCCTCATCCGAAAGCTCGCGCCGCGTGCGGTCCACCAGATGGCCGAGCTTGCGGGCGTCGATGAACAAAATCTCGCCCCGCCGGTCGCGGAACCGGCCATTCTGCTTATTGCGGGCCAAAAACCACAAGCAGGCGGGAATTTGGGTGGAGTAGAAAAGCTGGCCCGGCAGGGCGACCATGCAATCCACCACATCGCCCTCGACCATGGCGCGGCGGAGTTCACCCTCGCCACTCTGCGCCGAGGACATGGAGCCATTGGCCAGCACCACCCCCGCCGTGCCGCTAGGCTTCAAATGCCAGATAATATGCTGCAGCCAGGCATAATTGGCGTTGCCCACGGGCGGCACGCCATATTGCCAGCGCGCATCCTCGCGCAGGCGTTCGCCGCCCCAATCCGAGATATTGAACGGCGGATTGGCCAGGATGAAATCGAATTTCTCGTCGCGCAGCTCATCCTTGTGAAAGCTGCCTTCATTATTCCAGCGGATCTCTGCGTCGATCCCGCGCACGGCGAGGTTCATCTTGGCCAGGCGCCAGGTAGTGTAGTTGGATTCCTGGCCATAGATCGCCATGTCGCCAATCCGGCCACCATGCTCCTCGACGAATTTTTCCGATTGCACGAACATGCCGCCAGAGCCGCAGCAGGGGTCGTAAATGCGGCCCTTGAACGGCTCCAGCATCTCCACCAGCACCCGCACCACCGAGCGCGGGGTGTAGAACTCGCCGCCCCGTTTGCCCTCGGAACCCGCGAACCCGCCCAGGAAATACTCATACACGCGGCCTAGCACGTCCCGCGCCTTCTCCCCCACCTCGTGCAGGGCGATGCCGGAGATGAGGTCAATGAGCTCGCCCAGCATCACCTTGTCCAGCGCCGGGCGGTTATAATCCTTGGGCAGGACGCCCTTCAGCGAGGGGTTTTCCGCCTCGATGGCCGTCATCGCATCGTCAATGAGCTGGCCAATCGTGGGCTGGCGGGCATTGGCCTGCAAATGCGACCAGCGGCCGGCGGGCGGAACCCAGAAGATATTCTCCGCCAGGTACTCGTCCTTCTCCTCCGCCAGACCGGGATCTTCGGCCAGCAATTCGGCGTGCTTGGCCTCAAAGGCGGTGGAGATATAGCGCAGGAAGATCAGCCCAAGAGCGACGTGCTTATAATCAGAGGGTTCTAGGTTCTTGCGCAGCTTGTCCGCGGCCAGGAACATATCCGCCTCGAAGCCCAGCTTCGCCCCCTGGGCTTTAGCCGCCTTGCTAGGCTTGGGCGTTGCGGGGGTGGTCTTGCGGGGGCGGGCCATGTGCTATCCTGGGTCGAATCTATTGTCCGGCATGCTATCTGAAGGGCCGAGGCCCTGTCTATTCATTGGACCAGAAACGTATTGTTAAAAATTCTCGTTTCTTTTCTGTTGGTTATGACGAATTCCATTGACAGGCGATCCTCTGGACCGCGTCATGACCGGGCATTTTCACCGATTCGCGGATAAGACCATATGTCCAGCCCGGGCCCTGAAATCACCGATTCCAATGAGATCGGCATCCGCCTCTCCGGCCTGCCGACCTATGAGGCCGGGGCGGTGTTGTTCACCTACTTGGCGTTCCCCGAATCGGGGGACGAAGCGGAAGAACAGCGCGCCTGGACGCATGCGGCGCTGTGCAACCTCGCCTTGCAGGCCATTGCCGCCGAGGACGAGGCGGCGTCCTGGGCGCCCCAGGTGATGAAGCCGGCCTATCCCCTGCTGACCGAGAGCGAATGCCAGGCCGCGCTGCGAACTTATGAGGGGCACTACCACGACCGCCTGCGGGCCGCGATCGTCGCCAAGCCGTTTATAGAAAAGGCCCTGCATAAAACGCCGCCACGGTTGCCGCCTGGCGTGACCAAGCTAACACTCACCGCCCTGGCGGAATGGCGCGACAAGCTCGACAGGCCCAATAGCGAGGCTCCCGACCCGAAGAATTTCCTGACCCGGGTGTGGCGTCCAAGCCTGCCGGTGCTGCCTGCCGCGCTGGGGCTGAACATTGTTTACACACATCTGCGCCGCGGCGGCTTGGCCACGCAGCCCCCGGTTTACCAGCTGTTGCGCAGCCCCGAAATCCTCAAATGCATTGTGGAAACCGCGCAAGCACTCGAGGCGACGGTGCTGAGCATACCTAAGTTCCAGATCCCCCCTGAGCGGCTGCTGCGCTTCCGGCTAACCTGACCGCCAAAAGGGTTCAAAATAAACTTTTATTTTTGAAGTCGAATTTGCCTCGGGTCCGCCTGCACATTCTGGCCGATGAAGGCCACCGCAGGACATCCCCCGAAAGACGCCCGAGAGACTGGCAGTAGCACCGGCCCCTCGACGCGTCCGGCTGTACCCGCACCCGCGCCGTCATCTTGCGCCCCCGCAGCCGCTCCGTGCCAGCCCGCCCATCCAGCCCTGCTTGCGCTGACCGAGCTGCTGGCGCGCGCCGCGGCCGAGGCGGCCTTCCAGACCTGAACCCCCACCTGGCGCGCCGGCGCTACCTGGCGCG
>NZ_JAJDJU010000004.1 GCF_020567705.1 Acidocella sp. KAb 2-4 | reverse complement strand
TCTGGTCTGTTGCCGGACGATCACCTCCGGGCGCCCGATAAGATTAAATAGAACCGATTCTGCCATTATTGCGCCGAGTGACGTGATAAAAACGCATATCACCCATTTTAACATGCGTTTTACGCATGCCTCTCTTGGCCAGAATACGTTCTTCCAAGTGTTGAGTGACAGCCTCGTTTACCATACATCGTCGTCTGTCGCAGGGCGCGATCGCCCTTTCGAACGAAGGACTTTTATCATGTCACGTTTCACGAAGTTTGTTTCTGTCGCCATTTTTGCCGCGTCTTTCGCGCCGCTGGCGGCTCAGGCCCGCGTTGGCGAACTCGCCGTCAATGCGCCTGTTCAGCAGCTGGCCCCTGACGCCGGTGCGCAGAATGCCCCGGTCCTGCACGGCCGCGCGGTCGAGAATGCCCCGGTTCCCGTCGGGTTCGACGTGGTTCCGGCGTCCAATCAGGGCGGCAATCCGGATAATCAGAACGCTTTTGTCGGCAAGCGCTGAGACGGGTTCAAAATCGGTGAGGGTCAGAAAATTGTCATTGCAGCCCTGTTAAATCGGCGCTGCTGTAGGAGCGAAGTCCTGACGTACAGATAGCGCTACAGGATTACTTGTCTTCCTGCTTTTGGACATTGATCTCCCTGACCTCGGCGGCGCAGTTTTGCGCCGCCTTTTTTTGGCAGTCTCGGCCTGTGTAAGAAAAGTCGCCGCGATAAAATAACTTTATACGCGCTTTTTCAGCGCTCCCGCGCGGCCGTCATCATACCAGCTCTTGGATGCGATCACGATCCTGACCACCAGCAGCATCACCGGCACCTCGATCAACACGCCGACTACCGTGGCCAGCGCCGCGCCGGAATTGAAACCGAACAGGCTGATCGCCGCCGCCACCGCCAACTCGAAGAAATTCGACGCGCCGATCAGCGCTGAGGGGCAGGCGATATTGTGCGCCTCGCCAACGGCGCGGTTGAGCCCATAGGCGAGGGCGGCATTGAAGAAGACCTGCACCAAAATCGGCACGGCCAGGAGCACGATAACCAGCGGCTGCGCGATGATGGCCGCCCCCTGGAAAGCGAATAGCAGCACCAGCGTAAGCAACAGGGCGAGGATCGACCAGGGCCCGATCTTGGCCATGGCCGCGTCGAAACCCGCCTGGCCGCGCTTGAGCAGAGCGCGCCGCCAGAATTGTGCGATGATCACCGGAATCACGATGTAGAGCACGACTGAGGTGAGCAGCGTTGCCCAGGGCACGGTGATGGATGACAGCCCCAGCAGCAGCCCCACGATGGGCGCGAAGGCGAAGACCATGATGGTATCGTTGAGCGCGACCTGAGACAGCGTGAACAGCGGATCGCCATTGGTAAGCCGGCTCCAGACGAACACCATAGCCGTGCACGGCGCCGCGGCGAGCAGAATCAGCCCGGCGATATAGCTGTCGATCTGCCCCGCCGGCAGGAGCGGGCGGAACAGATGCCCGATGAACAGCGAAGCCAGCAGCGCCATCGAGAACGGCTTCACCAGCCAGTTGACGAACAAGGTGACGCCGATGCCCCGCACATGTTGCCGCACCTCGTGCAGCGCGCCGAAATCGACCTTCACCAGCATCGGGATGATCATCACCCAGATCAGCAGCCCAACCGGCAGATTGACCTGCGCGATCTGCATGCGGCCGACCGCCTGAAACACCCCAGGCGCGGCCTGCCCCGCCAGTATGCCGGCGATGATGCAGAGAAACACCCAGAGGGTGAGGAAGCGTTCAAACACGCTCATCGGCGCGCCAGATGCCGCTTTGGCGGTAACGTTACATTGCACGGACATTGGGCAGGCCTTAAAGTTTGAGGGCGGCGCGTACGGCGGGCACCAGCCGGGCGCGGATGTCGTCACGCACGCGCAGAAAGCTCTCCAGCGGTTCGCCGTGCGGGTCGTGGAACGCCATATGCAAGCGCGGCACCGGACGCGGGAAAACCGGGCAGGTTTCCTTGGCGTTGTCGCACACGGTCACGACCAGATCGATCGGCTCGCCGAGCATCGTATCGATGTCCTTGGGGTATAGCCCTTCGGCTGGCAACCCAGCCTGTTTCAAGGCTTCAATCGCGCCCTCGGCCACTTTGGGCTGCGGGCGTGTTCCCGCCGAAAGTGCGCGCACCGCGCCATGCAGATCGTGGCGCAGAATCACCTCGGCCATCTGCGAGCGGCAGGAATTACCCGTGCAAAGAATGAGCACGGTCTTCGGTGTGGTCATGGTCTGTTATCCGCGTGGTGGAAAAGAGAGGGTCAACCGGGCGTCCCGGTTTGGTCTGGCGTCATTCGGCCAATGGCCGCGCTGCGCTGGGCGAGCGCGATGCGGTCCAAAGACTCGAAGGGCAAAACAACGAAAATCTTGATACGATTCTCCAGCATGCGCAGCGCGTCGCGATAGGCTTGCGCCTTTTCCATCGCGGAACCTTGCACGGCGGCGGGGTCGGGCTGCCCCCAATGCGCGGTAACCGGCTGCCCCGGCCAAGCCGGGCACGCTTCGCCCGCCGCTTGGTCGCAAAGCGTGAAGATGAAATCCATCTCCGGCGCGCCGGGTTTGGCAAACTCCTCCCAATTTTTGCTGCGCAGCCCCTCGGTCGGCAGACCAAGCGAGGCCAGCAGCGACAGGGCGCCGGGCTGTACGACGCCCTTCGGGTGGCTGCCCGCGCTGTACGCCCGGAACTTGCCCTGTCCCCAATGGTTCAGCAGCGCCTCGGCCATGATGCTGCGCGCCGAATTTCCCGTGCATAGAAACAGCACATTGAAAGGCCGCTTGGTCATGCCGGTGTCCCCATCGCGGGTTTGATGAGCTTGGCGCCATCGCAAAGGCTGGGGCCGCAGGCGGCGGTATCACCCTGGCAGCAATTTTCGGTGAGATAAGCCAACAAGGCATTCATGTTAGCGAATTCGGCCGAATAAATCAGCGACCGGCTTTCGCGCTGGAAGCTCACCAGCCCGGCATGGCGCAATTCCTTGAGGTGGAAAGACAGCGTGGCCGCAGGCAGGGCCAGACGCTCGCCCAATTGTCCGGCCGGCAATCCCGCCGGCCCGGCTTGCACAAGTAGGCGGAAAATATCCAGCCGGGTCTCCTGGGCCAAAGCGGCGAGAGCGGCGATGACGTCTGTTTTATCCATAATTCCATATTTATGGAAATATGATCTTTGGTCAAGTGGCCTCGTCACACTATGCTCACCCCGCACTCAGCCTCAGGCGTGCAGCCCCGGCGCCTCCTGCCCGGTGCGTGCCACGTATTCGATGTAACCTCCGTCATATTGATGGATACCCTCGGGCGTGAGCTCCAGCACGCGGTTGGACAGCGCCGCCAGGAAATGCCGGTCGTGAGACACGAACAGCATGGTGCCCTCGTAATTCGCGAGCGCCTTGATCAGCATCTCCTTGGTCCCGAGGTCCAGATGGTTGGTCGGCTCGTCCAGCACCAGGAAGTTCGGCGGGTCGAACAGCATCATCGCCATCACCAGCCGCGCCTTCTCGCCGCCCGAGAGCACGCGCACGCGCTTCTCCACCTCATCGCCCGAAAACCCGAACGCCCCGGCCAGGTTGCGCAGCACACCTTGCCCGGCATGGGGGAAAGCGGCGTCCAGCGCCTCGAACACGGTGGCGCTGCCATCGAGCAGGTCCATGGCGTGCTGGGCGAAGTAACCCAGCTTCACGCTGCCGCCCAAGGTCACGCTTCCCGCATCCGGCGCGGCGGTGCCGGTGACGAGTTTGAGCAGGGTGGATTTGCCCGCGCCATTGATGCCCAGCACGCAGCAGCGCTCCTTGCGGCGGATCAGCAGATCCAGCCCGTCATAGATCACCTTGCTGCCATAGGCTTTGCTCACGCCTCGCAGATTGGCGACGTCATCGCCCGAGCGCGGCGCGGGCTTGAACTCGAACTCGATGGTCTGGCGGCGCTTGGGCGGGTCCACCCGCTCGATCTTGTCCAGCTTCTTTACCCGGCTCTGCACTTGGGCGGCGTGGCTGGCGCGGGCCTTGAAGCGCTCGATGAAGGCGATCTCCTTGGCCAGCATCGCCTGCTGGCGCTCAAATTGCGCCTGCTGCTGTTTCTCGTTCAGCGCCGCCTGGGTGGCGTAGAATTCATAATTACCGGAGAAGCTGGTGAGGTTGCCGGCATCGATCTCGATGACCTTGTTGACCACACGGTTCATGAATTCGCGGTCATGCGAGGTCATCAGCAGCGCGCCGTCATACCCGGCCAGGAATTGCTCCAGCCAGATTAGGCTTTCCAGGTCGAGATGGTTGCTCGGCTCGTCGAGCAGCATCACATCCGGGCGCATGAGCAGGATGCGGGCCAGGGCCACGCGCATTTTCCAGCCGCCGGAAAGCAGGCCGACATCGCCATCCATCATCTCCTGCGAGAAGCCGAGCCCGTGCAGCACTTCGCGGGCCTTGGCCTCCAGCGCATAGCCGCCGAGTTCCTCGAAGCGCGTCTGCACCTCGCCGAAGCGCTCCAAAATCTTGTCCAGCTGGTCGAATTGTTCAGGGTCGGCCATGGCCGCTTCCAGCGTGGCCAGCTCGGCCGCCACCTCGCTCACCGGCCCGGCGCCGTCCATCACCTCGGCCACGGCGCTGCGCCCGGCCATTTCGCCGACATCCTGGCTGAATAGCCCGATGCTCACGCCCTTATCGACCAGGATCTGCCCCTCATCGGCCTGCTCCTGCCCTGTGATCAGCCGGAACAGGGTGGATTTGCCCGCCCCGTTGGGGCCGACCAGGCCGATCTTCTCGCCCTTTTGCAAAGCGGCCGAAGCCTCGATGAAAATCAGGCGTGAGCCGTTCTGCTTGCTAATATTATCCAGGCGAATCATTTGTCTCTCATGTCTGCGGGGCGTGCGGAAGGCTCATAAGCCCTCTGCCGCGGCGCGGCAAACATGGCGGCCCTGCCGCATGCATCATACTCACTCAGGTACAGGCGGCGTGCTTCTTCGTGGGCGTGATCAGGCCGTCATCGGTTGTCGCGATGGTGGGCACTGGCAATGCCTCGCCCGGTTGGTGCTGATCCAAACATTGCGAAGCGCGGGCTCGTCGGGCCGCTGCTGATGGCGTCGTAGAGCTATGGCCGAAGTTGATGTCCGATGCCGACATCTTCGCCGTGGCATGCAGATTTCTGTTTTGGGACATAAAAACATATCGGCCCAGCGCACTGGGCCGATATGTAAGTGGGCATGGCGATTTTTCAGGGGGTCATTTCCCAGAAGAACTGAACTGGTGTGGTCAGGCCAGACACACTCTTGTTGAACGCGATTGGTTCGAAGAACTGCCCAAGGATGCCCACGGTCGCATCATTCAACACGTCCTGCTGAACCAATCCGGCCTTCGCTTGCTGGTCAGCCAAGGTCGTCGCTTCGACAAATGCGGCACGATCAGCTTCAAGTTTCGGATCATTCGGCCAGCCAACCCAGCCGGTTTTCGGATCGCCTGAATACGCGATTGCCTGCGGCGTCGCGATATCATCCGCGATCCACCAAGTATCGAACACGTTCCAGCCGTTTTCTGCGCCCTGGTTGGTCCGGCGTTTCAGCATTTCCTCCCAGGTCATGTTCTCAACCTTGACGGTCATGCCGATATCTTTCAGCATTTTTACGGTGACATCTGTAAATGCGGCTAACACGGGTATGTCAACCGGATCGAGCACCACCACCGGCGTATCCTTATATCCGGCTTTTTCCAGTGCATAGCGAGCTGCCTGGGGATTGGCCATTTTCATGATCCAATTGCCCGCATCCGTGGCATATGGCGTGCCGCAGGGGAAGATGGAGTAACACGTCCGCCACCAGCGCGGATCGCTGCCAAAGGCCGCCTTCATATAGGCTGTCTGGTCGATAGCCTCGAGCACGGCGCGGCGGATGGCTGGATTATTGAAGGGAGGAATTGTTGTGTTGAAACGCATCATGCCGACCGACCCGGGTGGGGATGTCGGCTCGACCACGATATTCTGATCCGCCTCTAGCATAGGGACGACGCTCATCGGCGGAGATTCGTCGTATTGCACATATCCATTCATCAAGGCCTTGGCGGCTGCCTTTGGATCCGTGTAATGGATCAATTCGATTTTGTCGGCTTGCGCTATTTTCGCCCCGGCGGCCAATGAAGGCGCGCCCGATCGCGGCGTGTAATAGGGATTTTTAACGTAAACCGCCTTTTCGCCGGGCACCCAATCCTTCATGACAAACATATACGGACCGGAACCTGTGGGATCCTTGATCGAGACGTAAGGGCTTGTTTGAGCGATGCGGGCAGGCATCATAAACGGCACGTTCGATGACAACTTACCAAGCGAGTAGAGCACCATATCGTCCGGCGCCTTCAGTTGCATCACGATTGTCTTGTTATCGCTCGCCGTCAGGCTGGTGATATCGGAGAAGAGCTGTTGCCCCATGCCGTCGCGCTTGCCCCAGCGTTCAAGCGAGGCAACGCAATCCGCCGCGGTGACATCGGTGCCGTCGCTCCATTTCAGCCCGTCACGCAGCACGAACGTCCAGGTCTTCTGGTCGGGGGATACTGTCCAGCGATCAACCATCTGAGGTTGTGGTTGGAGGTTCTTGTCCAGGGCAAAAAGCGTGTCATAGACCAGATAGCCGTGGGTCCGGTCGATATAGGCCGTGGTCGCGATCGGGTCGAGCGTCTCAAGGCCCACATGGACGGAAACGCGCAACACCGATGGCGCGGGCTTTGGCTGCGGACCAGCATAAGCCGGCCCTGCCATAACGCCGCCAAGCATGACTGGAGCCAAGAGAGTTGCTGACAGAGCCAACTTCCTTAATTGTCGCAGCGACATGGCTAGAGCCTCCTATTTGCTTATCATGCCTTTTTAACGGGACTATTTCCGGCCCGTATAAATTGTTGTCTTGAATTTCAATTTACACAGAATTAAGCTTTGTCGGCATTGACGAAAATCAAGGTTTTTTCGCGCCAGCAAGGATACAAGAATATTAAACGTCGTAAATTTTTCTAAACGCCGGTGGAAGTTGGTGTTTGTGGGGAAGGGCGGCAGCTGCTCAAGCAATTGTGATTTATTCGCGGCGCCAGGGAATGGCAATGATGAGACGCGACGGGAGAGGCTTATGGATGTTCATCTCACCAATCACTTAGCTGAAGCCGCCAAAGCCGGGGCGCGTGAGAGGGTGTCTGAGAATAATGGAGCGATCATCTCAGGGCTGCGCTTTTATGGGGATGAGTTCGTCTTTGACACCGTCTCGGGCATGTTTTTCCGGTTGAGCGCGACGGCAAGTTTTATTCTCCGGTCGATTGTGGAGGGCGTGCAGCTTGCTGATCTGCCGGCAGCCATGGAGCGGCGATACGGTATAGACCGTGCGACCGCGGCCAGAGATGTCCAGCTTTTCTTGAACGAGTTGTCTGCACTCGAACCCTTGGGCCGTTTTGTTCATGACAAAGCAACTACCCATTAACACCATTTCAGTTGCTGTCACGGGGTTGCATCGGGGCGATAATCCACAACCTGGGGCGGCGGTGATCGCGAGTTTACGCAGGCGGTTTCCGGGCATCCGGATCGTCGGCTTGTCCTATGATCCGATGGAAAGCTCGATTTATTGCCGGGACAATAACCGCCTCGATGCGGTATATCTTCTGCCCTACCCGCGGACCGGTGCCAAGGCGCTAATGGAGAGACTCGAGGTTATTCTCGATAAAGAGAAAATTAGCGTGATCATTCCCTGCCTAGATTCGGAGGTTATGAATTTCATAGAACTTCAGGATAGTCTGGCGCGGCGTGGGATCAAGATGATGTTGCCGAGCAAGGCGGCCTTCTTGCGGCGAAGTAAAGAGGCGCTCTCGCTGCTTTGTCATCGTATTAACATTCCGGTTCCAGAAACGAGAGTGGCCCATGACGCGGCCGATTTGGCGCGCTTTGCCGAACAGATCGGCTACCCCGTCTATGTGAAGGGTAAGTATTACGAGGCTCATTTGGCGACGACGGAGGCAGAGCTATACGCCGCGTTCAAGGATCTCACCGATATGTGGGGGCTGCCTGTTCTGGTGCAGGAAATGGTTGTTGGAGAGGAATATGACGTTGTGGGCCTCGGCGATGGGCGGGGCGGCATCGTTGGCAGCTGTTCCATCAGAAAGATGTTGCGGACGTCGGCGGGCAAGGGCTTTGCCGGGGTGGTGGTTGCCGACCCCAGGATTGACCATTTAGTGCACAGGTTTATCCGCGCACTGCGCTGGGCGGGGCCATTCGAGCTCGAATTTATCAAGGCGCCAGCGAGGCCGCATTTGCTGTTTGAAATGAATCCTCGGTTTCCGGCCTGGGTCGATTTCCCGTCGCAGCTTGGCTGTAACCTGCCTGCTCGCCTGCTGGAGCTGTTGGTGGGGTTTGAAGAGACGGAACTCGCTCCGTGCGAGGCGGGACGCATGTTCATCAGGCACTCTGTCGATGTTCTTGGAGATATCACCGATTTGGCGGAGCTCGCCGCCAAGGGTGAACGCACGGGCGCGCCGCTGCTCAACTTGTCTGGGAGGTCATGATGGATCGCTCTTACGTTCCGCCTGTCATCAGTGGCGAACTTGGGCGTAACGCCCCGCGCGTGGCTGAAGACCGCAATTTTTATGCGCGCGGCCCACGGGCGCCGTCGTTGTTCCAGATTGACGGTCTTCCCGTCACCGGGCTCATCGAGGAATTCGGTTCGCCGCTTTTTGTCTTCTCGGAATATGATCTCCGGGCGAAGGCAAAGAGAATGCGCGAGGCGTTCAGAAGCCGCTATCAAAAAACCAGCTTTGCTTGGTCGATGAAGACTAATTATCTTGGAGCGATATGCAAAATTTTCAAAAGTGAAGGTTGGATCGCCGAGGTCGTTTCGCAATTTGAATACGAAAAGGCCAGAAAAATCGGTTTTGATGGCAGCGAGATCGTATTCAACGGCCCCTACAAGCCCCGCTCGGCCCTGAAGGCGGCTATCGACGATGGCGCGCTCATTCAAATCGATAATTGGGATGAGTTGAGCCTGGTTGAGGAATTGGCGTCAGAGCACGGCAAGGTCATCGAGGTTGGACTCCGGGTTTGGCTTGATCCTGGTATAAAGCCAGTATGGTCTAAATTTGGTTTCGCGTTGGAAAATGGAGAGGCGGAAAGGGCAGCTACCCGGATTATCGATAATCCGAAACTGCAATTGCATACCCTGCATTCCCACATCGGCACATATATATTGATGCCCGATGCTTACGCGGTGACGGCGAAAAAGCTGGTCCAGTTGCGTGAACAACTGCGGCGCAAACACCATCATTTGGTGCCTTATCTGAATCTGGGCGGCGGTTTCCCGTCGCAGAGTCTTCTGCATGGTTTCCTTGGCCCGGTAGAGCAGGTAGTCCCACCGATCGAAGCCTTCGCGACCGCGATCACGGAGGTGCTGCGGGAGTTACCTCCCGCAGAGCAGCCTATGTTGCGGCTTGAGTCGGGCCGCTACCTGGTGGATGAGGCAGGCTATTTGCTCAGCACGGTGATCGCCGTGAAGGGGGTGAATCGTCCGATGCTCACCGATGAGGGGCTTTCAGCACGCGCTTACAAGGAACGCATGATCCTCAACGAGGATTCGCGCATTGGCTATGTCATCGATGCGGGAATCAATCTTCTGTATACCAGCGCCTGGTATCAGTTCCAGATCTTGCCAGCGCGAGCGATCGACGCCCCTCCCGTGCCGTCGCGGATTTACGGCTCTCTGTGCATGGCCATCGATGTTATCAGAGATCATGTCGATCTGCCGCCACTGGAGACCGGTGACATTCTAACAATCCATCCGGTCGGTGCCTATAACATTACGCAGTGGATGCAGTTTATCCAATACCGGCCCGCAGTGGTGTTGATTGGCAGTGACGGCAAGGCGGATATTATCCGTGCGCGTGAGACGCTTGAGGATGTTTGCGGCCCGGAGCGGATGCCCGAGCATCTGACGAAATAATGCTGGAGCAAACGAATCTTGCGGCCCAGGCGGGAGAGCCGCGCTCTTCCCGCCAGGTGCGTCGCGCCGGTGATCTTCTGATGCTTCGCGTGGGCAGCGCGCTGGCGTCGGCCTTCTTGATCGGAGACGCGAAGCTCGGCCTCTTGCTGTGGGCGGCAGTTGCGGTCGGGCATCTCCGCGGGCTGATCTTTGGTCTGTTCGGGCTTTGGGTTGGGGATTTCATCGGCCGCGTCATCGGCGTGCAGGACAAGCCGGGAATAGGCGGTGGCGTTCGGGCCAATGCGATTTTGGCCGCCATCGCGGTGTCATGGCTCACCTACGGCTCTTACGTGTCAACCGAAACCGATATCGCCTTGACGACATTGGCAGCGAGTTCGGCGGCCGTGATTAGCGCGGCCTTGATGCGTGGCCTTGCCGGCATGATCCTGCCGCCGATGGTGCTTGGCTTCAGCATCGTCGCAGGCACACTCTTCACGCTTTTCCCGGTTTGGGTGGCGAATGCGTCAAGCCAGCTTCTCGTCTGGCCCGTTCCGGTCAATGCCTGGGCGGGAATGCAGATTTTTATACGTTCTCTTGGTTCGTTGGTATTTTCACCAACATTGCAGGTTGGCCTTCTCGTCTGTTTCGCGCTGCTGCTGTGGTCGCGTGCCATTTTTCTGGGCGGCCTTGTCGGCTGGCTGGCCGGGGCGCTCACCTCGATCGAACTGCAGGGCCTTTCCGTGCCATTTTACTGGCAGCCCGCCTCGTATAATTTCTTTATCGCGGGTATGGCGCTGGGGGCGGCATATTTTCTGCCCGGCTGGCGGAGTTTGATGTTGGCGGCGGTCGGCGGTGCCGGGGCGGCCGTGATTGCGGCGCTGGTGCAGCATGTGCAGCCAGCTTGGGCGTTTTTACCGCTATCGGCGATTGGCGTCGTCTGGATTTGCCTGTTGGCGTTCACCCTGACCGAGGGAAAGGCGCTCGTGAGGCGCAATGAACGTAACGACCTGCCTCCTGAGCAGGCTTGGGTATATGTGGTGGACCAAGCCCGCCGCTTCGGTAGCCGCGAGCCTCTGCTTGTTGTGCCCATGGCGGGTGACGTCAAGATCTCCCAGGGCTTTGACGGAAGGCTGAGCCATTCCGGCGCGTGGTGCCATGCGCTCGACTTCCAGCGCCCGGATGGCGAACCGATCTGGGAAGCGCCGGTCATCGCACCGGCGTCAGGTGTGGTGGAGCGCGTGCGCGCCGACGTCGCGGATAATCAGGTTGGCGTATGCAACTACGCGGAGAATTGGGGTAATTACGTGCTGCTGCGCATGGACCAGGGGGGCTGGGCGCTCCTCGCGCATCTTAAGCAGTCGAGTATCGCGGTCACGGCCGGCGCGCGTGTGGAACTTGGCGCTTATCTCGGCAAGGTGGGTAATTCGGGTCGTTCACCTGTTCCCCATCTGCATCTGCAAGTTCAGGAATCATCTTTCATCGGGGCGCCGACGATCCCATTCCGGATCGCCAATTATCAGACCCGCCCCGCCCAGCCAGGTGCGGGGCTACTCTGGCGCGAATCCGGTATCCCGCCCGAAGGGATCGTGATCGCCGCAGCTTGGGCAAACGCACCCACCCATGGCGTATTGACGAGTTTGGCGCCGGGGAGCGGCGTGTGGGGAGCCGAGGTTGTCGGCAAGGTGCCGGCGCGGTTTCGTCAGCCGCGTGGCCGCGCCAGGATTGAGAATATCACAACTCGTCTCGATGCCGCCGGGCAGCATGTCCTCACCTCGGCAGCAGGGGATGATTTGGTTCTGCACCTCGATCCTGATGCGTGGCGTATCCGTGAAGTTCACAGCCTGAGCGCGCCGCTGCTGAGATTGCTCACACTAGCGGTGCCATCCATTCCTTATGCCGCCAAGACCGGCATGGAGTGGTATGAACCGGCGCTTGCATGGGCGTGTGCCGCGGATTCCCTCACGCTTTCACTTTGGCCTTATCGGCGGCTGCCAGTGCCAGAGATGCGGTGCCTTTGCGTGGAAGCGCCGGCTACCGATCGTGACATGTTGACGGTGGAGACCGTTCCACTCAAGCCTGCATCGTCGCTGCCCATGAAGATAAACTGTAGCTTCCAGCGCCTGCGCGGTCCGGTAAAGATTGAGGCGGTCTTCGAGGATGGTAGCGTCACCTATACGCAACTATCCTTCCAACCCGGCTTGCCATTCTAGTGCCGTTCAGTCTTGGCGGATGTCAGGTGTAAGTTTGGCGTTGAAGAAGGCAAGCATTCTTGTCTCGCTATCCTGGGCCGCTTGCGGATCGTAGCCGACCCAGTGGCCCTGGTAGAGTTGTTTGGGGATGTCGATGTCGAATGAATGCACCGCATCGGGGTAGGTGATTTCCGACACATTCTCACCGGAGGCTTGGATTTTTGTACATTGGCTGGCCGAAACCCAATTATCGGCGCCGCCGTTGAAGATCAGCAGAGGTGAGGCGAGCGCGACTTCGCGCTGCTCCGGGAAGACGCCGCACCAGGGGTAATAGGCGACAACACCGCGAAACGTGCCGGGGGCGTCAAACGTCTTCAAATCATCGGCGGCGGCGGCCTCCATCGCCACGCTGCCGCCATTGCTCTGGCCCATCAAAAATATATCCTTCGGCTCGACGAAAGGCTGTGAGCGCAGAAACTTCATCGCATCGAAGGCATCATGGGCGCGATAGATAAGGGCTTGGCGTAACCGCGCGTTGCTGGCGCACATGTCGTCGCCCGAGAGATTGCGGGGGCCGAAGCTATCGACGCTGAGCACGACATAGCCATGCTCGCTCAGATATTCAGAGAGCAGGTCCAGCGAATACCGCACGGCGGGCTGCCAGCCGCCGCATCCATGCATCAGCACCACGGCGGGAAAGGGGCCATTGCCGAGCGGCTTGTTCAATACGCCGGTGAGGGTGATCTGGCGGGCGGTGAACGGATCTGAGGCGGGGAATCCGACCTGCTCCTGAGCCCGGGCAACTCCAACAAAAACAGTACACAAGCAGATAGCCGCAGCCATCGCCGCGGCAAGCGACCGGATGATTTTCATATTTGCTCCCAGAAAAGCCCCGCCGGCGACAAAAGATACCGGTAGAATAAGCTGGTATCGGCCAAAAGGCGTAGGTCAAATTAACGATTTTTTATTTTGTTTGCCAAAGCTGCCAGTTCACCGTTGAAAAAGGAGCCGTCCAGCAATCCGCCGCACAGGAAGCTGTGCTCCGGGGCCTTGCCCGTTATCCTGATATGGGCAGACGGCCCCGTCTGGCGGCATCGGCCAAGCCTGCTATTCTCGCGTTACCGAAGCCGCCCCGAGGTGCCGCATGATCCTGATGCCCGAACCCGATGCCACGGCGCTGGCCCGCCGGGCCGAGATTGTCTCCGCGCTGCGGCGCATTGTGCCCGGCGAGGGAGTGGTGGACAGCGAGACCGGCCTGCGCGCTTATGAGTGCGACGCGCTCACCGCCTATCGCCAGATGCCGATGGTGGCGGTGCTGCCCAGCACCACGGCGCAGGTGGCCGCGGTGCTCAGCTATTGCCACGAGAACAATATCAAGGTGGTGCCGCGCGGGGCGGGCACCTCGCTCTCGGGCGGGGCGCTGCCGCTGGCCGATGGCGTGTTGCTGGCCATGGGCAAGTTCAACCGCGTCGTCGAGATCGACGAGGCCAATCGCTGCGCCGTGGTGCAGCCGGGCGTGACCAACCTTGGCATCTCCCAGGCGGTGAAGCATCTCGGGCTATATTACGCGCCCGACCCGTCCTCGCAGATTGCCTGCACCATCGGCGGCAATGTGGCGGAAAATTCCGGCGGCGTGCATTGCCTGAAATATGGGCTGACCACCAACAACGTGCTGGGCGTGGAGATCGTCACGCTGGAAGGCGAGATCATCCGCCTCGGCGGCAAGCATTATGACGGGCCGGGCTACGACCTGCTCGGCGTGGTGGTCGGGTCCGAGGGGATGCTGGGCGTGGTGACGGAGGTGACCGTCCGGCTGCTGCCGATCCCGCCCATCGCCCGCGCGGTGATGATCGGCTTTCCCAGCGTGGAGGCCGCCGGCGACTGCGTGGCGGCGGTGATCGCGGCGGGCATCATTCCCGGCGGCATGGAGATCATGGACAAGCCCGCCATCGCCGCCGCCGAGGCGTTTGTGCAGGCGGGGTATCCGCTGGATGTGGAGGCGCTGCTGATCGTCGAACTCGACGGCAACGAGGCCGAGGTGGATCATCTCGCGGCGGCGGTCGAGCGCATCGCCCGCGCGCATGGGGCGGTCAGTGTGCGCACCAGCGCCAGCGAGGAGGAGCGGCTGCTGTTTTGGGCCGGGCGCAAGGCGGCGTTCCCCGCCGTGGGGCGGCTCTCGCCGGATTATCTGTGCATGGACGGCACCATCCCGCGTAAGCGCATTGGTGAGGTGCTCAACCGGATGAAGACGATGGAGAATGAATTTGGCCTCAGGGTTGCCAATGTCTTCCACGCTGGAGACGGCAATCTGCACCCGCTCATCATGTACGACGCCAATATTCCCGGTCAACTCCAGGCGGCCGAGGATTTCGGCGCGGCCATCTTGCGTCTGTGCGTGCAGATGGGCGGGGTGCTGACCGGCGAGCATGGCGTGGGCATCGAGAAGCGCGACCTGATGCCGGAGATGTTCACCCAGGCCGATATGGACCAGCAGCAGCGCCTGAAATGCGCCTTCGACGATGCCGGGCTGCTCAACCCCGGCAAGGTCTTCCCCATGCTGTGCCGCTGTGCGGAGTTGAACCGGACGCATGTGCATGGCGACGCGCTGCGCTTCCCTGAGATCGAGCGGTTTTGAGCATGAGCAGCGTCACCCCGGCGGATGCCGCCGAACTTGCCGAGATCGTCAGCCGCGCGGCGGCGGAAGGCGCGCCATTGGAGATCGTCGCCGGTGGCTCCAAGCGCGGCCTCGGGCGGTTTGCCCCGGTCGCGCGGCGACTCGACATCAGCCGCCTGAGCGGGGTTATCGATTACGATCCGGCGGAGCTGGTGCTCACCGCCCGCGCCGCCACGCCGCTGGCCGAGATCGCGGCGCTGCTGGCGGGGCAGCGGCAGATGCTGGCCTTCGAGCCGCCGGATTGGACGGCGCTGCTGGGCGGCACCGGCGCGCCAACGCTGGGCGGGGTGCTGGCGGTCAACCAGTCCGGCCCCAGGCGGCTGAAGGCGGGGGCGGCACGCGACCATCTGCTCGGCTTCGCGGCGGTGAACGGGCTGGGTCAGATCTGGAAGGCGGGGGCCAGGGTGGTGAAGAACGTCACTGGCTACGACATGGCGAAGCTGCAGGCGGGCGCCTTTGGCACGCTTTCGGTGCTGACCGAGGTGAGCGTGAAGGTGCTGCCCCGCCCGGAAACCGAGCTGACTCTGCTCTGGCCGGTGGCGGATGCCCGCGCGGCCGTGGCGCGCATGAGCGCGGCGCTGAACACGCCGCATGAGGTCAGCGGCGCGGCCTATCTACCGGCGCGGGGCGTGGTGGCGCTGCGGTTGGAAGGCCCGGCGCCCTCGGTGGCGCATCGCGCCGCCGCGCTGGGCGGAGAACGGCTGGACGAAGCCGCCAGCGCGGCGCTGTGGCACGATATCGGCGCGGTGCTGCCAGTGCTCGGCGCCCATGCCGAAATCTGGCGCCTCAACCCCGAACCCGCCGCCGCCCCGGCCGTGCTGGCGGCGCTGCACGCGCATTTCCCCGAGGGCGCCGCGTTTCTCGACTGGGGAGGGGGGTTGCTCTGGCTTGGCCTGCCGCGTGCCAACGGCGGGGCGGTACGCACTTGCCTGCGGGGCGGCCATGCCACGCTGTTTGCCGCGCCCGAGGATGTGCGGGCCAGCGCCGATGTGTTTGAGCCGCTGCCCCCGCCGCTCGCCGCCCTCACGCGCCGGGTGAAGCAGGGTTTCGACCCGCTCGGCATTCTCAACCCGCGCCGGATGTACCGGGAGTTTTAGGCCGATGCAGACATTCTTCTCCCCGGCTCAGCTGGCCGATCCCGCTCTCGCCGCCGCCGAGGGCATTCTGCGCAAATGCGTGCATTGCGGCTTCTGCACCGCCACCTGTCCGACCTATGTGCTGCTGGGCGACGAGTTGGACAGCCCGCGCGGGCGCATCTACCTGATCAAGGACATGCTGGAGAATGACCGCCCGGTGACGCCGGAGCTGGTGAAGCATGTCGATCGCTGCCTCTCCTGCCTGAGCTGCATGACCACCTGCCCGTCGGGGGTGGATTATATGCACCTCATCGACCATGCCCGCGCGCATATCGAGCATCGGTTCCGGCGCCCGCTGCGGGAGCGCCTGCTGCGCGCGGTGCTGAAAAAACTGCTGCCCGACCCGGTGCTGTTCAGGCGGGCGCTGGTATTGGCGCGGCTGGGGCGGCCATTCGCGCCGCTGCTGCCGCGGCAGATACGCGCCATGTTGGCGCTGGCGCCGAAAACGCTGCCCAAGGCGCGGGAATGGCCCAGACCACAGAGAGCTACGCGCCGTGTGGCGCTGCTGCCGGGCTGCACGCAAAAAGTGCTGGCCCCGCATATCAACGAAGCCACGGCCCGGCTGCTCGCCCGCCATGGCTGCGAGGTGGTGGTTTTGCCGGGCACGGGCTGCTGCGGCGCGCTGCGCCAGCATATGGGCGAGGATGACCACGCCGAAGCCAGGGCGAATGTGCGGGCCTGGCGGGCGGCGGTCGAGGCGGGGGAGGTGGAGGCCATCGTCATCAACGCCTCGGGCTGCGGCACCACGGTGAAGGATTACGGCTTCATGCTTCGCCACGACGCCGAGCTGGCGGCGACCGCCGCGAAAATCTCCGCGATTACCCGCGACATTACGGAGCTGATGACCGAGATTGGGTTGCAGACCCCGGCCGACCCGCCGGGCGGGCGTGTGGCGTATCATCCGGCCTGCTCGCTGCAACACGGGCAGAAGCTCCGCGAACCACCCAAGGCGCTGTTGCGCGCGGCGGGGTTCACGGTGCTGGAGATCCCCGAAGCGCATCTCTGCTGCGGCTCGGCGGGCACTTATAACATCCTGCAGCCCGAAATCGCCACGCAGCTGCGTGCGCGCAAGGTGGCGAATATCGAGGCCACATCGCCCGAGATCATCGCCGCGGGGAATATCGGCTGTATCGTGCAGATCGCCGCCGGCACCGGGCTGCCGGTGGTGCATACGGTGGAGTTGCTCGATTGGGCCACGGGCGGGCCGAAACCCGCCGCCTTGGGGTGAGTGCGCGTTATTCCTCGCCGTCGCCACCGCTCTGCGCGTCGATCTGCTGCATGTTGTTGAGCAGCTTCATCAGATAGTGCAGCGCATGGGTCATATCGGATAGGGAGAACTCGTGCAGCGCCTGCGCGTAATACGCCGCGATTTTTGGCTGCGCGCTGTTGACCCAGACTTCGCGCCCGGCCTCGGTCATCTGCACGATGCGTGAGCGGCGGTCGCGCGCGTCGGGCACTACGTGGATATGCCCGGCGGCTTCCATGCGCTTGAGCACGCCCGCGAGATTTTGGCGGCTGACCATGAGGTAGCGGGCCAGCTCGTTCACCGCCATGCCCGCCGCCGCCGAGGGGCGAGAGAGCGCGCCCATCACCGCCCATTGCTGCGTCGTCAGTCCCTCATCGGCGACCGCGCGTGTGCCGGTTTTGTGCAACATATTGGCGCATTGATAGAGCCGGAAGAAAATCCGGTTGGCCATTTCCAGCCGCGCCACGGCGGCCTGGGCATCGGGCAAAGACGGCATGGGACCCCGTGAATACAGACTTTGCTATACATGGCTGAGATTCTGCGCCAAGCAAAGCCTGATCTGTGGCCCAGTCGCGCGGGGGCGGGGCAAGGCGGTGGTGCGGCGCCGCAGCGTTGGCATGTGACGAAATAAGACAATACATTTACCAAATTTTACTTGCGCGCCCTCCGTGTGCCGGCTAAATAAACGACAATACATTGTCGTATTTTGCGCCAGCGGAGGAAGCATGACGAATTTTGCGGACAAGACCGTCATCGTGACGGGGGGCGGCGGCGGCATTGGCGGCGCCACCTGCAAGCTGTTTGCGGCGCGCGGCGCCAAGGTGGCGGTGTTCGACATGAATCTGGAGGCTGCGCAGAAGGTGGCGGCTGAGATCGCCGCGGCCGGGGGCACTGCCGCCGCGTTCAGCGCCGATATCACCGATCGCGCCGCCGTGGACGCCGGCGTGGCTGCGGCGGAGGCGCAGTTCGGGCCGGTCGGCGTGCTGGTGAACAATGCGGGCTGGGATGTGTTCAAGCCTTTCACCCAGACTATTCCCGCCGAGTGGGAGAAGCTGATCGCCATCAACCTGACCGGGGCGCTGCACATGCATCATGCAGTGTTGCCGGGCATGTCGGCGCGCAGATATGGGCGTATCGTCAACATCGCCTCCGACGCCGCGCGCGTCGGCTCCTCGGGCGAGGCTGTGTATGCCGCCTGCAAGGGCGGGCTGGTGGCGCTGACCAAGGCGCTGGCGCGCGAGCATGCCCGCTATGGCATCACGCTGAACGTGGTTTGCCCGGGCCCCACTGACACCGCGCTGCTGGCCGGCGTGGCCGAGGGTGCGGCCAACCCGGAGAAACTGATCGAGGCCTTCACCCGCGCCATTCCGCTCGGCCGCCTGGGCCAGCCGGATGATCTCGCCAAGGCCATCGTCTTTTTTGGCTCCGATGAGGCGGCCTTCATCACCGGCCAGGTGCTGAGCGTCTCCGGCGGCCTGACCATGAACGGTTAACGAGAGGGAAGCGCGATGAATTACGAGGATATTCTCTACGAGGTCCGCAACGGCGTGGCCTGGATCATCATCAACCGCCCGGAGAAGATGAACGCCTTCCGCGGCACCACTTGCGACGAGATCATCAAGGCGATGAACCGCGCGGGCTATGATAAATCGATTGGCGCCATCGTGCTCACCGGGGCTGGCGACAAGGCGTTTTGCACGGGTGGCGACCAGTCGGCGCATGATGGCAATTACGACGGGCGCGGCACGATCGGTCTGCCCATGGAGGAACTGCACACCGCCATCCGCGACGTGCCGAAGCCGGTGATCGCCCGCGTGCAGGGTTACGCCATTGGCGGCGGCAATGTGCTCGCCACCATCTGCGATCTGACGATTTGCTCGGAGAGGGCGATCTTTGGGCAGGTTGGGCCGAAGATGGGGTCGGTCGATCCGGGTTATGGCACCGCCTTTCTGGCTCGCGTGGTGGGCGAGAAGAAGGCGCGTGAGATCTGGTATATGAACCGCCGTTACTCGGGCAAGGAGGCGGAGGCGATGGGGCTGGCCAATCTTTGCGTGCCGCATGAGCAGCTCGACGCCGAGGTGCAGAAATGGGGCGAGGAGCTGTGCGAACGCTCGCCCACGGCGCTGGCCATCGCCAAGCGCAGCTTCAACATGGACACCGCGCATCAGGCCGGTATCGCCGGGCTGGGGATGTATGCGCTGAAGCTCTATTACGACACGGATGAATCGCGCGAGGGCGTGAATGCGCTGAAGGAGAAGCGCAAGCCCGAGTTCCGCAAATACGCAAAGTGAGCGGCGCGATGAACCCTTATATCACCGAGGAGCTTCAGGCGCTGGCCGAGCAGGCGCGGCGCTTCGCGCAGGACCGTGTGGCACCGGGTTTTCAGGAGCGTGACCAGACCCGCGTGCTGGACCGCGCGATCATGCGCGAGATGGGAGAGATGGGGTTTATCGCTCCCGAACTGCCAGAGGAATATGGTGGGCTGGGCATGAGCCGCATCGCGGCGGGCGTGATCCATGAGGAAATCGCGAGGGCTGATCTCAGCATTTCCTATATCAACCTGCTCGCCTCGCTGAATGGGCAGATCCTGGCTGAACATGGCGAGCCGGAAATCGTCGGCCCCTGGCTGCGCAAGCTGGTGGCGGGCGAGGCGCTGTTCGCCATCGCGCTGACCGAGCCGCGCGGCGGGTCGGATGCCGCTAATCTGCGCCTGCGCGTGGAGCGCGACGGCGATTTTTACGTGCTGAATGGCGAGAAGACCTCGATTTCGGCCGCTGACCAGGCCGATGCCGCCGTGGTTTTTGGCCGCACCGGCACGGTGGAGTCCGGCGCGCATGGCGTGACCGCGCTGCTGGTGCCGATGGATCTGCCGGGCATTACCCGCAACCGGTTCGACTGCCACGGCCAGCGCGCCATTGGCCGCGGCTCGATCTTCTTCGAGAATGTGCGCGTGCCGGTGAATCATCGCCTGGGGTCCGAGAACAAGGGCTTCGTGCAGGTGATGCAGGGCTTCGATTTCTCGCGCGCGCTGATCGGGTTGCAGGTGCTGGCGGTGGCCCGCGTGGCGCTGGAGGAGACATGGGAGTACGTCGCGCAGCGTGAGGCCTTTGGTAAACCTCTGGTATCATTCCAGGGTGTTTCCCACACGCTGGCGGATTTCGATACACAGGTTGAGGCCGCGCGCCTGCTCTGCCTGCAGACGCTGTGGCTGAAGGACAGCCATCTGCCGCACACCGCCGAGGCGGCGATGTGCAAATGGTGGGGGCCGAAACTGGCCTATGACGTCATCCACCAATGTCTGCTCTGCTTTGGCCATGGCGGTTATGACCGTGGGCTGATGGAGCAGCGTCTGCGCGACGTTCTGGGGTTCCAGATCGGCGACGGTACGGCGCAGATCATGAAGACGATCATCGCGCGCACCCGCGTCGGGCGTCAGGCCGTGCCGGCCTGAGCGAGTATAAAAACAAGAATGCCATGATGAGGAACATGATCCATGCAATTCGACGCCGTCTTGCTGCCGCCCCGGCGCGCGAAGATGCTCGCCCAGGGCCATTGGCGCGACCGCACGATTAACGACGCGTTGGAAGACTGCCTGCGCAACTGCCCGGATAAGCTGGCTCTCACGGCTTACCGGGTGGAGGCAGGCGATGTTCGCCGCTTCACCTATGCGGACATGGCGCGGATGGCGGATCGTATCGCCGTCGGGCTGACCCGTCTCGGCATTGGCCGTAACGATGTGGTGGCCTGCCAGCTTCCCAATTGGTGGCAAGTCACGCTCACCTATCTGGCCTGCTCGCGCATCGGCGCTGTGCTCAACCCGTTGATGCATATCTTCCGCGAGCACGAGTTGCGTTTCATGCTGGGCCACGCCGAGACCAAGCTGTTCATCGTGCCGAAACAGTTCCGCAATTTCGACTTCGAGGCGATGGCAAAGGGATTGCAGGCGGAATTGCCCGCGCTGCGCCACGTCGTGGTGGTGGATGGCGACGGGGCGGATAGTTTTGAGGCTCTGCTGAGCGGGCCGGAATGGGAGAGTGCGCCCGACGCGGCGGAGATTTTGCACGCCAACCGCCCCAATGGCGATGATATCACGCAGCTGCTCTATACCTCCGGCACCACGGGCCAGCCGAAAGGCGTGATGCACAGCGCCAATACGACGTTCTCGAACATCCTTCCCTATGCCGGGCGGCTGCATCTGAACGCGGATGACGTGGTGTTGATGGCCTCGCCGATGGCCCACCAGACCGGCTTCATGTACGGGCTGATGATGCCGATCATCCTGCGTGCCCGCGCGGTGCTGCAGGATATCTGGCAGGCGCCGAAGGCAGTGGAGATCATCCGCACCGAGCAGGCCAGCTTCACCATGGCGTCGACGCCATTCCTCACCGATCTCGCGCGCACGGTGGCCGAGGCCGGGGTTGGGCTGCCGTCGCTGCGCCTCTTCCTATGCGCCGGGGCGCCGATCCCCTCGCCGCTGGTGCAGCAGGCGCAGCAGACGCTGGGTGTGAAGATCATTTCCGCCTGGGGCATGACCGAAAATGGCGCGGTGACGCTGACCCGCCCCGAGGATGACGATGAGCGGGCGGTGAATACCGACGGTTTGCCGCTGCCGGGCGTCGAGGTGAAAGTGACGGATCTCGACGGCCACGCGTTGCCGCATGGCGAGCCGGGCCAGCTCTATGTGCGCTCCTGCTCAAATTTCGGCGGCTATCTGAAGCGACCGGAACTGAACGGCACGGACTGCGATGGTTGGTTCGACACGGGCGATGTCGCCCGCATGGATGAGCGCGGCTATATCCGCATCACCGGGCGCAGCAAGGATGTGATCATCCGTGGCGGCGAGAATATTCCGGTCGTGGAGATCGAGGCGATGCTCTACCAGCACCCCGCCATCGCGGCGGTGGCGGTGGTGGGCTACCCCGATGAGCGTATGGGCGAGCGCGCCTGCGCTGTCGTGGTGCCAAAGCAGGGTGAGAGCCTGACGCTGCCGGAACTGGTTGCTTTTCTCAAGGCGAAGCAGGTGGCGATGCAATATATCCCCGAACGGCTGGAAGTGCTGGAGGCGATGCCCGCGACGCCCTCGGGCAAGATCCAGAAATTCAAGCTGCGCGAGCGGTTGCGCACGCATCTGACGGGAGGCGCGCATGGCGGATGAGGTTTTAACCGAGCGCCATGGACGGGTTGGGCTGATCACGCTCAACCGCCCGGTGCAGATGAACGCGCTCAACGGCGCGCTGATGGATGCGCTGGGCGCGGCGCTACTGGCGTTCGACGCTGATGAGGGCATCGGCGTGATCGTGATCACCGGCAATGACAAAGCCTTCGCCGCGGGCGCCGATATCGCGGAGATGGCCGATTACACCTACAGCGATGTTTACGCGGAGCAGTTCATCACCCGCAACTGGGAGACCATAAGGCGCGTGCGCAAGCCGGTGCTGGCGGCGGTGGCCGGGGTCGCGCTGGGTGGCGGCTGCGAGCTGGCGCTGGCCTGCGATATCGTGCTCGCCGCTGAAAATGCCAGATTCTGCCTGCCCGAAATCAAACTCGCTTTGCTCCCCGGCGCGGGGGGCACGCAGCGCATCGCCCGCGCCATCGGCAAGGCCAAGGCGATGGATATGTGTCTCTCCGCGCGCATGCTGGACGCCGCGGAGGCCGAGCGCGCCGGTCTGGTCTCGCGCGTCGTCCCCACCGCCGAGCTGCGCGCCCAGGCGCTGGCGCTGGCGGGCAAGATCGCGGAATTCTCCGCCCCGGCGCTGATGGTGGTGAAGGAGGCGGTGAACCGCGCCTTCGAGACCAGCTTGAGCGAGGGCATCTTGTTTGAGCGGCGCGAACTCTATGCCCGCTTCGCGAGCGCCGATGCGCGCGAGGGGCTGCGCGCCTTCATCGAAAAGCGCGCCCCTCATTTCATCCACCGCTAACGTCCCCGGGAGCAAAACCATGGCCCTCGACAATGAATCCTTCGAGATCCTGCTGGCGACGATCCAGCGCTTCATCCGTGAGCGCTTGGTGCCCGCCGAAAACCATGTCGAGGACCATGACGAGGTTCCCGAAGAGATTGTCGCGGAGATGAAGGAGCTGGGGCTGTTCGGCCTCTCCATTCCTGAGGAATATGGCGGCATCGGCTTGTCGATGAGCCAGGAGGGGCGGGTGGCTTTCGAGCTTGGACGCACCGCGCTCGCCTTCCGCTCGGTGTTCGGCACCAATGTCGGCATTGGTTCGCAGGGCATTCTGATGGATGGCACCGAGGCGCAGAAACACGAGATCCTGCCCCGTGTCGCCTCGGGCGAGCTGATCATGTCCTTCGCGCTCACCGAGCCGGATGCCGGGTCCGACGCGGCATCGCTGAAAACCCGTGCCGAGCTGGATGGCGATCATTACGTGCTCAACGGCACCAAGCGCTACATCACCAACGCGCCGCGCGCGGGCGCGTTCACGTTGATGGCCCGAACGGGTGGGCCGGGGGCATCGGGTGTTTCCGCCTTCATCGTGCCAGCCGACACGCCGGGCCTGCGCCTGGGCAAGCCGGACAAGAAGATGGGGCAGCGCGGCACCAAGACCTGCGACGTGATCCTGGAGGATGTGCGCGTGCCCGCCGCCAACATCATCGGCGGCGTGCCAGGCCAGGGCTTCAAGACCGCGATGAAGGTGCTCGACCGCGGGCGCCTGCACATCTCCGCCGTGGCATGCGGCACGGCCCAGCGCATCATCGAGGAATCGGTAAATTACGCGCGCGAGCGCAAGCAGTTTGGCAAGGCCATTGGCGAGTTCCAGCTCATCCAGGCGATGCTCGCGGATTCCCAGGCCGAGCTGTTGGCCGGGTGGTCGCTGGTGCAGGATGTCACCCGCCGCTTCGACCTGAAGCCGGTGCATGAGAGCGACCCTGAGGTGAGCATGCGGGCCTCCTGCGCCAAGCTGTTTTGCACCGAGATGGTCGGCCGCGTCGCCGATCGCGGCGTGCAGATCCATGGCGGCGCTGGCTATATCAACGAATACAAGGTCGAGCGGTTCTACCGCGATGTCCGCCTGCTGCGCCTGTATGAGGGCACCACGCAGATCCAGCAGATCATCATCGGCCGCGAAATGCTGCGGTCGGCCTGAGATGGAGGCGCTGCAACTCTCGGTGCGCGAGGGTGTGCTGGTCATGGAGATCAGCAATCCGCCGGTGAATGCGCTGTCGCAGCCGGTGCGCGCGGCGCTGATGGCGGCGTTGGCGCGGCTGGGCGCGGATGAGAGCTTGCGCGGCGGCGTCATCGCCGGGGCGAGGGGCACGTTCATCGCGGGCGCGGATATCAAGGAATTCGGCAAGCCGCCGGAGGCACCCTTTCTGCCGGATGTTTTCGCGGCCATCGAGGCGTGTCCGAAGCCGGTGGTGGCGGCGCTGCATGGCGCGGCGCTGGGCGGCGGGTTGGAGTTGGCTTTGGCTTGCGATGTGCGCATCGCGGAGGCGGGCACGGTGCTGGGCCTGCCGGAGGTAACGCTGGGCGTGATTCCCGGTGCGGGCGGCACGCAGCGCCTGCCGCGCCTGGTGGGGGTGAGCGCGGCGTTGCGACTCATTGGCACGGCTGAGCGGATTGGCGCCGGGGCGGCGCATCGGCTGGGCGTTGTGGACGAGGTGGTCGAGGTCGATGTGGTGGGCGCGGCGGTCGCGCATTTGCCCGCCAAGCGGCGGGTGAGCGCGCTGCCGGTGCCGCCCGAGGCCCCGGAAGCGGTGGCGAAGGCCGAGGTGGCGGCGTTGAAGGCCGGCAAGGGCCGCCCCGCCGTGGTGGCCGCCATCGCGGCGGTGAAGGACGCCGCCGCACTGCCCTTTGCCGAGGGCCTGGCGCGCGAGCGCGCCCCCTTCCTTGCGCTGCGCGCCAGCCCCGAGGCGGCGGCGCTGCGCCATATGTTCTTCGCCGAGCGCGAGGCCATGCGCCTGCCCGCCGCGTTGCGTGCCACGCCACGCGCCATTGAAACCGTGGCCGTGATCGGCGCTGGGACCATGGGCAGCGGCATCGCGCAAGCGGCGCTGGAGGAGGGGTTTGCCGTCATCCTGTATGACCAGAATGCGGATTTGCTGACGAAAGCCGGAGAGCGTCTGTGCGCCGCGCTGGCCGAACGCGCCGCCGCCGGAAAAATCACGCCCGCGCTGGCGACGAAGCTGCGCCTCAGCCTCGCCACGGGATGGGCGGAGATCGCGCCGGCCGACCTCGTGATTGAGGCGGTGTTTGAGGATCTGGCGGTGAAGCAGGAGGTGTTCCGCCAGCTCGATGCCCATGCCAAGCCCGGCGCGGTGCTGGCGACCAATACCTCGTATCTCGATATTGACACCATCGCCGCCGCGACGTCCCGCCCGCAGGATGTGTTGGGGCTGCATTTCTTCTCGCCGGCGAATGTGATGAAGCTGCTGGAGGTGGTGCCCGGCAGCGCCTCGGCGCCCGACCTCGCCGCCGCCGGCATGGAATTCGGCAAGCGGCTCAAGAAGCTGCCCGTGCTGTGCGGCAACGCTTTCGGCTTCATCGGCAACCGCATTTACAATGCCTACCGCACCCAGTGCGAATTCATGCTGGAGGACGGGGCTTGGCCCGAGGAGGTGGACGCGGCGCTGGAGGCGTTCGGCTTTGCCATGGGGCCGTTCGCGGTGGCCGACCTCTCCGGGCTGGACATTGCCTGGCGTATGCGCGCCGCCCAGGCCGCGCGACGCGACCCACGCACGCGCTATGTGCCGGTGCTCGACGAACTCTGCGCGCAGGGACGCTTTGGCCGCAAGAGCGGCGCGGGCTATTACACCTATGCCGCGGGCAAGCGCAGCGCGGGCAGCGACGCCACGGTGCGCGGCATCATTGCCGCCGCCTCGGCAGCGCGTGGCGTGAGCCGGCACCCATTGGCGCCGGAAGACATTCAGCGCCGTGCGCTCGCGGCCATGGTGAACGAGGCGGCCTTGCTGCTGGCCGACGGCGTGGCGCAGCGCGCCTCGGATATCGATGTCGTGCTGGTGCAGGGCTATGGTTTTCCGCGCCATGTGGGCGGGCCCGTGTATTGGGCGCGCATGCAGGACCGCGCCGCGCTGGAACGCGGCATCGACATCATCGCCGCCGCCGCCGGTTTCGGTTTCCGGCGCGGCTCCCTTGATCTTTTGCTGACGGAGTCCGCGCCATGACCGATGCCTTCATCTGCGATGCCATCCGCACGCCTTTCGGCCGCTATGGCGGCGCGCTCAGCGCCATGCGTACCGACGATCTCGCGGCTCATCCGATTGCCGCATTATTGGCGCGTAATCCGGGCCTTAATCCGGCTTTGGTGGACGAGGTGATTCTGGGTTGCGCCAATCAGGCGGGAGAGGATAACCGCAATGTCGCGCGCATGGCGGCGCTGCTCGCTGGTTTGCCCGAGGCTGTGCCGGGCACGACGATGAACCGCCTCTGCGGCTCGGGCATGGATGCGGTGGGCACCGCGGCGCGGGCCATCCGCACGGGCGAGGCGGAATTGGTCATCGCCGGCGGCGTGGAGAGCATGAGCCGCGCGCCTTTCGTGCTGCCCAAGGCCGACACGGCGTTTTCGCGCAGTAACGCGGTGTATGACACCACAATCGGATGGCGCTTTGTGAACCCCCGCATGCAAGCGGCCTATGGCACCGAGTCGATGCCGGAGACGGCCGAGAATGTGGCGCGGGATTATGGGATCGCACGTGAGGCGCAGGATGAATTCGCCCTGCGCAGCCAGGCGCGCACGGTGGCCGCGCAGGCGGCGGGGCATCTGGCGCGCGAAATCGCGCCGGTGACGCTGCCTGGAAAGAAGGGCGCGGACATCATCGTGGATATCGACGAACATCCGCGCGCCACCACGCTGGAGGCGCTGGCGAAGCTGAAGCCGATCGTGCGCAAAGACGGCACGATTACCGCGGGCAATGCCTCGGGCGTGAATGATGGCGCGGCGGCGGTATTGGTGGCGTCTGCCCAGGCGGCGGCGCGGTTTGGCCTTGCGCCCCGCGCGCGCGTGGTGGGCATGGCCACGGCCGGAGTGGCGCCGCGCATCATGGGTATCGGCCCGGTGCCCGCCACGCAGAAATTGCTGGCCCGCGTCGGGCTGACGCTCGCGCAAATCGATGTGATCGAGTTGAACGAGGCTTTCGCCGCGCAGGCTCTGGCCGTTACGCGGCGGCTTGAGCTGAGCGATGACGATGCGCGCGTCAACGCCTGGGGCGGCGCCATTGCGCTAGGGCACCCGCTGGGGGCCAGCGGGGCGCGCATCATCGCCACGGCCGTCAACCGGCTGCATGATACAGGCGGGCGTTATGCGCTGTGCACGATGTGCATTGGCGTCGGCCAAGGCATTGCCCTGCTACTAGAGCGGGTATGAGGCCACGTTGATCTGCTCATGACAACTCTCATGTGTCTTGGGTAAGGCGCCGCGGGATCAAGCAACGGGCGCCTCGCGCGCCGAGGGGCGAACGATGGACAAGGCGGCGGGAACTGATGCTGTGACGCTTCTGGCCCGGCAGGCGCGAACCTCGCCAACAAGGCGCCTGCCAACGGCGAGTTGCAGGCCGGGTTGATTTGGCCTCCCTGCAGGGTGGATTGCGGGGATTTGCGTGAGAAATCAGTCAGCCGCCGCGAATCGGCGCGTGTGGCTGCATAATTGATCATATCGTCTGACGTTTTGGCGCCAACTGATCGGCCTTTCCCTTGTCGCTTTTCCGCGCTCAAGCTCAGCGCGCCAGCTTTGCTAAGGGTAAGACGACACCGAATTGCCCGAGTCGCCACAGATATTTAGTCGAACGACTAGCTGGTCAAACAGAAAACTTTGGACTTAACTACAAACAAAAGTACCGGGCACAAATCTCAAATTAAAAAGCTCGACCCGGTGCAAGGACGGTATACTAACGAATAATATCATTAAGGAGGAAACCGCATGAGTGAGTCCAAAATTACCGGGACCATAGACGTCGGTAAGAGAGAGAACGTCGCGAAATTACATTCGAAGGCTGTTGGCGTTATCGGCGTGCTCTTTTTGTGCGTGACGGGCGCCGCACCGGAATCGGCGATGCTGGGCAACGTGCCGTTCGCTGCCGGGTTTGGCACCGGCGTCCACACACCGGCGGCCTTCCTGCTGGCGACCATCGTGCTGGTCATCTTCAGCGTCGGCTATGCGACGATGGCTTCCCAGGTCTCGTCGGTAGGTGGTTTCTATTCCTACATCGCGCAAGGTCTCGGCCGGGAACTTGGCATGTCGGCGGGCCTTACGGCGCTGGCCTGTTACTCGATCTTCGAGGCCTCGCTCTACGGGCTGTTCGCCTATTTTGGTAATATCTGGCTTTCTCAGCATTTAGGCATCAACATCGGTTGGGTCTGGCTGGCTTTGGCGGCGGTGGTGGGGGCCGGCGTGCTGTCGCTGCGCGATGTCCGCCTCAGCACCGCGGTTTTGGGAACGGCGGTGCTTTGCGAGACCGTCGTGCTGCTGATTTTCTCCTTTGGCGTGGCCTTGGCCCATGGCGGAACTAGCTTCTCACTCGAGGCGCTCAATATCTTTCATGTCACCGTACCGGTCGCGGCGCAGAAGGTTGGCAATGTTGCCATTCCGGCTGGTGCGGCGGCGGTCGGTATTTTCATGGCCTTCTGGTCGTGGGTCGGATTTGAGATGGCGCCGAACTACGCCGAGGAGAGCCGCAACCCCAAGCGGGTGATACCCATCGCGCTCTATTCTTCCGTGATTTTGCTTGGTGTGATCTACACGTTCGTGTCCTGGTGCGGCGTCTCTGCCTATCCTAACGCGGGCGCGATGCTGGCGCAGGCGGTCAATGATTCGGGTGACTTTTACCTGACGCCGATGAAGCAGTTTGTCGGCGACTGGGGTTACCAGGCGTTGAGCTTCCTGATCCTCACCAGCTCGTTTGCCTGCGGCATGGCCTTCCACAACACCACGGCGCGCTACATGTACTCCCTCGGACGCGAGGGCATTCTGCCGCATCATCTGGGCAAAACCCATGATGTGCTGCGTAGCCCGCATTATGCTTCGGTTGTGCAGTCCGTGCTGGCGGCGGCTTGGATCGTGTTGTTTGGGGTTTTCAACGGATTTAACAGTCCGATGGACCAGGCTTATGACGGCATTTACACGCTTTACGCGGTGCTGGGCACGGGGCTGTTACTGGTTTTGCAAGCGTTCGTGTCGCTGGCGATCTGGAATTATTTCCGCAAGAATGGCGGCGGTAGCCTGCTCAAAACCACGATTGCCCCGTGGATTTCTTTCGTCGTGCAACTTTGGCTCGTGTATCTTCTGGTTTCCAATCTGGTCACCTTCGCGGGCAGCTCGGCCTTCGCCAACGCGATTCCCTATATCGGCGGGGCCATCATCGCGGTCGGCTTGGTCTGGGGTTTTGTGCTCAAACACATAAATCCAGAGGCTTACAAACATATTGGTCACATGGTGCATGAAATCGACTGATCTGGACGTGGCTTAAATCCCAGGCGGCAGTTTCTTGCCGCCTGGTTTTATATTCAAGGAGCAAGGAATGAGCGCATCGTTGAAGGGCCGTGTGGTCGTGGTAACGGGCGGGTCGAAGGGTATCGGCCGAGGCATAGCCAAGGTCTTTGCTGAAGCTGGCGCGATCGTCGCAATCATGGCCCGCCATGCCGACGACGCAGACGCCGCTGCGAGAACGATTGGCTATGGCGCTTACGGCATTTTTGGCGATGTCACTGTTCACCAAAGCCTCATAGCGGCTTTCGCTGAAGTGGCCGAGCGTAGTGGAGGCATTGACGTTCTCTGTGCTAATGCGGGAATTTTTCCGCAGGCTCGGCTTGAGGACATGACCGAGACGCAATGGGATACGGTGAGCAATACGAATCTCAAAGGCACGTTCATGTCCGTCCAGGCGGCGCTGCCTTATCTCAAACAATCCGACCAGGGACGGGTCGTGCTGACATCTTCGATCACCGGCCCCGTGACGGGCTATCCCGGATGGGCGCATTACGCGGCGACCAAGGCGGGCCAACTCGGCTTCATGCGCACCGCCTGTATTGAGCTCGCGAAATACGGCATCACCATGAATGCGGTACTGCCGGGCAATATCATCACTGAAGGTCTTGCGGGGATGGGCGAGGATTACCAGCGAACCATGGCTGCCTCGGTGCCGCTGAAGCGGCTCGGCACGGTGGAGGATATTGGCTATGCCGCGCTTTATTTTGCGTCGAAGGAAGCCGCCTATGTGACGGGCCAAACCATCATCGTCGATGGCGGGCAGATCCTCCCCGAAACATTGGAAGCGCTTGATTGAGCAGGACGGGCGAGGGGGCGTGATAACCCCCTCCTTACATCGAGAATTCGACGTCGTCGCTGCGTGCTTCAACCACATTGGCGCCCGCCTGTAGTAGCGCCGTGGCCAGCCGGCCCTTGGGTTTGATGTCAGTGATCAATGTCGTCGCGGGAGACCATTCACCATAGACGGTCAGCGAAGGGCGGTCGAATTTGGTGTGATCGGCGACGATGATGGTGTGCGCGGCCCGGCGCATCATCATGCTAAACGTCATGCCAGGGCCAACGCCGGCATCATTGGGACCTTCGACCGTTAGGCCGCTCGCGCCAAGAAGGGCCTTGTTGGCGTGGAAGCGCTGCAACGCATCGATGGTCTCCGGGCCATAAATCACGCCCTCGCGCCCGTCATACTGGCCTGGCAGCATGATCACTTTATGGGTCGGATTGGCGGCGACCGCGGTCGCGATGGAAAATGCATGTGTGATGATGGTCAGGCCATTGAGAGTCGCCGCCAGGCGCCGCGCGACATGCAGCGTCGTGGCGCCACCGCCGATCATCAGGATGTCGTTTGGCTCCACGAGTTGCACGGCGGCCTCGGCAATCCGTTCGCGTTCGGCCAGCATCAGTCCCTCCCGCACCGCAACGGCTGGCTCGGAAGGCACGGAGCGGACCGCCCCGCCATAAGTGCGGTTGATCAAGCCGACTTCTGCCAGTTCCGCGAGGTCGCGGCGCACAGTTTCAGTTGAGACCGACAACCGCTCGGAGAGCTTGTTGACGCGCAGAGATGGGGAGGCGGCCAGTTCAGCAACAATGCGAGCCTGCCGCTCGGTCTTGCTTAGTCGTTGGAAACGTTTGCTCATGGCTCCTTATCGCACAAAGGTACGACAAAAACAGGGTGGACGTGAGAATAGCCGACATCCAACGCCGAGGCAAAAAATCACATCTAATTTGGCGCTTGACAACCATAAAATGACATGCTTCAAACATATGATATTGGAAGTCGCGCAAAAACTACATCAAGGACGCGCCAATGTTTGACTACGGTCATTTCAGGTTCGATAGCAAACAAGAGTGCCTGGATACGGCGATTCGCTATTGGAACCCGGATAAAACCCTCTTCTGGCAGAAGGCGGGGATTGACCTCGTGATTGGCCGCCGTGAGGGGTATTGCCTTTATGACATGGATGGCCGCCGCCTGATTGATCTGCACCTTAATGGCGGCACCTTCAATTTTGGTCACCGCCACCCAGAACTTGTGGAAACGCTCAAAGGAGCGCTGGATTATTTTGATATAGGCAACCACTGGTTTCCTTCCGTGGCCCGTGCGGCGCTGTCAGAGGCGCTGATCAAGGCGACGCCGGGTATGAAATATGCGGTGTTCGGCGCTGGCGGGGCGGAGGCTGTGGATATCGCGATCAAGTCCGCTCGCTACGCGACGAAGCGGCGCAAGATCGTTTCCATCATCAAGGGGTATCATGGCCATGGCGGCCTTTCGGTCGCCACGGGAGATGAGCGCTTCAGCAAAATTTTTCTTGCCGATCAACCCGAGACCTTTCTGCATGTACCGTTCAATGACGTCGACGCGATGGAGCGGGCGCTTAAATCCGGTGACATCGCCGCGGTGATCATGGAGACGATTCCGGCGACCTACGGCTTTCCGATGCCCAAAGAGGGCTATCTCGCGGCGTGCAAGACGCTCTGTGAAAAATATGGCGCCATGTATATCGCGGACGAGGTACAGACCGGGTTGATGCGTTGCGGCGCGCTTTGGGGGTGGCAGACTTACGGGATCCAGCCTGACATCATGGTGACGGCCAAGGGGCTTTCCGGTGGCTTGTATCCAATCTCAGCCTGCCTTGTGAATGAGCGGGCCGGTGGCTGGTTGAATGAGGATGGTGCCGCTCATATCTCGACCTCGGGCGGGGCTGAGCTCGGTTGTGTTGTCGGGCATAAGGTTATGGAGATCTTGCAGCGTCCCGAGGTGATTGCGAACGTACATGCGGTTAGCGCGTTTTTTCGCGACAGTATGGCGGAGATGATGCGCCGTCACGGTGATATTTTCAGCGGTGTGCGTCAACGCGGCGTGATTCTCGGATTGGAGTTCAACCATCCGGAAGGCGCGGTATTCGTATCTCGTGCGTTGTATGAGCATGGCGTCTGGGCTATTTTCTCGTCCCTCGACAAGCGCGTACTGCAGTGGAAGCCAGGCGTACTGCTGAGCCATGATATGTGCGAGGAAATCATGGACCGGTTTGATGCGGCAATGCCGCGCGCGCGGCAGCTGCTGCGTGAAGCCGGCCGATAAACGGGAGTTCGACGTGAGCGAAACTGCACCTCCTCTGCTGCGTGTTCCTGATGCGGTTTATGAGCAGACGCTGCTCAAAATAGAGCGTTCGCGCTGGGCCGCCGCGCAGTTTCAGAAATTAGACCGTGCGAAGACGGAACGTATTGTGCAGGCTGTTGCCGAAGCGGCTTATGCGAAGGCACGATTTTATGCCGAGTGGGCCGTGCGCGAAACAGGCATGGGTGTGGTCGCGCACAAACAACTCAAGAACGAGGCATGCTCGCGCGGCTTGGTCGAAAAATACGGTGGGGACGATTTGGTGTCGCCGCGCATTGACCGAGCCGGAAAGATCGTGGCACTGCTGCGTCCCGTTGGCGTGATCTTTGCGCTGGTTCCGGTCACTAATCCCGTTGCGACCGTATACTTCAAGACGTTGTTGGCGCTAATGTCGCGCAATGCGATCATTTTGTCGCCGCATCCAGGCGCAAAGGATGTGTGCGCCGACGCAGCCCGGATCATGGCCGAGGCGGCCAAGGCCGCTGGTGCGCCAGATGGTGTCATCCAAGTTATTGAAGAACCCACGATTCCTCTGATCGAAAAGCTGATTGCCGATGCGCGAATTGACCTCGTGATCGCAACTGGTGGTCCGGCGGTGGTGAAGGCCGCGTATAAATCCGGCAATCCGGCACTGGGTGTTGGTCCTGGAAATGCACCGGTACTGGTTGATCATACAGCGGATATTCGTAAGGCTGCACAGCGTATCGTCGCATCAAAATCGTTTGACAACTCAATTCTATGCACCAATGAATCAACTCTGCTGGCTTTTGCGGGCATCGCGGATCAACTTCTGGCGGCAATGAAAGCCGAGGGGGCGCATCTCTGCACACCGGATGAGACGGCGAAGATCAGGCGTTTGCTATTTGGCGGCGGCGGCTTTAATGCGGCAGTCATCGGCAAAGATGCGAGCCTGATTGCGCGCGAAGCGGGGTTCACGGCGCCGGGCGCGAAAATTTTGCTTACACCGGTCGATCTCGTGCAGCCGGAAGAAGAGCTGGTGCGAGAAAAATTATGTCCAGTGCTAGCATTCGCGCGGGTCGATGGCCTGGGTCAGGCGATTTCAAGCGCGCGATCGATGATGCGGAAAGCCGGGCGTGGGCATTCGGCCGCCATTCACTCCCGGCACGAAGCGCATATTGTAGCTTTTGCCGCAGCATTGCCCGCCTTGCGTGTGGTCGTAAATGCGGGATGCTCGCTAGGAGCATCTGGATTCGAAACAAATCTTGGGCCGTCGATGACTATAGGCACGGGCTTTGCCGGTGGATCCTCGCTATCTGAAAATCTATCCCCGCGTCATCTCGTACAGTTTGTCAATGTTGCTTATAACCGCGAGGATGCAGAGTTGTTCGGTAATTTCGAGAGTGTAGATCCTTTCGCCTCGCTAGCCGCCACATCCACGTCAGTTAGGCCGGTCCCATTATCCCTTCCTGCCGATGCAAGTGATTTGCGGCGGACGTTGCGTCAGATCATTCTCGAAGAACTCAACGCGGTGCTGACGGCTTAGCCATGTCAATCCTCAGATCCTTCATCTTTGTCGATCAATTGCAGCCGCAAACCATGTGCTACCTCGGCACATGGATCAGAGGATCTCTGCCACGCCGGAATATGGCCGCGCAAATCATCGAGGTCGCGCCGGGGTTGGATATCGAAGCGCTGACCGACATTGCCTTAAAGGCGGCGGATGTGCAGGGCGGTGTTTTGGTGGTGGAGCGACAGTTTGGATATCTGGAGATTCATGCGCGTGATATAGCAGCGGTCAAGGCCGCGGCGGAAGCGGTTGTCGCTTCAATGGGCAAGACGCCGGGCGATGCGTTGAAGCCGAAAATCCTGGCGTCGCAGATTATCAACCGCATCGATCCAGGGCATGCCTTTCTGATCAACCGCAACAAGGTTGGGTCGATGGTTCTGGCTGGCGAGACACTTTTTGTTCTCGAAACGGAGCCCGCTGCCCATGTCATTCTGGCGGCTAACGCCGCCGAGAAGGCCGCGAATATAAAGATCGTCGATTACCGCATGATCGGCGCGACGGGAAGGCTTTACCTGTCGGGGACCGAATCGGATGTGCGGGCCGCAGCTGTCGCGGCGGAACAGGCGTTGGTGGGGTAAGCCATGGCTCATCCAAGCGAAGCGGAACTGCGTCATATGGTCCGCGAATTGTTGCGCGAGATCATGGTGGAGCGCAGGTCGCTTGCAGGGGTTGAGGATGTCCGGATGACATCGGACGCCGAGTTGCAGGCGTTTGTAAAGAAGTTGATGGCACCTGGGATTGTTGAGGCCGTGCGTGACGGGAGGCTGCGGTTCAGGCTGGTGGCGGATGCAGTTCAACTGCCAGAAGCTCAACAAAAGCCGGTGTTGTCTGGCGTGATATCTGAGCGGAAGCTCGCCGGATGTGCCGCGGGCGAGACCATCGTTTTGGCGCGGGGCGCGGTGCTCACGCCCTTGGCGAGGGATCTGACTCGCCGCCTTGGCCTGAAGATCGAAAGGAGGAGCGGATGATCAAGGCAACGGTCGCGGGCCGCGTCTGGTCGACCAAAAAGGTGAAGGAAATGCCAGCCGGTTCGATCCTCGAAGTCAGGGTGGATGAGTCATCCTCCACGCTACTCGCCTTCGATCCGCTGAATTGCGGGATCGGAGAAAAGGTCATCGTCGCGACCGGTTCGGTTGCCGCGGCATGGTTCCAGGGCAAGTCGCCGCCTATTGACGCGTTGATCATCGGGTTGATCGATGAAACGCACAGTTCCTGAAACGGATTACAAATCTTGAGGAGGTAAGTTCATGTCTAGCAATGCACTTGGAATGATTGAGACCAAAGGTTATGTGGCAGCGCTGGCCGCAGCTGACGCGATGGTGAAGGCAGCGAATGTTAGCATCATCGCCCGTGAACAGGTTGGTGATGGCTTGGTCGCCGTCGTTATATCGGGCGATGTCGGCGCGGTGAAAGCGGCGACGGAAGCGGGGGCGGAAGTCGCTGGGCAGGTGGGTACGCTGGTTTCGGTGCATGTGATTCCCCGCCCGCATGCGGATGTATCAAAGTATTTTTTGATGGCAGCCGCGAAATAGCATCCACATCGGTGTGGTGTGCGGGAGGGGTATGAAAATTGTCAGAGACGGTGAAATCCGCCAAGGGTGACCTTCGGGTTTATCTTTTGCTCGAAACTCTGCAGCCGCAATTCGCGGCCTATCTCGGCACACCAACGCGGGCCCGCGGTTACCCGCCATTTGCCGGGCAGCATTCGCTAATTATCGAAATTGCACCTGGTTTGATGATCGAACGAGTGATCGATCTCGCGCTGAAGGCCGACCCGGATTTGGAGCCAGGAATCTTGTTTGTCGAGCGCCAGTTTGGGATTCTAGAAATTCATGGAAGTGATAAGGACAAGCTGCTTCGGGCGGGAGCGGCGATCCTCTCGGGGATGCAGCTGGCGGCGGCGGACCAGCTGGCACCGAAAATCGTGTATACCGACATGATTGAGGATGTTACCGATCAGCACGCCGTCATCATCAACCGCAATCGTCAGGCTTCCATGATCATGCCCGGAGAGACGCTTCTGGTCATGGAAGTGGTGCCCGCGCTCTATGCCGCGATGGCGGCGAACGTGGCAGAGAAGGCGGCACCGGGCCTGACGCTTGTCGATGTGCAGATGATTGGCGCGGCCGGGCGGCTTTATATGTCCGGCCGGACCGAGGACGTCAGGACAGGGCTTGGTGAAATTGAGCATGTACTCGGCAATATCAAGGGACGGGCAGCATAGGGGACAGGGTATGATGCACGATTTCGATACGCTCTCCCACGACGGACAAATGGCAATTTTAATGGAACTCGCGCAATCCGTGACGCGATCCTATGATCTGCCTGCTGGCGTCGATGTCAAGCTGCTCAATCTGTCGGAGAATGCGACCTACCGTGTGCAGGCACCGGATGGCCAACGTTGGGCGCTCAGGGTGCATCGCGGCGGCTATCATACCAAGGAGGCGATCGCCTCGGAGCTGGCATGGCTGCGGGATTTACGCGCCCAGAACGTGGTGGTCACGCCCACGCCGATCGCGGGGAAAAATGGCGAGTTGATTCAGACGGTCCATCATCCGCGCATGATCGAGCCACGGCACGTCGTGCTTTCGCATTGGGAAGCGGGGGTGGAGCCGGGGATTGGCGATGATCTTACGCAACCATTCGAAGTGCTTGGCGAAATCACGGCCCGCATGCATCAGCATAGCCGGCAGTGGCGGCGGCCCTCCTGGTTTGTTCGCCCGACCTGGAATTTCGAGACGACACTCGGGGAGCGCAACCCGCATTGGGGAAAGTGGCGCGATGGCATGGGAGTGGATGCACAGAAGGCCGCTCTGTTTGGCCGCACCGTCGATGTCATCGGCAAACGGCTGCTTGCCTATGGTCAGGACGAAAGCCGCTTTGGCCTGATCCATTGTGATTTGCGTCTCGCGAATCTTTTGATCGATGATGATATTGTCAAGGTGATCGACTTTGATGATTGCGGCTTTGGCTGGTTCATGTATGACGCCGCCACTCCCCTCTCGTTTTACGAACACGAACCGCAAGTTTCAGGCCTGATCGAAGCCTGGAAGACAGGATACCGTAGAGTGGCGAAACTCCCCGCGGCGGATGAGCGGGAGATCCCGACCTTCGTCATGCTGCGCCGAATTTTGCTGCTGGCCTGGATCGGCTCACACGCGGAAACGGAAACCGCGCAGTCGATGGGTGTTCCCTACACTGAGGGGACGGTCGGGCTTTGCGAGGACTACCTCGCAAAATATGGTTGAAATGACTTTCTCACATGCGTAGGGATGGTAAATCTTGTCCAACTCGCTACAGCCTTTGACGATCAACATGGCCGCAAAACGCCCAGCAGCGCCGAGTACACAACCCGACATCCAGGCGGCGCGAATGATGGGCTATGCGCCCAATCGAGTCGTGCTCAGTGGGCGCCAGCTTGTGGTGGCGCAGCTTGTCGCGCTCGGGCTCGCGGATAAGGAAATCGCAAACTTCCTGAATGTGAGCCAGGGCACGGTAAAGAGCTGTGTGTCGATGATCCTGCAGAGGCTCGCCCTGCGGCGGCGTACGCAAATCTGCCGCTATATTCATGAGATGGGATTGTTTCCCTAGGCGTCAGCCTAGTTCAATCTGTTCCGCCATATAGGCCGCCAATTTGGCGGCCTCTTCATTGGTCAGCCGCAGGCCGAGCTTGGTCCGGCGCCACAGCACATCCTCCGCGTTTGCGGCCCATTCGGTCTGCATGAGAAAATCGACCTCACGCTGATAAAGATCGTAGCCAAAATGCTGACCGAGATCGGCGATGTTGCCAGCGGCCCCGATCAGCGCCTTAGCGCGCGTGCCGTAGTTACGTACCCAGCGCCGGCGCAGGGGGGCAGGGAGCCAGGCGTGGCGGCGGGCGAGGCTAGCTTCAAAACCAACCAGGCCATCGGCGCCGAACGCGCCGCCTGGCAGCGGGTTGCTTGCCTCCGGTTTCGGCGCGGGCATGGAGAACACTGCCGCCAGCCGCGCCATCGCGTCTTCAGCCATACGCCGGTGCGTGGTCAGCTTGCCCCCGAAGACGGTGAGCGCGGGCGGGCCTTGATTGTCGATCTCGAAGGCATAATCGCGCGTCAGCGTGGTGAGGTCGGAATCGCGCCCGCCGCCGACCTCGAATAAGGGCCGCACACCGGCATAGGCCCAGCGTATATCCGCGCGCCGCACCGGGGTTTTTAGATAATTATTCACTTGCGCGAGCATGTAGTCGATTTCGTCGGGGGAAACATCCACCTCCTCGGGCGGGCGCTCCCACGGCGTATCCGTGGTGCCGATCGAGGTGAAATCATCCTCATACGGGAACATTTCCATGGTGCGGTTGTCTGTGGTTTGCAGGAAATATCCCTGTTCGCCGGCCCATAGGCGGGGCACCACGATATGGCTGCCGCGCACCAGCCGCATCCGCCGGTGCGTAATCACGCCGGCCAGCGTTCCCGCCACATGGTCCACCCAGGGGCCGGCGGCGTTAACCAAAGCGCGCGCCGTGACCTCGCGGGTTTCGCCGCTGGCGGCATCCTCCAGCGTGATGCGCCATTTGCCATCCGCACGCTGCGCGGCGGTGACTTTCTGGCGCGGTAAAATCGTCGCGCCAAATGCCTGCGCGCCGAGCAGATTGGCGATCACCAGGCGAGCATCATCGCCCCGGCAATCGGAATAGGCAAAGGCGAATTCATAATCTTCCTTGAGCGGCGCGCCAAAGGCATGGCCGTGCAGCCGGATCATCTCGGAGCCTGGCAGTGTCTTGCGGCTGGCCAGATGGTCGTAAAGAAACAGCCCCAGGCGGATCATCCAGCGTGGCCTCAGGGCGGGCACATGCGGCAGCACCAGGCGGATCGGCCAGACCAGATGCGGCGTGCGCGCCATCAGAATTTCCCGCTCCTGCAGCGCATGGCGAACCAGGCGGAAATCATAAGTCTCCAGATAGCGCAGCCCGCCATGGATCAGCTTTGATGAGCGCGACGACGTGCCAAACCCGAAATCGCGGGCATCCGCGAGCGCCACGGCCAAGCCTCGCCCGGCGGCGGCGCAGGCGATGGCGGCGCCATTGATGCCACCGCCGATCACGAAGAGATCGTACGGTTCTGCTTGCGGGTTGGTCATGCGGCGTTTTCCGGTTGGGGTTTCGTGGCGGCGATGGCGGCATCCACCGCGCGCAGCCAGGTGTGGTATCCGGCGTCTTGGCGGGTTTGCGTGGCTGGGTTGGGGTGGGTCTCGCGGCCAGCGCCCACCAGCGGGCGCAACTCATCGGTCCCCCGCCAGATCCCCGCACCGAGCCCGGCCATCAGTGCCACGCCGAATGGTGTCAGCGCCTCCTGCGCTGCCAAATGCAGCGGAATCTGCAAGCAATCCGCTTGCAACTGCATCAACGCCGCCGCGCGCGTCGGCCCGCCATCAGCGCGCACCAGGGCTGGCGGCCGTCCGATCGCGGCGGCGATTCCCTCCAGCGCGGCGCGCACCTGGTAGCAGACGGCCTCCAGCCCAGCCTGGCAGATCTCGGCCACGCTGGTCGCCTCCGTCATGCCCGAGAGCACGGCGCGGACATCGGCATTCCACCATGGCGAACCCAGCCCCTGAAACGCGGGTACCAGCGTCACGCCATGGCTATCCGCCGCCTCCCGGGCCTTCGCCACCACCGCCTCGCCCCCGCCCGCCAAACCGAACTGCCTGGCGAGCCAGTTCAGCGTCGCCCCGGCTGACATCACGAACCCCTCCAGCGCGTAAGTGGGCGCGCCCAAATCCCAGGCAATGGTGCGGATCAGCCCATCGGCCCGTCCTGGCGGCATCCGCGCCCCCGCATTCGCCCACATGAAAGCGCCGGTGCCATAGGTCACCTTCAGATCGCCCGGCGCGAAACACCCATGCCCGAACAGCGAGGCCTGCTGATCCCCCATTGCCGCGGTGATTGGAATTTCCGCCTCGAACAACCCGGCCGCGGTCTCGCCATAATGCCGCGCGGTCAGCCCGGTTTCGGGCAATCTCGCAAGCTCCAGGCCGAACAAGGCCAGCAATTCGGCATCCCAGCCGCCGCGCTCTAGCGCAAACAGCGCGGTGCGTGAGGCATTGCCTGGCTCGGTCGCGTAAATCCGCCCGCCGCTCAAGCGCCACAGCAGCCAGCAATCCACCGTGCCGCAAAGCAACGCGCCCTCGCGCAGCCCCGCCGCGATCTCGGGAAGGTGGCGCGTCACCCAGGCCAGTTTGGCGGCGGTGAAGGTGGGGTCGAGATCCACCCCGGTCCGCGCGGCGATCAGGGCGGCGGTTTCCGGACGGCGCAGCGGCGCGATCTCCGCCTCGCCGCGCCGGCACTGCCAGACCATCGCGGGCATCACCGGCTTGGCGGTCGTGGGGTCCCAGATCACCAGCGTCTCGGTCTGGTTAGCAATTCCCAACCCCGCCACATCCCGCGCCGAGGCGCCGGCGCGCTCGATCACCTCGCGGATACAAGCCACGCAATTGGCGAACATCGCCAGCGCGTCCTGCTCCACCCATCCCGGCTGCGGCGAGGCGGTGGCGATCGGACGTTCCGTCTGGGCCAGCACCCGCCCGGCGGAATCGATCGCCATCGCCTTGGTGTTGGTTGTCCCCTGATCGACGCCGACGATGATTGGCCCGCCGTGTTTCAAATCCCCTCCACGGTCCCGGATTTATTTTCGGTTGTGAGGCCAGTTTGCTGACCCGGGAAAATACTATGTAATGTATGTTTGGCTTGCAACATACGGGTTGTAAATTTCAACATTTTGCGGCTACTATCTCATGTCCCGCACTCTTATCCGTCAATCACGAACGTTACCATGCCGCACAGGGCAGACTGCATTCAAACAAAAAAACCCACCGGTCGGCGCGGCATGGCGGGTTTTGGGAGGTCCGTATGATGGATTTCATTTTCATGTTGACCCGCAACGACCAGACGGTCACCGATTGTCTGGAGCTATGCGAGTTGATCCGCCCGTTGGGGCTCAAGCATATCGGGTTCAAGGATGTCGGCGTCAGTGTCGAGACGCTGCACCGGCTCACCGCCAAAATCCGCGCCCTGGGCGCCAGCACCTATATGGAGGTGGTGAGCGCCACGCCGGACGCCGCGCTCGACTCGGCGCGCGCGGCGGTGGCGCTGGGGGTGGACCATCTGCTCGGCGGCACCGAGGTTGACGCCACGCTGGAGATCATCCGCGGCACCGGCATCCGCTACTACCCGTTCCCCGGCACACCTGTCGGCCATCCCACGGCGCTGGGCGGCACTGCCGCGCAGGTCGAGGCGCAATGCCGTAGCTTCATGGCCAAGGGTTGCGCGGGGGCCGATCTGCTCGCCTACCGCGCTACCGAGGATGCGCCGCTCAACCTTGTCGAGGCCGCGCGCCGCGGCGTGGGCGAGGGGCGGCTGATCGTGGCGGGCAGCATCGACTCCGCCGCCCGCATCGCCAGCATCGCACAGCGCGGGGCGGATGCCTTCACCATCGGCTCAGCCATTTTCAACGGGGCCTATTCGCCCAACAAGGGCTCTACCCTGTCGCAGCTTGCCGATGTCATGAGCGATTGCGGCGCGGCCAGCACGCCTGGCGAACTGCCAAGAAGAAAGGAAGCCCTATGAGTTGGAAAACCGCCTTCCGTTCGCTTTACTACCAGGGCGCCCCCGCGCCGGAGGACCCGGTGCTGGAACGCGGCAAGACGGCGCTGCTGGTGATCGACGTGCAGAACACCTATCTCCAGCGCCCAGACCGCGCCAGCCTGCCCCCCGCCGAGCAGGCGCTCTATGACGCCTGGACGCCATTTCACGAGCGGATGCATGGCGTGGTGATTCCAACCATTGCCAAGCTCATCGCCGCGTTCCGCGCGGGCGGGCATGAGGTGCTCTTCGCCCGCATCGCCTGCCAGACCAGGGACGGGCGCGACCGCTCGCTCTCACAGAAGAAGCCCGGCTGGAACAATCTGCTGCTGCCCAAGGATGAATGGGAGTCGCAGATCGTTCCCGAACTGGCGCCGCAGGGTGACGAGATCGTCGTCACCAAGACCACCGATTCCGCGCTCACCGGCACCAATCTGCGCCTGATGCTGGGCAATCTCGGCATCACCAATGTCGTCTGCGCCGGCATCTTCACCGATCAATGCGTCTCCTCCACCGTGCGCTCGCTGGCCGATGAGAGTTTCGGCGTGCTGGTGGTCGAGGATGGCTGCGCCGCGGGCAGCCATGAATTGCATCTCAAGGAGTTGGAGATCATCAACATGATCTACGGCCATGTGATGAGCAGCGACGAGTTGCTCGCCTACTTGCCGGGTTGACGAGAGGGCGCCGAGCCGCCGGGCCAACGATCCCACGCCACGTTGACGAAGATTAAACCGTTACGTGCATACAGACAGCGTGGTTGGCAGGAGATCGTTGTGTCCCGATGAGAGAGGCGCCCTATCCATGAGCAGCGAGCAGCCGGACGCGGATGAGCGGCGCATCGCGCAGCGCATGGCGGTCGACAATCAGAGCCCTTTGGCCCAGCGAACGCACCTCGTCGTGCCCGGCCAATCCCGTGCGCATAAATGCCGTATCACCGATACTTCGGCCACCGGCTACCGTATCGTCCTCCTCTCGCCCAACCCCGAGGCCGGGCGGCAATTCGCGCCGGGGCAGGAGGTGCTTATGGAGCATATCGATGGCTGGAGCCGCGCGGTCAGCATACGCTGGATCAAAGGCAATCAACTGGGGCTGAAAATCCTGAACCCGGTTACGCGGATGATCCTCACCGACGATTGCGGCGCGCCGCAGCCTTATGAATGCAAATTGCTTGGCACACACAGCGATTTATACCGCGTCACGATGAGCGGCCAGCCGGTGATGTTCGGCGTTTTTACTTTGGAGTTGCCGAATGGCGAACGCCTGCCCGTGCGTGTGCGCTGGACGGTGGAGGGCGAGATCTGCCTGCAACGCGTGCAACACCGCCGCAGATTGTGATGGCCCGGTCCGCCCGGTGCGGCCGGGTCAGAAATGATTCGCCCAGCGCAGCGCCTCCAGATGTAGGCGGTTCAGCATCTCGGCGTCACCGCCCCCCATTGCGGCCAAGCGCTGAGTAAGCGCGAGCGCTGTTCCCGTCGTCTGGGCGTGTTCTGTCATCTCCACCAGGTCGAGCATCTGCCCCAGCCGCCCCTCGCGCCGCAGCAAAGCGCTTCGCATTGCCTCATCTAGTGACAGGATCTCGGCCAGCTTCTCCAGCGGTTTGCCAAACAACGCATCCGCGAGGCTTAACATCCCCAGCATGAAGGCGCGGGGCTTGAGTTCCGGTTCCGCGCAGGCCTCAGCCAGCCCCTCCATCATCCGGCCGCGGATCACGGCCATCTGCGCCAGCGGATTGGCCGTCACGGTCTCGCCGCTGCCCTGGGTGAACATCATGATTTGCACGAGCCGGTTGATCTGTATACGCCCAAGCGCGAGAATCGCCTGACGCAGGCTGGAGATTTTGCCTGAACGCCGCAACCCCGCGGAATTGACCATCTTGAGCAGTTTCAGTGTAAATCCCGGATTGCGCTTAAGCGCTTCCTCCAATTCCTCGATCTCGGCATCTGAGGCGATCAGTTCGAGGAGTTTCAGCAGCGCGAGGGTGGAGGCCGAGGGGGCTTGCCCCCGCAGCATTTTCGGCCGGGCGAAATGATAGCCTTGGAACAGCGCGAACCCGGCGGCGAGGCAGCGCTCAAATTGTTCTTGGGTGTCCACCTTCTCGGCCAGCAGCTTCACGTCATGGCGTTGCGCCTCGCGCGCAACCAGTTCCAGCGCCTCTGGCGGCGCGGCCAGCATGTCCACCTTGATGATGTCGATCAGCGGCAGGATGGCGATCATGGCATCGTCCAGCGCGATCACGTCGTCGAGCGCGAGGCGCAGCCCTTTCGCCTTCAGGTGCCGGCAGCGCTCAATGAGCGGTGCGGTGATCCGCACCGTTTCCAGCAACTCAATCACGACATGGTTGGCGGGCAGAACCTCCAGCGCGTCGCTCATCAACAACGCCTCCGAGGCGTTGATGAACGCGGTTTTCCCGCCCAGCGCTTCCTCCATGCCAAGGTCGAGAAACGCATGCTGAATCACCGCCGCGCTCGCCGCCACATCGTCGCTCACCTCGGCCCGGTTCTCCTGGCTGGCGCGGAACAGCAGCTCATAGGCCACGAGCTGGCGGTTTCGGTCGAGAATCGGTTGGCGCGCAAGAAAGAAATGTTGACCGAGCATGAGCAGGCCCCGCGGCGAAAATTATTTCAAGTTCGCCATGCACCGGCGCTGAGGGCGCGTGCGCATATCAGGTCAAGGGGCAGCCAGACAGTCGGGCGTGTGATGGCGACGTTTATCATTGTGCCATCGGTGGTACCGGCAGGTTCTTTACAGCGGCTTAATTGAGCACGTTAAAAATGTCGGGTCGGCTGTCTGTTTCGGCGTGGCTACGCCGCCAGCTTGTGGACATGGACATCATGCGCCCCCTGCGCCTGCAAGGTCTGCTTGGCCGTGGCTTCGGCCGCGGCGTCGCGCACGCTCACCCAGAGCACCACCCCGCCGCGGGCCAGTTGCTCCTGGATGCGCACCGCGTAGTGGTGATGGATCAACCCGCCCAGAGCGGCGCCGATTAGCCCTCCAGCCCCAGCGGCGATAATCGCCGGAATGCCGCCGCCAACCCCGGCCAGCATCAGCCAGCCCAGCGAGGCGAGGGCAGGGGCGGGAAAAGTCTCGGCTTCAAGCCGCGACATGCGAGAGAAGAACGCCTCGCGCGGCACCTTCGGGTCATCCTCGACATCGCGCACCTGCTGGTAGCGATGCCCGAGCGCGCTCGCCACCGTATCCTCCGTGGCCAGGACCGAGAGCGCGGCACGGTCGAAGCCCTGCGTCTCCAGCGCAAATACGGCGCGGTCCAGCGCGGCGGGGTCATCAAACGCGGCAACAACCTCGCGGATTTCATCAGACATGGCCAAGCTCCTTCTCGTGTTTGCGGCCATTATTGTTGGCACGGGCGCGGCTATAGCGGAAGCCCGCTCCGGCAACACGGTATTCAACGCCTTCCGGGCAGGTGCCGGTACATCACCAGCGCGTCCACATAGCCGAGCGCCTCCCGCTCGCTCATCTCGGGGGCGAGCGTATAGGTCTCGCCGGCGCGCATGACCGGGCCGATGATCGACCAGATGGCGGCGGTGTCTTCTGGGCGGGCGGGGCGGATGATCATGCCCCGGAAAATTAGGGAAGCCGGGCGGCTCAGGCAACGCCGAGGCGGGCGGTGAGCGGCTTCCGCCCGCGCAAATACAGCATGCGGCTGGTGGTCATGAATTTTCCGCCTTCGATGGACGGGCGCAGCGCCGTCTCGAACCGCGCCCGCTCGGCGGGGGTGAAGCGCGTCGCCAGGATCTCGGTGAGCGGCGGCGCCAGCGGGTGCGGGGCGGTGGCGCAGAAGGCGGCCCAGTCCCGTTTCGGCGCGGGCCGCTCGTCGATGTGCAACTCCAGATGCAACTCCCCGAATCCGGCCTGGCGGGCGAAGCCCAGCATGTCCCGCTCGGTGTAATTGGTCAGCGGGTTGGCCTGCGCCGTGGCTTCGGTATCGGGGAATTGCGCGGCCTTCCATTTGTGCAGCAGCGGCAGCAGCGGGTCGGCGGAGGTTTCGGTGAGGTTGCGCAGGGCGCGGGCGGCCAGGGCTTCCTCGTGAAACAGCGGCTCGGCGATGCAGAGCGCGCCGCCGGGGCGCAGCACACGAAAGGCGGCGCGGAAGGCGGCGGTCTTATCGGCGGCATAGGCGATGGCGGAGCGGCTGGTCACCAGATCATAGGCGGCGGCCTCGGCGCCGGGCAGCCCCTCGGCGCCGCTGTGCAGAAAGCGGCATTGGTGGCTGACGCGACGCGCCTGCGCCTCGGTCTCGGCCTGGGCCAGCAGGGGGGCGGAGATGTCGGTCAGCGTAACGGTGAGGTGCGGCCACCGCGCCAGTGCCGCCCAGGCCACCAGCCCGGCGCCGCTGCCGATATCGAGCATCGCCGCCGGGGTGGCGGGCGCGAGGTTCAGCAACTTGCCGGCGAAGGCGGCGGTTTCATCCGCCACCCGGGCGCGGATCGCCGGGTCCCCGCCATCGCGCCGATGGTTGAGCCAGGAGGACCAGGGATCATCGGCCACGCGGCCGGCGGTGTGAAGGGTGGAGCTCATGCCTCCACGCTACCATGCAGGTCCTTAACACTTTCCGAATCTGGCGTGGAGCGGGCGCTATTCCTGCCGTTCCAGAAAATTCAAAAAGGTGGACAGCACCAAATTCGGATGGCCGCTGCGCGAGGTGACGGCCTGATACTCCACAGTCTGGGCGTAAAGATCGGGCCGTATGGCTCGCATCTGGCCGCGCTCCTCCCATTGCCGGGCGTAATGGGTGGGCAGGAAGCCGATATAGCAGCCGGTAAGGATGAGGAATGCCACGCCCTCGCGGTCGGCGGCGGTGGCAGTCACCCGCAGGGGGTGCTCGCTGGTCAAGCCGGAAGGCGCCACCGCATCCGCCCCGGCGATGGCGGCGGCGTCCACCACCCCGGCGCGCGCGAAGAACGGATGCTCCGCCGCGCAATAAAGATGTGAAACCTCGTCATAGAGCGGCAATTCGCGCAGCCCGGGCAGGGTGCGCCCGGCGGGGATGATGCCGACATGCAACTGCCCATCCAACACGCCGCGCTCGATCTGGCTGGGCGGCACCATGCGGATATTCACCCGCACCTCCGGCCCCTGGGTTTTCAACGCCCGCAGCGCGCGGGTCACCCGCATGCGCGGTGAGGTGACAAGGTTATCGGTGATGCCGATATTCAACTCGCCGCGCAGATGTTCACGCAACGCGTTGATCTCGCCGCGGAAATTCTCCACCGCCGCGAACATGCGCAGCAACGCCTGATACACCGCCTCGCCCTCGGTGGTCAGGCGGAACCCGGCGCGGCCGCGCTGGCAGAGCGTCAGCCCCAGGCGCTGTTCCAGATCCGCCATGTGCTGGCTGATCGCCGGGCGTGAGATGTTCAGCTCCACCTCGGCCGGGCTGAATCCGCCGCATTCCACCACGGTGCGGAAGATGCGCAGCAGCCGCAGATCGGCTTCATTCAGGCGGGTGAGCGGAGACATGCGTAAGTAAAACCTGAAGTTAGCGTAATTAAGTTAGGATTTATTCGATCTAAAACCGCCCTTACTGTGGCGTCAATCTTATTCGCAGATCACGGGGACACGCACCATGCCAAGCTATGACCAGCAAGCCGCCGCCGGCCTCAGCCGCGAGGAATTGAACGCCTACTGGATGCCGTTCACGGCCAACCGGGAGTTCAAGAACAACCCGCGCATGATGGTCGCCGCCGAGGGCTGCCATTTCATCGACGGCAAAGGGCGCAAGGTGTTCGACAGCCTCTCCGGCCTGTGGTGCACCGGCTTCGGCCATCGCCGCGCCGAGATCGTGCAGGCCGTGTCGCACCAGATCGCCGAACTCGACTACGCGCCCAATTTCCAGTTCGGCCATCCGCTCGCCTTCAAGCTGGCCAACAAGGTCGCGGCCATGGCCCCGGCGGGGCTGGACCATGTGTTCTTCACCAATTCCGGCTCCGAATCCGCCGATACGGCGCTGAAGATGGCGCGCGGCTATTGGCGCCAGAAGGGGATGCCGACCAAGACCAAGATCATCGGCCGCATCAAGGGCTATCACGGCGTGAATTACGGCGGCACCAGCGTCGGCGGCATTGTCGGCAACCGCAAGCTGTTTGGCTTGCTGGGCGATGTCGACCATCTGCCGCATACGCTCCTGGCGCAGAACCGCTTTACCAAGGGCATGCCCGAGCATGGCGCTGAATTGGCCGACGCGCTGGAGGAGATGGTCGGGCTGCATGACGCCTCCAACATCGCGGCGGTGATCGTGGAGCCCTTTTCCGGCTCGGCGGGCATGGTGGTGCCGCCCAAGGGCTATCTCAAGCGCCTGCGCGAGCTGTGCACCAAGCACAACATCCTGCTGATCTTCGACGAGGTGATCACCGGCTTCGGCCGCGCGGGCGGGGCCTTTGGCGCGCAGGTATTCGGCGTCACGCCGGACATCATCACCTGCGCCAAGGGCCTCACCAACGGCACCGTGCCGATGGGCGCGGTGATCGCCTCGGGCGAGATCTACAACACCTATATGGCGGCGGGCGGGCCGGAATATCTGGTTGAGTTCCCGCATGGCTACACCTATTCCGGGCATCCGGTGGCCTGCGCGGCGGGGCTGGCGGCGATGGAGATTTTCGAGAAAGACGATATGGCTGGGCGGGTGCAGGCGCTGGCGCCGGTGTTCGAGGAGCTGATCCACGGCCTGAAGGGGCTGAAATATGTCGCCGATATCCGCAATTTCGGCCTCGCCGGGGCGGTGCAGATCGAGGCGGCGCCCGGCGAACCGGCCCGCCGCCCGTGGGAGATTTCGATGAAATGCTGGCAGGCGGGCTATTATGTCCGCTACGGCGGCGATACGCTGCAATTCGGTCCGCCCTTCATCTCCGAGAAGCGCGACCTCGAAGGTCTGTTCAACGCCGTGGCCGACGCCATCACCTCCCTCGCCTGAGCCGAAAGACACCGACATGACCAAGCCCGTCGCCCATCTTATCAATGGCGAGATCGTCTCCTGCCCGCAGGCGCGGCTGCAGGATATTTATAACCCCGCCACCGGCGCCGTCTCCGGCCAGGTGGAGCTGGCCGCGCGCGGCACGGTGGAGGCCGCCATCGCCGCCGCCGAAGCCGCGTTTCCGGCTTGGCGCGAGATGATCCCAGCGCGGCGCGCGCGCATCCTGGCGCGGTTCCAGCGCCTGCTGGAAGACCGCGCGGACGAGATCTGCGCCGCCATCACCGCCGAGCACGGCAAGGTGACTGAGGATGCGCGGGGCGAATTGCAGCGCGGCATCGAGAACGTGGAATTCGCCACCTATGTCCCCGAATTGCTGAAGGGCGAGCACAGCAAGAATGTCGGCCCGCGCATTGATAGCTGGTCGGAATTCCAGCCGCTGGGCGTGGTCGCGGGCATCACCCCGTTCAATTTCCCGGCCATGGTGCCGCTGTGGATGTATCCGGCGGCGCTGGCCTGCGGCAACACCTTCGTGCTCAAGCCCTCTGAGCGCGACCCGAGCGCCGCGCTGCTGATCGCGCGGCTGGCGCTGGAGGCCGGGGTGCCGCCAGGTGTGCTGAACGTGGTGAATGGCGGCAAGGAGGCGGTGGACACGCTGCTCACCGATAAGCGTGTGCAGGCGGTGAGCTTCGTCGGCTCCACGCCGATCGCGGAATATATTTACGCCACCGCCAGCGCCAACGGCAAACGCGTGCAGGCGCTGGGCGGCGCGAAAAACCATGCGGTGGTGATGCCAGACGCCGATCTCGACAACGCGGTAAACGCGCTGATGGGCGCGGCTTATGGCTCCTGCGGCGAGCGCTGCATGGCCATCTCGGTGGCCGTGGCCGTGGGCAACGAGGTGGCGGATGCGCTGGTAGAGAAGCTCTCCACCGCGCTCAAGCGCCTCGCCGTTGGCCCCGGCACGCAGCCGGGGGCCGAGATGGGGCCGCTGATCTCGCAGCCGCATTTCGAGAAGGTGCGCGGCTATGTCGATGCTGGCGTTGGCGAGGGCGCGACGCTGGTGGTCGATGGCCGCGGGCTGAGCGTGCCGGGCCATGAGGGCGGGTATTTCCTCGGTGGCACGCTGTTCGACTATGTGAAGCCGGAGATGAGCATCTACCGCGACGAGATTTTCGGCCCGGTGCTGTGCGTGGTGCGCGCTCACTCGCTGGAGGAGGCAATGGCGCTGATCGACGCGCATGAATACGGCAATGGCACCTGCATCTTCACCCGTGACGGCGAGGCGGCGCGCTATTTCACCGACAACATCAAGGTCGGCATGGTCGGCGTGAACGTGCCATTGCCCGTGCCGGTGTCGTATCACAGCTTCGGCGGCTGGAAGCGCTCGCTGTTTGGCGATCTCTCCGCCTATGGCCCGGACGCGGTGCGCTTCTATACCCGCCGCAAGACGATCAGCCAGCGCTGGCCCACGGGCGGCGTGCGCGAAAAAGCCCAGTTCGCCTTCCCGGCCTGATCCACCACCCGCCTTCCTGAAAGACGACGTCTCATGGCGCAGGATTATCCGCGTTCCTACTATGCCGCGACCCGCAACCCGGTCGCGCCCTTTCCCCGTCTTGAAGCCGACATCGAAGCGGATGTCGCCATTATCGGCGGCGGCTTCACCGGTGTCGCCAGCGCCGTTGAGCTAAGCGAGCGCGGGCTGAAAGTGGCGCTGCTGGAGGCGGAGCGGATCGGCTGGGGCGCCACGGGGCGCAATGGCGGGCAGATCACCGGCTCGCTCTCGGGCGATACGGCGATGGAAAAGCAGTTCAGCCGCGTGCTAGGCAAGGCCAGGGCTGCGGATTTCGTCTGGAACCTGCGCTGGCGCGGGCATGAAATCATTAAGCGCCGGGTGGAAAAATACGGCATTGCCTGCGATCTCAAGCATGGCCATCTGCACGCCGCCTATAAGCCCTCGCACGTGGCGGAGCTGGAGGCAACCTATGCCGCCGCCCAGGCGCATGGCATGGGCGATGAGGTGCAACTGCTGCGCGGCGCGGCGCTACACGACCTGGTCGGGACCGAGGTTTATTGCGCCGGGCTGCTCAACCGGCGCAACATGCATGTGCATTCGCTAAATTTATGTCTGGGCGAGGCCGATGCCGCGCGCCATATGGGCGCGCAGATCTTCACCGACACCAAGGTGCTGCGCATTGAATACGGCGCCGTGCCGCGCGTGGTCACCGCGCATGGCAGCGTGCGGGCGAAGCAAGTGCTGCTCGCGGGCAACGGCTATCACCGGCTGGGGCAGCGCAAGCTGGCCGGGCTGCTGTTTCCGGCCACGCTGGGCATCGTCGCCACCGAGCCGCTCTCCGAGGCCATGGCGAAGAGCGTGCTGCCCACCGACATCGCGGTGTATGACACGCGTTTCGTACTCGATTACTACCGCCTCACCGCCGACCGCCGCCTGATCTTCGGCAGCGGCACCAATTATACGGGCGGCGAGAGTCACGACATCGCCGGGCAGATCCGCCCCGCCATCGAGAAGACCTTCCCCCAGCTTAAGGGCGTCGGCATCGATTTCGCTTGGCAGGGGCAGGATGGCATCAGCATCAACCGCATCCCGCAGCTCGGGCGCATCACCCCGAATGTGTTTTACGCCCAGGGTTATTCGGGGCATGGCATCGCCACCTCGCATATCGTGGCGGAGGTGATGGCCAAGGCCCTCACCGGCGACACGCGGGATTTCGATATCTTCGCCAGCGCGCGCATGTGGCGCCTGCCGGTGGGGCGGTTTCTGGGCAATCAGGCCCTTGCTCTGGGCATGTGGTATTACCAGAAGCTCGACGCGCTGCGTTAATCCTCGGCCGCACCGGGGCGCTTGGGGCGGATCTCGCTCAGCACCACCCCGGCGACGATCAGCCCCGCCCCGGCCAGGGCCAGCGGCGGCAGCCGGTCGCCGCCCAGCCGCCCGAACACCCCGCCCCAGACCGGCTCACCCGCATAAATCACGGTGGCCTTGGTTGGCGAAATGGATTTCTGCGCCCAGTTCATCGTGAGCTGGATCACGGCGCTGGCCGCGCCAAGCCCCAGGGCGGCGCTGAGCCAGATCCAGGAGAAGCCGGGCAACGCCTCGCCCGCCAGTGGCATGCCCGCGAGCGAGAACAGCCCCGCCGCGAAAAGCTGCACGATCGTCACCTGCCGGCTATCCACCTCGTTGGCGAAGCGGCTGATCAGGATCACCTCCGCCGCGATGGCGACGGCGCCGAGCAGCGTCGCCACCTCGCCGGGGCTGAAGCTGAGCCGCCCGGCATCCGGCCCGGCCAGCAGCACCAGCCCGAGGAAGGCGAGCACGACGCTGACCCAGCCCATGAGATGCACCGGGCGGCGCAGCACGGCGAGTTGCAGCAGCGGCACAATCGGCACGTAGAGCGCGGTGATGAAGGCCGACTGGCTGCTGCTGATGGTTTTCAGCCCCAGCGTCTGCAGCCCGTAGCCGAGGCAGATGGAAAGCCCAATGGCCGCGCCCGCCACCAGCTCGCGCCGGTTGGGCGCGCGCAGCCCCCGCCCGAACACCAGCCAGCTCATCGCCCCCGCCGCCACGAACCGCACGCCGACGAAAAACAGCGGCCCGCAATGGCGCATGGCCAGATGCACGATCAGGAAGGTGCTGCCCCAGACGATGGTGACGGCGATCAGCGCCAGCTCCTGGCGCGAAATCCGCCAGCGCGGCGCGGGTGCGGCATTTGCCGCCTGATGGTTGGTCCCGGTCGTCGTGCTCATCTGATATCCCCAAGCGTTGTCCTGGGGTTATCAACCGGGGCGCATGGCGTCGACCCCCTGCTGCCGTGGCGCTGCCTTGCGCGCGCGGCCTACATGTTGCGCCTGGCCAGCATCCGCACGGGCGCGATCACCCCAGCCTCGACCCCGGCGGCGAGGTTGGCGAGTTTCTGCCGGGCCTCGGCGCCCATCAGCACATGCAGCCCGAGCGGCGGTGGCGCGGCCTGTGCCATGCGTTCGCGTACCTTGGCGAAGAAATCCAGCGCCATCTCGCGTTGATTGCTCTCGACCACCACCTCCATTCCCGCCGCCGCCAGCGCGCCGCGATAGCCCGCCGGAGTATCGAGGAACGACGTCGCCTCGTCCGCCGCCCAGGGCACGGGATAGGCGAGGGGGCCGTCGCCGAGGCGCATCACGTCGTACACCGCCAACACACCGACCGGTTTCAGCACGCGCGCGATCTGCGTGAACAGCGCGGCTTTGTCGGGGATGTTCATGCCGACATGCAGCATCGTCGCGCGGTCGAACCGCGCGGGCGGGAAGGGCAGCTCCAGCGCGCTGGCGCAGCGCAGGCTGATCCGCTCCTGCAGCCCGAGCTTGGCGTTGAGTATGTTTCCGGTCTCGACATATTCCGCCGTGATGTCGATGCCGGTGACATCGCAGCCATGCGCAACGGCGAGGAAGCGCGCCGTGCCGCCCAGGCCGCAGCCGATATCGAGCACGCTGAGCCCCGGCGAAAGTTGCAGTTGCGCCGCCAATTCCGCCGTGGCGGCGCGGCCACCGACATGGAATTCGTCAATGCCGGCGAGGCGTTCGAGCAGGGCTTGCGGCGTCTGCCCGGTGGTGTCGCCCAGCGCGGCAAGAATCGTCGCGCCCAGGCTCCCATGCGCGTAATGTTGCGAGACGATCTCTTCGATCTTGTTCATGTTGTTATCCTCCATTCCGCCGCCATGCGCGCCCTGGCGGCCCGCCGGTCTATATCCTAAACTCCGCTCCGGATATGTTACAAACTGGAGAGAGGCGGCATGAGCGACACGGTCACGGTCAACATCACGCGCGAATCACGCTACAAATTCTCTGTGGATTTCGGCGCGGGCCTGCCAGGCCTCACGGCGGATGAGCCGTCGCCGCTCGGTGAGGATGCGGGGCCTTCGCCCACACAGCTTCTGGCCGCGGCGGTGGCGAATTGCCTGAGCGCCAGCTTCATCTTCGCGTGCAATAAATACAAGGAAGACCCCGGCGCGCTGACCGCGACGGCGGTGTGCCAGATCGGCCGCAACGAGAAAAACCGCCTGCGCGTGACCGGCATTGATGTGCGCATCAGCCTCGGCGCCGCGCCGCAGACGCTGAGCCATCTTGACCGCGTGATGGCACAGTTCGAAGAGTTCTGCACCGTGTCGCAAAGCGTGCGCGCGGGCATTCCGTTCACCGCGCAGATCGTGGCGCCAGATGGGACCGTTTTGAAATAACCGATGACAGAGACAGAAAAAATGACCCCCTATGCCGCTCTTGGCGGCGAGGCGGTGTTGCGCAAACTTACCAAGCGCTTCTACGAGCTGATGGATACGCTGCCCGAGGCCAAAGCCTGCCGCGACATCCACCCGAAAGACCTGAGCAGGAGCGAGGAGAAGCTGTTTGAGTATCTCTCCGGCTGGCTGGGCGGCCCGCCGCTGTTCACCGACAAATATGGCCCGCCGATGCTGCGCCGGCGCCACCTGCCCGCCAAGATCGGCGGAGCCGAGGCCGAGGGCTGGCTGCTCTGCTTCCGCCAGGCTTGGGCCGAGGTGATCGGCGATAATGCGCTGGGCGCGGCACTGCTGCCGCAAATCGAGGCGCTAGGGCAGCATATGATCAACCAGGCCGCATGAGGCCCGGCGGATGCGCAACGACGCGAAAGGAAACCTGGCCGTGAAGGCGATTCAGGATGATTACCCCGAGGAATTGTCGCATTGCTATGGCTGCGGCAGCCAGAACGAGCATGGTTACCAGATCAAGACCTACTGGGAGGGCGATGAGACGGTGACGCGCTTCACCCCGCAACCCTACCACACCGCCGTGCCGGGGTTCGTGTATGGCGGGCTGATCGCCTCGCTCATCGACTGCCACGGCACCGGCTCGGCTGCCGCCGCCACCTACCGCGCCGAGGGGCGAGAGCCGGGCACCGCGCCGGTGGTCCGGTTCGTCACGGGCTCGCTGAAGGTCACCTATCTGAAGCCGACGAGGCTGGGGCCCGAGATCGAGATCCGCGGGCGGGTGCGTGAATTGAAGGAGCGCAAGGTTATCATCGATAGCCGGGTGCTGGTCGATGGCGTGGAAACCGCGCAGGGCGAAGTGGTGGCGATCCGCATGCCCGTGGATTTCGGCAAGGCGCCCGAAGCCACATCTTGATTTTTATCAATGAAATGACTCCGCCGATCCGTTAGGTGAGGGGAGCGGATAAGGGCAGCGGGCTTGTCACTCCCGCGAGCGGCAAGCCACAAGCTGCCCACTCCGCGCGACAAGAGCGGAGGACATAATCGTGAGCGACGTAACGCCAACCTCAAACCAGGGCGCGCAGCCGGAAGCCCGCGCCGTCGGCTTCTTCAGCCTGCTCGGCATGGTGATCGGCTCGATGATCGGCGGCGGCGTCTTCAACCTGCCGCAGAACATGGCTTCGGGGGCGGGGCTGGGCGCCGTCGTCATTGCCTGGATCGTGACCGGCGTGGGCATGTTTTTCCTGGCCAACACCTTCCGCACCTTGGCCGATAAGCGCCCCGACCTCACCGCCGGCATCTACTCCTATGCGCGCGAGGGTTTCGGCCGCTTCGCCGGGTTTAATTCGGCCTGGGGGTATTGGCTGAGCGCGGCGTTTGGCAATGTCGGCTTCGCCGTGCTGGTGATGCAGACTTTCGGCTTTTTCTTCCCCAGCCTGCTCAGCGGCAAATCCTGGCAGGCGATATTGGGCGGCTCCATCCTGATTTGGGCGATGTATTTCGTGGTGCTGGCGGGGGTGAAGAGCGCGGCCTTCCTCAACGCCGTGGCCACTGCCACCAAGATCGTGCCAATCCTGGCGCTGATCGTGATCCTCGCCGTGTTCTTCAACAATGCCAGCTTCTCCACGGATACCTGGGGCGTGCAGGCGCATCTGGGCAGTGTGCTGACCCAGGTGAAAAGCACGATGATGGTGACGCTGTGGGTGTTCATCGGCATCGAGGGCGCGGTCGTCGTGTCCGGCCGCGCGCGGCGCTCAGAAGATGTCGGGCGTGCTACCTTCTTCGGTCTGCTGGTTTGCCTGCTGCTTTATTTCCTGGTCTCGGTGCTGCCGTTCGGGGTGATGTCGCAAGCCGAGCTGGCCGGGCTGAATGGCCCCTCGACGGCCTATGTGCTGCAAAAAGTGGTCGGGCATTGGGGGGCGGTGTTCATCATCCTCTCGGTGCTGGTGTCGCTGCTAAGCTGCTGGCTGGCCTGGACGATCCTGGTCGCCGAATTGCCGTTTGAGGGCGCGCGCGACGGTGTTTTCCCCAAAATCCTGGCGCGGGAGAATAGCAGCCACTCCCCGGCGCCCTCGCTGCTGCTCTCCACGCTGGTGATGCAGGCGACGATGTTCATCGTGATCCTCGCCAATAATGCCTGGCTGTGGATGGTGGCGATCACCGGCGTGATGATCCTGCCGCCCTATTTCGCCAGCACCGCCTATCTGTTCCGCTATTGTGGCACGGCGGGTTTCATCGCCGCGCACGGCACCGAGACGCGGGGCGCGGCGCTGATCAGCGGACTGCTGGGCTCGGTGTATGCGATCTGGCTGCTTTACGCCGCGGGACTGCAATTCGTGCTGCTTTCCACGATCGTTTATGCCGTGGGCATTCCCGTGTTCTGGTGGGCGCAGCGCGAGAACGCCCCTGGTCAGCCCGCCTTCAACCGCACGGAGGCAGTCGCCGCCTTCCTGCTGCTGGCGGCGGCGGTGATCTCGATGGTGCTGATCGCCAATGGCACGGTGAGCATCGGCTGACCCGCCGGGGGGAATGCGCCTCGCGCTGCCCCCGGCCTAATCCTCGATGGCGATGCCGTGCTTCTTCAGCCGGTAGGCGAGTTGCGGGCGGGTGACGCCGAGCAGCCGCGCCGCCTTGGCCAAATTGCCCTTCGCCTCGGCCACCGCGGCGCGCAGCATGGCGGCTTCGGTTTCGGCCAGGCCGGGCTTGGCGGTGGCGGCCGCGCCATCGGTCCCCGATTCCGCCGCAGGCACGATATTGCCGTTGCGCTTGAGCACGAAGGAGGAGGTGTCGATCTCCTCGCCGGTGGTGAATAAATAGCACAGATCGAGCGCCCCGCCATCTTCGGCCAGGATCACGGCGCGCTCGATCATATTCTCCAGCTCACGCACATTGCCCGGCCAGTCATAGTTGAACAGCGCGTCCACCGCGCGCTCGCGGAAGCCGGTGATGAGCTTGCCGTGCTTGGCGGTGAAGCGCTGCATGAACCAGTTCATCAGCAGCGGAATGTCGTCGCGCCGCTCGCGCAGGGGCGGCACCTTGATGGGGAACACGTTGAGGCGGAAGAACAGATCCTCGCGGAACAGCCCCGCCTTCACCGCCTCGCGCAAATTCACGTTGGTGGCGGCGATCACGCGCACATCCACCTTGCGCGTGCGGGTGTCGCCCACGCGCTCGACCTCGCCTTGCTGCAAGGCGCGCAGCAGCTTGCCTTGGGCGGTGTAACTGAGCGTGCCGATTTCGTCGAGGAACAGCGTGCCGCCATCGGCGCGCTCAAACCGCCCGGGGCGAGACGAGGTGGCGCCGGTGAAGCCGCCCTTCTCCACGCCGAACAGCTCCGATTCCATCAGATGCTCGGGGATGGACGCGCAGTTGACGGCGATGAACGGCCCGTCGCGCCGCTTGGAGAGCTGGTGCAGGTTATGCGCGAAGATCTCCTTGCCGACGCCGCTCTCGCCCAGGAACAGCACCGTCGCCTCGGTCGGCGCGGCTTTTTTCACCATATGGCAGACCATGTTAAACCCGGCGGAGATGCCGACCATGCCGAAGCTGTTTTCCGGCACCGCGCCGGGGGCGGCGATGCGGCTGGTGGCGGGCAGGCTGTCCGGCGAGTCGCAGGACCATTTCACGAAATCGCCGATCTGCAGGAAGCGCAGATCATCCTGCGCGTCCTCCCAATCCTCCACCGGCTTGCCGATCACCCGGCAGCGGTCATGCCCCATGGCGCGGCACTCCACCTCGCGCCACAGGATCGGCCGGCCCATGAAGGCGCTGGTATAGCCGCAGGCATAGCCGACCAGCATCCAGCACACCGGCTCGTTGCCGATACCGTAGCTGGCGACATGCGCTTCGGCTTCCGAGCAGTCGATGAGCGCGAAATCGCCGTAATAATGCCCGCGGCTGACATCGATATCGAGCGCCAGCGGCTCGCAATGCACGATCCCTTCTAGCGAGACGAGCTGCGGCCCGGCCAGGAAATCGTCATACCAATTGGAGCCCGCGCGCACCTTGCGCGCCATCGCGGCGTCATGCGTTCCGGCCTGGTAGCCGATGCGGGTGATCAGCCCGCGCGCGGTTTCCGTGCCGAGGCTCTCGATCAGCTCCTGCCGCAGAGCGCCGAGCGAGGAGATGTGCATCAGCATCATCCGCTGATCGTCCAGCCAGATCCGCCCCTGCTGCGGCGCGAAGCGCAGGCGCTTGGCGAGATCGTGCATGTCCGGCATGCGGATGGCCGCCGCCGGCTTGGCCCGCGCCGGCCCGGCCTGCGCCGTGGCCGCTCTTACGGGCCTTCCTTCCACCATGTTTCCCCCTGCGCGCCTTGGGGCGCGCCTGTTGTTTTGCTGTGAAGCAAACCCGCTTCACAGAAATCTGTCAAAGTGAATCTGACTGTAGGGGACTTGGTGCTGCACCATCAACAAGGTTTGCAGGGCCTCGATCATCGGCGGCGGCCCGGCGAAGTAGAACTCGTACTGCATCAGCGGCGCCGGTAGAGTGTGGGCCACCGCCTCGTGCACGAAGCCCGTCGCGCCCTGCCAGGCGGCATCCGGGGTAGAGAGCACCGGCAGGTAGTTCAGGTGCGGCCCCGTCAGCGGGGCCAGCAATGCGCCGCCGCACAAATCGCCCGCGGTGCGCGCGCCGTCGAAGAAATGCACCTGCTTCGGCGCGGGTGCGCCGAGCGCGGCGCGGGCGATGCCCAGCATCGGCGCCAGCCCCGAGCCGCCAGCGACGCAAACGATCTCGCGCGGCGCTTCCTCGCGCAGATAGGCGTGGCCGTAGGGGCCGTCGAAGGTCAGGGTGGCGCCCAGATCCAGCGTGTCGAACAGCGCGTTGCTGCCGCGCCCGCCGGGCACGCGGCGGATAATGAACTGCCACAGCCCGTCCTCATTGGGCAGGTTGGACATTGAATAGGCCCGCGCCCCGGTGGCGCCGGGCGGGTAGAGCAGGGCGTATTGCCCGGGCAGGAAGGCGGCGGCGCCGGGCACGCGGAGGGTGAACTCGGCCATGTCCGCGGTGAGCATCCGCCGGGCTTCCAGCTTCGCCTCGCGCCGGCGCGGCGGCACCACGGGGCGGTATTCATCCGTGCAGCGCAGCTTGATCGCGCAATCCGTGAGCGGGCGCGATTGGCAGGCGAGGAACCGGCCACGCTTGCGCTCGCGCTCCGAGAGGCCCGGCGCCTCCGGCCAGAGCCGCACCATCTCGCCGCTCAACAGGTCGTAGCGGCAGGCGCCGCAGCCGCCGACGCTGCATTCATGCGGCATACCCACGCCCGCGCGCAGGGCCGCGCGCAGCAGCGTATCTTCCTCCGGGGGGAAGGCGAACCCCTCCCCCCCTTCGATTTGAACCCGGTACGCCATTACAGCCCGATGCCCTGGCGGAATTCGCGCACCGCGGCACGCGCGGTGGCAGCGGCTGCCGGCACGTCCGGCAGGGCGGCGCAATAGGCATCGATGGCGGCATCGCCGAGCGGCTCCCACTTCGCGACCCAGTTTTGCAGCACCGCCTTGTTGGCGTCCTGGCTCAGCGCCATCTTCACCAGCGCCGTGGCCCAGCGGCGGTGGCGCTGCGCATCCACCAGCTGCGCGTCGGTGAGCATGCCGAGCAGCGTGTCGCCATTATGCCGGCCGGCGGCGCCCAGGGCGCGCAACACCGTCTCCTCCAGCGCCGGGCGCAGGATCAGGCTGAGGCTGACAAAGCTCTCGCCCCAGTCATAAGCGACGAGCGCCTTCTCCGCGAGTTCGCGGAAACCCTGCCAGGCCTTGTCGTTTTCCCAATAGCCGCGCTCATCGGTGCCAAGGCCGATATCGCCGAAGGTCTTCGAGAGCTCCTTGGTGCGATACGCGGTGTGGGTGAGCCAGCGCAGGGAGTCGGCGGACTGATAGGCGGCGCAGTTGGAGATGGTGGAGGCCGGCGCGATCTGCGTGAGATAGGCTGAGCCCATCTGCAGCGCGTGGAACAGATAACGCCCCGGCGTGTAGAGCCGCGCCAGCGAGCCAGCCCAGGTCTTCTCCAGCATGGTGTCGTGCCCGCGCTGGGAGAATTGGTCGAACAACCCGTAGACATAGGTCTCCTGCCCGTCCTGCAGCATGTTGTAGGTGCGGTAGACGATCTCGTCCGGGTCGCGGAACTCGTTCCAGTCCGGGTGCCGTAGAGGGCTGGCGTTGCGGTTGGTCTTGAACCATAGCGCCAGCGCCATGTTCGGGTCGAGCTCGAACGGCGCGTCCGGATTGTCGGTGGTGTAATGCAGGTTGGTGGAGACGATCTCATACTCGCTGGGCTTACGCCGGCGGGTGGCGAGGTGGCTCCAGGTCTTGAGCGGCTTCAGCACTTGCGTTTCAGACATGGCCGGTCTCCTTACAGGGTTTTTTCGTAGTAGAAGCGCACATACTCGTCGGTCGTCTCGATGCGCCCGGAGAAGGAGCCGAGATTCACTTCGAGGTCGGAGATGCGGAACGGCCGCCCCAGGGCGCGCTCCAGGGTCTCGCGCCGGAGCATCATCTCGCTATCGGTGTCAATCCGCACATAGGCGACCTTGTCATCCACGCGGATCTCCTTGCCCGGATTATCCTCGCGCGCGGCCTCGATCACGGCCTCGGTCATGTCGCTGGCGCGCAGCACCGGGCCGACCCGGTTGTTGCGGTAGCCATCCGCTACGTTCTTGGTTGTCACTGTATTCCTCCAGAATTTTTGTTTTTTCAGCTATGCGCGAAGAACGGCGTTACCCCCGTCACCGCGACATAAAGATCATTGCCTTCGATCTTCACCGGATATTGCGCCAGCCGGCAGTCGCCGGGGTTGATCCCGGCGCCGGTGTCGGCGTTGAAGGTCCACAGATGCGCGCGGCAGGTAAGCACGCGCCCATCGAATTTCCCTTCTGAGAGCGGAATGTCCTGGTGCGGGCAAACGCCCTGGAAGGCGCGGATGTCTCCGCCTTCCGGCCAGACGAGCAGCACCACCTGGCCCCCCACCTCGGCTTCGAGCATGTCGCCTTCCCACAGATCGTCGAGCGCACAGGCTTTTTCGAAATTCATCCGCCTTACTCCTCGGCGAAGATGAATTCGAGTGTCTCCATCGGTTTGATGGGCGTCTCGCTCAGCTTGGCGGTACGGGGGAAGAATTCGCTATCCCCCTGCCGGCGCACGCGCACCACCTTATCCAGTTGCGGCGCCACGCGCCGCCCCACGGAATGATGCGCCGCCGCCGCCGCCACCTCGTCCATCGTGTTCTCGGTGTCCACCGGCACGAGCTGCAGCACGAAATCGTATTGGAAATTGGAGATTACGGGAAACAGCGCCATCTTACGCGGCCTTTCTGCTGTAGGGGTTGTTGCGATAGGCTTCGACCCACGCATAGTTATGCGCGTCGTCGCCGATCTCGCCTGGCGAGAGGTTCATGTATTGCAGGGCCCCCATCAGGTTGGGCGGCTGGATATGCCCCGCCAGGAATCGGTCGACCGCCGTCAGATGGTCGCGATAACGCACCGGGTCCTGCTGGAACACCCAGCGGTCGATCTCGGAGTTGAAGTGATAGGTGCGGCCCTTATACTCCAGCGGGTAATCCTGCACGTTCCAGCCCTTGCCCGGCACGGCGCAGATCGGAATCTGGCTCATGTTGCATACGATGGGCAGGGTTTCGGGCACGGTCAGCTCCGGCTTGCCGGCGAGCAGATTGTCGATGATGACATCCCAGCACTTGCCAAATGTGTCGTTCCAGCCAGGATATTTCTCCTCTAGCCAGTCGCGGCATTCGGGCGTCATGCCGGCGGCGGGGTTCCACCACACGGTCGGGCGCCAGAACCACACGCCCAGATGATAGGCATGGTGCTGGTAGTCGAACTCATTGATCATCTTGTCCCAATACCAGGGCAGGTCGAGGCCGAGATCGATCAGGCTGCGCTCGAACTGGCCGACGATCCACTCCTGCATGAACTCCTTGAAGGATTGCTTGCGGTGCTCGATCGGTGTGTAATAATCCATCGACAGCCCGGAGAGCAGCGCGAACAGGCGCCAGGCGCGGGCGATCGCCACGTCCACCAGCTTCTGCGCCTCGGCCTTGCGGCCATTGGCGATGAGGATCTGCAAGGCAGGACCGCCGATCTGCGCGTGCCGCGATTCATCGGTCTGAATCGAGGAGATCAGGCTGGCGAAAGTGTAGTCGCCGGTCTCCGCGGCATCCGCGGCGAGTCCGAGGAACTGCATGTTGGTGAAGCCGGTTTCAAAAGCGAAAGTCAGCATCACCGCGATATCCGTGGCCGAGCGGGCCATGAACAGGTCGTCGAAGGTATGGCGTGCCGCGATCGCACCCCATTCATTGGTGTGATAGGCCTTGTGCGCCCAGTCGAACTGGCGGTCCTTCGGGCAATGCTCATGCGGGAAATAGAGTTGCAGCTGGCCGTGGCGGTTTTCGTCCATCATGCCAAACGTGGCCATGTTGCGCATGCCCGGCGCGCGGCCGAAGCGGGCCATGCGGGCCTCGGCACTCATCGCCGCGTATTCGCCGAGCGCGATCGCGCCGTAATGCGCCTTCAGAATCGAGAGCCAGCCCGGATCGGCGGTGGTGAACATCTGGCTGCGCTCAAGGGCGGCCTTCACCGAATAGGCGCCGGCGTCCTTCTCGCGCTGAATGCGCACATATTCGGGGTAAGACGTCTTGTAGGGCTCGTCATAAGTTTCCCATGTCTCGGCCGGTATGCCCTGGGCACCGGTCATCACATCGGGGAACAGCTCCGCGTCACTTACGTAACCGGGCGTCCAATTCGTCGAACGGACGATGTCGTACCATTCGGAACGATCAAGCAAGGCCATCGATTTCCTCCAAAGCTGGTTTTGTTTGGTCTATCTTGGATGTTTTTTTCTGCGGTCCGCCCAGCAGGTACAGCAAGCGCCGTGCCAGCCCACGGCCAGGGCGAGATGGTGCGGTGCGGTATTGTAGCAGGGGCTTGTTGCGCGATGATTTTTTGCGCTGCGGCACGATCAACGGCGCCAGGCCGGCACGGCGGTGCGGCGGTGGAAATTGATCATTTGATAAAAAGGGCAGGCGATAAAATTTATAATATCGTTATTTGGATGAATTTCGAAAATAAGGCGCTGCCAGCCGGGCAAAAAAACACGCAGGGCGGCGATGGGCCACCCTGCGTTGCCGGGGCTCTGTTCGTCGCTGGGGTCGTTTAGCCCGCTTGCGCCGCCTTCAGCTGGTCAAAGGCCTCCAGCCCTTGCGCGGCATACATCACTGAGGGGCCGGCCCCCATGTAGACAGCCATGCCCATGGTCTCCAGCACCTCCTCGCGCGAGGCGCCATGCTTGGCCGCCGCCTCGGCGTGATAGGCGATGCAGGGCTGGCAGCGCACGGCCACGGCGATGGCGAGCGCGATCAGCTCCTTGGTCTTCTTGTCGAGCACGGTACCGCCGAGCGCGGCCTGGGCGAGGGTGGAAAACCCTTTCATCACATCCGGCGCGCCCTGGCGCAGGGCCTTCAAGCCGCCATTCATGTTCTCGATCAGCTCGGGCCAGTCCTGGATCATGGTTCAAATCTCCTTTCAGGAAGCGGGACGGTTGTCATCGCGCAGCACCACGTAGATGGCCGGGATGACAAGCAGGGTGAGCAGCGTGGAGGAGGCGAGACCGAATAGCAGCGACGTCGCCAGCCCCTGGAAGATCGGGTCGGAGAGGATCGTCGCCGCCGAGATCATCGCCGCCAGCGCGGTGAGCAGGATCGGCTTGGCGCGGATCGCCCCCGCCTCCAGCAGCACATCACGCAGCGGCCGGTGCGAGGCCTGCCGGTGGCGGATGAAATCCACCAACAGGATGGAGTTGCGCACGATGATGCCGGCGAGCGCGATGAAGCCGATCATCGAGGTGGCGGTGAAATCCGCCCCCAGCAGCCAGTGGCCGAGCATGATGCCGATCAGGGTGAGGGGGATCGGGGTGAGCACCACCAGCGGCAGCTTGAAGCTGCCGAACTGCGCGACCACCAGCACATAGATGCCAAGAATGGCGACGCCGAACGCCATGCCCATGTCGCGGAAGGTGACATAAGTAATCTGCCATTCACCATCCCACAGCAGCGAGGGCTTGGCCTCGTCGCGCGGCTGGCTGAAGAACCGGATTTCGGGTTTTGGCAGGCCGGTCCAGGCGGATTTCTCGATCGCGGAATCCACCGCGAACATGCCGTAGATCGGCGCCTCGAATTGGCCCGCCATCTCGGCCGTGACCATGTCGGCGAAATGCCCGTCGCGGCGATAGATGGCGCGCGAGCCCTGAACCATTTGCGCGCTCACCACCTGGCCGAGCTCAACCACGCCGCGCGACCCCGGCAAGGTGTTGGCCGGCACGGGCGTGGATGCCACGGCGTCATCCCAGGTCAGGCCGCTCTTGGGCAGGCCGATGGCGATTTCCAGTGGCGGCCGGTCGGCCCCGCGATAGGAGTAGCCGATGCCTTCGCCCAGGAAGAGGTCACGCAGCGTCTGGTTCACATCGGCTTGCTGTACGTGGAAATATTCCAACTCGTCCTGGTCCACGCTGATTTGCAGGCGTGGCGGCGGCAGGCCGTAACTGTCATCGACGTCGACGATATACGGGATGGACTCGAAGATCTTCTTCACGCGCTGCGCCTCGGCCAGGCGCATCTCCGGCGTCGGGCCATAGATTTCGGCCAGCAGTGAGGAGATCACCGGCGGGCCGGGTGGCACCTCGACCACCTTGATCACGCCGCCGGGCGGCAGCGGGATGTTTTTGTCGAGTTGCTGGCGCAGCGCCACGGCGATGGCGTGACTCTGGCGCGAGCGGTCATCCTTGTTGACCAGCACGATATGCAGCTCGCCCAGCTCGGGCGACTGGCGGGCGTAATAATGCCGGACCAGACCGTTGAAATCATAGGGCGCGGCAGTGCCGGCATAGACCTGCATCGAGGTCACTTCCTTCATCTGCCCAGCGATGCGCGCGGCGGCGAACAGCGTGCGCTCAGTATCCTCCAGCGCTGCGCCCGGCGGCAGGTTGAGCACCACGTCCAGCTCTGATTTATTGTCGAACGGCAGCAGCTTCACCTTCACCAGGTCGAAATAAAACAGCGAGCAGGCAACGATGGTGGCGCCACCGACGATCAGCAGGAAGCGCAGCGCCCGCTTGCGGGTTTGCAGAATGGGGCGGGCAATGCGGATGTACAGCCGGGTCAGGTGGCTATCGGCGTGCTCGGCATGCGCGGCGGCCGGGGCATTGCCCGAAACCTTCAGCATCAGCCAGGGCGCGATGATCATGGCGACGAAGAACGAGAACACCATCGCCACCGAGGCGACCGCCGGGATCGGCGACATATAAGGCCCCATCAGCCCGCTCACGAACAGCATCGGCAGCAGCGCGGTGATCACGGTGAGCGTGGCCACGATTGTCGGGTTGCCGACTTCTGATACCGCCTCGATGGCGGCCTGGATGCGGCTGCGCCCGTCATGCATCGCCCAGTGGCGGGTGATGTTCTCGATCACGACGATGGCGTCATCCACCAGGATGCCGATGGCGAAGATCAGGGCAAAGAGCGAGACGCGGTTGATGGTGTAGCCCATCATCTCGGCGCCGAAGAGGGTGAGCAGGATGGTTGAGGGGATCACCACCGCCGTCACCGCCGCCTCGCGCCAGCCCAGCGCGAAGCCGATCAGCAGGATGATGGAGATGGTGGCCAGCGCCAGATGGAACAGCAGCTCATTGGCCTTCTGCGTTGCTGTCTGGCCGTAATCGCGCGTCACCTGCACCCGGATATCGCCGGGGATCAACTGGCCTTGCAGCGTCTTCACCTGCGCCAGCACGGCCTTCGCCACGTTCACCGCATTGGAGCCGGAGACCTTGGCGATTGCCAGCGTGACCGCCGGGGCCTGGCCCCAGCCGGATTTGTCGCGCGTCAGCGCCCAGACGCGCTCCTCCTGCGGCGCCGGGCCGAACACCACCTTCGCCACGTCGCGCACATAAACCGGGCGGTCGTCGCGCGTGGTCACCAGCAGCAGCCCGATATCGGGCACGCCGTCCAGGGTATGCCCGACATCCACGCCGGGCATCTGCCCGTTCTCGCGCACCACGCCGGCCGAGAACACGTCATTCGCCTCCTGCACGCGGGCGACCAGCTGCTGCAGCGTCACCCCATACAGCGCCAGCTTCTCAGGGTCGGGCTCGATGCGAATCTGCTCGGGATCTTCGCCCGAGATGTAGGTGAGCCCCACATTCGGGATCTTGATCATCTCGCCCTGGAGCTTCTGCGCGAGATCGGTCAGCCCGGCGTAGTCCCAGCGATTGGCGGCATCGGGTTTGGGGCTGAGGGTGAGGGTGATGATGGCGACATCATCGATGCCGTGCCCGACCACCATCGGCTCAGGGATGCCGATCGGGATGCGGTTCATGTTGGCGCGGATCTTGTCGTTCACCAGCAGGACCGCTTTATCCTCGTTGGTGCCGACGACAAAGCGCGCGGTGACGGTGACATGGTTGTCCACGGTGGTGGAATAGATATGCTCCACGCCCGGAATGGCGCGCAGCACCACCTCCAGCGGCTTGGTCACCAGTTCCACCGCATCCGAGGCCTTCAGCCCATCGGTGTTCACGATCACGTCGACCATCGGCACGTGGATCTGCGGGTCCTCCTCGCGCGGGATGGTCGTCAGCGCGATCAGGCCGCAGACCACTGCGGCGATCAGGAAGAGCGGGGTGAGCGGGGAGCGGATGAAGCGCTTGGTCAGCGCACCGGAAATGCCGAGGCTCATGGCGCGCTGCCCGGCGGAAGCAGCACATCGCCGGCGCTCAGGCCGGTGAGGATCTCGACGCCATCCGGCAGGCCGGGCGTGGGCTGCGGCGCGCCGCGCTGGATCGGCACGGCGACCGCCTTGCCATCCGCCGCGCGCAGATCGGCGTAATCGAGGCCGAAGCGGGTATCGATGAAGCTGGCCGGGATGACGATGCCTGGGCGTGACCCGGCATAGACCCAGACCTCAATGCGCTGGCCGACGAAATAGCCGCCAATATCCGGCGCGGTGGCGTCGGCCTCGACTCGGCCATTCGTGACCTGCGGATAGATCAGGCTGATCCGCCCGAAGCGCGGCGGATCTCCGGCGATGCGCACCGGATCGCCAAGATGCAGATAGCGCGTGTGCCGCTCAGGAACATCGAGGCGCAGCACGTAATCCTGCTCGGCGATGCTGGCGACCGTGTCGCCCGCCAGCACCACCGTGCCCTGCGTCACCGGGGTGTGCAGCACGCGGCCAGCCACCGGGGCGAGCACCGCCCCCTCGTTGATCTGCTGGGCCAGCGCGTCATGCGCGGCGGTTTTTGCCTTCAGCGTCGCCTGCGCGACGTTCACCTCCGTCCGCGCCTGGTCGAACACCGAGCGCGACACCGCGCCCTCGCCCACCAGTTTCTGGGCGCGGGCGAGGTCGGTATTGGCCTGGGCGAGTTGGGCGCGCGCGGCGGTGATGTCGGCGCTGAGCGCGGCGAGTTGCTGGGCCATCGCCGGGTCGGCGACCATCGCGATCTGCTGCCCGGCCTGCACCATGTCGCCATCCTGCACCGTGTAGGTGGTGATGGTGCCGCCGATGCGCGCGCGCGCCGGCACGACATGCACCGCCTCCACTGTGGCGAACACAGCCTTCTGGTCGGCGATGCTGGCGGTGGCCACGGTAAAGCTCGTCGGCTGCGCCTGCGCCGCGGCGGCGCAGAGGCTCAGGGCGAGCGCCCAGCGGAGGACGGACATGGTGACGGCTCCCAGTTTGTTTTTGCGCGCGGCGGTTTTAGTTGGTCTTGACGGGCAGGCCAGCCTGCACCCAGGCGTTAAGGCCGCCCGCCAGATGCCCCGCGATCTTGACCCCGGCCTTGGCGCAATGTTCGGCGGCCATGGCCGAGCGCCGGCCGACGCCGCAATGCAGCACCACATTGCCCGCGGGCAGGGCCTTGGGGTTGAAGCTGGAGAGCGGATGGCAGATCGCGCCCTCAATGCGCACATCGGCATGCTCGCCATGCTCGCGCACATCCACGAGGATCACCTCGCCCTTGGCCAGTGCGGCTTCCAGTTCGCGCGGGGTGAAGTCGCGCAGATCGGTTTTTTTTCCGGTGAAGAACAGCATATTGGGTTATCCTTGATAGTTCTAGTTGAGTGATTAGTGTTTGCCGGCAGTGTCCGGCTCGGCGCCGCATAGGCGGGCGGCTTCGGGGGCGCAGAACAATTCGAACAGCGTTTCCAAAATCCGCCGCGCTGGCTGGCTGGCGATGTCGTAATAGATTGTCTGCGCCTCGCGCCGCGCCACCACCAGCCCCTCGCGCCGCAACAGCGCCAGATGCTGCGACACGGTGGAACTGCGCAAATCGAGGAACGCCGCCAACTCTCCCACGGAGCGCTCGCCCTCCAGCAACTGGCAAAGAATCATCAGCCGGTGCGAATTGGCCAGAGACTTCAGCAAGTCACTCGCCTGATCGGCGGCGCTGTGCATGAGGTTTGGATCAATATTCATAGTTGCGAATATACGAATTATGGAATATATCTGCAACACGAAAATCGCTGGGGGAAAGAAATTTATGGCTGAAATCATTATCTTGGGCGCAGGGCTGGGCGGTACGTTGATGGCGTATGAGCTGTCGGAGCAGCTGCGTCCGGAAGACCGGATCACGGTGATCGGCCAGGGGGCGACCTATCAGTTTTATCCCTCCAACCCGTGGGTTGCGGTGGGCTGGCGCCAGCGGCGGGAGATCGAGGTCGATCTGACCAAGGTGATGGCGAAGAAGAACATCCGCTTCATCACCGAGGGGGCGGAGCGCGTGCATCCGGCCGAAAACCGCGTGCAGCTCAAGAGCGGCGAATCTTTGGCCTATGACTACATGATCATCGCCACCGGCCCTGAGCTGGCCTTCGACGAGATCCCCGGCTTCGGCCCGCAGGCGCATACGCAGTCGATCTGCGAAACCGGCCATGCCGAGCAGGCCTATGCGGCGTTTGAGGAATTCTGCAAGAATCCGCGCCCGATCGTCGTCGGCGCCGCGCAGGGCGTCTCGTGTTTCGGCCCGGCCTATGAGTTCGCCTTCGTGCTCGACGCTGAACTGCGCCGCCGTAAAATCCGTAACAAGGTCCCGATGACCTTCGTCACCTCCGAGCCCTATATCGGCCATCTCGGCCTCGACGGCGTGGGGGACACCAAGGGGCTGCTGGAGAGCGCGCTGCGCAACCGTCACATCAAATGGGTCACCAACGCCCGCGTCAAGGAGGTGACGGAAGGCCATATGAGCGTGGAGGAGCTGAACGACGATGCCAGCGTCAAGACCACGCATGAGATGGATTTCGGCTTCTCGATGATGATGCCGCCTTTCCGCGGCGTGAAGGCGGTGCATGGCATTGAAGGGCTGACCAACCCGCGCGGCTTCATCCTGGCCGATGGCTATCAGCGCAACCCGACCTTCCGCAACGTGTTCTCCATTGGCGTGTGCGTCGCGATTCCGCCCACCGGGAAGACGCCCGTGCCCGTCGGGGTGCCCAAGACCGGGTTCATGATCGAGTCGATGGTCACTGCCACGGCGCATAATCTGGGCGCCATGCTGCGCGGCGGCGAAGCCTCCATCAAGCCGAGCTGGAATGCCATCTGTCTCGCCGATTTCGGTGATACCGGCGTCGCTTTCGTGGCGCAGCCGCAGCTGCCGCCGCGTAACGCCAACTGGGCGGCGCAGGGCAAATGGGTGCATCTGGCCAAAATCGGGTTCGAGAAATACTTCCTGCACAAGATCAAGGTCGGCAAGAGTGAGCCCTTTTATGAGCGGCTGATGCTGAAGATGGCCCGCATCCACAAATTCGAGAATGGAGGCCACTAGGGTCCACCATGACCGCGCTCACCCTGGTTTGCCCCGCCTGCGGCACGCTCAACCGTGTGCCCGCCGCCAAGCTGGCCGATGGCCCGATCTGCGGCGCCTGCCGCAAGAAGCTGTTCACTGGCCAGCCCCAGGCGGTGGACGAGGCGGGGCTGGCGCGGCATGTGGCGCATGACGGCATCCCCGTGCTGGTCGATGTCTGGGCCAATTGGTGCGGCCCCTGCCGCGCCATGGCGCCGCAATTCGCCCAGACGGCGGCGCTGCTGGAGCCGCGCGCGCGGCTGCTGAAACTGGATGCCGACACCGCGCCCGAGACGATGGCGCGGTACGGCATCCGCTCGATCCCCACGCTGATGCTGTTTTCGGGCGGCAAGCTCGCCGCGCAGCAGGCCGGGGCGATGGCCGCCGCGCAGATCGTGCAATGGACCCGCCCGTTTCTATCCCCTTAAGGAGTTGACGATGAACATTGATAGAGCCGTATTTTCGTTCGCCGGTTTCATGGTGCTGCTGAGCCTCGGGCTGAGCCTGGCGTTTTCGCATTGGTGGCTGCTGCTCACCGCCTTTGTCGGGCTCAATCTGCTGCAAACCGGGTTTTCCGGCTTCTGCCCGGCGGCGCTGATCCTGAAGAAGCTCGGCCTGAAATCCGGCTGCGCGTTTAACTGAGATGGCACAGCTCCCCCGCGCCGAATTCTGGGAACAGCGCTTCGCCGCGACCGAGGATTACGTGTTCGGCGAGGCGCCAAACGCGTTTCTCGCGGCGCAGGCCGGGCGGATCAAGCCGGGGGCGCGCGTGCTCAGCGTGGCCGATGGCGAGGGCCGCAACGGGGTGTTCCTCGCCAGCCTGGGGGCGGATGTGCTCGCCACCGAGATTTCCCCCGCCGCCATCGCCAAGGCCAGGCGCCTCGCCGCCGCGCGCGGGGTGAGCCTGCGCTGGGAGCGGGCGGATGTCACAAGCTGGGCCTGGCCGGAAGCGGCCTTCGATGTGGTGGCCGCCATCTTCGTGCAGTTCATCGTTCCGGCAGAGCGCCCGGCCTTCTTCAGCCATCTCAAGCGCGCGCTCAAACCGGGTGGGGTGCTGCTGATGCAGGGCTACCGCCCGGAGCAGCGCGGCTTCAACACCGGCGGCCCGCCGGAGATCGACCAGCTCTACACCGAAGCCCAGCTGCGCGAGGCCTTCGCCGACATGGAGATCGCCGAGCTGCGCGCGCATGATAGCGTGATCGCCGAAGGCAAGGCGCATGCCGGCATGTCGGCGCTCATCGATCTCGTCGCCATTCGCAAACCGGATACACCATGACCGACACCGCCCTCGCCGCCGCCGCCGCACAGATCGACGCCACCAGCGCCGCGCGCGCCCTGGTGCGCAGTTTTTTCGACGAGGCGACCTTCACCGCCACACATGTCGTCTACGACCCCGCTGCGGGGCGCGCGGCGGTGATCGACAGCGTGCTCGATTTCGACCCCGCCTCGGGCCGCACCGCCACGCGCTCGGCCGACGCGGTGATCGCCTTCCTGCGCGAGACGGGGCTGCAGCTCGATTGGCTGCTGGAAACCCACGCCCATGCCGATCACCTCTCCGCCGCCGCCTACATCCAGAAACAATGCGGCGGACGCATCGCCATCGGCGAGCATATCGCCGCGGTGCAGCAGGTGTTTGGCAGGATCTTCAATCTCGGCGGTGAGTTCGCGCGTGATGGCGGCCAGTTCGACCATTTGTTCAAGGATGGCGAGGGTTTCGCCATTGGCGGTGTACCCGCCATCGCGCTGCATGTGCCGGGCCATACTCCGGCTGATCTCGCTTATGTGATCGGCGATGCGGTGTTCGCCGGCGACACGCTGTTCATGCCCGATTATGGCACCGCCCGCGCCGATTTCCCCGGCGGCGATGCCGCGCAGCTGTTCCGCTCCATCCGCCGCCTGCTGGCTTTGCCGGGGCAGGCGCGGCTGTTCCTCTGCCACGACTACAAAGCCCCGGGGCGGGACGACTATGTGTGGGAGACCACCATCGCCGCCGAGCGCGTGGGCAACATTCATGTGCATGACGGCGTGAGCGAGGCGGCCTTCACCGCCATGCGCACCGCGCGCGACGCCAAGCTGGATATGCCGCGCCTGTTGCTGCCCTCAGTACAGGTGAATATCCGCGCCGGGCATTTCCCGCCCGCGGAAACAAACGGAGTCAGCTATCTGAAGCTGCCGCTGAACATGCTGTAACCGCAATGAATATGGACCTGCTGCATAGCGCTTTGGCCCTGCTCTCGGGTGGGGCGGTGGGCTTCACACTCGGGCTGGTGGGGGGCGGCGGCTCGATCCTGGCGGTGCCGCTGATGCTCTATGTCGTCGGCGTGCATGACCCGCATATCGCCATTGGCACCTCGGCCCTGGCCGTGGCCGCCAATGCCGCCACCGGGCTGTTCCACCATGCCCGCGCGGGCAATGTGCGCTGGAAATGCGGCGGCGTGTTCGCGGCGGCCGGAATTCTGGGCGCCGCGCTCGGCTCCTCGGCGGGCAAGGCCTTCAACGGGCAGCATCTGTTGTTCCTGTTCGCGCTGCTGATGCTGCTGGTGGCGGCGCTGATGCTGCGCCATCGCCACGCGCCCGAGACCCTGGGCGCCGATTGCGACCGCGAGCGCGCCCCGCGCGTGGCCGCGTTTGGCTTCGGCACCGGGGCGTTCTCGGGCTTCTTCGGCATTGGCGGCGGGTTTCTCATCGTGCCGGGGTTGATCGGCTCCACCGGCATGCCGATCCTCAACGCCGTCGCCACCTCTCTTGTCGCCGTCACCGCCTTCGGCCTGACCACGGCGGCGAATTACGCCCTCTCCGGGCTGGTGGACTGGCTGCTGGCCGCGCTGTTCATCGCGGGCGGCATTTTTGGCGGCGTGGCCGGGTCGATGGCCGCGCGGGGGCTCGCCGCCCAGCGCGGTCGGCTCACCACCGTCTTCGCGGAGCTGATCTGCGTCGTCGCCGTTTATATGCTGGCGCGCAGCTTTTAACGCCCGCTCACCCCGGCATGCCGGGGTATTGCGGCAGGCCGTCCGTGATCTTGTCCCAGGGCTGGGCGCTGGCGGTGAAGATGTGCATGGTCGGGTTCACCTTCGACGAATCGTCCAGGCTGCCGACGGCGATGAAGGTCACATCCGGCAGCGCGCCGAGATTATTGGTGTACAGCCGCGCGCCGCAATTCGGGCAGAAATTGCGGTCCAGCCCCTTGCCGCTATTGCCGGCGTAGTGGAACGATTTCGGCGTGCCCTTCGTCACCCGGAAGGCGGCGCTCGGCACGCCGCTCACGGTGGCCATTCCGCCGCCCGAGGCCTGCTGGCAGTCGCGGCAATGGCAATGCGCGGTGAATAGTGGCTCGGCGGTGCATTCGTAACGGATCTGGCCGCATGCGCAGCCTCCTTCGAGAAGCGCGGACATCGTCGAAATCCTCCTGTGATTTTTGCTGGCGCGGGAGCGCACCCCGCCGCCGCGAGTTTAGGAAGGCTCCCGCCCTCAAGGCAAGTGCCGCGTTGCCGCGATTCGGGCTTTGAGGGTAAACACGGAGCGCATGCCCGGGGCTTTGCGGGCCGAACAATCTTGCCGGAGACGCCCATGACATTGCCGCGCCCCCCCTCCCGCCGCCAGTTGGCGATGCTCGCCGCGCTCGGCATCGTGGCTTTTGGTCTGCGGCCTGCCCCGGCCCGCGCGGAGGAGACCTCGGTCGCCGTGGCGGCGGATTTCACCGTGCCGGCCAAGCGCCTCGCCGCCGCCTTCGAGCAGAAGACCGGTGACACCCTGGTATTGAGCTTCGCCGCCTCGGGACAAATTTTGGCGCAAATCACCCAGGGCGCGCCCTATGCGGTGTTCCTCTCGGCCGACGCCGCGCGCCCGCGGAAGCTCGCGGCGATGGGGCTGGCCGTGCCGGGCAGCGTGTTCACCTACGCTGTTGGCCGGCTGGCGCTGTGGAGCGCGCAGCCCGGCTTCGTCGATGCCCAGGGCCAAGTGTTGCAGACGGGCCATTTCACCCATCTCGCCATCGCCAACCCGCAATCGGCCCCTTATGGCGCGGCGGCGGTGCAGGCGCTGAAGGCGTTGGGCGTGTATGCCGCGGTGGCGCCCAAGCTGGTCACCGGCGAAAATATCGCCCAGGCTTATCAGTTCATCGCCAGCGGCAATGCCGAGCTGGGGTTTGTCGCTCTCTCCGAAGTGTTGCAGGATAAATCCGGCTCCGCCTGGGTGGTGCCGCAGAGCCTGTATCAGCCGATCATGCAGGACGCCGCGCTGCTGAAAGCCGGAGAAGATGACCCCGCCGCCCGCGCCTTTTTGGCCTATCTGCAAACGCCGGAGGCGCGTGCGATCATCCGCGGCTACGGCTACGGCACCACGCCCTAAGCCGCGATGCCCGCCGCCATCCCCCTCACGCTGGAACTGGCGGGGCTGAGTACGGCGCTGCTGTTGCTGCTGGGCGTGCCCCTCGCCTGGGGCTTGGCGCGCGGGCGGGGCTGGTGGGTCGAGGCGCTGGGCGCGGTGATCGCGCTGCCGCTGGTGCTGCCACCGACCGTGCTGGGCTTCTATTTGCTCATCCTGCTCGGGCCGCATGGCCCGTTGGCGCCGCTGCTGGCGCTGGCCGGGCTGCACACGCTGGCCTTCAGCTTCACGGGTCTCGTCATCGGCTCGGTGGTCTGCTCGCTGCCCTTCATGGTGCAGCCGGTGCGCAGCGCCTTCGCCGCTATCGGCTCGGCCCCGTGGGAGGCCGCGCTCACCCTGCGCGCCGCGCCGTGGGACGCGTTCGTGTTCGTCATCCTGCCGCTGGCGCGCGGCGGCATCGTCACTGGCGCGATCCTCAGCTTCGCGCATACGCTGGGCGAATTCGGCATGGTGCTGATGCTGGGCGGCGACATCCCCGGCAAGACCGAGGTCCTCTCCATCGTCATCTTCAACGATGTGGAGACGCTGCGCTGGCCCGAGGCCGGAGCCCTGGCCGCAGGCATGGCGGTGTTCTCCTTCGGTGTCATTCTCGTCACCTTACGGGCGGAGGCGCGCATGGCGCGGCTGCGCGCCTGATCGCCGCGCGCTTCGCGGGTGATGCCGGGGGCTTCGCGCTCGATGTGGCGTTTGAGGCCCCGTCAGCGGGCATTACCGGGCTGTTCGGCCCCTCGGGCTGCGGCAAGACCACGCTGCTGCGCTGCCTGGCCGGGCTGCTGCGCCTGCCCGGCGCGGCGCTGCGCGTGGACGGCGAAATCTGGCAGGAGGGGCCGATATTTCTGCCGCCGCACCGGCGGGCGCTGGGCATGGTGTTTCAGGAGGCGCGGCTGTTCGCGCATCTCTCGGTGCGGGAGAATCTGCGCTTCGGCCTGCGCCGGGCCAAGGGCGCGCCGCGCATTACCGATGCTGCGGTGATCGACGCCCTGGGGCTGGAACCGTTGCTCGCCCGCGCCCCGGCCGGGCTCTCGGGTGGCGAGCGCCAGCGCGTCGCCATTGGCCGCGCCCTGCTGGCCCAGCCGCGTCTGCTGTTGCTCGACGAACCCCTTGCCGCGCTCGACCGCGAGGCGGCGCAGCAGATCCTGCCCCGTCTGCGCGAGGTCTCGCGGTTGTTCGCGGTGCCCGCGGTCTATGTCTCGCACGACCTCGCCGAGATCGAGCAGATCGCCGATTATCTGCTGCTGATGCGCCCCGGCGGGCGGATCGCCGCGCGCGGAGAGCTCGGCGCGCTGCTCACCGACCCGGCGTTGCCCTTCGCCGCCAGGCGCGACGCCGCCATGGTGCTGGAACTGCGCGCCCAGGCTTACGACGAAATTTATGACCTCACCACCTGCGCCGGGGCGGGGGTGGCGCTTACCGTGCCCGGATGGCACGGGCCAGCGGGTGCGGCGGTGCGGCTAAGGGTTCGTGCCAGCGATGTCAGCATCGCCAAAACCGAGCCCTGGGACAGCAGCATTCTCAATGCGCTGCCCGCGCGTATTCTCTCCGCCGAGACCGCTGCCGGCCCGCATGTCAATCTCGTGTTGGCGGTGGGGCAAACGCGGCTGCTCTCCAGCATCACCCGCAAATCCTTCGACAGCCTGGGCCTCGCCGTGGGCGGCATGGTTTATGCGCAGGTTAAGGCGATGGCGCTGGCCGCGCCGGGCTGAGCGCGTCTTGACGCAGGTCAAGGTTTGGCGATGATCAAGCCGTTACGGTTTTGCCAGATGCCGATATTTCCCATGGTCCGTTCCGCATGACCCTCCGCCGTGCCCTTACCGCGCTCGCGGTGCTGCTTGTCGCCGCGGGGTTGTATGCGGCATGGCGGCTCGATACGGGCGGGCAGGGGCCGTTTGGCGCCGCGGCGCCGGGGCAGGTGATCGTTTCGGGCAATATCGAGGCGCATGAGAGCGTACTCAGCTTCACCAATGTGCAGGCCCCCATCGTGGCCCTGCCGTTCGACGAAGGCGCCGAGGTGCGGGCCGGTACCGTGCTGGCCCGGCTCGACGACCGGATCTACCGCCAGCAGGTCGAGATCGACCGCGCCAATGTGCAAGTGGCCGAGGCCCAGGTGGCGGTGAACCAGAGCAGCCTCGCCGCCGCGCAGCACAACATCGCCAGCGATCAGGCCGATCTGGCCGAGAAGCAGCGTGACGCCGCCCGCGCCCAGCAATTGCTGGCGGCCAAGGCGGTCTCGGTGCAGACGCGCGATCTGGCGGTGACGGCGGCCAAGCAATCCGCCGCCACTTTGGCGCATGATGAGGCCGTGGCGCAGCAGGCCGCGGCCAATATCGGGCTGGCGCAGGCTGATCTCGCCGCCGCGCAGGCCAGGCAGCATCTCGATGACATCACGCTCGGCTACACCACGCTCACCGCGCCATTCGCGGGCGTGATCGCGGTGCGCGAGGCCGAGTTGGGGGAACTCGCCGGGCCGGGGGTGGCGATCTTCACGCTCGACGATCTCGACCATGTCTGGCTGCGCGCCTATGTGAACGAGCCCGACCTCGGCAAGATCCGGCTGGGCGAGGCGGTGGACGTGGCCACCGACACCTATCCGGGCAAGATCTATCACGGCCATATCAGCTTCATTTCGCCACAGGCCGAGTTCACGCCGAAGACCGTGCAGACCTATGCCGAGCGCATCACGCTGGTTTACCGGGTGCGGATCGACATCGACAACCCGACCCATGAGCTGCTGCCCGGCATGCCGGCCGATGCCCGCATCGCGCTGCTGCCGCCGGGGCCATGAGCAGCGCGGGCGCCCGGATCGCGATCACCGCCAGCGGCGTCTCGCGCCATTTCGGTGAGCTTGCGGCGGTGAGCGGGGTGGATCTCAGCATCGCCCGCGGCGAGATTTTCGGCCTGGTCGGGCCGGATGGCGCGGGCAAGACGACGCTGATGCGCATGTTGGCCGGGGTGCTGCGCCCGGATGCGGGCAGCATCACGCTCGATGGTATCGACGTTCTGGCCGACCCGGAGGCCGTGAAGCCGCGCCTCTCATATATGCCGCAGCGCTTTGGCCTGTATGAGGACCTGACCGTGGCGGAGAACATCTTTTTTTACGCCGAGCTGTTCGGGGGGGCGCCGGCGGAGCGCCGCGCGCGGACGGCGGAGCTGCTGGAGGCGGCGGGCATGGCGCCGTTCCGCCGCCGCCTCGCTGGTCAGCTCTCGGGCGGGATGAAACAAAAACTCGGCCTGGTTTGCGCGCTCATCCACCAACCCTCGGTGCTGCTGCTGGACGAGCCGACCACCGGCGTGGACCCGGTCTCACGCCGCGATTTCTGGGCCATTCTCTACAATCTGCGCGAATCCGGCGTCACCATCATGTTTTCCACCGCCTATATGGACGAGGCGGAACGCTGCTCGCGCCTCGCCCTGATGCATGCGGGCAAGGTGCGCCTGTGCGACACGCCGGCGCGGCTCAAACAGGCAATGCCCGGTGTCCTGCTCGCCGTGTCCGCGCCCGACCCGCGCGCGGTGCGCGCCGCGCTGGCCGAGGCGCCGGGCGTGCTCGGCGTGCTGCTCAAGGGCGACCATGTGAATCTGCGCGCTGACAGCACCGCCCGCGCCGGGGAATTTGCCGCCATCCTGGGCGCGCGGGGGATCGCCTACACCGCCATCACCCCGGAGGCGCCGGGGATTGAGGATGTGTTCGTCGCCCTCACCGGCGCGCAGGCGGCATCATGAGCGACGGCGCGCCGGTGGTGCATGCGCGCGGCCTGAGCAAGCGCTTTGGCGATTTCACCGCCGTGGATAGGTTGGATCTCGACATCGCCAAGGGCGAGGTGGTGGGCTTCATCGGCCCCAACGGCGCGGGCAAATCCACTACCATCCGCATGCTCTGCGGGCTACTGCGCCCCTCGGCGGGCGAGGCCATTGTGGCGGGCTTCGATGTCGCCCGCCAGCCTGAGGCGGTGCGCGCGCATATCGGCTATATGTCGCAGAAATTTTCGCTCTATGCCGACCTCACCGTGGCCGAGAATTTGCGCTTCTTCGGCGGCATCTACCGCGTGCCGCGCGAGGAACTGGCGGCGCGGATGCGCTTCGCCGTGACCATGGCCGGGCTGGAGGGGCGCGAGACCGCGCTGGTCCGCACCCTGGCCGGGGGCTGGAAGCAGCGTCTCGCCCTGGGCTGCGCCATCCTGCACCGCCCGCCCGTGCTGTTCCTCGATGAACCAACTTCCGGCGTGGAGCCGAAGGCGCGGCGGCGCTTCTGGGACCTCATCAACAGCCTGGCGGCGGATGGCGTCACCATCCTGGTTTCCACCCATTACATGGACGAGGCCGAGTATTGTAACCGCATCGTGCTGATCGATGGCGGGCGGCTGGTGGCGGCGGGCAGCCCCACCGAATTGCGCAAGCACGATCTCGGCGGCGCGCTGTTTGAAATGGAGAGCGCGACGCTGGGCGCGGCGCTGACCGTGCTGCGCGCGGCGCCGGGAGTGGTCGAGGCGGCAATCTTTGGCGATCGGCTGCATGTGCTGCTCGCCCCGGCGGCTGACCCCGCCGCGCTGGCGCCGCTGCTGGCCGCGCGCGGCATCGCCGCCGGGCCGCCCATGCCGATCACGCCAAGCCTTGAGGATGTGTTCGTGCGCCTCGTCTCCCGCCACCGCGCGCCGGAGGCGGCATGAATCTACGCCGCCTCGTCGCCATCGCCTATAAGGAGACGCTGCAGATCTGGCGCGACCCGCGCAGCCTCGCCATCGCGCTGCTGATGCCAGTGATGCAGATGGGCCTGCTCGGCTACGGCGTCAGCCTGGACATCAAGCACGTGCCGCTCTGCGTGTATGACCAGGAGCAGAGCAGCCTGAGCCGCCAGATTGTGGACAGCTTCACCGCCGCGCAATGGTTCCGGACGGTGGCGGTGCTCGGCACCGACCGCGAGTTGCGCGCGGCGATGGATCACGGCAGTTGCACCGCCGCGCTGGTCATCCCAGTCGGCTTCACGCGCACGCTGTTCACCACCGGGCGGGCCGAACTGCAAACCGTGTTCGACGCCACCGACACCAACACCGCCAATGTCGCCACCGGCTACGCCCAGGGCATCGTGGCGCAGCTCGACGCCACGCTGAACGCGCGATGGCAGGCGGCGCATGCGGTGAGCGCCTCGGCGGCGGGCACGGTCAATCTCTCGCCGCGCGTCTGGTTCAACGAGGGGCTGGACAGCCGCAATTTCATTGTCCCTGGCGTGGTCGCCATCATTCTCGCGCTGGTCGGTTCGCAGCTCACCTCGCTCACCGTCTCGCGCGAGTGGGAGCGCGGCACCATGGAGCAGCTTATCTCCACCCCGGTCACCGCGCTGGAGTTGATGTTCGGCAAGATGACGCCGTATTTCGCCATCGGGTTGCTAGATGCCGCGTTCTGCCTTGCCGTCGCGGCGTTCTGGTTCGAGGTGCCATTTCGCGGCAGCCTGTTCGCGCTCATCGTCACCACGGCGTTGTTCGCCCTGGTGGTGATGGGGCTTGGCTATCTGCTCTCGGTGCGGATTCACAGCCAGCTCGGGGCCAGCCAGATCGCGCTCATGCTCACCATGCTGCCGACGACGATGCTTTCGGGCTACACCTTCCCGCTCGACCAGATGCCGCGGGCGGTGCAGGCCGTCTCGTTGATTGTCCCGGCGCGTTATTATGTCGCCATCCTGCGCGCGGTGTTTCTCAAGGGCAGTTCGCTCTGGGAGATGGCGGTGCCGATCGCGGCGCTGGTGATCTATGCCGGGCTCATCATACGCGCCGCCGCCCGCGCCTTCCGCAAGAGCCTCGACTAGCCATGTTCGACCGCATTCTGGCCATGCTCGCGAAGGAATTCATCGAACTCAAGCGCGACCGCTGGGCGATGGTGCGCCTGATCGCGCCGCTGGTCATCCAGCTTGTCATCTATGGCTATGCCGCCACCTTCACGGTCAATCATGTCTCCACCGCGGTGCTGGACCTCGATAACAGCCAGGTCAGCCGCGCCCTGATCTCGCATTTCGTCGCCACGGGCCGGTTTGACATCGTCGATTATCCCTCAAGCCAGGCGCAGTTCAACCGCGATATCAATACCGGCACGGCGGTGGCGGGTATCATCATCCATGCAGGCTTCGCCAAGGGGTTCGCCAATGGCGCCGGCGCCCCGCTGGAGGTCGCGGTGGATGGCACCAACTCCAACACCGCGCTGATTGCGCTCGGCTATGTCAGTCAGATCGTGGGTGTGTTCGAGCAGGAACGCGCGCCGCCGGCCGTTGGCGGCGGAATCGGCGCGGCGCCGCGGGCGGTGAATATCTCGCTACAGGCGCGCCCTTGGTTCAATGAGGGGTTGGACGATCGCTGGTTCTTCATCCCCGGCGTGATCGGCACGCTGGCGATGATGCAAGTGATCAGCCTGACCGCCTTCGCCGTGGTGCGCGAGCGCGAGATGGGCACGCTGGAGCAGATCATGGTCAGCCCGATCGGCCGGGTGGAGTTCATCCTGGGCAAGACGGTGCCGTTCTTCCTCATCGGCTTCGGCGATGTCGCGCTCGTCACCGGGCTGGGGGCGTTGCTGTTTCACATCCCCTTCATCGGCGGGCCGCTGGTGCTGATGCTCGGCTCCACCCTGTTCCTGCTCGCCGCCATCGGCTTCGGCCTGCTGCTCTCCACCCAATCACGCACGCAACAGCAGGCTTTCGCGCTGAATTTCTTCATCGTGAATCCGTTCTTCATCCTCTCCGGCTTCGCCTTTCCCATCGCCGCCATGCCCGTGGCGCTGCAATGGTTCACGCTCATCAACCCGCTGCGTTATTATATCGTCATCCTGCGGGCGGTGTTCCTCAAGGGCGTGGGGGTGGCGGTGCTGTGGCCCGATTTCCTGGCGTTGTTCATGCTCTCCGCCATCATGCTGGTGGTGAGCGTGCTGCGCTTCCAGAAATCGCTCGACTGAACGGCTTTTCGCGCGGCGGCAAATGCGCGACAAAGCGGTATGGAAAGCGGAATGGTTCAGGCGGAGCTGATCGCGGTGCTGGCCGCGGTGACGGATGGAGACCCGCGCGTGCTTACCATCGACGCTGGCACGGCGCTGCCCTCAGGCCCGTTGCAGGAGGGGCATCGCTCCCTGCAGACGGGGTTGCGCGCCTGGGTGGAGCGGCAGACGCACCATGCGCCCGGCTATGTCGAGCAGCTTTACACCTTCGCCGGGCAGCTTCCGGGGGCGGCGCGCAGCATTTCCATCTCCTATCTCGGCCTCAGCCGGCAGGCCGTGACCGAGTATCCGGGCGCCGAGTGGCATAGCTGGTACGAATATTTCCCCTGGGAGGACGCCCGCGCCAACCGCGCCGCGCCGGTGCTGGCGGAAATCCTGCCCCGTCTGGCGCGCTGGGCAGGCGATGATCCGGCCCGGCAATCGCGCGTGGCCGGGCTGTTCGGCACGGGCGGGCGGGGCTGGAATGAGGAACTGGTGCTGCAACGCTACGAGCTGCTGTGGGAGGCCGCGCTGGTGCCGGAGGCAAGGCGCCTGCGTGCGGGGGAGGGCGAGACCGTGCCCGGCAAGGAGATGACGCACGACCACCGCCGCATCCTGGCCACCGCCATCGCCCGGCTGCGGGCCAAGATCAAATACCGCCCCGTGGTGTTCGAGCTGCTGGCGCATGAATTCACCATGCTGGAGTTGCAGCAGACCATGGAGGCCCTGGCCGGGCAGACCCTGCACAAGCCCAATTTCCGCCGCTTCATCGAGCAGCAGGAACTGGTGGAGGAAACCGGCAAGAGCACCTCGGGTCTCGCCGGGCGCCCGGCCAAGCTGCTGCGCTTCCGCGCCGCCGTGCTGGAGGAGCGTGGAGTCTCGGGCACCAAGCTGCCGCTCGTGAAATAAGTCTTGCCATGTTATTCTCAGAGTGAGTATAACCGCATCCGAGATAATTATACTCATACTGAGTATAAAGGAGAGCGAGATGCCGTTAGATCTTTACGACCGCGTTTCCCGGGTGATCCCGCCCATCGAATGGGCCACCATGGCGGAGGATGCCGCGGCCATCCTGGAACTGAAGCGCCAGCGCCGCGCCGTGATCCTGGCGCATAACTACCAGACCCCCGAGATCTTCCATGGCGTGGCCGATATCGTGGGCGACAGCCTGGCCCTGGCGCGCGAGGCCGAGACCGCCGATGCCGACGTGATCGTGCTGGCTGGCGTGCATTTCATGGCCGAGACGGCCAAGCTGATGAACCCGGCCAAGACCGTGCTGATCCCCGACGCGCAGGCGGGCTGCTCGCTGGCGGAATCGATCACCGCCGAGGACGTGGCCCTGTTGCGCGCCAAATATCCCGGCCGCCCGGTGGTGGCTTATGTCAACACCTCGGCCGCGGTGAAGGCGGCGAGTGATATCTGCTGCACCTCGGGCAACGCCAAAAAAGTGGTGGAATCGCTCGGCGTGCCGGAGGTGATCATGCTCCCCGACGAATTCCTGGCCCAGAACGTGGCCAAGGAGACGGCGGTGAAGATCATCGCCTGGAAGGGGCATTGCGAGGTGCATGAGCGCTTCACCCCGCAGGAGATCGAGCAACTGCGCGTCACGCATCCGGGCGTCGTCATCCTGGCGCATCCCGAATGCCCGCCCGAGGTGGTGGCGGTGGCGGATTTCTCCGGCTCTACCGCGGTGATGGCGAATTACGTGCGCGACCAGAAGCCCGCCCGCGTGGCCCTGATCACCGAATGCTCGATGAGCGACAATATCGCCCAGGCCAATCCGGGCACCGCGTTCGTGCGCCCGTGCAATCTTTGCCCGCACATGAAGCGGATCACCCTGAAGAACATCCGCAAGGCGCTTGAGGAGATGCAGACCGAGGTGACGATCCCGGCCGAGTATTTCGCCCCGGCGCGGCGCGCGGTCGAGCGGATGCTCGCCGTTAAATGAGCGCGGATTCTGGGCGTCAAACGATCGTCATCATCGGCGGCGGCGTGGCGGGGCTGATGGCTGCCCTGGCCGCGGCGCCGCACCCGGTCACGCTGCTCAATGCCGGCCCCCTGGGCGCGCAGGCGGCCAGCGCCTGGGCCCAGGGCGGCATGGCGGCCGCGATTGGCGAGGAGGATAGCACCGCCCTGCATGTGGCCGACACCCTGGCCGCCGGGGCTGGCTTGTGCGACCGCGCGGCGGTGGAGCGCATCATCGGCGCTGGCCCGGCGATGGTGGAGACACTGCTGCGCCTGGGCGTGCGCTTCGACCGCAAGGCCTCTGGCGCGCTGGCGCTGGGGCTGGAGGCCGCGCATGCCCGCCCGCGCATCCTGCACGCCAATGGCGACGCCACGGGCGCGGAAATCCTGCGCGCGCTGATCGAGCGCGTGCGCGCCACCCCCAGCGTCACCGTGCTGGACGCCACCGCCCGCCAGATTTTCACCGATGATGCCGGGGTGTGCGGCGTACTGGCCATGCGCGGCGGTGAGGCCTTCACCCTGGCGGCCGACCGCGTGCTGCTGGCCACGGGCGGTATTGGCGGGCTGTTCCGCTACTCCACCAACCCGCAAGGCGCCATCGGCCAGGGGCTGATGCTGGCCATGCAGGCCGGGGCGGTGCTGCGCGACCTCGAATTCATCCAGTTTCACCCCACGGCGCTGGACGCGCCGGGCGGCGGCGCGCTGCCGCTGATCTCCGAGGCGGTGCGCGGCGAGGGCGCGCGTTTGATCGACGAAACCGGGGCCTATTTCATGCAGGGCGCCGATCTCGCCCCGCGCGATGTGGTGGCCCGCGCTGTGTTCGCCCATGCCCAGGCCGGGCATCATGTCTGTCTCGACGCCCGCAACCTGGGCCCGCGCTTCGCCACGCGCTTCCCCCGCATCGCCGCCATCTGCGCCGAGGCCGGCATCGACCCCGCCACCCAGCCCATCCCGGTGCGCCCGGCGGCGCATTACCACATGGGCGGCGTGGCGGTGGATGCCGAGGGGCGCAGCAACGTCGCGGGGCTGTTCGCGGCGGGCGAGGTGGCCCGCACCGGGTTGCACGGCGCCAACCGCCTAGCCAGCAACTCGCTGCTCGAAGCCGCGATCTGCGGTGAGGCGGCGGGCCGCGCCATGGCGGGGCAGGTGGCCAAGCCTGCCCGCGCCCTGCCCGCGCGGGCGCCAGCCCCGGCGCCGGATGCCGCGCCGCTGCGCGCGCTGATGTCGGTGCATTTGGGCGTGCTGCGCGATGCCGCCGGGCTGCGCGATGCCGCCGAGGCCTTCGCCGCCCTGGCCCCCGCCAACCCGGCCGCCGCGCTGGCGTTGCGCATTGCCCAGGCGGCGCTGGCGCGCGAAACCTCCGTCGGCGCGCATGCCCGTGCCGATTCCGCCCCGCTCCGGAACTCTCTTCATAAGGCCGCGTAATGTCCCTGCTTTCGCTTCCCGACATCATGATCGAACCCGCCGTGCGCGCCGCCCTGCTCGAAGATTTGGGCCGCGCCGGGGATATCACCTCAGACGCCGTGATCCCGCCCGCCACCCAGGCCCGCGTGGCGCTGGTGGCGCGCGAGCCCGGCGTGGTGGCGGGGCTGGATTTCGCCCGGCTCACCTTCCGGCTGGTGGATCCGCAGATCCGCTTCGCCCCGCGGCTGGAGGATGGCGCGCGGCTACAGCCGGGCGACATCATCGCCGATATCGACGGCCCGGCGCGCGGCATCCTCACCGGCGAGCGCGTGGCGCTGAACTTTCTAGGGCATCTCTCCGGCATCGCCTCGGCCACGCGCGGCATTGCCGATGCCATCGCCCATACCGGGGCGAAAATCACTTGCACCCGCAAGACCACGCCGGGGCTGCGCTTCGCCGAGAAATACGCGGTGCGCGCCGGAGGCGGGGCGAATCACCGCTTCGGGCTCGATGACGCCATTCTGATCAAGGACAACCACATCGCCATCGCCGGCGGGGTGGGGGTGGCGATGGCGCGTGCGCGCGCCGCCGCCGGGCATCTGGTGAAGATCGAGATCGAGGTGGACACACTGGCCCAGCTCGACGAGGCGCTGGCGCACGGGCCGGATGCGATTTTGCTCGACAACATGACGCCCGAGACGCTGCGCGAGGCGGTGCGCCGCATTGGCGGGCGAGCCATCGCCGAGGCCTCCGGGCGGATTAACGCCGAGACCGCCCCCGCCATCGCGGAGAGCAGGGTGGACCTGCTCTCCGCCGGATGGCTCACCCACTCGGCGCGGGTGCTCGATATCGGGCTGGATTTCCTCGATTAAGGCAGGCTGGCGCGCAGCGCGTCGAGGAAGATCTCCACATGCGCCGGCCCGAAGGGCAAGGGCGGGCGGATCTTCAGCACATTGCCCTGTGGCCCCTCGGTGCCGATGAGCACGCGGTTGCGGCGCATGGCGTTGGCCACCCCCTTGGTCAGCGCCGCGCTGCCGTCCATTTGCACGCCGATCATCAGCCCCCGCCCGCGCACCTCGGCGATGGCCGGGTGGTTGAGGGCGCGGATGCCCTGGCGCAGCATCTCGCCGGTGGCGTGGGCATTCTCCTGCAAGCCGCGGCTTTGCAACTCCTCCAGCGTGGCGAGCGAGGCCGCCGCCGAGACCGGATTGCCGCCGAAGGTCGAGAAAAAATCGATCTTGTCGGTGAAGGCTTTCAGCAGCGCGCGCGGCGCCACGACCATGCCGGTCGGGTGGCCATTGGCCATCGGCTTGCCCAGGGTGACGAGGTCCGGCACCACGCTGTGCAGGGCGAAGCCCCAGAATTCATCGCCCATGCGCCCGAAGCCGGACTGTACCTCATCGCCCACCACCAGCCCGCCGGCCTTGCGCACCTCCTCCGCCACGGCGGCGAACCAGCCGGGCGGCACATCGACGATGCCGTTGGAGACAAAGGCGGAATCGATCAGCAGCATGGCCACGCCATGCCCGCTCTCGCGCAGCGCCGCGATCGCCTGCCGCGCCGCCACCGCCGGGTCGGCGCCGCTATCGGGTGAGGGCAGGGTTTGCACGAAGGGGGCCAGCGGCTGCACGAACGGCCCATGATAGGGCGAGAGCGCCGCGGCGATGTCGGTGACGCCGTGATAGGCGTTTTCCACCACGATCGCGCCGGTCTGGCCGGTGACGATTTTGGCGATCCGGTAGGCGGCGTCATTCGCCTCGGAGCCGGAATTCACATACAGGCAGGTATCCAGCCCGGCGGGCAGGGTGGCGGTCAGGCGCTCGGCATATTCCACCACGCTCTCGTGCAGATAGCGGGTGTTGGCGCACAGCGTCTCCATCTGCCGGGCGATGGCGGCGGCCACTTTGCGGTTGCCATGGCCGACCGAGGGCACGTTGTTATAAGCGTCGAGGAAGCGCGTGCCATCGGGCGCGTAGAGGAACACACCCTCGCCGCGCACCAGATGCACCGGCTCGTCATACGAGAGCTCCAGACCGCGCCCGAGCGCGTGGAAGCGCCGCTCCAGCAGGTTGCCAGCCCCCGGCTTGGCCGCGGCGGCGGCGCGGAATTTGGCGACCACGGCCTCGCGCCCGGCGCTGAGGTAAGCTTCGATGGCCGGGGCGCCGAGGGCGGAGAGCGCGCCCAGCTTTTCGGCCCCCGCGGGGTCGTGATGCCGCCGCCAAGCCTGGATGGTGGTGATGAGCGCATGGCGGGCGATGATCGCCTCGAACAGTGCCGGGAATTCGGCATCCTGCAGCGGCATCACCGCGTCATACCCGGCGACGATCGCGGTGCCGTAATCGATCGGGGCCATCTCGCCCACCGTCTCGGCCGCGGTCACTGCCACGTCGAACACCAGCGGCGCGTGGATCATGTCGCCAAAATCCAGCAGGCCGGTGACTTCGGTAGCGCCCTCGTCCACCAGCATATTGCCGGGGTGCAGGTCGTTATGCGCCATCTGGTGGCGCAGACGCGACATCTGCGGCAGAAAGGCGATGAAGCGGTCAAGCACGGTTTCCACCAGCTTGCGGGTCTCGGCGTCCTCGATCAGTCCGGTCGAGGGGCGCAGATCGACGGCCCGGCGCAAATCCCACACGATCCGCTGCCCCGCCGCCGGGTGGAAGAAATTGCTGAGCGCGAGGTTGAGCCGGGCCAGCGTGCCGCCGGCATGGCGCAGCAGCGCGGGGGAGGGATCGACGCTGTCCATCACCCGGCCGGGCTGGAAATCGAGCGCGCGCACGATATGCGGGATGCCGCGCTCATCCGGGATGCTCGTATAGGCCTCGCCCGCCACGGTGCGGCGCACGCGGGGCACGGGCAGGGCGGGGTCCATCATGGCGATATGGCCCAGCGCCTCGGTCTGGAACGCCACGGTCTGCGGGTCCTCGGTGGGGCCGAGAATCTTCAGGATGATACCGGGGCCGCTGGCGGTTTTGATGCGGAAATTCTGGTCGCGCTCGCCGTAAAGCGGATGCGCCGTGCCGTCGATGCCGAAAATCTCCCGGGCCATGCGGGCGGCGGCCTCGGTGGGGAAGGCCGGCGGGCTAGTTTCGAGCGCGACGAGACGAAGCGGTTCAGTCATGATTAGGGGTACCTCAAGGCGTTTTTCTGCCGCCAGAATAAGCCCGGGCGGGCGCGGCGCGCTAAACAGCGGAACACAAACCGCCGCTCGGGCGCGGTAAAATATTGATCTCGGTCAAACCCTTTGCGAGGCCGACAGGCTAGGCTCGCCAAGCCCGAAGGAGGGATAAAAAATGTCCAAACCGAAGCGCTTCCTCGTCGCCATCGCCGATGGCGAGCACGCCCGCATTGTCCGCCCAGACGAGCATCACGTTTTGCACACCGAGCGCTGGATCGACTCGGCGGCGGCGCATAAGCAATCCTCCGACCTGCGCAGCGACCGCCCCGGCGCCTCGTTCCATAGCGATTCCACGGCGCATCACGGCATCACGCCGCGCCATGATCCCCAGAAACTGGAGGCCGGGCGGTTTGCCCAGCAGGTCGCTCATGAATTGAACGGGTTGCAGGCCGACCCCGGGTTTGATGTGCTGATCATCGCCGCGCCCGCGCATACGGTGCAGGCGATCCAGCAGGAGCTGGATACTGAAACCCAGGCCAAGCTCGCCGGCACGCTGCATAAGGATCTGGTGAAGACGCCGGATGGCGAGTTGTGGCCGCATCTGCAGGAGTTTCTGCCCGCGCCGCACCCACCGCGCCTGGCGTGAGCGGCGCGGCGGTGGCGGCGAAGCATATTTGCCACAGTGGAGACAAATATTCCGGCTGAGAGCCGAAAAATGCTGAAAATCTGGTCTGTTTGACGTAAAAAATCTTTGGATTTTAGGGAGGCCTACCATGAAGTTCCGTTACGCTCTTGCTGCGGCCAGCTGCCTCGTAATGCCACTTGCCGCCCATGCTCAGCCGGTTACCGGCCCGTTTGTCGATCTCGGCGCCGGCACCAGCATCCTCACCCCTACGAATGTTTCGGTAACCGGGGGCGCAGTCTCTGGCAAAATCCTTTGGCGCCCATCCTATGCCGGTGTGGCTGATGTCGGTTACGGCTTCGGCAATGGCCTGCGCGTGCAGTTGGGCATGGATTTCATCCGCAACACGGCGCATGAGGCCGACGTAGCGGGTGGGCATTACCGCGTCTCTGGCGGTGACAATACCTATGGCCCGATGGTCAACGTGGTCTATGACATCGACGCCGGCTGGCCGGTCTTCCCCTATGTCGGCGCTGGCGTCGGCTACCAATGGGCCAAGATCAGCCCGAATATCGGGGCGGCCGGCATCTCGGCCGGTGGCACGCGCGGCAGCTTTGCGTATGACCTGATCGCTGGTGTGTCCTATCCGCTGCCTTGGGTGCAGGGGTTGTCGCTCACCGCGGAATATCGCTTCATGCAGCTGACAGCGAGCCGGAACTACAGCATCTCCAGCGCCGCCGTGCCTGGACTGTTGGGACAGTCCCCGATTGGGGGTACGGTGAAGGTGGGCCAGCAGAGTTACAATACCTTCCTGCTCGGCCTGCGCTATCAGCTGTTCAACGCCCCTGCGGCGGCCCCGGCTCCGGCGCCCGCGCCGGCCCCGATGGCGGCTCCGGCCCCGGCTCCGGCCAAGACCTATCTCGTGTTCTTCGATTGGGATAAGTACAACCTGACCCCGCGCGCGACGCAGATCATCGCCCAGGCGGCGTCTGACTCCAAGACCCAGAACGTCACCACGCTGGATGTGTCCGGTTACACCGACACCTCGGGCACCCCGCAATATAATATGGGCCTGTCTGAGCGCCGTGCGAAGGCGGTGGCCGCGCAGCTGGTTACCGATGGCGTGCCGGCCTCGGAGATCGAGATCCACGCTTACGGCGAGACGCACCTGCTGGTGCCGACCGGCCCGAACGTGCGTGAGCCGCAGAACCGCCGCGTCGAGATCGTGCTGCACTAAGCCGCCACGCGATCGTCCAAAACACGAACCCCGGCCCAAAAGGCCGGGGTTTTTTCGTGGGGATGTGGCCAATAAAAAACCCGCCTCCAGGCGGGGCGGGTGGGTAACCCCTGGGGCGAACGACGGGGATCGAACCCGCGACAACCGGTACCACAAACCGGCGCTCTACCAACTGAGCTACGTCCGCCATCCAGGGTGGGGCCTCGTAACGCGCTCAGGGCGATGCCGTCAATGGTCTTGATGCCACCCAGCGCTCCAAACGTTGCAATGCGGCTTGCAAAACCTCGTCCTGCTTGCAGAACGCGAAGCGCGCGTAATGCCGGGGCGGGGCGTCGACGTAAAACGCAGAGACGGGAATCGCCGTCACCCCGGCCTGTTCGGTGATGGCGCGGCAGAAGGCCACATCGTCGCCCGCGAAGCCGAGGCTGGAGAAATCGGCGGTGATAAAATAGCTGCCATTGGCGGGCAGGGTGGCGAAGCCCAGGCGGCGCAGCCCGGTATCCAGCAGGTCGCGCTTGGCTTGCAGCGCCCCGGCCAACCCGGCGAAATACTCATCCGGCTTGCCCAGCCCGTAGGCGACGGCGCGCTGCAAATTCGGCGCGGTGGTGAAGGTGAGATTCTGGTGCGCCTTGGCGACCAGCGAAATCAGCGCCGCCGGGCCGGAGACATAGCCCACCTTCCAGCCGGTGAGCGAGAAGGTCTTGCCCGCGCTGCCGATGCGCAGGCAGCGCTCGGCCATGCCCGGCAGGGTCATCAGCGGCATATGCCGCGCGCCCGCGAACACCAGATGCTCATACACCTCGTCGCACACCGCATAGGCATCGTGCTGCCGGAGCAGCCCGGCGATGAAGTCCAGCTCCTCTTGCGTGAACACCTTGCCGGTCGGGTTCATCGGCGAGTTGAGCAGCAGCAGCTTGGTCTTCGGCCCGAAGGCCGCGGCCAGTTCGGCGCGCGGCAGCGCCCAGCCCGGCGGCTCCAGCCGCACCAGGCGCGGGATGGCGCCGAGCAGCTTCACCACCGGCAGGTAGGTGTCATAGAGCGGCTCGATCAGCACCACCTCGTCGCCGGGGTTGAGCAGCGCCATCAGGCAGGCGGTGATCGCCTCGGTCGCCCCAGAGGTGACGCACACGCCCGAATCCGGGTCGATGCTCAGCCCGTAAAAGCGGGCATTCGCCGCCGCCACGGCCTGGCGCAACTCGGGCGTGCCGGTGAGCGGCGGGTATTGGTTGCGCTGGTCGAGCAGCGCGGCCGCGGCGGCGCGGACCACGTCTTCCGGCCCCTCGGTGTCAGGGAAGCCCTGGCCCAGATTGATCGCGCCGTGCTGCATGGCGAGCGCGGACATCACGGTGAAGATGGTGGTGCCCGTCTGGGCGAGGAGGGTATTGGCGGGTTTCACGGGCGGGATCCTGATTTCGGCGGCGCAGACTATATTGCCTAACGCGGCGGCGGCAAACTTGCCTTGTTTTTAGGCAAATGCCGCCATTCACGGGGGCAGCGCGCCGGATCCACCTGCCCGTAAAATAACTTCCCCACGGATTTCCGCCCCTGATTGGCTTGGCACGCGGCGTGCTATAACAGAAACCGTCAGCCCGTTGGCTGGCGCGCACTCGCGCTGTCGCAGGAAACACAGAGGAGGACGCGGGCCTTGCGGCTCGGCGTGGACCAGATGAAGAAGATCGAAGCGATCATCAAGCCGTTCAAGCTCGACGAAGTGAAGGAAGCGCTGCACGAAGTCGGGCTGCAAGGCATTACCGTGGTCGAGGCCAAGGGGTTCGGGCGCCAGAAGGGGCATACCGAACTCTACCGCGGCGCCGAATACGTGGTGGATTTTCTGCCGAAGGTGAAGATCGAGGTCATCTGTGAGGATGGCGTGGTCGAGCGCGCGGTCGAGGCCATTATGAACGCCGCCCGCACGGGCCGGATCGGCGATGGCAAGATCTTCATCTCCCCGGTCGAGGAAGTAATCCGCATCCGCACGGGCGAGAAAGGCGAGGCGGCGGTCTGAACGGCCATTGTCGCCGGGGCCGCGCATGGCTAAACATGCGGGCGCTGCGCGTAGACGGGGCGGGGCTGACACCGGTCTTCCGCGGGTAGGCCGGTAACAAAATTTCTTTACACACGACGAAGGAAAACACATGGCTAAGAAGGCCGAGAGCGACGACGCCGTCGCGAAAGTTCTCAACCTGATCAAGGAGAACGGGGTCGAGTATGTCGACCTGCGGTTCACCGATCCGAAGGGCAAGTGGCAGCACACGGCGCAGCACGTCGCCACCATCGACGAGGATACGCTGAAGGACGGCTTCATGTTCGACGGCTCCTCGATCGCCGGCTGGAAGGCGATCAACGAGTCCGACATGATCCTGCAGCCCGACTTGGCGACGGCGGTGATGGACCCGTTCTCCGCCAAGCCGAGCCTGATCCTGTTCTGCGACATCATCGAGCCCGCTACCGGCCAGGGTTATGCCCGCGACCCGCGCTCCACCGCGAAGAAGGCCGAGGCCTATCTGAAGTCCACCGGCATCGGTGACACCGCGTTCATCGGCGCCGAGGCGGAGTTCTTCATCTTCGACTCCGTCAAGTTCGGCACCGGCGGCAATTTCGGCACCTACCAGCTCGACTCCATCGAGGGCCCTGGCTCTTCGCTGAAGGACTACCCCGAGGGCAATATGGGCCACCGTCCGGGCGTCAAGGGCGGCTATTTCCCAGTTCCGCCGGTGGATGCCGACTCCGACCTGCGCGCCGAGATGCTCTCCGCCATGGGTGAGATGGGGCTGCCGATCGAGAAGCATCACCACGAGGTGGCGCAGAGCCAGCACGAGCTGGGCACCCGCTTCAACTCGCTGACCAAGATGGCCGACGAGATGCAGATCTATAAGTACTGCGTCCACAACGTCGCGCACTCCTACGGCAAGACCGCGACCTTCATGCCGAAGCCGATCTATGGCGATAACGGCTCGGGCATGCACACGCACGCCTCGATCTGGAAGAACGGCAAGCCGCTCTTCGCCGGCAATGGCTATGCCGACCTGTCCGAGATGTGCCTGTACTTCATTGGTGGCGTGATCAAGCACGCGAAGGCGATCAACGCCTTCTCGAACCCCTCCACCAACTCCTACAAGCGCCTGATCCCGGGCTTCGAGGCGCCGGTGCTGCTGGCCTATTCCGCCCGCAACCGCTCGGCCTCCTGCCGCATTCCGTACACCACCAGCCCGAAGGCCAAGCGCGTCGAGGTCCGCTTCCCCGACCCGACTTGCAACCCCTATCTGTCCTTCTCGGCGCTGCTAATGGCCGGCCTCGACGGCATCAAGAACAAGATCCACCCGGGCGACCCGATGGACAAGGATCTGTACGAGCTGCCGCCGGAGGAGCTGAAGGGCATCCCGACCGTCTGCGGCTCGCTGCGCGAGGCGCTGCAGGCGCTGGAAGCCGACCACGAGTTCCTGCTGCAGGGCGATGTGTTCACCAAGGAGCAGATCGAGTCCTACATGGAGATCAAGTGGAAGGAAGTGTACCGCTTCGAGCACACGCCGCACCCGGTCGAGTTCGAGATGTACTACTCCGCCTAACCGGCGAAATTTCACGGAACGGGGGCCTTTTGGTCCCCGTTTTCGTTTGCGGGGAAGGCTGGCGGGGCCTGGCCCGTTCAAGCTGCCGCCCGGAAGACCGTCATGCCTCGTCTCCTCTGTGTCGGACACAGCCATATCACCGCGTTGCGCCTCGCCTGGGCGCAGCAGGGCGGTGGCGATGCGTGCGCGTTCCTGTGCGTCAACGAGCCGCAATATCAACCAGTGCTGCGGGAGGGGCGGCTGCATCCGGAGATCCAGGCGCGGCTTGGCGCGGCGGCGCTGCATGTGTCGCTATTCGTCGGCAATGACCATTCCATTATTGGCATGCTCAACCACCCGCGCCGGTTCGACTTCGTCTTACCCGAGGCGCCCGCGCTCTTTGTCGATGAGAGCGCGGAATTGCTGCCCGCCGGGCTGCTGCGCCGGGAGCTGGCGCGCCGGGTGGCCCCGCATCTGGAGGCGCTGGCGGCCTATCGCGCGGCGGTGCCGGGGCTGCTCGTGCATGTCGAGTCGCCGCCGCCCATCCCCTCCGCCGCCCATATCCAGGCGCATCCGGGCGTGTTCAAAGACCTCATCGCTGAGCGCGGCGTCTCCCCGGCGCTGCTGCGCTTCAAGCTCTGGCGGCTGCATTCCGGGCTGTACCGCGAGGCCTGCGCGGCGCTGGGCGTGGAATTCCTGCCCGTGCCGCCAGAGATGCAGGATGTCGAGGGCATGCTGGTGCCTCAGGCGTGGAACCCCGACCCCACCCATGGCAACGCGCTTTATGGGCAGCATGTGCTGGCGAGGCTGATGGCATGACGCATCCCTACAAATCCCTGCCCGACAGCGCCTTCTGGAGCCGTGACGTGGCCGGCGTCGCGCCCGAGGCGGTGAACCCGGCCATGGCCGCGCAAATCCGCATCGGGCCGGGCGACGCCGTGGCCACGGCGGGCAGCTGCTTCGCCCAGCATATTGGCGGCATGTTGCAGGCCATCGGCTTCCACCATCTCGTCACGGAACCGGCGCATCCGCTCTTCACCCCGGAGCAGGCGCGGGAGTATGGCTACGGGCTGTTCTCGGCGCGTTACGGCAATATCTACACCGCCCGCCAGCTTTTGCAGTTGCTGCGCCGGGCTTATGGCGAGTTTCATCCGGCCGAGGATTGCTGGGGTGAGGGGGGCACCTGGATCGACCCATTCCGCCCGCGCATCCAGCCTGGCGGCTTTGCCTCGCGGCGCGAGCTCGAGCTCGACCGCGCCCGCCACCTCGCCGCCGTGCGCCGGATGGTGGAGGAGCTGGATGTGTTGGTCTTCACCCTTGGCCTCACCGAGGCTTGGCTCAGCCGTGAGGATGGCGCGGTCTTCACGCTCTGCCCCGGGGTGGCGGGCGGCGCGTTCGATCCCTCACGCCACGTATTCCATAATTTCAGCGAGGCCGAGGTGGTGGCGGACATGACCGCCTGCATCGCCGCGCTACGCCAGCGCAACCCCAAGGCGCGGGTGATCCTCACCGTCTCGCCCGTGCCGCTGGCGGCCACGGCGCGGGCCGACATGCATGTGCTGGTGGCCAGCTTCCAGGCCAAATCAATGCTCGTCGCCGCGGCCGCGAAGCTGGCGCAAACGCTGCCATCGGTGGCTTATTTCCCAGCCTATGAGATCATCATGAGCCGGGCTTTTGACGCGGGCAGCTATTTTGGGCCGGACCGGCGCAGTGTCACCGGCGCCGGGGTGGCGCATGTAATGCGCGTTTTCGCCGCCGCCTTTGCCGGCCTTGACGCACCCCCGCCGCCCCCGGCCCCCGCCGCGCCCGATCAAGCCGGGATGTCTCAGATCGAAGCGCTGATGCAGGCGCATTGCGACGAGGCCGCGCTCGACCCTGGCTGATCCGCCGGTGTGAAAAAACTCCTTGCTGTTGCGGCCGTGACGGCGTAAACACCCTTTCAACAAAACCCGCTTTTTCGCAGGGTGGCCCTTAAACAGGCCGCCTTTTTTATTGGATTTTCGCCGCTTGTCAGAAAACCGTCCGATCCATACCGGCCTTGAGGGCCGTATTGCCGATATCATCGTGGAGCCGCTGGAGGCCCAGGGCTATGAGCTGGTGCGGGTGCAGGTGAAGGGCACGGAAACCCCGACCGTGCAGATCATGGCCGACCGTGCCGATGGCGCCGCCTTCACGCTCGAGGATTGCGAGACGGTGAGCCACCTGCTCTCCGCCGTGCTCGACGTGGAAGACCCGATCGACTCCGCCTGGACGCTGGAAGTCTCCTCCGCGGGCATCGACCGGCCGCTGACTCGGACTAAGGATTTCAACGGCTATGCGGGGTTTGATGCGCGGATCGAACTGAATTTTCCGGGCCCCGGCAACCGCAAGCGTTTCACCGGCAAACTGGCCGGCGCCGATGCCGAGACCGTGCGGCTGAAGCTGGACACCGGCGACGATGTGGAGCTTCGCCGCGCTGATATCCGCAAGGCCAAGCTTGTTCTCACGGACGAGTTGATCGCCTTCACCACCCAACCCAAAGTCACCAATTGAGGACCCTCATGGATACCGCAGTCAACCGCCCGGAATTGCTGGTCGTCGCCGATGCCGTGGCGCGTGAGAAGCAGATCGATCGCGAGGAAGTGCTGGAGGCGATGGAGCAGGCGATCCAGAAAGCCGGCCGCGCCAAATACGGGCACGAGAAGGATATCCGCGCCGTGATCGACCGTAAGACCGGCGATGTCCGCCTCTCGCGCTGGACCGAGATCGTGGAGACCGTGGAGAACGAGGAGACGCAGATTCCCGTCGCCATCGCCAAGAAATTCGCGCCGGAGAAGAATGTCGGCGATTATCTGGTGGACCCGCTGCCGCCGATCGATTTCGGCCGCATCGCCGCGCAGACCGCCAAGCAGGTGATCGTGCAGCGCGTGCGCGAATATGAGCGCGCCAAGCAGTATAATGAGTTCAAGGACCGCGTGGGCGAGATCATCAACGGCGTGGTCAAGCGCACCGAGTATGGCAACCTGATGGTTGATCTCGGCCGGGCCGAAGCGCTGCTGCGCCGCGACGAGTGCATCCCGCGCGAGAACCTGAAGAATGGCGACCGCGTGCGCGCCTATATCTATGACGTGCGCGAGGAGCCGCGCGGCCCGCAGATTTTCCTCTCGCGCACCCATCCTGGCTTCCTGGCCAAGCTGTTCGCGCAGGAAGTGCCGGAAATCTATGACGGCATCATTGAGATCAAGGCCGTGGCCCGCGACCCGGGTTCGCGCGCCAAGATGGCCGTGATCTCGCGCGATGGCGCGATCGACCCGGTCGGCGCCTGCGTTGGTATGCGCGGCTCGCGCGTGCAGGCGGTGGTGGCCGAGCTGCAGGGCGAGAAGATCGACATCATCCCCTGGTCGCCCAATGTCGCCACCTTCGTGGTCAACGCGCTGGCGCCGGCCGAGGTGTCCAAGGTGGTGATGGATGAGGAGGCCGGGCGCGTCGAGGTGGTGGTGCCCGACAATCAGCTCTCGCTCGCCATTGGCCGGCGCGGCCAAAATGTGCGCCTCGCCTCGCAGCTGACGCGCTGGGATATCGACATCCTGACCGAAGCCGAGGAGAGCGAGCGCCGCCAGGAGGAATTCCGCCGCAAGACCGGGCTGTTCGTCGAGGCGCTGGACGTGGACGACATGATCGCCGGGCTTTTGGTGCAGGAAGGCTTCGAGGCGATCGAGGATCTGGCCGCGACGCCGGAGGAGGAGGTCGCCTCTATCGAGGGCTTCGACGAGAACGTGGCGGCCGAGTTGCTGCGCCGCTCCAATGCCTTCCTCGAGCGCCAGGCCAATGAGCTGGAGGAGAAGCGCGTCGCCCTCGGTGTGACCGACGAGATCGCGGCGTTCGACGTGTTCTCCGCCAAGGATCTGATCGCGCTGGGTGAGAAGGGTGTGAAGACGCTGGACGATCTGGCCGATCTGGCCGGTGACGAACTGGTCGAGATCCTCGGCAAGGATGCGATGACCGAGGAGCAGGCCAACGAGGTCATCATGGCCGCCCGTGCGCATTGGTTCGAAGGAGAGGATGGCAACGCAGGCTGATCCCGACACGCTGGACCTGCCCGAGGCGGATGAGCGCGGCCCGCTGCGCCGCTGCCTCGTCACCCGCGAGCCGGTGCCGCGCGAGCAGGCGCTGCGCTTCGTGGTGGGGCCGGGCAACCGCTTGGTGTTCGACGCTTCCGCAACCCTGCCCGGACGAGGGCTGTGGTTGAGTGCGCGTGCGGATGTGCTAAACCAAGCGGTCCGGCGCGGTGTGTTCGCCCGCGCCGCACGGGCGCAGGTGGTGCTGGCGCCTGATTTGCCGGGCGAGGTGCGGGCGGTTCTCGCCCGCCGCGTGGCGGAGCTGCTGGGCCTGGCCCGGCGCGGCGGCGGCGCCATCTCCGGCTTCGAGAAAGCGCGGGAATGGTTGCAGTCCGGCAGGGCCGGGCTGGTGGTGCAGGCATCGGATGGCAGCCCGGAGGAACGGGCGCGCTTTCTGGGCGGGCGCGATGTGCCCGCGGTGGCGGTTCTCGATGCCGCCACGCTGGGAAAAGTCTTTGGCCGTGACCATATCGTGCATGTGGTCATCGCCCCCGGGCGGTTGGCCAGGATGATCGAAATCGAGGCGCGGCGCCTGCAGGGTGTTGCGGTGGAAGTCACAAGCGGGCAGTAGAGCCCAACAAGGCCGGTTGATTCCGGCCATGAAGAAGTTGAATTGGACCGGATTAGGCATGAGTGACGGCAACGACCAGAGTGAAACCAAGGGCAGGCTCTCGCTGCGGCCGGCAGCGCGCGGCGACGCGGGGCATACGGTTGATGCCGGCTCCGTGCGTCAGAGCTTCTCGCATGGCCGCTCCAAGGTCGTGCAGGTGGAAGTGCGCAAGAAGCGCGGCCCCGGCGCGGCTCCGGCTGGTGCTGCCCCGCAGGCCCCGAGCAGCGCGCCGGCCCCGGCGCTGTCGCTGAAGCCCGCGGCTGAGCGCCCGGCGGCTCCGGCCCCGGCGCGTCCGCGCCCCGCCACGGGCCCGGGCGGACGGACCCTGACCGCCGCCGAGCTGGCGACCCGCCAGCGCGTGCTGGCCGAAGCCGCGCAGCGCGAGGCCGAGCGCCGCGAGCAGGAGAAGATTTCGATCCTCTCCGCCGCCGAGGAGGCCCGCCGCAAGGCTGAAGAGGAAGCCCGGCTGAAGGCCGAGGAAGAAGCTCGGCAGCAAGCCGAGGAAGAGGCGCGCGCGAAGGCTGAGGAAGAAGCCAAGGCCCAGGCCGCGCAGGAAGCCGCGATGAAGCCCGCCGCGCCAGCGGCTGCGGCGCCCGCCGCCGCCAAGCCTGCTCCGGTGGCGGCGCGTCCGGCTGGCGCGCCCGTGCGCCCGGCCGCCCCGGCCGCGCGCGAGACACTGCAGCTTAAGCCCGGCGGCCGCACGGCTGAAGAGGAAGAGGAAGCGCCGCGCAATGTCCGCCGCCCCGTCACCCCCGCGCCCAAGCGTGGCGTGCCCGTGGCCCCGGCCAAGAAGATCGGTGATGGCAACCGCCGCAGCGGCCGCATCGACGTGCAGGCGGCGATCGAGGGCGAGGATGAGAAGACCCGTTCGCTCGCCTCGGTGCGCCGCCAGCGCGAGCGTGAGCGCCGTCAGGCCGAGTTGGAGCGCCTGCGCTCCGACGGCGTGAAGGTGGTGCGCGAGGTTGTGCTGCCCGAGACCATCACCGTCCAGGAGCTGGCCAACCGTATGGCCGCCCAGGGGCGCGACGTGGTGCGCGCGCTGATGAAGATGGGCGTGATGGCGACCATCACCCAGGCCATCGACGCCGACACGGCGGAGCTGATCGTCAACGAATTCGGCCACAAGGTCCGCCGCGTCTCCGACGCCGATGTCGAAATCGGCCTGGAGGGCGAGGAGGACACCGAGGCCGAGCTGCTGCCGCGCCCGCCGGTCGTCACCATCATGGGCCATGTCGACCATGGCAAGACCTCGCTGCTCGACGCGCTGCGCCACGCCAATGTGGCCTCGGGCGAGGCGGGCGGCATCACCCAGCATATCGGCGCCTATCAGGTGTCGCTGCCATCGGGCGACAAGGTCACCTTCCTCGACACGCCGGGCCATGAGGCGTTCACCGCCATGCGCGCCCGCGGCGCCGCCGCCACCGATATCGTGGTGCTGGTCGTCGCCGCCGATGACGGCGTGATGCCGCAGACCATCGAGGCGATCAAACACGCCAAGGCGGCGGAGGTGCCGATCATCGTGGCGATCAACAAGATCGACCGCCCCGGCGCCGACCCCAACCGTGTGCGCAACGAGCTGCTCCAGCACGAGATCGTGGTGGAGAGCATGGGCGGCGACACCATGGATGTGGAAGTCTCGGCGCTGAAGAAGCTCAACCTCGATAAGCTGCTGGAGGCGATCCTGCTGCAGGCCGAGGTGCTGGAGCTGCGCGCCAACCCCGACCGCGCCGCCGAAGGCGCGATCATCGAGAGCCGCCTCGACAAGGGGCGCGGCCCGGTGGCCACGGTGCTTGTGCAAAAGGGCACGCTGCATCAGGGCGAGATCGTGGTGGCGGGCGCCCAGTGGGGCCGCGTGCGCGCCATGCTGGACGACATGGGCCAGCCGGTGAAGGAAGCTGGGCCGTCGGTGCCGGTGGAGATCCTCGGCCTGTCCGGCGCGCCCACGGCGGGCGAACCCTTTGTGGTGGTGGATAACGAGCAGCGCGCCCGCGAGATCACCGAATACCGCCAGCAGAAGCTGCGCGAGCGGCAGGTGGCGGCGCAGACCGCGATGCGCGGCACCATGGAAGAGATGCTGGCCCGGATTCAGGCTGGCGCGCAGAAGGAAGTGGCGCTCGTCGTCAAGGCCGATGTGCAGGGCTCTGCCGAAGCCATCGGCGTGGTTGTCACCAAGGTCGGCAACGAGGAGGTGCGCGTACGCGTCATCTACTCCGGCGTTGGTCAGATCACCGAGAGCGATGTGCAGCTGGCCAAAGCCTCCGACGCGCTCATCGTCGCCTTCAACGTGCGTGCCAACGCGCAGGCGCGTGAGCTGGCAAGCCGCGAGGGCGTGGATATTCGCTACTACTCGATCATCTACGAAGTGGCGGACGACATCGAGAAGCTGGTCAAGGGCAAGCTGGCGCCGATCGTGCGCGAGAAGTTCCTGGGCTATGCCGAAATCCGCCAGGTGTTCAACATCACCAAGACCGGCAAGGTCGCGGGCTGTTATGTCACCGAGGGCGTGGTCAAGCGCGGCTGCGGCGTGCGCCTGCTGCGCGACAACGTGGTCATCCACCAGGGCGAGCTGTCGCAGCTCAAGCGCTTCAAGGACGATGTGAAGGAAGTGGCGCGCGGTTATGAGTGTGGCCTGTCCTTCGCGGGGTTCCAGGATCTGCGCGAGGGTGATGTGGTTGAGTGCTATGAAACAGAGATCATCCCGGCCTGAGGCCGGCCCGTCGCAGCGCCAGCTGCGGGTGGGTGAGGAGATCCGCCATATCCTCGCCGATGTGCTGCTGCGCACCGAGTTTCACGACCCGGTGCTGGCGCGCGAACACATCACGGTGTCGGAGGTGCGGATGTCTCCGGACCTGAAACACGCGCTCGTCTTCGCCTCGGTGCTGGGGCACAAGGATATCGCGCCGCTGTTGCCCGCGCTCAAGCGGGTGGCGCCTTATCTGCGCGCGCAGATCGCGCCGCGGATTGGGCTGCGGGTGACGCCGGATCTCAAATTCGTGGCCGATGAGGCGCTGGAGCAGGCCACCCGCATCAACGAGATCCTGCATTCGCCGGATGTGGCGCGCGATCTCGACGAGTCCAAGGATTAGGCCCGCGCGGGCATGACCGAGCGCCTGACACCCGACGAGATCGGCCGCGCCGTGGCGTTGCTGCGCGCGGGCGAACTTGTCGCCTTCGGCACCGAGACCGTGTACGGGCTGGGCGCCGATGCCTGCAACGGGCGGGCCGTGGCCGCGATTTATGCCGCCAAGGGCCGCCCCAGCTTCAACCCGCTGATCTGTCATTTCGCCGATGCCGCCACGGCCTTCCGCTATGTGCGCGCCAATGCGCTGGCCGAAAAACTGGCGGCCAAATTCTGGCCGGGACCGCTGACGCTGGTACTGCCGCGCGCGGCCGATTGCTTGGTCTCGCAACTCGCCGGGGCGGGGCTGCCCACGCTGGCGGTGCGCGTGCCGGCGCAGCCCGTGGCGCATCGCCTGCTGGCGGCGTTTGGCGGCCCGGTGGCGGCGCCTTCGGCCAATCGTTCGGGGCGGATCTCGCCCACCACCGCCGCGCATGTGCTGGCGGAGCTGGAGGGACGGATCGCCGCAGTGCTCGATTCGGGGCCATGTCCGGTCGGGGTGGAGTCGACGGTGCTCGACCTCTCCGGCGAGACGCCGGTGCTGCTGCGCCCCGGCGGGGTGACGCTGGAGGCGCTGCAAGCCGAGATCGGCCCCATCGCCCGCGCCAGTGGCGAGGTCGCCGCGCCCATCGCGCCGGGGATGCTGGCCTCGCATTACGCCCCGGGCTTGCCGGTGCGGCTCAACGCCGCGCGCCTGGAGCCTGGCGAGGCGCTGCTCGCCTTTGGGCCGCCATTGCCGGGCGCGGCGCTGTGCTTCCAGCTCTCCGCCACGCGCGATCTCACCGAGGCGGCCGCCCGGCTGTTCGAGGGGCTGCGCGCGCTGGATGCCGAGGCCCCCGCGCGGGGGCTGACGCGCATCGCCGTGCAGCCGGTTCCCGCCCAAGGGTTGGGGCTGGCGATCAACGACCGCCTGACCCGCGCCGCCGCCCCGCGCTGAAATTCATTTGACACGGCCGCGCCGCAAGGCCGCAAATGCGCTCATGCGGTCCTGGCTTCTCGCGCTGTGCTGGCTGTTTATCGCCGCCCCGGCCTCGGCGGCGGATTATTACTTCACGGCCTCCGATGGCGCGCGCCTGCACTACACCGAGAGCGGCCCGGCGGGCGCGCCCTTCCTGGTGTTCGTGCCGGGCTGGACCATGCCCGGCTGGATCTTCACGCCCCAGCTCAAGGCCTTCAGCAAATCCTACCGCGTGGTGCTGTTCGACCCGCGCGGCCAGGGCAGCTCCGAGGTGACGGAAACCGGCTATAACCAGGAGCGGCGCGGCGAGGATCTGGGTGAGTTGGTGGACCGCCTGCCGGGCAAGGTGGTGGTGATCGGCTGGTCGCTCGGCGTGCTGGATACGCTGGCCTGGATTCACCAGGGCGGCAGCGACAAGCTGGCCGGGCTGGTGCTGATCGATAATTCGGTGGGCGAGAACCCGCCGCCCAGCCCCGGCCCGGCCTCGCCGCCATTGCCGCGCAGCCGGGAGGCGCGGATGCGGGCCTTCGTCGCGGGCATGTTCCACAAGGCGCAGAGCTGCGCCTATCTCGACCGGCTCGCCCGCATTTGCCTGCGCGTGCCCCCGGCCCAGGCCGAGGAATTGCTGCGCTACCCCGTCCCGCGCAGTTATTGGAAAGATGCGGTCCTCTCCACCGATGTGCCGCTGCTCTATGCGGTGCGCCCGCATCTGCAAGGGCAGGCGGACAACCTGCTCATCGACCGGCCGAACACCTCTATTGCGATCTTCCCCAAAGCAGGCCATGCGCTGTTCGTCGACGACGCCAACCGGTTCGACGCGCTGCTGCAACAATTCCTGGATGACAAAGCCCGCTTATGAGATTTTTCTGGCCGCTGTTTCTGGTTTCCGCCGCCGCGGTCGGGGTGGAGACGGCGCTGACCCGCTACTTCGCCGTCGCCAACTGGTCCGATTACGGCTACTGGGTCATCTCCATCGTGATGGTTGGGTTCGCGCTCTCGGGCGCGGTGCTGGCGCTCGGGCATGGGGCTTTTCACCGTCATGCCCAGGCGCTTTTCGCCGTGCTGCCGGCGCTGCTCACGCTCAGCGCGGCGCTTGGCTATAGCGGCACCATCATCAACCCGTTCAACCCGCTGGCGCTGCAAAACCCCGACACCTACGCGCCGCAGCTCGGGTTGATCGCGCTGTATTACGCGGCGCTGCTGCCGTTTTTCTTCCTCACCGGGCTGTATATCTCGCTCTGCTTCGCCACCAATGCGCGGCGCATCGGCGCGGTTTACGCGGCGGATCTGTTCGGGGCCGGGCTGGGCTCAGTGCTGGTGCTCGGGCTGATGTATCTGGTCTCGCCCTTCGCGCTCATCCCCTGGCTGCTGCCGCTGCTGGCGCTGGCGGCGCTGGGGGCTGGGCAATACCGCAAGCGCGCCGGCGCGGCGGCGCTGGCGGCGCTGCTGGCGGGGGAGCTGCTGCTGGCTCTCGGCCCGCAGGCGGAAATCAGCCAATACAAACCAGTTTACGCGCCGCTGCACACACCCGGCGCGCGGGTGCTGGCCAGCGTCAACAGCCCGCGCGGCGCGTATCTGCTGCTCGATGATTTCACCGAGCGGGTGAACACCGACATCTCCAATGATTCCGGCATGATGGGCTATCCCAGCCCGCCGCGCAGCTATGGGCTGTATCGCGACGGCGCGCGCATCGCCTCGCTGCCCATGCCCGGCCCGGCGCAGACCGGCTACGCCCCCGGCGCGCTGGATGCGCTGCCCTACACGCTGCGCCCGCATCCGCGCACGCTGCTCATTGGCGCCTCGGGCGGTGAGCGCGTCACCGAGACGCTGGCGCTGGGCGCCGGGCCGCTCACCGCGCTGGAGCCGGACCCGGTGCTTTATCACGCGCTACGCCACGGTCTGGCCGGGTCGCCGCCCCTGGCGCTGGCGCCGGACGTGCGAATTTTTGATGACAATCCGCGCGTCTTCGCGGTCTCCGGCGCGGGCTATGATGTCATCGACATCTCGGCTGATTTCCTCGACGAGGCGCCGGCCAATGTCTATGCGTTCTCGGCCCAGGCCTTCGCCGCCGACCTCGGTGCGCTCTCACCCCAGGGCGTGCTCTCGGTCCCGGTCTCGATCCAGGATTTCCCGGCCTATGCGCTGCGCCTGCTGGCGACGATGCGCGAGGCGCTGCGGCTGCGTGGCGTGGCCGATCCGGGGGCGCATGTCATCCTCTACCGCTCGGCCTGGAATGCCCGGCTGCTGGTCAGCCCAGCCCCGTTTTCCGCCGCCGATATCGCCGCCGCCGCCAAATGGTGCGGCGACCGCTCCTTCGACATCTCCTATTACCAGGGCTTCGATGCGGTGGCGGCGCGCGCGAATCTCTATAACGACCTGCCTGCGGTCTCCTTCCAGACCGGCACCATGGCGGCGCAGGGCGATGACGACTCGCTGGCCGACGAAGCGCCGGGCATCCTCGCCGGGCAGGCCACGCCCTCGGCCCAGGCCTTCGATTTGCGGCCCGTGACCGATAACCGCCCGGCCTTTTACGCGATCCTGCGCCTGAACGATCTGCCGCTGCTGCTGGCCCGGCTGCAGATCCTGCCGCAAGCCGAGATCGGGGCGCTGGTGAACCTCGCCGTGCTGGCGCAGGCGGTGATCATCGCCGCGCTGGTGCTGCTGGTGCCCCTGGCCGCGCCGAGGCGCGAGCGGCTGGGCCATCCGGTGCTGCGCCCGGCGCTGTATTTCTCGGCGCTGGGGCTGGGCTTTCTGTTTATGGAACTCTTCGCCATCGAGCGCGCCTCGCTGGCGCTGGATGACCGCGCGATGGGTTTCTCGCTGGTGCTGGGGGCGATGCTGGTGGCCTCGGGCCTGGGCAGTTTCGTCTCGGGGCGAATCGGCGCGGCGGCGGGGGCGATGCGCCTCGCCTGGCTGGCGGTGGCGCTGTGGGCGGGGGCGATGCTCTGGCTCTCCGGCCCGCTGGCGCTGGCGGGCATGGGGCTGCCTTTCGGGCTGCGGGCGGCGGCGATCGTGGCGCTGATCGCGCCGCTCGGCTTCGCCATGGGGCTGCCCTTTCCGCTCGGGCTGCGGCAGTTGCGGGGGGAGTTCTTCCTGCCCTGGGCCTGGGGGCTGAATGGCGCCTTCTCGGTGGTCGCCACCCCTCTTGCCAATCTGCTGCTGCGGGCTGTAGGCCTGCACGCGGTGCTGGGCGGCGGTGTTCTGCTGTACACCATCGCCGCGCTCAGCTTCCCCGCGCTTGAAGGACAGTTTGCTTGGACTCCATTTCTGAAACGCTCGGCCGCCGTGGATTGATCGCCGGTCTGGCCGCTTGCGCCGCCGCGCCCGCCTTCGCCGATAACAGCGCCACTCCGGCCGCGCCCGCCATCGCCCCCGCGGCTCCGGCCCCGGCAAAGCCCGTGGCGGCCGCCGCGCCAGCTCTGCCCACACCCGCCACGCCAAATGGCAAGCCGTGGGACAAGGCCGCCTTTGAGGCCGCGATGGCCGCCTCGGGCCGCCCGGTGTCGCTCAACGACGACCAGTTCAACGCCATCCAGGCGCGCAAGCCCGCGGCGATGCAGCTGATTGAGAGCTATCTCGTGCAGCGTCTGGGCAAAGCCGACCCGCTGGTGCTCGCCGCCTTCAACGCCGTGCCGCGCGAATATTACCATTACAATTACGAGGAACACCGCACCACCTGCGGCGACGCCTATGACAATCCGCCCAAGCCCTGGGCGCTGGGGTACGGCTCGGCCCTGTCGGATTATCTCGGCCAAGCTTACATGACCCAGATCATCGCCCCCAAGCCGGGCGAGGTCTCGCTGGAGATCGGCACTGGTTCGGGTTACCAATCCTCGGTGCTGTCGCGCATCGTCAGCCACGCTTATTCCATCGAGATCATCCAGCCGCTGGGCGAGGCGGTGCATAAGATCTTTGCCCCGCTCGGCTATGACAACGTGACCAACAAGGTGGGCGACGGTTTTTACGGCTGGCCCGAGGTGCAGGGCGGGTTTGATGTCATCATCGTCACCTGCGCCGCGCAATATGCGCCGCCGGCCTTGTTCGCCCAGCTCAAGCCGGGCGGGCGGATGATCATCCCCATCGGCCAGCCTTTCAAGCAGGGGCAGGTTTTTTATGTCTACCACAAAGATGCCGCAGGGAAGATCCATTCCCGCCGCGATATGGGATGCTTCTTCATCCCGATGACCGGTGCGATGATGAAGATCCCGGCTGGTCAGGCGCAGGCCGTCCAGGCCTGAACCGCTCCCACGTTGCAACCCGTTTCCGGGCGCTCGCTGTCTTGCCGCCCTGTGCCGGTCATGGCACTCAAAGGCAAAAGCGCCCCACAAGGAGGAATTCTTGGTTAAACCATTGCGCAAGGCCGTACTCCCGGTCGCGGGTCTTGGCACCCGCTTCCTACCCGCCACCAAGGCGATGCCCAAGGAGATGCTGCCGGTCGTCGACAAGCCGCTGATCCAATACGCGGTGGACGAAGCTCGTGCCGCTGGCATCGACCAGTTCTGCATGGTCACCGGCCGCGGCAAGACGGCGCTGATCGACCATTTTGATATCGCCTTCGAGCTGGAAGCCACGCTGGCCGAACGCGGCAAGCGCGAGGCGCTGGAATTGCTGCGCGACGAGGCGATGCCCCCCGGCTCGATCTCCACCGTGCGCCAGCAGGTGCCGCTGGGCCTCGGCCATGCCATCTGGTGCGCCCGCACCTTCATTGGCGACGATCCGTTCGCCATCCTGCTGCCGGATGATCTCGTGCTGTCGCAGACACCCTGCACCGCGCAACTCGTGAAGGTGTATAACGAGACCGGCGGCAATGTCGTCGCGGTGTCCGAGGTGCCGCCCGAGCATACCAACCGCTATGGCATCCTGAAGGTCGGCGAGACCCATGGCGACCGCGTGGAAGTGACTGGGCTGGTGGAGAAGCCGGCGCCCGAGAAGGCGCCCTCCAACCTCTCCGTCATCGGCCGCTATGTGCTGCTGCCCGAGGTCGTCACCTATCTCAGCCGCATGGAGCGCGGTGCCGGCAACGAGGTGCAGCTCACCGACGCCATGGCTCAGATGATCGGCCACGCGCCGTTCCACGGGCTGAAATTCGAGGGCAAGCGTTTCGATTGCGGCGACAAGGTCGGGTTCCTGGAGGCGCAGATCGCCTTCTCCCTGGCCCGCCCCGATCTCGGCCCCGCCGTGCGCGAATTCCTCAAGAACTACGTCAACGCCTAAGGTCATCCATGAGCTTTTCGCATCAATTCCCCAAGAGCAGCCTGCGCGAATACGATATCCGCGGCATTGTCGGCGAGAGCCTGGGCGAGGCTGATGCCTTCGCCATCGGCCGCGTCTTCGGCTCGATCGTCGCCGATGCCGGTGGCCGCACCGTGGTGGTGGGGCGCGATGGGCGGCTTTCTTCGCCCACGCTGGCGGCGGCGCTGATCAAGGGGCTGATGGCCAGCGGCATGGCGGTGACGGATGTCGGCCAGGGGCCGACGCCGATGCTGTATTTCGCCTCCTTCGACGCCAAGGCCGATGGCGCGGTGATGGTCACCGGCAGCCACAACCCGCCCAATTATAACGGTTTCAAGATGATGCTGAAGAACAAGCCGTTCTTCGGCCAGGATATCCAGAGGCTTGGCGCCCGCGCCGCCGCCGGCCAGGTGGTGGAGCAGGCCCAGGGCAGCGTGGCGCAGAAGGATGTGGCGGAGGCCTATGTCGCCCGTCTGCTCAAGGATTGGGACGGCGCGCGCAAGCTGAAAGTGGTGTGGGATAACGGCAATGGCGCGGCGGGCGATGTGCTCGCCAAGCTGGTGGCGCAGCTCCCCGGCCAGCACAAGGTGCTGAACGGCAAGGTGGACGGCACCTTCCCCGCGCATCACCCGGACCCGACCGTGCCGAAGAATCTGGAACAGCTGATCGACGCCGTGAAGAAGGACGGCGCGGATGTCGGCGTCGCCTTCGACGGCGATGCCGACCGCATCGGCCTCGTGGATAATGAGGGGCATATCCTGTTCGGCGACCAGTTCCTGATCCTGATGGCGCGCGACGTGCTGCGCGACCATCCGGGCGCCACCATCATCGCGGATGTGAAGGCCAGCCAGGTGCTGTTCGACGAGATCGCCAAGGCCGGCGGCCAGCCGCTGATGTGGAAGACCGGGCATTCGCTGATCAAGTCCAAGATGGCCGAGCAGGGCTCGCCGCTCGCGGGCGAGATGTCGGGTCATATCTTCTATAACGACAAATGGTACGGGTTCGACGACGCGCTCTATGCCGCCGTGCGTATCCTGGGCGTGATCGCGCGCATGCCGGAGACATTGGGGGCGTTCCGCGCCTCGCTGCCCGCCGTGGTCAACACGCCGGAGCTGCGCTTCGACTGCGCAGAGGACCGCAAATTCGCTGTTGTGGCGGAAGTGGCCGAGCGCCTGAAGGCGGCGGGGGAGAAAGTCTCCGACACCGATGGCGTGCGCGTGAACACCGAGGATGGCTGGTGGCTGCTGCGCGCCTCCAACACCCAGGCGGTGCTGGTGGCGCGGGCGGAGAGCAACTCCGAGGCCGGGCTGTCGCGCTTGAAGGCGGCGCTGGCCAGCCAGCTCGCGGCCTCTGGTCTGGCGCCGGATTTCTCCGCGAGCAACGCGGGACACTGACAAGGAAAGGGGGGCTTACCGCCCCCCGCCCTTAGCCGCGCAGGATGGATTGCGAGAACAGCGCGGCGCCGTGCATGTCCACCAGGCTGTAATCAAAGCGCTGGCTGGAGAGCTTGGCGGCCATGAAGCCGTGGCTGCCGGAGGCGAAGCCGCCGCGGATCGCCGCGTCCGGGCGGTATGTCTGCGATCCCGCCCCGGTGACGACATAGGTGATGCCATCCATCTGCACTGATTGCAGCGTATGGTCGTGCCCGCAGATATAAACCGGCACGTTATGCTTCACCAGAATCGGGTGCAGCCGAGCGATCAGGTCCGGCTGGTCGTGGTCGTAGCCGTCCTGATCGGCGAGCGCGGTATAGACCGGGTGGTGGCCGATCACGATATTCCATTCGGCGGTGGAGGCGGCGAGCTTCGTATCCAGCCAGTCGAGCTGGGCTTGGCTGTCCTGCCCCTGCACCTGTACGTTGGAGCCGTAATATTTCTGGATGAAGGGCGACGTGTCCAGATAATAGAAGGCGGCCTTGGCACCGTCCGGCAGTGCCACCACCTCGGTGTAATAGCGCGCGGGCAGCCGCCAGCGCGGGCTGCGCTGGCTGTAATCGAGCTGCGCCTGCACGTTCCCGCGGTAATCATGGTTGCCCAGGATCACCTTCCACGGCGTTTGCAGCGATGGCGCGGTGTAGATCTGCTCGAATGAGCTTTGCCATTGCGGGTCGTCCAGCCCGGTGACGCCGTTCTCGTAGAAATTATCCCCGACCGAGACGGTGAACTGGCTGCCGATGGCGTCGGCGGTGCGGCCCATCTGCGCGGCCACGTCGTGCTGGTGGTCGTGCCCGTGGCGGCCCCAATCGCCGATCAGCACGAAGGGCAGGGCGGTTGCGGCCGCGTCGGCGGGCGGGCAGAGCGCCGCCCCGGCACCCAGGATGGCGGTGGTGGAGACGAAGGCGCGACGTGTCAGTTGCATGCAAGAACCTCAGCAAATAAGCGGCTGGATAACAACAGCCCGGCCGCTTGTTTGCGACAGTTCGGAGATAAAACACCCGGCTCAGGCGGCGTCCAGCTTTAGCGCCTCGCCCGCCAGATACAAGCTGCCGCAAATCAACACCCGCGTCGGCGCGGTGATCTGCGCCAGCGCGCCGCGCAGATCGGGGCCGGGTTTGGCCGTGCCGCCAGAGGCCTCGATGATCGCCTCCACCGGCAGCGCCAGATGCTGCTCTGGCTCGGCGACGGCAAATATGGCGGCGGCGTGCGGGAGCAGCAGGCGCAGCACCTCGCCCACATCCTTGGATTGCTTCATGCCCAGGATCAGCGTGGTCGGGCCCTCCCAGGCGGTGAGCTGGGCGGCCAGGATCTCGGCGCCGCCAGGGTTATGCGCGCCATCCAGCCAGAGTTCAGAGCCCGCGGGCAGCCGCTTGGCCAGCGCGCCGGTGAGGCGTTGCAGCCGGGCCGGCCATTCGGCGCTTTGCAGCCCCTTCGCCATGGCCTCGGGCGGGATGGCGAAGCCCGCGGCGCGCAGGGCAGCCAGGGCGATGCCGGCATTCTCCACCTGATGCAGCCCGGCCAGAGCAGGCGGGGGCAGGGCGATGCCGTCGAACACCACGCCCGAGGCGGTGGGCTCGATGGTCCATTCATGCCCCCGGCGCAGCAGCGGCGCGTTATTCTCCGCCGCCACGGCCGTGATGCGCGCCAGCACCTCGGGCGGGTGGAAGCCGGTGACGACCGGGATGCCGGGCTTGATGATCCCGGCCTTCTCCCCGGCGATCGCCTCCAGCGTCGGGCCGAGGAAATCCTGATGGTCGAGCGAGATGGAGGTGATCGCGCAGGCGGCGGGGGTGACGACATTGGTCGCATCTAGCCTGCCGCCGAGCCCAACCTCGATGATGGCGATATCCGCCGGGACGCGCGCGAACAGCCAGAACGCGGCCGCCGTGATCGCCTCGAACACCGTGATCTGCGCGGGACCGTTCACGGCCTCGATCGCGTCCAGCGCCTCGGCCAGTTGATCGTCGGTGACGAGCTGGCCCGCCAGCCGGATGCGCTCGTTGAACCGCACCAGATGCGGCGAGGTGAACACATGCGCGCGCAGCCCGGCGGCCTCGGCCACGGCGCGGGCAAAGGCACAGACCGAGCCCTTGCCATTGGTGCCGGCGACATGGATGACCGGCGGCAAGTGCCGCTCCGGGTGGCCCAGCGCGCCGAGCAGGCGTTGCAGCCGGTCGAGCTTGAGGTCGATCAGCTTGGGGTAGAGCGTGTGCAGCCGCTCCAGAGCCGCGCTCACCCGCACCCGTGCGGGCGAGGCGCCAGGCTCGCGCGCCAGCTCGTTGGTCAAGCCGGGGCGCGCTGATTGGCAGTGGTGAACTCGATGAGCCGGGCCAGCGTGGCGGTCAGGTCGCCGCGCTTCACCACCATGTCGATGATGCCATGCTCGTGCAGATATTCGGCGCGCTGGAAGCCAGGCGGGAGTTTCTCGCGCACGGTTTGCTCGATTACGCGCGCTCCGGCGAAGCCGATCAGCGTGTTCGGCTCGGCGATCTGGATATCCCCCAGCATGGCGAAGCTGGCGGTGACGCCGCCCGTGGTCGGGTCGGTGAGCACCACGATATAAGGCAGGCCGGCCTCTTTCACCATTTGCGCGGCGATGGTCGAGCGCGGCATCTGCATCAGGCTGATCGCGCCTTCTTGCATGCGTGCGCCGCCCGAGGCGGTGTAAACGATCAGCGGCGCGTTTTGCAGCACGGCGAGCTTGGCGGCGGCAACCAGCCCTTCGCCCACGCCAGCCCCCATGGAGCCGCCCATGAACTCGAACGACATCGCCGCCACCACGGCCTTGTGGCCGCCCACGGTGCCATGCGCCACCAGCAGGGCATCATCCTGCTTGGTCTTGTCGCGGGCTTCCTTCAGGCGGTCGGCATAGCGCTTCTGGTCGCGGAATTTCAGCGGGTCCAGCACCGGCTTGGGCAGGTCGATCCGGGTGTAATGCCCGTCATCGAAGGTCCAGGCCAGGCGCTCCTGCGCGGTGGCGCGCATGTGGTGGCCGCAATGCGGGCACACTTTCTTCGCGGCTTCCAGCTCGCGGTGGAAGATCATCTGCTGGCAGGAGGGGCATTGGTGCCAGAGGTTATCCGGCGCCTCCTTGCGGCCAAGCAGGGTGCGGATCTTGGGGCGGACATATTCGGTAAGCCAGCTCATGGAGGAGGCCATTAACCCGTTTGCGCGGATAAGGGAAGCAAGCGTCGCAGCGCCCAGGATCCGGCCTCGGCCACCACCGGGTCGGCGTCATGCGCCAGGGCCTGGGCGGCTTGCAGCAAGGCGGGGCTGGCGGTGTTGCCAATGGCGATGGCGACATTGCGCGCGAAGCGGTTGCGGCCGATGCGCTTGACCGGCGAACCGGCGAACAGGGCGCGGAATCCGGCATCGTCGAGTGCCGCCAACGCGGTCAGCTGGGGGGCGGCGAGATCCTCCCGCGCCGCCAGTTTCTGTTCCCGCCCGGCCTGGGCGAATTTGTTCCAGGGGCAGACAGCCAGGCAGTCATCGCAGCCATAGATGCGATTGCCGATCGCCGCGCGGAACTCCTCGGGGATCGGCCCGTCATGCTCGATGGTCAGGTAGGAGACGCAGCGCCGCGCATCCAGCTGATACGGGGCGGGGAAGGCGGCGGTGGGGCAGATGGTCTGGCAGGCGGCGCAGGAGCCGCAGCGATCAGCATGCGGGGCGTCCGGCGCCAAGGCCAGGGTGGTGTAGATCTCGCCCAGGAACAGCCAGGAGCCGTGGCGGCGCGAGACGAGGTTGGTGTGCTTGCCTTGCCAGCCGAGCCCGGCCTGCTGGGCGAGCGGTTTCTCCATCACCGGGGCGGTGTCCACAAACACCTTCACCCCGCCCCCGGCGCGCGAGACGATGAACTGCCCGAGATGCTTCAGGCGGCCCTTGATGATGTCGTGATAATCCCGGTTGCGGGCATAGACCGAGATGTTCCCCACCTCCGGCCTGGCGAGGTTGGCGAGCGGGTCCTCGGCTGGGGCGTAGGAGGTACCAAGCGCGATCACGCTCACCGCCTCCGGCCACAAGGCTTGCGGATGGGCGCGCTGTTCGGCGCGGTCCGCCAGCCAGCCCATGCCGCCGTGATGGCCGCGGGCGAGGAAGCTGTTCAGCCGTTCTCGCGCCGCTGCCGGCAGGGTGGCGGCGCAAAACCCGATGGCGTCGAAGCCCAGGGCTTCGGCCTTGGCCGTGATTTGCGCCTTCAGCTCAGCCGCGGCCACGGTAAGGCGGCACGCCCTGGTCGGGGATCCAGGCGCCCTCGGGCGGTGCGCCGGTCTGCCAGAACACGTCGATGGGAATGCCGCCGCGCGGATACCAATAGGCGCCGATGCGCAGCCATTTCGGCGCTAGCAATTCCACCAGCCGATCCGCGATCATCAGCGTGCAGGCCTCGTGGAAGCCGCCATGGTTACGGAAGGAGTGAAAGAACAGCTTCAGCGACTTGCTCTCCACCAGCCAGTCGCCGGGGATGTAGTCGATGACGATATGCGCGAAATCCGGCTGGCCGGTGAGCGGGCAGAGCGAGGTGAATTCCGGGCAGACGAAGCGCACCACGGCGTTTTTGCCGCCGGTCTTGGCGGGCACGCGCTCCAGCACGGCCGCTTCGGGGCTTTGCGGGGTGGGGGTGTGGGCGCCGAGCTGGTGCAGTCCGGCGTAACGGTCGTCACTCATGGCTTGGTTCCCCTCTGGCCCAGCCCTCGCGCACGGCGGCGCAATAATCGGCGTAGCCGCCCGCCAGAATGGCGTCGCGCCCGCTCTGCATCAGGCTTTGGTAATAGGTGAGGTTGTGGGTGGTGAGCAGCATCGGCCCGAGCATTTCCTCGCAGCGGAACAGATGATGCAGATAGGCCCGCGTATGGCGCGTGCAGCACAGGCAGCCGCAATCGGGGTCGAGCGGTCGCGTGTCGTCCTGAAAGCGGGCGTTGCGCAGGTTGAAGATGCCGCGCGAGGTGAAGCCCCGCGCGGTGCGCCCGGCGCGGGTGGGCATCACGCAGTCGAACATATCCACCCCGCGCGCGACGGCGCCGAGCAGATCATCCGGCGTGCCCACGCCCATCAGATAGCGCGGCTTATGCGCGGGCAGCATCGGGGCGGTGTAGTCGAGCACCTCGAACATCATCGCCTGGCCTTCGCCCACGGCCAGGCCGCCAATCGCGTAGCCCTCGAATTCCAGAGCCGCCAGCGCGTCAGCGGATTCGCGGCGCAGATCCTCATATACGCTGCCCTGCACGATGCCGAACTGGCCGTAGCCCTCGCGGCGGAAGAAGGCGTCGCGCGAGCGTTTGGCCCAGCGGGCGGAGAGACGCATCGACTCCGCCGCCTCGTGATGCGTGGCGGGGAATTTGGTGCACTCGTCGAGCTGCATGGTAATGGTGGCGTCCAGCAGATGCTGGATCTCGGTCGAGCGCTCGGGGGTGAGGTGATAGGCCGTGCCGTCGATATGCGAGCGGAAGGTGACGCCGCTTTCCTCCAGCTTGCGCAGCTTGGCGAGCGACATCACCTGGAACCCGCCCGAATCGGTGAGGATCGGGCCGGGCCAGTCCATCATCTTGTGCAGGCCGCCGAGCCGGGCGACGCGCTCCGGGCCGGGGCGCAGCATCAGGTGGTAGGTGTTGCCGAGCACGATCTTGGCGCCGGTGGCGCGCACGGCATCGGCAGTCATCGCCTTTACCGTGCCCGCGGTGCCCACCGCCATGAAGGTTGGAGTTGGCACATCGCCATGCGCGGTGTGCAGCGTGCCGGCGCGGGCGGCGCCGTCTGTGGCCAGCAGGTCGTAGGAAAAATTCATGCGCGCTCCAGCAGGCAGGCATCGCCGTAGGAATAAAACCGGTACCCGGTGGCGATGGCGTGCGCATAGGCGGCGCGGATGCGCGCCATGCCGGCGAAGGCCGAGACCAGCATCAGCAGGGTGGATTTCGGCAGATGGAAATTGGTGAACAGCAGATCCGCCACCTTGAAGCGGTAGCCGGGGATGATGAAGATATCCGTCTCGCTGTCAAATGGATGCACAAGGCCGGAATTGTCGGACGCGCTCTCGATCAGCCGCAGCGCCGTGGTGCCGACGGCGATAATCCGCCCGCCCGCCTTGCGCGTGGCGTTGATCTTGGCGGCGGTGGCGGCGGTGACGAAGCCGCGCTCGGCATGCATGCGGTGCTGGGTCACGTCCTCCACGCGCACGGGCAGGAAGGTTCCGGCGCCGACATGCAGCGTCACCCGCGCTGTTTCCACGCCGCGCGCCTTGAGCGCCGCCAGTAGCTCCGGGGTGAAATGCAGCCCCGCCGTGGGGGCGGCCACCGCCCCCTCATGCGCGGCGAACATGGTCTGATAATCAGCCTCGTCCCGCGCCGTTATCCCCTTGGGGCGGGCGATATAGGGCGGCAGCGCCAGCGCGCCGCAGCGGGCGAGGGCGGCGTAGAAATCATCGGCGGCAAAGCGCAGCCGCGCCGCGCCGCCTTCGTATATGTCTTCGACCTGCGCGGAGAATTCCGGGTCGATGGCGAGCGTGTCGCCCGCATGCACGCGCCGCGCATTGCGCAGCAACACGCGCCATGAGCCGTCATCCAGCCGGCGGTCGAGCGTGACCCCGATTTTTGCGGCGCCCCGGAAGGCGGTGAGCTGCGCCGGGATCACCTTGGTGTCGTTCACCACCAGCAGGTCGCCCGGGCGCAGCAGGCCCGGCAGGTCGCGCACATGGTAATCCATCAGCGTGGCGCCGACATGCAGCAGCCGCGCCGAATCGCGGGGGCGCGCCGGTTCCACCGCGATCCGCTCGGGGGGCAGATCGTAATCGAAATCCGCGAGCTTCATTCAGAGATCGGCGTAGGTGGCGATCTCGATCAGATTGCCATCCGGGTCGCGGCAATAGACGGAGGTGATGTCGCCCAGCGCGCCGATGCGCGAGACCGGGCCGCGCTCGATCTCCACCTCGCAGGCACGCAAATGGTTCACCACATCCTCCGACGGCACGGCCACCACGAAGCATAGATCCAGCGCGCCGGGCGAAGCGGCCTCGGCATGCGGCACCACCTTGGCGTCCACCTCGTGCAAGTTGAGCTTGCAGGCGCCGAAGCGCAGGGCGGTGCGGTTCTTGCCGCCATATTCCTCGCGCTCCATGCCCAGCACGCGCTGATACCAAGCGGCGGTGGCCGTGAGGTCACGGCACACCAGCACGAGATGGTCGATGCGGTCGATGGTGAACTTCATGCGAGATCGGCGAAGAAATCGTTGCCCTTGTCATCCACCACGATGAAGGCCGGGAAGTCCTTCACCTCGATCTTCCACACGGCTTCCATGCCGAGCTCCGGATATTCCAGCACCTCGACCTTCTTGATGTTGTTCTGCGCCAGCACCGCGGCGGGGCCGCCGATGGAGCCGAGATAGAAGCCGCCATAGGTCTTGCAGGCTTCGGTCACCGCCTTGCTGCGGTTGCCCTTGGCCAGCATCACCAGCGAGCCGCCGGCCTTCTGGAAGGTGGCGACGTAGCTGTCCATGCGCCCGGCGGTGGTGGGGCCGAAGGAGCCGGTGGGCATGCCCTCGGGCGTTTTCGCCGGGCCGGCGTAATACACCGGATGGTCCTTCATGTATTGCGGGAGCCCCTCGCCGCGGTCCAGCCGCTCCTGCAGCTTGGCGTGGGCGATGTCGCGCGCCACCACGATGGTGCCGGTCAGCGCCACGCGGGTCTTGATCGGGTATTGAGAGAGCTTGGCGCGGATCGCATCCATCGGCTGGTTGAGGTCGATGGCCACCACCTCGCCGCTGAGATGCTCGTCGGTGATCTCGGGCAGGTACTTGGCCGGGTTGGTTTCCAGCTGTTCGAGGAACACGCCGTCCTTGGTAATCTTGGCCTTCACCTGGCGGTCAGCCGAGCAGGACACGCCCAGCCCGATGGGCAGGCTGGCGCCGTGGCGCGGCAGGCGGATGACGCGCACGTCGTGGCAGAAATACTTGCCGCCGAACTGCGCGCCGATGCCGATCTTGCGGGTGATCTCCAGCACCTTCTGCTCCATCTCGAGGTCGCGGAAGGCATGGCCGGTAAGGTCGCCGCTGGTCGGCAGGGCGTCGAGATAGCGGGTGGAGCCGAGCTTCACCGTCTTCAGGTTCAGCTCCGCCGAGGTGCCGCCAATGACGATGCACAGATGATAAGGCGGGCAGGCCGAGGTGCCGAGGGTTTTGATCTTGGTTTCCAGGAAGGAATAGATCTTCTCCGGCGTCAGCGTCGCGCGGGTTTCCTGGAACAGATAAGTCTTGTTGGCCGAGCCGCCGCCCTTGGCGATGAATTGCAGGTGGAACTCATCGGCATGGTGCTCGCCCGGCGCGGCCATGATGTCGAACTGCACGGGCAGGTTGTTGCCGGTGTTCTTTTCCTCGAACATGCTGAGCGGTGCCATCTGCGAATAGCGCAGATTGGTCTCGGTATAGGTGCGCTGCACGCCGAAGCTGAACGCCTCTTCCTCGTCGCCCTCCACCCAGACGCGCTGGCCCTTCTTGCCGAACACCAGCGCGGTGCCGGTATCCTGGCACATCGGCAGCACGCCCTTGGCGGCGATCACCGCGTTGTTGAGGAACTCGCGCGCGACATATTGGTCGTTCTCGCTCGCTTCCGGGTCTTTCAGGATGTTGGCGAGCTGTTGCAGATGCGACGGGCGCAGCAGATGCGCGACATCATGAAAGGCGGCGAAGGCCAGCTCCTCCAGCGCCGTGGGGCTGATCTTCAGCACGGCCTTGCCTTCCACCTCGATGGTGGAGACGCCGGAGATGTCCAGCTTGCGATACACCGTCTTGTCTTCGCCCAGCGGGAACATCGGGCTGTAAGCGAAACCGGGGTGGCGCGGGGCGTCTGCGTTCATCGTCTTTAGTCTTTCTGCCGTTTGCGAAAAGCGTCCAGGCTCACCACGGCGGCGGGGCCGTCATTGGGGCGGGCTGGGACATCATCCCCCTCGGGGGCGGGGATATCGGCCACCTTCACCGGCTCGGGCACCGTCACCTCGAAATGCAGGCCGAAGCGCACTTCGGGGTCGGCAAAGCTGGTGATGGCGGCGATGGGGATGGTGAGCGTGGAGGGGATGCCCGAGAATGACAGCCCGACGGACATGATTGTGCCGGCTTCGTCCACGGTGAGGCTGTGGAACTGGTGCTGCAGCACGATCGTCATTTCATCGGGATATTGCGCGCGCAGCCGATCGGGGATCGCCACGCCCGGATAGGCGGTCTTGAAGCTGATGTAGAAATGGTGCCCGCCGGGCAGGCCCTCATGCGCCGCATGGCGGAGGGCGCTGACCACAACCTGGCGCAGGGCGTCCTGCGTCCACTCGTCATAGGGCAGCAGCGAATCCGGTATGGTCACATCATCTTCAGCCATTTTTACACTCTCCCGCGGCGCAGCGTCATCACGGCGCGGCTTATGCCTCAGCGAGCCTCCCGCTCATAGTGCCGGTAGTATTTTTCCGTCACCAGGTCGGTCTGCACCACCACCGCGATGTCCGTGGTATTGAATTGGGCATCGATCACCGCGCCGTCACCCACGAAACCGCCGAGGCGCAGATAACCTTTGACGAGCGGGGGCAGGCGCATCAGCGCTGCTTTCGGGTTGAGTGCGGCGGGGTCCATGCGGCGCATTTCCACATAGCGGCCGGGCAAGGCGCGTGGGCGGATCGCCTCCGGCGCCATATGGTGCGCGGCGAGATAGGTCAGCTCCTCGGCCAGGGCGGCGGGGTCGGTGCCGTGCAGGCTGGCGCAGCCGAACATAAGGTCGATGCCGTGGTGGAAGACATAGGCGGCGATGCCGCGCCAAAGCAGTTGCAGCACCGCGCGCGAGCGATAGGCCGGGGCGGTGCAGCTGCGGCCCAGCTCCAGCTTGCGCCCGGCGAAGCGCTTCAGCGGCCCGATGTCGTATTCGCTCTCTGAGTAATAGCGCCCGAATTTCTCCGCCATTTCCTGGCGGATGAGCCGGTAGGTGCCGACCACGCTCTCCGTGCCCTCGCCGAGGTCATGGTCCACCACCAGCAGGTGGTCGGCGATGGCGTCGAACTCGTCATGGTCGCGCTGGCTGGCCTGGGTGGCGGGGTCGGCTTTGGCGCCCATCTCGGCGTAAAACACGCGGTAACGCAGGCTTTGCGCGGCATCCAGCTCGGCGGCGGTGGTGGCTAGGCGCACGCCCAGATTGCCGGCGCGCAGCTCCGGAAAGCCGGGGGCGGCGTTGCCGATGGTGAAACGCGGCAGCTCAGGCATGAGACTCTGATTCATTCGGCCGACCGCCGGCCGAAAAGCTCGATTTTTATGTTGTCCACCTCGAAGCCCTGGGCCGCCGCGATTTCGCGCAGCATCGCCTCGGCCTGGGGGGCGGCGAATTCCACCACGGTCCCGTTTTCGCGGTCAACCAAATGGAAATGGTGCTTGTCGCCGCTCGGCTCATAGCGCGCGCGGCGGCTGCCGAGGTCGCGGCGCGACAGGATGCCCTTGGATTCGAGCAGGCGGACGGTACGGTAAACGGTGGCGAGCGAGATCCGGGGATCGACGCGATTCGCCCGCCGGTGTAGTTCATCCACATCCGGGTGGTCGGTCGCTTCAGACAACACCCGCGCGATCACCCGGCGCGGCCCTGTCATCTTCAGCCCATTCTCTATGCACAGGCGTTCGATGCTTATATCCATCTTGCTGCCTTGTGGCCCAAGTTTATGTTCGGGTCCAGCCTTAAATCCAGAGTTTGCCATGTCCGCTTCCACCTTGCCGCCGCACGATAAAGCCATCGACATCACCGCTGAGACCTGCCCCATGACCTATGTGCGGACCCGCCTTGCGCTGGATACGCTGGCGGAGGGGCAGGTCCTGCTGGTGCGGCTCAAGGGCGAGGATCCGCTGAAAAACGTGCCCCGCGCCGCCGCTGACCAGGGGCACGACCCGCTCGACCTGCTGGAGCAGGCGGATGGCACTTGGCTGCTGGTCATCCGCAAGGGATAGCCGCCAACAGGAAAAGCCGCGGATGGCGTCCCATCCGCGGCTCCCAAAGGCGAATTCTCGTAAACTTATTAGAAGCCTTCGCGCTCGACGCGCTTGCGCTCCATCTTGCGGGCGCGGCGCACAGCCTCGGCTGCCTCGCGCGCGCGGCGCTCGGAGGGCTTCTCGTAATGGCGGCGGAGCTTCATCTCGCGGAACACGCCCTCGCGCTGGAGCTTCTTTTTGAGCGCCTTGAGCGCCTGATCGACGTTATTATCACGAACGAGAACTTGCACCGGGTCGCCAACTCCTGAACAGGGGTTAAAATAGGGTAAAGCGAAACGCGGCCGAGTTTGGCCGGTTCCGCAAAGCTGCGGCGCCTATAGCACAGATTCCGCTCTCGCCAAATCAATTCTGCGGGGGCAAACATGCAATTATGTCGGTTTTGAAGATCGCCCGCATGGGCCACCCGGTTCTGCTGCGCCGCGCCGCCGAGGTCGATGACCTCGCCAGCCCCGAATTTGCCCGCCTGCTGGCGGATATGGCCGAGACCCTGGCCGATAGCGGTGGAGTCGGCCTCGCCGCGCCGCAGGTATTCGTCTCGCGTCGGGTGTTTCTGTTCCAGGTCCCGGCCAGCCGGTCAGACAATGGGGTGGCGCTGGCGCTGCGCGCCATCGTCAACCCGGTCATCACCCCGCTTTCGGATGAGCGGGTGTTGGGCTGGGAGGGGTGTCTTTCGATTCCCGGCCTGCGCGCCGTGGTGCCGCGCTACAAGCGCATCCGCCTCACTGGCCTTCTGCCCGATGGCGCCTCGGTGGATGACGTGCTCACCGGCTTCGCCGCGCGGGTGGCGCAGCACGAGGCCGACCATCTGGACGGCATCCTCTACCCGATGCGGATGGAGGATTTCCGCTATTTCGGCTACAACGAGGAGCTGGAGCGCAACCCCGTTCCGCTGCCGGAGATTTGACGATGCAGATCGATGAAGAAACCGCCAAGGTGCTGGACGCGCTGGTGCCCAACGTGCCGTTCGACGGCTGGACCCGCACCGCCCTGCGCGCCGCGCTGGCGGCCGCGGGGCGCGCGCCGGAGGAAGCCGGGCTGGTGTTCAGCGGCGGCGCCGGGGAGATGATCGAGGCTTATTTCGCGCTGGCCGATCAGCGCATGATTGAGGCCGCGCAAGGGCTGGAAGGCGGGCTCACCGCGCGGGTGCGCGCCACGCTGGCGCTGCGCCTGGAGCAGAATGCGGGGGATAAGGAGGCGATCCGCCGCGCCCTCTCCTGGCTGGCGCTGCCGGGGCAGGCGCCGCGTTTGGCCCGCATCATCGCCGCCACGGCCGACGCCGTGTGGTACGCTGTGGGCGACCAATCGGCCGATTTCTCCTGGTACACCAAACGCGCCAGCCTGGGCGCGGTGTATCTCGCCACGCTGCTGTTCTGGCTGAGCGATGTCTCGCCCGAGCATGAGCGCACGCTCGCCTTCCTCGACCGCCGGCTCGCCGGCATCGGCCGGGTAACCAAGCTGCGCAAGGGCTTCACCAAGCGGCTCGGCATTCTGCGCCCGGGGCGGCAAGCCGCCGCCTGAGCCTTGGCGGCGGCGCCATTCACGGCTAAGCAGGCAGGGCGCCAGTCCCGGCCGGATTTCAGCTCTTTCAAAGGGTATCGCCGCTTGCATAGCCGTATCTTCCGCCTTGCCGCCGCACTCTCCTTCACCGCGCTGTCGGGTTGCGCCACCATCGGCCACCAGCTGCTCGGCACCAATGCCGGGCCGGATGCCAGCCTGGGCCAGAACGCGGCGCCGCCCAGCGTGTTTGGCTATGCCGTGGCGGACGAACCGCAGGCCGCGCTGATCGGGCGGCAAGTGCTGAACCAAGGCGGCAATGCCGCCGATGCCGCCGCGGCGGAGGGATTCGCGATGGCCGTGACGCTGCCGTCGCGCGCGTCGCTCGGCGGGGGCGGCGCCTGCCTGGTCCGGATGCCGGACGCCAAGGGCAACATGCAACCGCCTGTGGCGCTGCTCTTCCCCGCCGGTTCGCCCGCCGCTGAGAGCGGCGACCGCCCCGCTGCCGTGCCCACCATGGCGCGCGGCCTGCTGGCGCTGCAGGCGGGCTATGGCCAGTTGCCGCAATCGGCGGTGATCGTGCCGGCCGAGCGCCTTGCCGCCAGCGCCCAGCTTTCCCCGGCGCTGGAGTCGGATCTCACCGTCGTCGGCAGTGCGCTGCTGGCCGATCCGGCTGCCGCCGCGGTGTTCGCCCCAGGCGGCACGATGTTGCCGGCCGGCGCCAATCTGCAGCAGCCCGACCTCGCCGCCACGCTGGAGACGCTGCGCGTCCAGGGCGTGCAGGGCTTCTATGCCGGGTCGTATGCCCGCCAATTCGCCGCCGCGGCGCAGGAGGCCGGGGGCGGGCTGACGGTGGAGGATCTCGCTTCCGCCAAGCCGCATATCGAGCCTGCGGTCACCGGCACCGCCGATGGCTATGCCACGGCGTCGCTGCCGGTGAGCACCCCGGCGATGGAGACGCTGCCCGCCTCGGCCAGCTTCATGGCGCTGGACAAGAATGGCGGCGCGGTGATCTGCGTCACCTCGCTGAATAACTTGTTTGGCACGGGGCGGATCGCGCCCGGCACCGGCGTGGTGCTGGCGGCTTCGCCGCATAGCAACCCGGTGCCCGATCTCGCCGCCGCCATGGCCTATACGTCCGGGGGCGCTTTCCACGCCGCCGCCAGCGGCACCGGCCAGAGCGCCGCTGCCCAGGCCGCGCAGGCCGGGCTGACCAACGCCCTGGCCGGGCATCCTGGCGTGCCGGTGCCGGAGCCCGGCCGCGCCAATGTCATCTCCTGCCCTGGCGGCGTGCCGGGCGGGGAGGGCAGTTGCACTGCCGCTGCCGATGCGCGGGGCCAGGGCTTGGCGGTCGGCGGGCGTTAACGCTTGAAGATCGGGGTTGGACGGCACGTACCGCCTTTCCAGGTGATGCAGGTCATCACCCGGGCCAATGCGCGCGCCGCCGCGCTGCCGCCCGGGGCGCCGCCCATCCTGCGCCTGGAGGTCGGGCAGCCCGGCACCGGCCTGCCCGCCGGGGCCAAGGCGGCGGTGGCGGCGGCGCTGCAAGGCGATGACACGCTTGGCTATACCGAGGCGCTGGGCCGCCCGGAGCTGCGCCAGCGCCTCGCCGCGCATATCAAGGAATGGTACGGCATCGAGGTACCGCCCGCGCGCATCGCGGTCACCTTCGGGGCCTCGGGCGCATTTCCACTGGCCTATCTCGCGGCGTTTGACGCCGGGGACGAGATTGCCCTCGCCGCGCCTTATTACCCGCCTTATGTGAATATCGCGGTGGCGCTGGGGCTGAAGCCGGTGGTGCTGCCCTGCGGCATCGAGACCGGGTTCCAGCCGACGGTGGCAATGCTCGAAGCTCTGCCGCGCCGCCCCGAGGGGCTGATCGTCGCCAGCCCGGCCAACCCCACCGGCTCCATGCTCGCCCCCGAGGCTCTTGCTGAGCTTGCCCGCTATTGCGACGCCAACGGCATCCGCCTGATCTCCGACGAAATCTATCACGGCCTCACCTATGGCAAGCCGCAGGCCTCGGCCGCGCTATTCTCGGCCAGCGCGATCGTCATCAACTCCTTCTCTAAATATTTCTCGATGACGGGCTGGCGCGTCGGCTGGATGGTGCTGCCCGAGGCGCTGGCGCCGGTGGTGGACCGGCTGGCGGCGAATTTCTTCGTCTCACCCTCTTATATCTCGCAGGTCGCGGCCATGGCGGCGCTGGATTGCCGCGCGGAACTCGAAGCCAACCGCCGCAATTACGAAACCGCCCGCGCGGTGATGAGCGAGGGGCTGCGCGCCGCCGGGTTCGATGTGTTCTCCCCCGCCGATGGCGCCTTTTATATCTATGTCGATCTGCAGGGGCGGGGTGAGGACAGCGCCGCTTTCTGCGCCCGGCTGCTGGAGGAGCAGAACATCGCCACCACGCCGGGCTATGATTTCGACCCCGCGCGCGGGGGGCGCTATCTGCGCTTGAGCTATTGCGCCAGGCTGGACGATGTGGAGGAGGCGATGCGGCGGCTGCGCCGGGTGAAATAAGCAGCGTTATTATATGCTCGCTGGGGTCTTTCCAGGCCGGGCAACATCCAATATCAAGGCAACATCCTATTTCGGGAAAGAAGCGAGGTAAGAAATGAAATTGCTGGTCGCTGTGAAGCGCGTGGTCGATTATAACGTCAAGGTCCGGGTGAAATCGGACAAGACGGGGGTCGAGACCGCCGGCGTGAAGATGTCGATGAACCCGTTTGACGAGATTGCGGTTGAGGAAGCGGTGCGCCTGAAGGAGAAGGGCGTGGCGTCCGAGATCGTGGCGGTGTCGATTGGCGTGAGCCAGGCGCAGGAGACGATCCGCACGGCGCTGGCGATGGGTGCCGACCGTGGCGTGCTGGTGGAGACCGACGTGGCGGTGGAGCCGCTGGCGGTAGCCAAGGTGCTGAAGGCGCTGGCCGAGAAGGAAGGCGCGCAGATCGTGGTGCTGGGCAAGCAGGCGATCGATGACGACATGAACGCGACCGGGCAGATGCTGGCGGCGCTGCTGGGCTGGCCGCAGGGCACCTTCGCCTCGAAGGTCGAGATCGCCGACGGCACCGCGACGGTGACGCGCGAGATCGATGGCGGTCTGGAGACGGTGGCGCTGGCGCTGCCGGCGGTGATCACCGCCGATCTGCGCCTGAACGAGCCGCGCTATGCCTCGCTGCCGAACATCATGAAGGCGCGCAAGAAGTCGATCGACATGCTCAAGCCCGAGGATCTCGGCGTGGATGTGACGCCGCGCCTGACCACGCTCAGCGTGTCCGAGCCGCCGGTGCGCAAGGCCGGCATCAAGGTGCCGGATGTGGCCACCCTGATTGAGAAACTGCGTAACGAAGCGAAGGTGATCTGACCATGACGGCTCTTGTTGTTCTCGATTACGACGCCCACGGCATTAAGCAGCCGGCGCGCTCGGCGATTGCGGCGGCGGCCAAGCTGGGCGAGGTGCATGGCCTGGTGGTGGGCGCTGGCGTGAGTGCGGCGGCCGAGGCAGCGGCGAAGATTCCGGGCCTCGCCAAGGTGCTGGTGGCGGACGCGCCGGGCTACGCGCATGAGCTGGCGGAGCCGGTGGCGGCGCTGATCGTGTCGCTGGCCGGTAATTACAGCCACATCCTGCAGGCGGCGACGGCGGTGGGCAAAAACGTGCTGCCCCGCGCCGCGGCGCTGCTGGACGTGCAGGTGATCTCCGACATCTCCGATGTGGTCGACGCCGATACGTTCGTGCGCCCGATCTATGCCGGCAACGCGCTGGCCACGGTGAAGTCGGCCGACGCCAAGAAGGTGCTGACCGTGCGCGCCTCGTCCTTCGACCCCGTGCCGGCCGAGGGCGGCTCCGCCCCGGTCGAGGCGGTGAGCATCGCCCCGGCGGACGGCAAGTCGAAATATGTCGGCGCCGAGTTGTCGAAGTCTGAGCGGCCGGAGCTGACGGCGGCGAAGATCATCATCTCCGGCGGCCGCGGCATGCAGAATGGCGAGAACTTCACCAAGCTGCTCGATCCGATCGCCGATAAGCTTGGGGCCGCGGTCGGCGCCTCGCGCGCGGCGGTGGATGCCGGGTTCGTGCCGAATGATTACCAGGTCGGCCAGACCGGCAAGATCGTGGCGCCGGAGCTGTATATCGCGGTCGGCATCTCGGGCGCGATCCAGCATCTCGCCGGCATGAAGGACTCCAAGGTGATCGTCGCCATCAACAAGGATGAGGACGCGCCGATCTTCCAGGTGGCCGATTACGGGCTGGTGGGCGATCTCTTCACCGTGCTGCCGGAGCTGGAGAAGGCGCTGTGAGCATCAGCAAGATCGGCGTCATCGGCGCGGGGCTGATGGGCAATGGCATTGCCCATGCCTCCCTGCTCGCCGGGTTCGAGGTGACGCTGGTGGACGCTTTCGTGGCGGCGCTGCCCAAGGCCCTGGCCACCATGACCAAGAACATGGAGCGCCAAGCCGCCAAGGGCAGCATCACCGAGGAGCAAAAGGCCGCCGCCCTGGCGCGCCTGACCACCTCGACCGACTGGCATGCCTTGGCCGGGGCCGATATCGTCATCGAGGCGGTGCCGGAGAAGCTGGAGATCAAGGAGAGCATCTACAAGGAGCTGGCGGCGGCGTTGAAGCCGGAGGCGATCATCGCCTCCAACACCTCATCCATCTCCATCACCAAGCTGGCGGCGATGTCCGGCCGGCCGGATAAGTTCATCGGGATGCATTTCTTCAACCCGGTGCCGATGATGAAGCTGGTGGAGATCATCCGTGGTCTCGCGACCTCGGAGGAGACCTATCAGGCCGTGGCCGCCCTGGCCGCCAAGATGGGCAAGACCGCCGTCACCGCGCATGACGCGCCGGGCTTCATCGTCAACCGCATCCTCTGCCCGATGTTGAACGAGGCGGTCTTCGCGCTCGCCGAGGGCGTGGGCACGGTGCAGTCGATCGATGCCGGCATGAAGCTGGGCGCCAACCACCCGATGGGGCCGCTGGAACTGGCGGATTTCGTGGGGCTGGATACGCTGCTCAGCATCATGCAGGTGCTGCATAAGGAGCTGGGCGAAGACAAATACCGCCCCGCCCCGCTGCTGGTGAAATATGTCGAGGCCGGGTGGTACGGGCGCAAATCCGGCCGCGGCTTCTACGATTACAGCCAGACCCCGCCGGTGCCGACGCGCTGAGCGCTGTCACGGGCTGAGTTTAAGAGGCGCCGCAACCCGTTTGCGGCGCCTTTTGCTTGTCAGGCCTGCTGGTGGGCCGCCTTGTCGATGAACACGATGTCGCGCGGCAGGCGTTGCAGCACCTGCCCGGCATCGATGACCATGGTTTGGCCGTGATAGGCGGGCGAGGCGAGGATGAAGTCCACCGCGTTCAGGATCTGCTCCGGCGTGCAGCCCCGCCCGAGCGGGTTGTTGCGGTGGGTGCGCTGGAACTCCGCCTCGGTCTGCAACCCGCTGATGAGCGTGATGCCCGGCGCGATGCCCGCCACGCGGATATGCGGGGCAAAGGCCATGGCCAGCATCTGGGTCATGCCCTGCAGCGCCACCTTGGCCAGAGTGTAGGAGAAATAATCTGGGTTGAGCGCGAATACCTTGTTGTCGATCATGTTGATGATCACACCCTCGCCGCCGCGCGCGCGCACCGCTGCCTGAAACCCCTGCGCGAGCAGGGCGGGGGCGTAGAGATTGACGCGCATATTGTGGTCCAGCTTGGCGGCGCTGGTGGTGGCGGCGGTGTCGTACTCAAAGGTCGAGGCGTTGTTGATCAGCAGCCCGAGCGGGCAGATCGCCTCGCAGCGACTGATGAGCGTGCCCACGGCCTCCATATCCGCGAGATCGGCGCCAATGGCGCTGGCCTGCCCCCCCGCGGCGGTGATCGCGGCGGCGGTGGCCTCGGCCTCCTCCCGCGAATGGTTGTAATGCACGAAAACGTGCCAGCCCTTGGCACCGAGATGAGTGGCGATGGCGGCGCCGAGGCGCTTGCCGCTTCCGGTAACGAGTACACCTTGCATGCCGGTTGGATAGACGAGCCCGCGCCGATTACCAAGCCCATGCCGCCCTTTGGTTTTTTGTTGTTCCGCAAGAGTGATCAAACTAGCATTTCAGTGCGGCACAAGCCGCCAAGGGAGAACGCAAATGCTTGTCGGGCTGCCAAAGGAAATCAAGGACAATGAATTCCGCGTCGGGCTGACCCCGGCCTCGGTGCGCGAACTGGCGGCGCATGGCCACCAGGTGCTGGTGCAGAGCGGGGCGGGGGCGGGCATCGGCATGGGCGACGATGCCTATCGCAAGGCCGGGGGGGAGGTGACGCCCGATGCCGCTGAGATCTTCGCCCGCGCCGAGATGATCGTGAAGGTGAAGGAGCCGCAGCCGGTGGAATGCCGGATGTTGCGCCCGGGGCAGATCCTGTTCACTTATCTGCATCTGGCGCCCGACCCCGAGCAGGCGAAGATGATCGAGGCCTCGGGCGCCGTGGCGATCGCTTATGAGACGGTGACGGACGAGGCCGGACGCCTGCCGCTGCTGGCACCGATGAGCGAGGTGGCTGGGCGCATGGCGGTGCAGGTGGGGGCGGTGTCGCTGCAAAAGGCCCTGGGCGGGCTGGGCGTGCTGCTGGCCGGCGTGCCCGGCGTGCCGCCGGCCAAGGTGGTGGTGCTGGGCGGCGGCGTGGTCGGCACCAACGCGGCGCGCATCGCGCTCGGCATGGGCGCGGATGTGACGATCTTCGACCGCTCCCTGCCGCGGCTGGCACAACTCGACGATCTTTACGGCCCGCATCTGAAGACCTGTTATTCCACCGCCGAGGCCGTGGAGGAGGCGGTGTTCCACGCCGACCTCGTGATCGGGGCGGTGCTGGTGCCGGGGGCGGCGGCGCCCAAGCTGGTGACGCGCGGCATGCTCGCGCATATGCGCCCGGGCGCGGTGCTGGTCGATGTCGCCATCGATCAGGGCGGCTGCTTCGAGACCAGCCGCCCGACGACCCATTCGCACCCCACCTTCGTACTGGAGGGCATCGTGCATTACTGCGTCGCCAACATGCCCGGCGCGGTGCCGCGCACCTCCACCTTCGCGCTCACCCAGGCGACGATCCCCTACACGCTGCAACTCGCGGATAAGGGCTGGCGCGCGGCGCTGCGCGACAATGTGCATCTGCGCCACGGGCTGAACGTGGCGGAAGGGCGCATCACTTACCCTGCCGTGGCCGAGGCGCTGGGCCAGGCGCTCTACCCGGTGGAAAAAGTTCTAGCCTGAGGCGGGTTACGGGCTGACGGCGGTGAAGCCGGCGTCATCGGCCTCGGCCTTGCAGGCATATTGGCCCACGCCGCTGCCGTAACCCGGTACGCCGGGCAGGCGGTAGGTCAGGTTTGGCCCGGAGAGCCAGACAATGACATCGCCGGGGCAATGATCCGCCGCGGCGGCGGTTGTGGCGAAGCGATGTGAGGTGCCGAGGCCAGTGGTCGCGCCCTCGCGCTGATTCTGCGCGGAGGGGGAAAGCGTCTGGCTTGGCGGGGCGGCGGCGGCGATGGCGCCGGCAAACAGCGCGGCGGCCAACCCTAAGGCGAAAAATGCGGTTTTTGGCATGGCATCCTCCTGCCCGCCTGCTCTCATGGCGGGCGGATTTCCGCAATGACCTTGGTCAATCGCCGCGCGCGTGGGAGTCAGCCGAAGGTGAATTCCAGCCCTAGCTCGCGGCCCTGGCGCCAGCGCAGTCGCACGCGGCAATAAATATCACAGAATTCCAGCGAGAAATGTTCCGGCAACGGGTCGATCTCGGCGTCGGTCCGCAAGCGTACGCCCGTTTCGGAGAGGTCAAGAATCTGGCAGGCGACCAGGCCGGGGGTCAGCCCGCCATAGGCGAGCCGGCCGCGTCGCTGCACCGGGCTGCGCTGCATCGTCCGCCGCTCGGCGTCGAGCAGCGCCGGCAGCGTGGCGGCGGAAAGTGGCGTGGAACTGTCCATGTTTGGACGTATAATTCAAAACCGCACGCGGCGGCATCAAAACATCGTTATCGGCCCGGTATGAGGCGGCGCGGCGCGTCAGTGGTTCGCGGGCAAGGCTCTGTCTATCACGTCGTCCGGCAGTTCGGGGTGGGCCGCCTCCAGCGCCGGGGCGTCATCCACGTCGCCGGGCGGCTCGATATCGTTGGCGAGGTCGTGGTCGAGATCGGGCGGCTCGATACTATCCAGCGGCGAGCTGGCAATGCTGTCCACGTCCAGAACCCCTGGTTCGACCAGCGTGCCGCCCAGCTCCTCCGCCCGCATGCCGGTGAGCGGGGTGGCTTGCGGCAGGTTGACGGCGGCGAGGCCGTCCGGCGCGGCGGCGCGGCCATCCGGGCCGGACTGGAAATAATCCTCGACCTCGACGCGCGTGCCCGGCGCCCCGGCCAGCAGTTTGACGGTGGCGAGGCTGCTCGCCTGCAGCGCCGCGCCCGCAAACGTGCCGCGCACGGTGAGCATCGTTCCCGGCTGGACCGTGGCGGCCAGCGCGGCGGGGCCAGACACGGCGACACCGCCGACACTGAGCCGCCCCCCGGCGAAGGCGGCGGGGCCGACGATCTGCGCGGGCGTGCCGGGCGGCATGGCCTGCGCCGCACGGGCAATCCAGGTGCCATCCGCCCGCCGCTGGGCCGAGATGGCGATGATCGTGCCCAGCCTGAGCGCGGCGAACAGCGCCTTGTCATGCGCGGCGGCGACACGCTGCCCCAGCACCGTGACCATCTGGCCATTGCCGCCCATGGCGGTGATGGGGCCGATGAGCGGGTGCAGCACGGAAATGGCGGTGGCATAGCCATGCGGGCCACTGGCGGTGACCCCCTGAACCTGGGCGAGATCACCCACGTGGAGCGCCCTGACCGTGGCCGGGGCGCCGTCGATGGTGACGCGCGTGTGGCTGTCGATGGCGTATTCGCGGCCATTGACGAACACGCTGCCGAAGGCCTGGATCGGGCCGTAGCCGATGATCGCCTGCCCGGCCGGGGTGGCGCCGGTGCCGCCGATGCCGCCCGTATCGGGTATCGGGCCGGTGCCGCCATTCTCCGCCACGCTGCCCGTGCCGCCAATGCCGCCGCCATTGGCGCTGACGCCTGTACCGCCAATCCCGCCGCTGGTTGAACTTATGCCTGTGCCGCCAATCCCGCCGGTTTCCCCGCTTTGCGCCAGGGCGGGAGCGGCCCAGAGCAGCAGCACCACCGCCACCGCGCCGCGCGCGCGCCGCCAGTCACGGCGCATCGCCAGCCTCCGCGTCGTAATAATAGACGCCCAGGCGCAGCCGCCGTTTGGGCGATGGGGTGGCCTCCGGCCCCTCAGACTGTCCCGCGCCCAGCAGCGTCTCATTGGCTTGGCGCAGCATCTTGTCGGCCAGCTCCGCCAGCACCGGGCGCAGCGCCGCCTGCTGCGCGGCATCCAGCCCGTTATGGAATAGCGCCCGCTCGATGAAGACCGGGCTGTTACCATCGAGATTATGCAGGGCGGCGCGCAAATGGTCGCTCACATTGGCGGCCAGGAACAGCATCTTCTCGCGCGGCGTTTCGGGCGTGAAGGAGGTGCGCAGCAAGTGCAGCCGCCCATCCTCCCGCCGCTCCACCACCCCGGCGCGCTCAAGTTCGCCGATCACGGTGCGGGCCCGCACATCCACTTTCGCGGCGCGCAGCAACGCGTCGAAATCCAGCGTGCCGCCCTCGCCGTGAATCTCCAGCGGGCGGGGCGCGCCATCCGGCGCCCGGAAGGCCGCGGCTGAGGCCCAGGTGGCGACCACGCGCGCCGCCATGTTCACGCCGCTCATCGGGTCCCGGATGTCCTGGTCGGCGGGGTGGGCGGCTTCCTCACGCAGGCGCTTCACCTCGCGCCGGTTGATGCCGGTGACCAGGCTGATGCTGCTATCCGTGGGGGACGCCTCGGCGGGCTGCTGGCGCAGGGCTTCCTCGACATAGATATTCTTCAACAGATCGCGCAGCGCGATGTAGCCGATGCCCCGGCGCATCAGCATCGCAATGAGAGGGCGCAACACGCGCCGCAGCATCCTGTCGAGATCGGCATCCATTCGTCTTAATTTACGCAGATTTGTTGATTTTTGTACAATGCCCGCGCCGCCGATCCGGGCCGCGCCCTCTTGCCAAGAGCCGCCGCCAGCGGCAGAGCCGAAAATGCATGAACCCAATGCTCCCCGCCCTGGCTGGCCTCGCCGGCCTTATCGCCGCGCCGGCTTATGCCGGGCCGGGTTTCTTCACCATCGGGGTGGAGCCCTCGGTGTTTGCCGGCGGGTTCGGCTATGGCAGCAATCTGCATGTTTACGAATTGCCGCTGACGTTGCGCTATCATGGCGATGGCTGGCGCGTCAGCCTGGAAGTGCCGGGGCTGGTGGTCTCGGGCGCCGGGGTGGTGACCGATGGCGCGGCCATCCGCGCAACCACGCAGAGCGGCGCGCGTGTCGGGCTTGGCGATATCTGGCTCAGCGGCGATGTCACGGTGGCGCGGGCCGATGGGCTGCTGCCCGAGCTCGCGCCTTATGTGAAACTGAAGATGCCCACCGCGTCGCGCGCGCAAGGGCTTGGCACGGGCGCGCCGGATGAGGAGATCGGGCTGCGCGCGATCTGGGAGGCGGGCAAGCTGTACCCCTTCCTGCGCGCCGGATACCGGTTCGTCGGCGGCGCCCAGGGTTTGCAATTGCACAACGCGCCGGTGGTGGAGGCGGGGCTGAGCTATCGTTTTTTGCCGGGGCAATATATCAGCCTCGGCGTTTCGCATCGCGGCGAAATCCAGACCGGCGCCGGACCGTCCGAGTTGGCGCTGGCGGCTTATACGGTGCAGCTCACGCCCCGGCTCGATGTGCAGCTCTACGCCCTGCGCGGCTTCACCCCGGACAGCCCGGCCTACGGGTTTGGCCTTGGCGCCACGGCGCGGTTTTAGGGACCGTTCGCGGACTTGATCCCGCTTTTGTAATTTGACTGCGGAACTTTTTTCCACAAAAATTGGCGAAAGCCGAATTTCGGCCCGGCGCGGTGCCGCCCAGCCACGGATGCCGCCTCGCTGATCGACAAAAACCAATGGCTGGGAAAAGAGGGATGTGTGACGATCGACGCCTTGTCAGAGTTTTCTCCGAAAACCGTTGGCTGGGGCCCGGCTAAACCGCCCGGCGAGCGGCTGGCGGCGCTGGTCAACCGTCACGGCCCCGCCTCGGGTACGGCAGTGGTGCTTGGCGGTGGTAACGTGGTTCCCGCCCTGGCCGCGCGCTTCAGCGTTCATGCTTTTGGCGCGCATACTTGCATGGCGGAGGCGGCGGATAGCCCGGCGGGTTTCGCTGACGCCTCGCTCGCCGCCGTGGTGGTGCATGGCGGGCCGCGCGATGCCGAGGAGCTGCGCGCGCTGCTGCGCTGGCTCGGCCGCAAGCTGGGCCATGATGGTGTGGCCGTGCTGCGGCTGCCCGCTTGGCTGAGCCGGCTGGATTTTTTGCGCAGGGCGGAGGTCGCGGGGTTGATGGCGCGGTTTGCGTGGCACCCGCACCCGCGTGAATGGATGGGGCCGGCGATGCTGCTCACCGCGCGGGCGCGCTGGGAGATTTTTTAGCGCCGCCCCCGGTCAGTCGACGATTTTGCGGAAATAGGCGATGGTTTCCTTCAGCCCGTCTTCCAGCGCGGTGCGGGGCGCCCAGCCCAGGGCGCGCTCGGCCAACCCGATATCGGGGCGGCGCTGTTTCGGGTCGTCCTGCGGCAGCGGGCGGAACTCGATGGCCGAGGCGCTGCCGGTCAGGCGGCAGATCGTGTCAGCCAGTTCCAGCATCGTCGTCTCCTGCGGGTTGCCGACATTCACCGGGCCGGTGAACGCAGCGGGGCTGTCCATCAGCCGCATCATGCCGTCGACCAGGTCATCCACATAGCAGAAGCTGCGGGTCTGCGTGCCGTCGCCATAGATGGTGATCGGCTCGCCCTTCAGCGCCTGCACGATGAAATTGCTGACCACCCGGCCGTCATTAGGGTGCATGCGCGGGCCGTAAGTGTTGAAGATGCGCATGACCTTGATCTCCAGCCGGTGCTGGCGCCAATAATCAAAGAACAAGGTCTCGGCGCAGCGCTTGCCCTCGTCGTAGCAGCTGCGGATGCCGATCGGGTTGACCTTGCCCCAGTAATCCTCGGTCTGCGGATGCACCTCCGGGTCGCCATACACCTCGGAGGTCGAGGCTTGCAGGATGCGCGCGCGCAGCCGCTTGGCGAGGCCCAGCATGTTGATCGCGCCATGCACATTCACCTTGGTCGTCTGCACTGGGTCGTGCTGGTAATGCACGGGCGAGGCCGGGCAGGCGAGGTTGTAGATCTGGTCAACCTCGACATAGAGCGGGAAGGTGACGTCGTGGCGCATCACCTCGAAATGCGGCAGGCCAAGCAGATGCTCGATATTGGCCTTGCTGCCGGTGAAGTAGTTATCGACGCAGAGCACATCATGGCCCTGGGCGACGAGACGCTCGCACAAATGCGAGCCGAGAAACCCGGCGCCGCCGGTGACGAGGATTTTTCGCATGTTCACGCTGCCGGGCTGGGGGAGGGGAAGGGGTGCGCCTGCTCCGCCGTGACGGGCGGACGCAGGCTGAGCCGGATCGGGTTGGTGGCGCGAAACGGCGCGCAGACAATGGCCTCGCCACGTTCATCCGGCCCCAGCAGGCCGGCGAGCGCGCGCAGCCGCCCGGCCAGCGCCCCCGCGCGCACTCCCAGCCCGCCATGGCGCGCGGCCCAGGACCAAGCCCGCCCGCTCACCCGGCGCATACCGTAGCGGCGCAGCTCAGGCGGCAGTTCGGGGTGCTGGCGCAGGAAGCGCATCACCGCCAAATTCACGTCGTGCAATATCTGCGCTTCATTGCCCGAGAGCCGGTCCGGCGCCTCCTGCGGCGCGAAGAAGATCGTGTTGTCGAGCATCACGAAATCGGCTGCCGCGGCGAGGCGCAATTCGAAGGAGTAATCCTGGATGAAGACGCCGAAATCGCTGCCCCCGGCGGCCCGCACGGTTTCGGCGCGGGCCAGCCAGGCGGTGGGGTTGGTACGGGCGGAATGCAGCGACAGCCGCAGCGAACCGGTTTCTGCATGGGCGCGCAGCGGTGTGGCGGGGGTTGTCAGCACGGCCTCGGGCACGTCTTGCCCCGGCTGATAGCGGCGCATCTTTCTCATATCGCCAAAGGCCACGGAACGTCCGGTGGTCTCGATCGCCTCCAGCAGATAGGCGGTGGCCCAGGGGGCGAGCATGTCGTCGCCATCCACCGGCTTGATGAAATCGCCCGCGCAGCGCGCCAACCCCGCATTGGTGGCGGCGGCTGGCCCGGCATTGGCCTGCTCGATGATCGTCACATTCGCCCACCCAGCGGTCATCGCGCGCAAGAGCGGCACGGTGTCGTCGGTCGAGCCGTCATCGACGAAGATCATCTCCCGCCGGAAATCCCCCTCCTGGCGCGCCAGCCCGGCGAGCAGATAAGGCAGGAAATTCCGCTTATTGTAGAGGGTGACGACGTAGGAGACGAGGCGCATGCAAATCCGGACGGTCAGTTTCCGCCTTCTGTGGACCGCCGCTGCCCGGTTTGGCAAGATAGCCGCCGGCGCAGGCGCAGATGGTCGGACAGGGCGTGACCATAATAAAAGCCGCGCTTGAGGAGGTTTTGCGTTAGCCGCAGAGCGAAGCTGGCCACCGGATAGAGCGCGCGCTCCAGCCCTTTGGTCTTGGGGCCGCGCTCGAAGCGCGCATCGCCGATATCGGAGCCGAGCTGCTTGTCCTGCCAGGCCAGCCCTGGCCACACGGTCAGCGCCTCCAGCCCGGTTTTCCAGGGTTGGCCCATCAGCGTGTCGATCGGCGTGCCGGTGTAGCGCAACTGGCGCAGCAGCTTGCGCGCGCCGGCGGGGCTGATCAGGTAAGCATGCGCCTCGCCCGGCGTGGTGGAGAGGCGGGTGAGCCAATAGCCCGCCGCGAGCGGCAGCAATTTCCGCTGCAATCGTTTGGCGTGTTTCTCATCGCCAAAAAAGCGCACCAATTCCCAGTCATCCGGCGTGGCCATCAGGGCGCGGATGACGGCGGGGAAATCATCGCCCAGCTGTACGTCATCCTCCAGGATCAGCCAGGGTGTGTCATCCGCCGCCACGCGCGCGATGGCGTGTTTGTGTGACAGCAGGCAGGCGATCTCGCCAGGGTAGAGATCCTTACCCATGAAAATCCGCCGCTTGCGGCCGTTGTAAACCGCGCGGTCGGCGGCGGTCAGGGTCAGGCCGTCCACCGCGTCCATGAACTCGAACGCCAAGCCCAGATCCTCAAGCCGGGCGCGCAGCGTGGCGCGGCGCACGCCGGCGCGGGCGAGGCTGATGATCAGGATGGGCGGAAAAGCGGGTTGTGGCGGCAGGGTGGACGCCCCCTCAGGGCTTGGCGCAACGAGGTCTTGTCGCGTCTGTTGTCCGCTCCTATCGAGGCGGGCGGTTATGAAGCTCATAGACCGGCACTCCGGAAGTCAGTGCATTACCCCTCGATTTCCGGGGACAGATATAACACTCATATCGTAACGTGGGATGAATGTCCACGAAGCGGGTCGTGAACACTTGCTTACACTAAGTTTATTTTGTTTATAGTTTATTGCTTTTGCGGCGTATTTGGCGCGGCCGATCTGGGCCTGCAGGCCAGATTGCGTCATTCAAATGACCATACAGCCAAAGATATAGGCTGAGTTTCGGGCAAAATTGGGGCGGCAAGGGTAGTGTCGCGCTGGCCGGTGTAGGGGTCTATATCTCCGCGCGGATGCCGGAGCGGGAGGCGGGCCATGTCCAATGTCGTGTTGGCGGTTTTGACGAGGGTGGAGACCGCGCCGGTGGTGCTGGCGGCGGCGGCGCGGCTGGCTGCGCTCGCGGGCGGCGCCAGAATCGAGGCGCTGGTGATGCGCCAGCCGCCGCTATCGACGATCCTGGTTACCGAGGAGATTTTGACCGCGGAGCAGGAGCAGCGCATCCGCGAACAGGAAAACCAGCGGGCCACGGCGCTGCACGGGGTGTTCGCGGCCTGGGCCGCCGGGCAGCCCAGCGGCGATGGCGCGCCACGCTGGATCAACGAGGAGGGGGCGGCCGAGGCGCTGGTCAAACGTTGGGGCGCGCGCGCGGATTATATCGTCGTCGCCCAGCCGCCGGCGCAGGGCAGTCACGGCGAGCATGACGCGCTGCATGCCGCGCTGTTCAGTTCGGAGCGCCCGGTGCTGATGGTGCCGCCCGGCGCGCGGACGGATTTCGGCAAGACCGTCGCGGTGGCGTGGCGCGATGACAAATTCACGCTGCACGCGGTGATGGAGGCGCTGCACTGCGTCCCGAAAGTGGCGGCGGTGCATGTGCTCATGGGCCGGCGGGCGGGCGCGGCGGCGCCGCGAATCCCCGATGTGCTGCTTGAGCATGGGGTGGAGGTGAGCGGGCATGAGCTGCCGGTGGGGACGGCGGTGTTCGGCGCCCAGCTGCTGGCCAAGGCGCATGAGGTGAATGCCGATTTGCTGGTGATGGGCGCGTTTGTCCACCAAGCCTGGCGCAGCCTGCTGTTTGGCGGCGTGACCCGCTACATGCTCGCCCATGCCGACCTGCCCGTGCTCATGCGCCACTAAGCGGCGCTCAGCCGGCGATGATGCCCAGGATCGCCGCGCCGTAGCGTTCGATCTTGGAGGCACCGATGCCGGGGATGCGGGCCAGTTCGGCGGTGCTGGCGGGGCGCGCGGCGGCGATGGCGGCCAGCGTCGCGTCGTGGAAGATGACATAGGCGGGCACGTTCTGCGCCTTGGCGAGGCGGGCGCGCTCGGCGCGCAGCGCCTCGAACAGCGCCTGATCTGCCGCCGCCACCTCCAGCCGCTCGGCTTTCTTCTTCAGCAGGGTGCGGGCGCTACCGCTGGCGGTTTCGCGGCGCAGGCGCACGCTCTCCTTGCCGCGCAAAATCGCCTCGCCCGCGGGGGTGAGACAGAGCGCGCCGTAATTCTCGTGATCGACCTCCAGCGCCCCGCGCACGATGAGCTGGCGGAACACCGAGGCCCAGCCCTTGCGGTCGAGCTCGGTGCCGACGCCGAAGGTCGGCAGCTGATCATGCTCGAAGCGCTCGATCTTCTCGGTCTTCACGCCCAGCAGCAAATCGGTGAGATGGCCGACGCCGAAGCGCTGGCGCGTGCGCCACACCGCCGAGAGCGCCTTTTGCGCCGCGATCGTGCCATCCCAGGTTTCGGCCGGGGTGAGGCAGTTGTCGCAATTGCCGCAGGGCTGGGCCAGGGTTTCGCCGAAATGCGCGAGGATCGCCTGGCGCCGGCAGGTGACGGTCTCGCACACGCCGAGCAGCGCATCGAGCTTGGCGCGTTCGAGCTGCTTGATCTCCACGGGCGCGCCGCTCTGCTCGATCATGCCCCGGCGCAGGACCAGATCCTGCATGCCGTAGAGCAGCAGCGTCTCTGCGGGCAGGCCGTCGCGCCCGGCGCGGCCCGTCTCCTGGTAGAAGGCTTCCAGGCTGGCGGGCAGGTCGAGATGCGCGACGAAGCGGACATCGGGCTTGTCGATGCCCATGCCGAAGGCGACGGTGGCGACCAGCACCAGCCCTTCCTCGGTGGTCAGGAAGGCGTCCTGGTTGGCGGCGCGCGTCTCGGGCGCCAGCTTGGCGTGATAGGGCAGGGCCTTGATGCCGTGCGCGTTCAGCGCCGCCGCCGTCTGCTCCACAGTGTTGCGGCTGAGGCAATAGACAATGCCGCTCTCGCCCTCATGCGCGCGCAGGAAGGTGAGCAGCTGGCGCAGCGGCGCCTCCTTGCGCAGCACGGCGTAGCGGATATTCGGGCGGTCGAAGCTGGAGAGGAACAGCCGCGCGTCGTCCAGCGCCAGGCGGTGGGCGATGTCCTGGCGGGTCTGCGGGTCGGCGGTGGCGGTGAGGGCGATGCGCGGCACGCCGGGGAAGCGCGCCCCCAGCTGCGCCAGCTCCAGATATTCGGGGCGGAAATCATGGCCCCATTGGCTGACGCAATGGGCTTCGTCGATGGCGAAGAGCGCGATCTCGGCGCCGTCCAGCATCTCCAGGAAATCCGGCATCAATAGCCGCTCGGGGGCGGCGTAGAGCAGCTTCAGCCGCCCGGCGCGCAGATCGGCGCGCACCTTCGCCCGCTCGGGGCCGGTGAGGCTGGAGTTGAGCGCCGCCGCCGCCACGCCGAGCTGGCGCAGCGCCGCCACCTGGTCGCGCATTAGCGCGATCAGCGGCGAGACGACGATGCCAATGCCGGGCCGGCACAGGGCGGGTAGTTGGTAGCACAGCGATTTGCCGCCGCCCGTGGGCATCAGCACGACCGCATCGCCGCCGGCGATGACATGCGAGACCACGTCTTCCTGCTGCCCGCGAAACGCGCTGTAGCCGAACAGGCGATGCAGCGCCTCGGCGGGGTCGATGGCGCGATCGGGCCGGTGGCGAGGGGTGTCTGGCGGTAAATGGCCCATGCCCCTCGTATAAGTCGCGGGGCGGGTTGCGCAATGGCCGGGGGCGGGTGATTTTGACAGCGGCGAGGTCAGCCGCTAGGCCTTCGGCCATGCGTTTAATCTCCGCGCGCGGCCTCTCGGTGTTGGCGGTCTGCACGGCACTCGCCGGATGCGCCGCTTATCACCCCGCCCCTTTGCCCTCCACCCCGTCTTTGGCGCCGTCGCTCTCGTCATCCACGCCCCTCGGCCTCACCGAGGTCGCGGCCCTGGCCGTGCAGCGCGACCCTGATCTGGTGGCGGCTCGGGCGCAGCGCGGCATCGCCGAGGCGCAATTGCTGGCCGCGGGCACGCCGCCCGACCCGTCCATCAGCGGCGGGTTCGCCGCTCTGTTGAGCGGCCCGGCGACGATGTCGGCCATCTCCGGCAGCCTGGTGCAGGACATCTCGGCGCTGATCACGTATGTGCCGGAAAAGGCCGCCGCCAGGGCCGGGCTGGCCCAGGTGGATGCGGGGATTTTGTGGCAGGAATGGCAAGTGGCGGCGCAGGCCGAGCAGCTCTGCGTGGCGCTGACGAGCGACCGCGCCACCCTGGCCAGCCTGCGGGACGACGAGGCGGCGCTCTCCGGGCTCGATCGCGCGACGCAGGCGCAGATGGCGGCGGGCAACCTCACCCTGGCCGAGACATCCACCAGCGCCGCCGCGCTGGCCGTGGTGCAGAGCGCGCTGGATGCCGCCAGCCAGGGCTATGCCCGGGATCTTGACCAGCTGGACGCGCTGCTCGGCCTTGCGCCCGGCGTGGAGGTGAATCTGGTGCCGCCGCGGCTCTCGCCTGTGCCCGTGGATGTCGCGCAACGCGCCATCGCCACCCTGCCGGAGCGCCGCCCGGACCTGATCGCCCTGCGCTACGGCTACACCCAGGCTGATGAGAAGCTGCGCGCCGCCATCTGGAGCCAGTTTCTGCCGGTCAGCCTGGGCGCCTCGGGCGGGCGGGATACCTCGGGCGTGGTGAGCGCCGGGCCGCAGGTCACGCTCACCTTGCCATTGTTCAACCGCAACCGCCCCGCCATCGCCGCCGCCGAGGCGACGCGCGGCGCCCTGCGCGCCCAATATGCCGCTAGCCTGGACAGCGCCGCGGCGGGCGCCGAGGCGCTGGTGCAGGAGATCACCTTGTTGCGCGGCCAGGCCGAGGCGGCTGACGCGGCGGCGGCGCAGGCGCAATCCGCCGCTGCCGACGCGCGCCGCGCTTTTGCCGCCGGAGCGCTGAATGCGCGGACCGAGACCGATCTGATCACCGCCGCCGGGGAGCGCACGCGCACGGCCATCTCCCTGCGCGCGCAAGTGCAGACCGCCGAACTCTCTCTCGCCACCCTGCTCGGCCTTGGCCTGCCGCCGATCAGCCCCCAGGAGCCAACCCGATGAAACGCCTTTTGCTCGCCGCCGCCATCGGGCTCGCGGCGCTCATCCTGTTTCTGCTGCTGCGCGGCGGTCCCGCCCCGCAATCCGCCGCCACCCCGAGCGTCGCGGTGCAGACAATGACGCTGACCCGCACGACGGTGCCGAATCTGGTTGAGGCCTATGGCAGCGTGGTGGGCGGACCGGCGGAGCGGGAGGTCGTCCTGCCCGCTGCTGGCCTCGTGGAGCGGCTGCTGGTCGTCCCGGGGGAGCGCGTGGATGCCGGGCAGCTGCTGGCGCATATCGCGCCGGACGCACAATCGGTGGCGGAGCTGCGCAAGGCTGAAGACGCGGTGAGCGCGGCCCAGGCGGCGCGGACGCATATTGCCGCGCTGCTCGTCTCGCATCTCGCCACCACCGCCGACCTCGCCGCCGCGGATCAGGCGCTGCGTGATGCCCAGGCCCAGCTCGCGGCGCTGCGCCAGTCGGGCACTGGCGCGGCGCGTGACGTGACCGCGCCCATGGCCGGGGTGATCACCGCCGTGCTGGTGGCGCAGGGCAGCGCGCAGCCGGTTGGCGCCTCGCTGTTCCGCCTTGCCGATGCCGCGCACCTCGCCGCGCAGCTGGGCGTGCCGGAGGGGCAGGCGGCTGGCATCGCACCCGGGGCGGCGGCCACGCTCACGCTGCTCGATAGCGGCGCCACTGTGACGGGTGTGGTGAGCGCCCGGGCGGATATGCTCGACCCGCAGACCGGGCTGATCGACATCACCCTGGCCCTGGACGGCAAGGCGGCCATCGGCGAGCCGGTGCGGGCGGCGCTGCCGGCCGGTAACCTAACCGGCTACGCCGTGCCGCGCGATGCCGTACAAAACGACCAGGACGGGAACTACGTGTTCCAGGTGGGCGCCGATCATCTGGCGCACCGCGCCAATGTGCAGATCCTGGGCCAGTCTGGCGCCCAGACGGTGCTGGCCCCCACGCTTAACCCGGCTCTGCCGCTCATCACCAGCGGCGCCTATGAGCTCTCGGATGGGATGGCGGTGCGCGAAGCGGGGCAGAACTAATGTTCCTTGCCTGGCTGGAGAAACACCGGCGCTTCGTGCTGATGCTGGCGGCCGCTCTGGCGCTTGGCGGCATCGCCGCCGCCGTACTGCTGCCCATCGGGCTTTACCCCGAGGCCAATTTCCCGCGCGTGCGCATCACCGTGGACACGGGCAGCCAGCCCGCCGCGCAGATGGTGCAGCAGGTGACCCAGCCGATCGAACAGGTGGCGCGGGCGGTGCCGGGGGTGGTTGACGTTACCTCCACAACGTCGCGCGGCTCGGCGCAGATCATCATCAACTTCGCCTGGGGCTCGAACATGACGGCCGCCACGCTGGGCGTGAATGCCGCCGTGGCGCAGCTTCTCCCCGTTTTGCCAGCCAGCATCTCCTACACCGTGCTGCGCATGGACCCCACGGTGTTTCCGTTCATGGCCTTCGCGCTCACCTCGTCCGATGTGCCGCCGGTGACCTTGCAGGACATTGCCAAGCTTCGTCTAGTGCCGCAGCTCTCCGCGGTTGCGGGGGTTGCGCGCGTGCAGGTGCAGGGCGGCGGCACCGGTGAGATCGAGGTGCGCGCCGACCCGGCACGGCTGGCGGCTTACCACGTCACGCTCGATGAGCTTTCTAAAGCGATCACCCAGGCCGATACGCTGCAATCGGTGGGGCAGTTGCAGGACCACAACCTGCTCTACCTGCTGATGGCGAGCAATCCGCTCACCGGGGTCAGCGACGTGAAGAACGTCGTCGTGCGCGGCGGCCCGAAGGGCGTGGTGCGCGTGGGCGATGTGGCGCAGGTGAGCCTGGGTGCCGAGCCGCGGCTTTTCTCCGTCTCCGCCGATGGCAAGCAGGCGGTGACGCTGATGCTCTTTCAGCAACCGGGCAGTAACATGGTGTCCATCGCCCACCGCGCGGCGGCGGCGCTGCAAGCCTATCGGCCGGATCTGCCGCCCGGTGTGACATTGAGCACATGGTATGACCAGAGCACGCTGGTGCTGGCCGCCGCGAGTTCTGTGCGCGATGCCATCGTGATCGGCGTGATCCTGGCGGCGCTGGTGCTGCTGGCTTTCCTGCGCAGTTTCAGGGTCACGCTGCTGGCCATGCTGATCGTACCCGCCTCCCTCGCCGTTGCGGTGCTGGTGCTGTTCCTGCTCGGCATGAGCTTCAATATCATGACATTGGGCGGGTTGGCGGCCTCGGTCGGGCTGGTGATCGACGATGTGATCGTGATGATCGAGCATATCGCCCGGCGCAGCGCCGCTGAGACCGGACCGGCGCGCAGCTGGGTGCTGCGCGCGGGCGCCGAGTTTTTACGCCCGCTCACCTTCTCATCCGCGGCCACGCTCGTCGTGTTCGCGCCGCTTGGTTTTCTCTCCGGCGTCACCGGCACGTTCTTCAAGGCGCTGTCCATCACCATGGCGGCGACGCTGGCGGCCTCCTGGGCGCTCACCGCCTTCGCCGTGCCGCTGTTGGCCGAGACGCTGGTGGATTTCTCCGCCTTCCACGATCCCGAGGCCGCGCATGCGAGCAAACTCGTCACGATGCATCACCACCTGCTGCGCAATTTGTTTCGGCGCCCGCTCTGGCTGGCCGTGGCGGGTGTGGTGTTGCTGCTGCTTGGCGGCTTTTCGCTCACGCGCGTGGCCACCGGCTTCATGCCCCATATCGATGAGGGCGGCTTCGTGCTGGATTATCAGACCGAGCCCGGTACCTCGCTGACCGAGACCGCGCGCGAGATCGGCCAGGTGGAGGAAATTTTGCGCGCCGATCCGGCGGTGGCGAGTTTCTCCACCCGCATCGGCGCCGGTTTCGGCGGCGACATGGCCGAGCCAAATACCGGCGATATCGTCGTGCGGCTGAAACCCCTCAACCAGCGCGCCGCCATCGGCACGGTAATGGACCGGATCGGCAATGAGGTGGCGCTCAAGGTGCCGGGGGTGGATACCGATATCCATCAGCTCATCGGCGACGAGCTGGGTGACCTGACCGGCGTGCCGCAGCCGATCGAGATCAAGCTCGCCGGCGCCGACCCCGCCGAACTCGCCAACACCGCCCAGCGCGTGGCGGATGCCATCTCCGGCATCAAGGGGGTGAATTCGGTGATCAACGGCATCACCCCGGCGGGGGATGCCATTGACATCAATGTGGACCCGGCGCGCGCCGCAATGAAGGGGTTGGACCCGGCTGCCGTGGCGGCGCAGGTGCAAACGGCGATGGCGGGCAGCATCGTGGGGGAGACGCAGGGCGTGGTTCCCGCGCGCGCCATCCGCGTGCGCCTCAGCCCAGGGATGGTCACCAACACTGACGATTTGGGCGCGCTGCCGATCGCCACGCCCTCCGGCGCGCTGGTGCCGCTCGGGCAGATCGCCAGCTTCACGGTCGAGCAGGGGCAGCCGGAGATCACCCGCGAAAACCTGCAGCAGGTCGTGAATGTGACCGCGCGTCTGAACGGGCGCGGTTTGAGCGCCGGCATTGCCGACGTGAAGACGGCGCTGGGCAAACCCGGCGTGCTGGGGCCGGGCGTAACCTACACGCTTGGCGGTGTGTATGCGCAGCAGCAGCAGGCTTTCGCGGGGCTGGCGCGTGTGTTCATCGCGGCGCTCGCGGCGGAGTTTTTGCTGCTGCTGTTCCTCTATGAGCGGTTCAGCTGGGTGTTGGCGATCATGGGCACATCGCTGCTCTCGACCACGGCGGTGTTCACGGGGCTTTATGTCACCGGCATCGAACTGAACATCACGGCGCTCATGGGCATGGTGATGATTGTCGGCATCGCGACCGAGATGGCGATCTTTTATGTCTCCGAATTCGTGCATCTGCATGAGAGCTTACCCTTACGCGAAGCCCTGGTCGCGGCCTCCACCAACCGTCTGCGCCCCATCGCCATGACCACGCTGGCCGCCATCCTCACCCTGCTGCCGCTGGCGCTCGATCTCGGCCAGGGGGCGGGGATGCAGCAGCCGCTGGCCGTGGCGATCATCGCCGGTCTGCTGGTGCAGTTTCCGCTTGTGCTGCTCGCCTTGCCCGTGGTGCTCGCCCTGCTCACAAAAGTAAGCGCTGGGCGGTAATGGGCTGGCGGAGGCATCCGGAGGCTTGATCTGACCGCGCGTTGACGAAAGGGGGACCTATCGGGGCGTGCGTTTGTGCGTATGCCGGTGGTGCAGGTCTGGGTAATGCGCGTGCTTGTGCACCAGACGCGCGTGCCGGTGGCGGTGTGAGTGCGGTTCGCCCGGCGGCGCGTCCGCGCTGTGCTCGTGCTGGTGGTGTTCGTCGTGGCTGTGGCGGTGCTCGTGCTCCAGTTCCTCATGCTCATGCTCGTGCTCGTGCCGTTCCGCCAGATGCAGCCAGAGGCCGAGGCCCATGAGCGCCCCCGAGACCAGCAGCCTGGCGGATAATGGCTCGCCAAGGAACGCAACCGCGATCATGGCGCCTACGAAGGGGGCGAGGGAGAAATACGCGCCGGTGCGGGCCGTGCCGAGGTGGCGGAGCGCCAGCACGAACAGCACCAGGCTTACCCCGTAACCAAGGAAGCCAACCAGACCGGCCGCCACGAGCAGCCCCGGCGCGGGAAAATGCCCGCCCGCGGCAAGCGCCAGCGCCACGTTCATCGCCCCGGCGACCAGCCCTTTCAGCATCGCGATCTGCACCGGGTCGGCTGAGGAGAGTTTGCGGGTGAGGTTGTTGTCGATCCCCCAGCAGATACAGGCGCCGGCGATCAGGGCGGCGCCGAAATCCAGGCTCGCCCGCCCCTGCCAGGACAGCAGCCCCGCGCCAGCAAGGATCGCGAATGCACCGAGCAGTAGGCGCCGGTCCACGTTCTCCCGGAAGGCGACCCAGGCGATGCCCATGGTGGCTAATCCCTCCAGGTTCAGCAGCAGCGAGGCGCTGGCCGCACCGGTGTGGGACAGACCGAACATGAGTAGGAGCGGGCCGGCAAGGCCGCCGGAGAGGATCACCAGCCCGAGCCAGGGCAGGTCCGCGCGCCGCAGCGGCGCCTCTGTTGCCGGACGACGCAGCATCGTGCGGGATGCGTGGATGGACGCGAGGCCAAGACCAGCCCCCAAATAGAGCAGCCCGGCCATCATCCAGGGGCTCACCGCCCCGAGCAGGAGCTTGGCGAACGGGGTGCTGGCGCCGAACAGTACGGCCGAGAGAAGGGCGAGCAAGATGCCAGTGCGGGACATGGCACCGCCCCAACCCGGCAAGCCCTGGCCGCCGCCAGATTCAGATGACATGGTCAGGCCGCAGCTCGCAGGTCTCTGCTGTCTCCGCGGTCTCAAACTGAATTGTCGAGTGGCCGATGGCGAACCGCTCCCACATGTCCTCGGTGATACGTGGCAGGAGCATCTGCGTGTCGCCCCCTTTGGCGTGGACGAGATGGACCGTGAGCGCCACATCCGTTGTGCTGAGCCCCCAGATGTGGAGGTCATGTATAGCCTCGACACCGGGCAGCGCCCGCAAATATGCCTCTACCGCGAAGCGGTCGATCCCCGTGGGGATAGCATCCAGCGACAGATTCACGGCGTCTCGCAGCAGCGACCAGGTGCCCGCGACAATTACCGCGCTGATGACGAGGCTAACCACAGGATCGATCCACTCCCGTCCCGTCCACACGATCAGCGCGCCGGCGGCCACCGTGCCCGCCGCCACCAGGGCGTCGGACGCCATGTGGAAGAACGCGCCCCTGACGTTCAGGTCGCCCTTGCGTCCGGACATGAACAGCAGCGCCGTGGCGCCATTGATGACGATGCCGATCGCCGCCACCACCATGATGATAAGGCCGCCTGGATGCCCCGGCTCTGCCAGCCTCCGGAGGGCCTCCCAAACGATGCCGCCGGTGACGACCAGCAGCAGCACGGCATTGGCCAGAGCCGCGAGGATTGAAGATCGGCGAAGGCCATAGGTGTATCTGCCCGAGGGCAACCGGCGGCTTAGCAGCGTCGCCGTCCAGCCTCCTGCCAGCCCGAGCACATCGCCGAGATTGTGCCCGGCATCGGCAAGCAGGGCGAGAGAGTGGCCAGCCACACCGTAGAAGGCCTCCGTCACCACATAGGCGAGATTAAGAGCAAGGCCGATGGCGAAAGCCCGGCCATAATTCGCGGGCGCATGGCTGTGGCCGCCAATTCCATGATGATGGCCGCCGTGGTCATGATCGTGGTCATGGTCGTGATCATGGTGGTGCGTCGACGATGGTTCGCGGTGCATGGTGTTCTCACTTCAGATAGGTGCGGACGACATCGAGCAGCTGCTCTGCCGCGTCCTCGTTCAGCGCGCCGGGATGCTTCTCGGCATCCACGAGATGGGTAAGGACGTGGTCCTCGACGATCTGCGCCATCAGCCCGGCCGTGGCGCCACGCATTCCAGCGAGCAGGTGCATCACCTTCTCGCAACTGGCCTCGCTCTCCAGCGCGCGCTCAATGGCTTCAACCTGGCCGCGGATGCGGCGCACGCGCGCCAGCAGGCGCTGCCTGTCACGGACGGTATGGGTCATACGGCTTGTATAGCCTACCCCCCTATGCCATGGAAGACGCACAACGAGATTGCGCCAGAGAGGATCGCGCTTGAGTGAGACCATCACAAACCCCAGCTTCCGCCGCGCCGTGTTCTGGGCCGGCACGCTCAACCTCGCCTATTTCGGCGTCGAGTTCGCCGTGGCGCTGGCCATCGGCTCGGTCTCGCTCTTCGCCGACAGCATCGACTTCCTGGAGGACGCCTCGGTCAATCTGCTCATCATGCTGGCGCTGGGCTGGAGCCTGAAGCAGCGCGCGCGGCTCGGCATGGCGCTGGCCGGCATCCTGCTGGTGCCTGGCCTCGCCACGCTCTGGATGGCCTGGCAGAAATTCCTCCACCCCATGCCGCCCTCGCCTGCGCTGCTCTCTGCCACGGCCGCCGGGGCGATGCTCGTCAACGCCGCTTGCGCGCTCATGCTGGCCCGCCACCGCGCGCATGGCGGCAGCCTCGCCAAGGCCGCCTACCTCTCCGCCCGCAACGACGTGCTGGCCAACATCGCCATCATCCTTGCCGGGGCAGTCACGGCCTATCTCTGGCGCTCGGCCTGGCCCGACCTGCTGGTCGGCCTCGGCATCGCCGCCATGAACGCGGATGCGGCCCGCGAGGTATGGTCCGCCGCCCGCGAGGAACACAGCGCGGCGGCGTAGGGCACGCGGCTGGCTGAGGCTCAGGCGCGCCAGAACGTCATGAGCGCGCCGCCGGCGACGATGAGGACGCCGCCGGCCACCACAGGGACGGTGGGCGAGGTTCCAAACACCAGCAGATTGATGAGCTGTGCCACCACGAAGAAGAGCGTCACGTACACGCCCAGCAGGCGCCCGAAATCCCACGGGGGGAATTCACTGTCACGCCGTAGGTGAAGAGCACGACCGCGCCTACCCCGAACAGTGCCAAGCGGGCAGCGCCTTGATGATTATGTAGACCCAGCCTGACCAATGCATCGCCTCCTGCTTCCAGGCAGGCAGCGAGCAGCAGAAGTCCATATGCAGCGAAAGTTCCCATGTTATCCTCGATATCGTCGTGTGGGCGCTAGACGTGGTCGCCGGTGGAATTGTCAAGCAATTGTCGAGCCAATTCCGCCGCCGCGCGCGCTTCCCACCGGGCGATCTGCGGCGAAACGAGGCCAATGAGGGGATAGTGGTGGGCAGCCCCGAAACGCCAACGGGCCGGTCCACCAGGACCGGCCCGCTTTTGCTTGTATTTCAATGAATTCCGTGGCGCGCCCGAAGAGATTCGAACTCCTGACCCTCAGATTCGTAGTAGGTTCGAAACGAAAGTCGGACCGTCTTTGATCGCCTGCGATCACCCTCGATGGCCTACCATCGTCATGCCGTGGCACGCAACCCGGGCGGGTTGCACCCCACGTTGACCGCAGATCGCCTCCCCCCCCCCGTCGGTCGCCCGAGGGGATTGTGGGGGGAAGAGAGGATGGGGCGGGCACCCCTCTCCCGACTCTGCGTCGGTTAATTCCGGGGCCGGGGCAGTTCGAGATTCTCACTTTTCTCAGGCAGGGCTGGCGTTGACTCGCCGATCGCGCCAGACTGGCTTTAAGATTGGCGGCGGGGCAAGGTTCGGTTGCGATCTGGACGAGATAGGGAACTGCGCGCAGAAGGCATCATGGCGAAGGAGCCAATTGACGACATCATCGCATGGTCCACCACCCTGCCCCTCTGGCGGCAGGACTGTCTTCGCCGCCTCGCGATATCGAACGAGTTGACGGACACCGACCGCGAAGAGCTGCTTGCGATGGTGAAAGTGGCCGCCGGACTTGCCACTGAAGGCGAGCCTCCCATACCGACCCCCTTCGCCAAGGAGCATTTCGGCGGGAGCAAGCAGGCACCCATCATCCTCAAGGGAATCGCCAATGTCGAGGGCGTGAATCGCCTCGTGGCCAAGGCTTCATTGAGCTTCTGCCCCAAGGCCCTCACCATCGTCTATGGCCGCAACGGGAGCGGCAAGAGCGGATTCGTCCGGATACTTCGGACGGCATGTCGCACCAGGATCGAGAATCCGGTAACACTAAAGGTCTTCGGGGATGTCTACGGTGACGGCAGCGGCGTGCAGGCGGCAGACATCGTCATCGACGCAGGCGCAGGCGACGAGCCCATCGCCTGGACAGCGGGCATGGCCGCTGCCCCACAGTTGATGCAAGTCTCCGTCTTCGATAGCGCTTCGGCACAGCTCTACGTCGATAGTGGCAACCAGATCAGGTTCCTGCCATTCGGCCTCGCGCTTCCTCACCGCCTGAACGCTGCGTGCCTCGAACTCAAGGCGATGCTAGAGGCAGAACATTTGGCAACGGTCGGAGGCAAGATCGAGTTGAGTGCCATCACCTTCGCACCCGTACGAGACACCACCCCGCAGAGGTTCGCCAGTGCGATCAACAGCAAGACGACTGACCTCGAGATTGAGACCGCGACGAAATTCTCCGACACAGACGCCACACGCATCGACGAGATCGCAGGCATACTCGCATCAGGATCGACGGCCCGGGCGGACTTGGCAACGCTCCTATCATGGGTCGAAGCCGTAGCCGAGGAGTGCCGATCCGCGTTGACGGCTCTATCTGACGAGCCACTCGCGGCGCTGACAGCCCTGAAGGAGAGGGCCATCGCGGCCCGTAGGGCCGCCGAGGTTTCGGCGGGCGCCCTGTTCGACGACGAACCGCTCGACGGCGTGGGCAGCGAGAGTTGGCGCGCCCTGTGGGTTGCTGCTCGCAACTACTCTCTCGCCGAGGCTTATCCGGGTCAGGACTTCCCGGTCGTCAACCAAGATGTCGACGCCGCTTGTGTGCTGTGTCAGCAGCCGCTGCTCCCGGAAGGCGTTGACCGTATGCAGCGGTTCCAGGCCTACATGGACGACACCCTGGACAAGGCCGCATCACTCGATGAGGAAGCGCTTGCTGCAGCGAAGGAGGCACTTCCCACACTTGCAAAACTGCGTGCCGATGACTTCCCGGAGCGCCTGGAACAGGTCAGATCGCGCGATGCCGATCTTGCCGACAAGCTGTCGGCGTTCGAGCGAGCGGTTGCCGATCGCCTTGCCGACGCCACAGTCCGCCTGGATGGCGGGGAGAGTTCGCCTGTCGCGGAGCTCGTCTCTCCGGTCGCCGATGTCGAAGCGCTTGCTGTCAAGCTCGGCGTCGAGAAGGAGCAACTCTCCTTGGCGGAGGACGCGGCATGGCGAGACAAGCTTGCCGCAGAGAAGGCCGAACTCGAGGATCAGAAAATCCTCAATGCCAATAAGGCGAAGCTGACTACGCGTCGTGATTTGATGGTGCTCGATGGTGCCTTCACCAAGGCGATCAGCTCCTGCGTGACCACCGGCATCACCAAGCGCGCCAACGAGCTCATCGACGCGCACCTATCATCCGCCGTGGTGGCTAGGTTCGAACGCGAGTGCGACGGGCTCGACATCAGCAACCTCAAGGTCAGCCTGGCCCGGAAGAGTGGCCAGCTTAAGGCCGAGTTCCAGATCGATCCGAAGACCAAACTAACCAGGGTCACCTCTCAGATTCTGAGCGAAGGGGAGCAGCGCGCCCTGGCGCTCGCCAGCTTCTTGACGGAGGTTGCCCTGACCGATGGCTCGGGGCCAATCATCGTGGACGATCCGGTCTCCTCCTTGGACCGAGACCGCAGCAGCCGTGTCGCCGAGCGGATCGCGCAGGAGGCAACCCAGCGCCAAGTCATCGTGTTCACTCATGATATCGTCTTCTTCAACGAGCTGTGCAGAGCAGCAGACGCGGTGGGTATCGAGCCGGTCACTGTCGCGCTCTTCAGCGACCAGGATGCGGCTGGCAAAATTGACCCGGCCGGCATGGTATGGAAAGGCCTCGACGTCTTCAAACGGATTGGACAGATCAAGGTGCGGCTCGCGGTGCTCCGCAAGCTCAGCGCCAACAGCCCTGCTGACTATGAGTATGAGATCAAGGGCCTCTACGGGAGACTGCGCGACACCTATGAGCGCATGGTCGAGGAAGTGATCTTCCGCAACATCGTGCGTCGCGGGACCGATGTCATTCAGACGCAGCTTCTACGTTACGTCACGCTACCAGACGCTCTCGCGATCCGGTTCCACGAGGGCATGACCCGTGCCAACACCCATAGCCACGACAATCCCGCTTCCGACACGGTTCCCGTACCTACGCCCGAAGAGTTCGCGGCCCACCTCGCCGATCTCGAATCTCTGATTGCTGACTTCAACGCAGCCAAGGAAGAGACTGAGGCCGCTCGACCACAGATGAAGCCCAGGAAGTAGCGATCTGCGCTCGACCAATGATCAGCACAATTCGGCGCCACAACGCGTCAGGCGTTACCTCTTTTCGGAACGACAGACCTCATGCCCATTGCTGACCGCTGGAAACGCCTTGCGACGCCTGGAACTGTGATCCCCTGTCGATCGATGACTCTGCTGGCCGCCGACCACGAGCCGCCGGTTGCGGTTGGCTCCGGCCAATTGACCGTGGAGTCTCTCACGTCAATTCGCTACGAGATGCACGGACTGCCTTCAGACGTCAGACACGCCCTGCATGCGCTCAACCGCATCCACGGCGATCCCTACGACGGACTTCATCGACAGCGCCTGCAGGTTGTCACGGAGGAGGGGCTGTCCCTCCTTGGCGGATGGACCATCCCGAAAGTGTATGTGCCCGAGTCAGGAGGTGAATGGACATTCTCCGGGCAGATCGAGGGGATGATGACGGACGAACCAGGCGGAAATCAGCCTGGCACGGAGGTGACGTTCCTGCTCCCACGCGAACATCTTGCCCGGATCATCCTGCGCCGATTCTTTCCGAGACCGGAAGAGGAGGGCGCGACCGTTGAGCATCGCCTTTCTGTCCTTGGAACCGAAGTTATCTTCACCCTCGACGACGCAGCCGACATGCTGACCGTTGGCGCCGCGGCCAGTGAGGTGCTGCCCCTGATGTTCACAGAGCATTGGCTGGGTGAGCCGTTGAGGATCATGTTCGGTCAGCTCATCTATCCGAGATTCATCATCCGCGCTCTCCCGACACGGACGATGGTCTCGATCCGCCCGTCGCCCGCTTGGCGGGCCGAGTCCAATGCCTGCGCACTCTGGCACGGCGACCATATCCTCGCAGATGCAAGTGGCTTTTGGCAGACCTATGCAGGACTCCTCACCTACATCGTCTCGGCACGGGACGATCAAGGGCAACCCAATTTCGAGGCAAACAAGGTGACTGCGCTGTACGTCGAAGTGATCCAGGCGGCGCGCGGTTCGCGCTGGGTGTGGGCGCTCACCTTCGCAAGCGCAGTTGAGGGCATGGTGAAGATTCTTGTCCCCAGGGGCGCACACCGAGCAGATGTTGATTCCGCCAGCGTCGAGATGTTGAAGAGGCATATCGACGAGTGGACGGGAGGCGCATACCTCAAAGGTGTCGCCAAAAGCGCCGTATCACGCGCACTCGAAATAACCACCGCTACAGCACTTCGTGAGCTTCGAGATGCTGGCACGATCACGCCGGATCAACATCGAGCTTGGAACAAGGTTCGGAATCGAGTTATGCATGGCAGCTTGGTCTCTCCATACTCAAGTGCCGAGGACGACAAGCTCTTGGTCGACCTGATTGATTTGCTGCGTTCGTTGACTCGAGGTTTAATTGCAAATGGTGGACCGATTCCACAACGGGTCATATATCGTAATGGAATTACGCTTTGACTCTTTTTACTGCTACGATCATTGCGCCGGACAGCTCGCATTGGGGAAAATGGTTGGACGCAGCCCAGTCTCCAAATCCAGAGCGGAGACGGCGGGCGCATACGTTGCACGGGAGACTGCTCGAACAGGGACGCCTGCCGCTCCTATCCTGGCATCATCTTGAGGAGTTGCTCGGAGTCGAGAATGATTCAACCGCCCGAACGCGGATCGAATTTCTCCAACAATTGCCATTCGTGGCTTATTTACGCTTACCCAATGAGAAAGAGGGATTATTAGGCTCGATCGTGCAAGTGCTGGCAGCCGAAGCGATCGCAGCCGCCGAAGGGTGCGGTGATCTCATTGCCGTTCGCAATCGAGCTCGGGAGCTATTGCTAACAATAGGAAATGGCAGGCAGGCAATTGGTGAAGATATTAGAGTATGGGAAGCTTCGCGGCCAAACGTACAATCCCGCAAGGGGACGGCTAACATGATCGCGACGTTTGGGCCATTACGGACATTTGATGAGAAGCTAACAATCGGTGAATTGGCCAAATTGCCGTTCAATTCACCTGACCAGATACGCATGCAACTCGACTTGAGCTATGCACGGGCTCTGCGAGAGGCGATTCTGAGTACTGGCGGCGATACCATTGGGGCACGTAAGATGGCCGACGAGTTCATGACGCAGGTATTGGCTAGGACGCCGCCGCCGGGCGCGACGGTACGTGAGATGCTGGTGTTGATGTTGGTCGACCAGGGCGTGGATGAAAGCGAGATTCGTGACGAGAGCGTTCTCGAAGACCTGAATAGGCTTGCGTTGTTTAGAAGTCAGCTGCGAGTTGTAGCTTCGAAGACTGGCCGATCGTTTCAAGAACTTAAAAAAGTATCGATGGATGTGCTGCCTAGCCGGGTCATCAGTGAAGCACTTAAGGTTCACGGGCAGCCTCGTTCGTTGCGTCCAGGAAGTGACCACATTGATAGCCATTTAGCTGTCCTCGCTGCGTATTGCACAGTTCTTTATGTAGATAAACGTACGGCCGAGGATTTTAGACGTGCACGAAATAAAGAGCCTAGGTTAACAGGACTCATTGGTGATATTGCCAAAGCCGGAGATTTTGAAGGGCTTCTGGCTTAACCTCACACGAACCTCTTAGCCCCCGCGACGCAGAGGACGATGGCAAAGGTGACTACAGCCATGACGGGCGGCACGGTCTCATGCAGCACTAGCGCGGAGGCGGCAAGACCAAGCCCAGGCTGCAGCAATTGCAGCTGACCCACGGCCGCGATGCCGCCCAGCGCCAAGCCGCGATACCAGAACACGAACCCAACCAGCATGCTGAAGACCGCCACATAGGCGAGCCCCGCCCAGGCGCCGCCCGGCACATGCATCAGCGTGGCGGGCGCGTTCAGCCAGCACAGGACCAGCATCAGGGGTAGAGCCAGGACCAGCGCCCAGGAGATGACCTGCCAGCCGCCCAACCGCCGTGAGAGTTTCGCCCCCTCCGCGTAACCCAGCCCGCACACCAGGATCGCGGCCAGCATCAGCGCCACCCCGGCCACAGGCAGGCCCGCGCCGTGGCGCAGCGCGACGCCGATCACGCAGGCGCTGCCCAGTCCGGCGAAGAGCCAGAACCCGCAGCGCGGACGTTCCCCGCCGCGCAGCACGCCGAACGTGGCCGTGGCGAGCGGCAGCAGCCCCAGGAAAATTTGTGACTGCGCGGCGTTGATGTGCCGCAGGGCCAGGGCGGAGAGCAGCGGGAAGCCCAGCACCACGCCCAGCGCCACAACGACGAGGGAGGCGAGATCGCCCCGCGCCGGGCGCGGCTGGCGGAAGGCGAGAAGCAGGGTTACCGCCAGCATCCCCGCCAGTGCCGCCCGCGCCACGGTGAGGAAGAGCGGATCGAACCCGGCCAGCGCCGCGCGCGTGGCGGGCATAGACCCGCTGAAAATCACCACGCCCAGCGCGCCGCACACCCAACCGTCGATCGTCTTCTCCATGCCCATGCCCTTCCGCGTCATGCGATCCTTGTGGCGGGCCGGGGCTGGCGCATCCAGGCACAGGTGAGTACAATCTTCACAAACTGTACTTGGCACTGGAGAGGTACGAATGGCTCCGCCGGATGGCACATTGGTCGCCCAGCTCGTGCAGGAGATGCGTGGGCGCATCGCCGCGCGAACGCTGGCACCCGGCACCAGACTGCTCTCCATCCGCGCTCAAGCCACCGCGCGCGGCATCTCCAAGACCACGGTGGTGGAAGCCTACGACCGGCTGGCGGCGGAAGGCGTCATCGAGTCCCGGCGCGGCTCCGGCTTCTACGTCGCGGGGCACCCGCCGCCATTCAGCTTGGCGGAAACTGGGCCGAAGTTGGACCGAGACATGGACCCGCTCTGGGTCTCGCGGCAATCGCTGGAGATGCCGGACAATGCGCTCAAGCCGGGCTGCGGCTGGCTGCCGCCCTCGTGGATGCCAGAAGCCAGCCTGCGCCGCGCCCTGCGCGGGCTGGCCAGGGCCGATGCCGCCGCCCTGACCGATTACGGCAGCCCGCGAGGTTTCGCGCCGCTGCGCGAGCATCTCGCCCGGCGGCTGGGCAGCTTCGGCGTGCCGGCAGCACCAGGACAAATCCTGCTCGTCGACTCCGGCACCCAGGCGGTCGATCTGCTCTGCCGCTTCCTGCTGGAGCCGGGCGACACGGTGCTGGTGGACGACCCCTGCTACTTCAATTTCCGCGCTCTGCTGCGCGCGCACCGGGCGCGGGTGGTCAGCGTGCCCTACACGCCGGCGGGGCCGGATATCGCCGCCTTCGGCCAGGTGCTGGAGGACCAAAAACCCCGCCTCTACATCACCAATTGCGCCGTGCATAACCCCACCGGCGCCTCGCTCTCCCCCGTCACCGCGCACCGGCTGCTGAAGCTGGCCGAGCAGCATGGGCTGACCATCATCGAGGACGACATCTTCGCGGATTTCGAGGCCGAGCCGTCGCCGCGCCTTGCCGCCTTCGACGGGCTGGAGCGCGTGGTGCAGGTCGGCAGCTTCTCCAAGACGGTCTCGGCTTCGCTCCGCTGTGGCTACATCGCCGTCAAGTCGGACTGGATCGAGGGGTTGACGGATTTGAAGATCGCCTCGTCCTTCTCCAGCGGGCGGCTCTCGGCCGAGCTGCTGCTGGCGGTGTTGCAGGACGGCTCCTACAGGAAGCACATCGAGACCCTGCGCGCGAAGCTGGCGGGCGCGATGAGCCAAGCCAGCACCCGGCTCCGGGCCATCGGGTTGACACCCTGGGTAATGCCGCGCGCGGGGATGTACCTGTGGTGCGAATTGCCCGCGAGGCTGGACGCCGCCGAGATCGCGCGCCGCGCGCTGGAAGACGGCATCGTGCTGGCGCCGGGGAACGTGTTCAGCCCGGCGCAGACAGCAGGACGCTTCCTGCGCTTCAACGTCGCGCAGTGCGCCGACCCGCGAATCTTCCAGATGCTCAACCGCGCCATGGCGGCGCCGAGATGAAAAAACTGCCCTGGACCTCACGGCCCAGGGCAGCATGTCGGTTATCAAGCGGGGCTCGCGGTGACGCACCGATGACGGAGTACACCGCCTGCCTCACGTCGGCCGGTCACCATACCGGCCTCGCCGGCATGCAAGCGGGCTGCAGCTTATTTCGCTTCGCTGGTATCCTCGCCGCACAGCTTCCAGCCCATCCCATCGTGCTCGATCATCTCCGCGTCGGCGAGCTTCGTCAGCGCCGCGGAGATGCTGCCGGGCGGCACCTCGCCGCCGCCGTCGGCGGAGAGCAGGGTGATGATCTCCTTCCGGGTGAGGATGCCGTGCTGCTGGATCAGGTCGCGGACGCGCGCGTAAACGGTGTTTGCGCCCGGGCGCCAGTTTTTCTTGCGACGATCCTCTGCGAGCAGCCCGCGGTTGCGCACTCCCGCCATCTTGGCGATCGTCTCCCGCATGCTGGCCAGCTTGACCAGCTCCTCCTGCTGGGCGTCGATTTTCTCATCGAGCAGCGCGACGAGCGAGGCGGGGTCGGCGCAGGGCGCGAGGCCCAGGCTCGCGCCGAGTGCGTTCATCAGCTCGACCTTCACGATCTTGGTATCGAGCTTCTTGAGCTTGAGGGGGGTGTTCATCATGTCTCCTTGGTCTCTGTGTTGAAGGGCAGCCGCGCACCGGAATTTGAGTGCCGGCTCACCCCTGTGTTCCCTGAGATTTGCCGTTTAAGCGGCAGCCCTTGGCTTTGATCGTCTCGTTTTCACCTCGTCCTTGGCTGTGACACGCCGGCTGCGGCGCAAAGGCCGCAGCCGGGTGTTGTACGGTGCCGCCCGGGCACCGGCGCCGGATACCCGGCGGCTTAACGACCGCTCGCCGATCACGGCTGCACGGCCCTGGCTTTGATGGCGCATGCTGTCGGCAGGCCGCCGTTCATGGTGACCTGCGCGACCTGCCGGCCTTGTGCGGCTTAGCGGGCGCCGCCGTTAGCTTCGGCCATGCCGCCAGCACGGACGGCACGGCTCTGACTAACAGAGTGCCGGCTGTAGCCCTGTGGCTAGTGCCGCGTCGCAGGCCACATCGCGGCGATCGCATCGCAGAGCTTGGCCAGATTGCGCCCTTCCTCGAGATACCATTCCGAGCGGGAAGAGAGCATCCAGACCAAGTCCTCGAAGCTCTCGCCTATGGGCAGGCCGAGCTCGGCGCACATGGCGTTGGCCGCATCCAGCATTTCCTCGTCCTTCTCTTTCTTGTGAGACCCTCTGGTTTCCGCGATGATGGTGTCGGCATCCTTCATTTAGCCTCCAAAAAAGCCAGATGTGAGAATTGATCGGGCCGCGCGGGATCAGTGGGCGGCCACCTTGCCCTTCGCTGGCGCCCGGCGATTGCCGCGCGCCAGCACGGCGGCCATTTCTCTGCGCAGCACCGCCAGGCTCGCGGCCTCTGTGGTGAGCCTTTCAATGCAGGCGTCGCAGAGTGTCAGGAACTCGTTCAGGTCCGCGGGCTCGGGCAGGCCCAGCACCGTAAATGCGTCCCGCGCCGCGGCGCGGATGCGCTCTTCCTCGGCCCGCCACGCGGCCGCGCTCTTCTTCGTCTTCATGTGTTCTCCAGTGAGTAAGAGCATGGCCGGCTGCGGCGCGAGGGCCGCAACCGGGTGTGATCATGCTGATTCGTGCGATGCCGCGCGGGCACCGGCGCCGGTCACCCGGCGACTTAACGACCGCGCGCAGATTTCGCGCGCACGGCCCTGGCCTTAATGGCCTGGCGCCTTCGGCAAGCCGCCATTCGTGGCGGCTTGCCGACTTGGCACTACCTAGCTGACGGTGCCGCTGAGCGCGTGCTCGCCCTGGATCACCCAGCCGTCGGGGCCGGCGTCAATCTTGCCGCCCAGCGCCAGCATCTCCAGCGCGTAGCGCACCCGCCCCTCGGGGATGCCCATGGACGGGCAGAATTCGACGAGCGCCGGCGTGGTCATCGGAATCCCCGATTCCGTGAGAACGTCCATGATGCTCACCATATCATCATAGGCCTGCTCCGCCTTCGCGCGCACCAGCTCCGTGCGCGGCATGGCTGGGCGGAGCGCCTTGAACGCCCTGATCGCCATCGTCACCTCCCGAACCTTGGTCTGGCGCCAGTCGCGCTCGATTTCGGCATCGGCGATGATTGCGTCCAGGCTATCCGCCGTGCGCAGGCCCAGCGTCTTGCAGACGACCTGGGCGGCGCCGAGCGCGCGTTCTTCCTCGATTTCGAGGAAGAGGGAATCACTTATGCGCATGTATGATCTCCAATGTTGTGTGTGGCCAGCCGCGGCCTCATGGGCCACGGCCTAACCATTGAAGGGAGGTCGGCTCACCAGCGGTTTGTATAACCGCGGGCTCGCGTCTGTATTTTCTGGGCCGCGGCGAAACCGCCACGACCCGATCTTCATTTGGGCGCCCCATCGCGGCACCCCTTGGCGCCCTCAGCGGCCCTTTTTCGTCAGCGCCACGATCTCAAGCGCGGGCGCGGTTGTGCCGTTAACGGGCACTTCCACGCGTTTGAAATAGGTCGGGCGGCCCGGCCTGCGGCTGTACGAAGACTTCACCACATCCCGGCGGATGTAGTCCGGCGCGGCCTCATCCGTGATGCCGAAATCCTCGCGCTCCTTCTTGGAGAGTTCGGAAAACACATCGGCGTGGCGGATGGAGGCGCCGGTAGCGCCGGCACCCCGCGCGGTGTGGATGGTCGGCGGCGCGTCGCCCTTGTCGGGCTTCACGCTGTGGTGCGCTAGCACCACGGCGTAGTTGCCGGCCCGCGCGCGTGTGCGGAGCTTGGCCATCAGCTCGTGCATCGCGCCGTTGTCCATTTCTGGCAGGCGGTGGAGTTCGGCCATGGGGTCGAGGCAGACCACGTCCGTGCCGAACCCTTCGACCTCGGCGAAGAACGACCGCCCAACGTCGGTCATTTTCGCGCCATTGGGCCCGGGCTCGAACAGCACGCAGGAATCATCGTGGTGCACGATCCGAAGATTGCGCTCCAGGACTTCCATGTCGGCCCCCAGGGCCGAGGCCATGGCCTCGATCCTGTCGACCAATATGTCGGCTTCATCCTCAGGCGAAAGGATGACGACCTTGTGCGCACCGCTCGGCACGTAGCCACCGAACGGGCGCCCGGACGCCATCGCGACGCCGCCTTGCACCAGGTACTGGCTTTTGCCGATGCCCGGTTGCCCGACCACCAGCGACACCAGACGCCGCCGCACATTGCCCCAGATGGGCGCCTGGCGTCGGGCCGCGGCTATCCGCTTCAGGTTGCTGAACCTGAGTAGCAGCCCCGGCCCGGCCTGCCGGCCATCCGTGCCTTCCACACTGGCCTGCGATTGAGACTCGGCCTGGGCCTCGCCTGTCGCTGCCTGGACCCGCGGGATATCCCTGGTCCCTTTTTCGCTGCCCCCCTCCACTGGAGGGGCTATACGCGCCGTATCTGGCGCCGCTTCGCCGGTGGTACCATCGCCCGCCGATACCGGGGTTGTCCCCAGCCCGAGCGCGGAATTCCACGGCGAGAGTTGAACGTCACGACCGACTAGGGCCGTTTCGTCATGATGGGTTTTCGCCATCAACTCCTCTGATGTACCCGGCCACGTCAGCCGGGGCTGCGCCCCTAGCACCGGCCGGGAGGTGGTGTCCAGAGATTTTTGAAAATTTTTTACCATTCACTTTCATGGTCGAGGTAGTGAAGTTGGTTCTGGCTCCTTCGCCGGCCCTCACCTTGCCGCGCGTCAGCCGGTGGGCCAGTTGGCGGTTGGTGGCCTGGGTCGCGGAAAGGCATCTGCGCCTGGGCGTGATGGCAATGGATATGGGGGAGGGGGCCTTAAAGCCCCCTCCCCCATATCCATTGTTCTCTGCTCGCGTTCAACTTGTCGCCTAAGTCAGAGCGCGGACGATCCGATGCCAAATCGTCAATGGCTCGCGGAGATACGCAAGCGGAACTCGGACGGCGAGGTACATCAGGACGCCGCATATCTCATTACTATACCGTACCACGTCCAGCTCAAGTGTGGCAGAGCCTGCCTCCAAGCGCATGTCATGGTCTCGCCCGCGCCGTGCGGGCAGCAACCCCAACCCCGCGCGAGACGGCCAGCCCTTGAAGGGGCTGGCCGCATCGCGCCTTGGAGACCATCACATGACCCAAACCTTCCCCCAGGCCGAGGCGCTTGAGGCGCTCTTGCGGCGCCACGCCGCCGGGCGCGATCTGCCCCGGCACGTGCCGCAACTTCGCCTGGCCGATGCCCTGGTGCGCGGCGATGATCCACTGCACCTGTTGCCATACCTTAACGATTTGGGCGTGCGGATCGGCACGCTGGAAGACCTGCTCGCGGCCTGCGCCGACCCCGGCGAGGAAGAAGTCCAAGCCTATCGCGTCGAGGAAGGAATTGCCGTCTATCTCGTAACGGACGGGCAATGGGCGGTCTTCACGCGATGACGTCAGCCAGCATGGCAACCGGCACCGGCCAGACCGGCGGTAACGCCACCGGACGGCGCCTCAACCGCGACGTTGTCGCCTGGCACACCACCAGCGCCGGGCGCAATGTCGCCCTCGTCGCCATCGACCTGATCCCGGGCCGGCCGTTGCGCTTGTGGGGTGCGGCGGTCGAGATCGCGGATGGCGGAGTATTCATCCGCCTCGCCATCTCCGGCCCGTTCGATGGCTGGAACGTTGCCCAGCTCATCTCCGTGGCGATGGCGCGGTTCGAGGCCGAGCTGGCGCATTCCGGCGAGCCCGCCCTGGCCGAGATCGTGCGCCACCTTGAACACGCCGCCGCCGTGCATCGCGAGCCCCAGGAGAGAGACATCGTGCCGCCGGTTTCATTCGAGCCTGCCCCGCCGGGCGGCGTGGCCTCGCCCTTCCCGTGGACCGCGGCCAGGGCTGGGCAGTTCTCCATTGCCCTGTGCCCGGATGCCGAGGCGCGGCAGCGCGGCGTCACGCCCGAGCAACTTTTGCTCGTGCTCGAAATGGCGCTTACGTCCTGGCTGCCGGTCACGCCCTGGCGGCGAAGCTGCTGGGAGGCGCGTCGGGAAGTACGCGCGGCGCTGGTCCTGGAGGCTGCACGGGCCAAGGCGCGATGGGCGGCGCATGTGGCGGATTACGACGGAGAGCCGGACGCGGGCTGAGTCGGGTGGCGCATCGGCGGCGCCGGTCAATCGCATGTGATGCCATTGCACAGGCCGCATCTGGCCCGGGCAATCATCCCCCCGAACGAGCAGGAAGCCCCGCCCTTCAAAGGCAGGGCTTCCTGCGTCTGGAGCATCACATGGACGAAACGAAAACCGAGACGCTGGAGGAGCTGCTGCGGCGCTACTCCGACATCGAAAGATTGAGCGAGGTGCAGCGCGTCAACTTCGCCGACGCGGTGCGCACCGGCGAGGACCCGCTGCACGTCATCAAGTACCTCGCCACCCTCGGCATCGAGGTGAAGACGCCGGCCGACCTGTTCCGCCTCAACGACGACGACGACGAGGAGGAGCTGGTCTGCTTCTGGATTCCCGAGGGCGTGGCGGCGACGATCAACAGCGACGATTCCTGACTGGTGTTCGAGGTCGACCGCGCCGACGGAGGCGCACGCCCATGATCGACCTCGACGAGAAATCCATCGTCGCCGCACGCCGCACCGCCGACGGGGAGCGCTTCGCGCTGTTCAGCAACGCCGACGTGCGACCGTTCTGGGGGCAGAACTTCTGGGCGGTCGTGCTCGACACCGGCGGCGACGGCTTCGGCCTGCCGGTCCGGTACGGAACGGTCTGCTCCGCGCCCTCGGGCTGGACGCTGCGCCAGCTCATCTGCGTGGCGCAGGCCCGCATGGCGGTTGAGCACGCGCGGATGCCGGAGGCGGGCGCGCTGGCCGTGCTGGATGCGCTCGGCCGCGCGGCCCGGTCCATGCACGTGGGCGAGACGCTGGGCAGCGGTGTGGATTTCCGCCCCGGCGCTCAGCCGTCGCCGTACCAATGGACCGTGGCGCGCTGCGGCGATCTGCACATCGAGCTCTGCCCCGACCCCGCCAGCCGCGAGGAGGGCGTGGTGCCGGAGTTGTTGCTGATCGTCATCGACGAGGCGTTGCGGGACTGGACCGATCGCGCGCCGTACAACCGGCGGCTCTGGGAATGCCGGCACGCCATCCAGGACGCCATCGAGGCCGAGACGCGAAGGGTGCGCATCGCGCGCCTCATCGCGGACGCCGCCGGCGAGCCAGGGTAGGGAAAGACCCAGGGGATCAGCCGAAGAATCGCCAACGCGCGGCGCGGAGTTTTGTCCGCAAGGTGCGTTGGCGGATTGCAAGCGGTGCGGCGAGCAACGCCACGAACGACCTTTGGCGACAAAGTGCGGCCACCGAACACCTCCATGGACGAAGCCGGGGCAAGAACGCCCTCGGCGCCCAGCACCATGGAGACCCGGCATGGCCGACAAGACCAGCCAGACCAGCCAGACCAAGCACACCGCCGCCGCGGAAACCACCACGGCCGGCCCAACCGAACTCCGCCCCCTGCTGACCGCCAATCAGGCCGCCGAGCGCCTGGGCGTCCCGCCCAGCGTGCTCGAACGCTGGCGCGGGACCGGCGAGGGGCCGGCCTACATCAAGCTCTCCGGCAAATACGTCAGGTACAGGCAAGAGGACCTCGAAACGTTCATCGAGGCCCGCCGCTGCCAGAGCACGGCGCAGGGGTGAGCCTCGCTCCATCCCAAGCCGCCAGGATCGCGCCGCAGCCCGGGGCCGCAAGCCCCCGGGTGCTGGCGCTCGTCCCATGGCCCCCATGACCCCCATGCCCTAACGCGAAAGGAGCACCATGCCCGCAACGACCATCACGCGCAGCCTCGTGCAGAAGCTGCCGCCGCTGCCCGAAGGAGCGGCAAAGCACCGCATCTTCGACGACCGGCTGGTCGGCTTCATCGCCGAGCAGCGCCGCACCACCGTGACGTTCTACTTCCGGTACAAGGACGCGCGCGGCCGCCAGCACGAGGTCCGGCTCGGTCGCCTCGGCGACGTCACCGTCGACCAGGCCCGGCGCCGCGCCGAGCAGCTCAAGGCCAAGGTCAGCCTGGGGGGCGACCCTGTGGCAGAGAAGGCAAAGCTCAGGGCCGTGCCAACGATCGATGAGTTCGCCCGCGACAGATACCTGCCGCACGTGCAGGAGCGCCAGCGCTCCGCGCACAATGTCGAAGCGTACCTGCGCAAGCGCATCCTGCCCGCCCTGGGCAAGAAGGCATTGGACGAGGTGACGCCGCAGGACGTCGCCGAGCTGCGGCGCAAGATGGTGGCGGAAGGTTTGGCCAACGGTACCGTCAACCGGCACTTGGCGACGCTGCGTGCGATGTTCAACCTCGCAATGAAGTGGGAGCTGTACGAGGGCAAGAACCCGGCCAGCTCGCCGGGGATGCTGCGCGAGGTGCACCGCGACAAGTACCTGTCCCCGGCAGAAACGCAGGCGCTCTTCCGGGCGCTGGCCGCCGACCCGGACGAGACCGCCGCGGCGGTGCTGGCGCTGCTCGCCGTCACCGGCGCCCGCCGGGGCGAGGCGCTGAAGGCGAGGTGGGAGAACGTGGATTTGGAGCGCGGCCTGCTCACCGTGCCCCGCTCCAAGTCCGGCCGCACCCGGCACATCCCGCTCTCGGCCGTTGCGGTGGCGATCCTGCGGCGCCAGCTCGCCAAGCGGCAGCTCCACCCGGACAACCCGTACGTCTTCCCCAGCGCCCGCCGGGCCGGCGCGCCCGTCGAGGGCGTGCGCGGCGCGTGGCGGCGGGCCAGGATCGCGGCGGGGCTTCCCGAGGACCTGCGCATCCACGACCTGCGGCACAGCTTCGCAAGTGCCCTGGCCAACGCTGGAACTCCTCTGAACGAGATCGGCACCGTGCTGGGGCACACGCAGCTCAGCACGACCCAGAGGTACGCGCACCACAGCCCGCAGCGCCTGATCGACACCGCGACGACTGCGCTGCGGGCGTGGAACCTGCTGGCGCTGCCGGCGCCGGTGGCGAGCGAGGCGGAGACGCAGAACGCCGCGTGAGGCAGGCCGATCGAAACCCGCACCGACGCGAGGATGGGGGAAGGCGCTGAAGCGCCTTCCCCCATCCATCGCCAAATCAGAACTTGAAAGGAACCACCATGCAGAACGAGAAGAACCTGCTCACCATCGTCACCGAGATTGCGCCGCCGTGCCAGGGGCAGAAACCGGCCCTAGGGGCCAGGAAGCGCGGCCTTTGGAACCGCCTGCCGGTCGCGGTGAAGATCATCCTCACCCTGCCGGTGGCGATGGCGCTGCTGGCGGCCGAGGTCGAGCTGCGCCTAGCGCCCCAGCTCGATCTCGTCCTGACTGCCGCCGGCGTCTGTGCCATGTGGGCATGGTTGTCAGGGGGGCCGCCTGCTGCAGGGTGAGCAAATTCCGGGTGGCTGTGGGGTGGAGCCACCCCTGGAAGGCACTGCTTTTTTTGCCCAATCTGAATGATGAAAAGACAGAATTTATGTGTGTTGCCACCAGGTAGGTGAAACTGGCAGATTAGCGGCGTGAAGTTCGGTCACCAACTTTCGTTGCCAACCATCTTGGTCGTCGAAGGGCACCTAGACGATGCCGTCATAGTCTGAAGGCCTTTCGACGCCGGGTCGTACTAGTGCACAGACACGGTCGAGGCCAAGTTGCCCGATGAAAAAACCCATCTCGAAGATCACATTCTGACGAGGTCGGGGTGTGGGCTCCGTTCTGGTGCCGGCAAGTTCAGGGCGGAGCGTTCCAGAATCATCACCCGTCATCAGTATGACCGCGAACGTGGCGCCATCGGCTTCTTGTTGGAACTTTGTCAGGATCGAGCGTCCGCGATTGGGGCGCTCGCTCAAGATCACGACATCGAGACCGACACGGCGTTCGAGAAAGCGCGCCACCGCATGCTTGACTGCTTCGTCCCGGCCATGAACCAAAAAACTTTCGCCGGTGTCACATCCACTGCGGGGGTGGGTGGAGTGATCGGCTCAGGTAGATGTATTGGCATCGCCACGCGGATGTGGCCATCCTCCTTCAGGATGGCGTAGAGGTCTCCTTCCTTGACCGCCCAATGTGTTCGGCTGAATTCAAAGTTGGCGAGCTGTAGCTGACGTTTGAGCGAAACGATCTTCTCCCTGGTGAGGGGGGGCACCGTTTCGTCGAACTCGAAAATCACACGGAACTCGGAGCCGCGCTGTTGGATGCGCTTGATCCTGCCGACACGCGGCGTTCCCTGGGTATCTTGCTCATACATGAAGAGGGTTGGCAGGGAGGCGAGTTCCTCAAGCGCCGTGTTCGACAGCGTGTGAAGTCGCCCGCGAATGGGTTCCTCGGTGTATTCAAGGATGCGGGTGCGATCCCAAGTATATGCGCCTTCTTCCCAGGCGTTATCGCTGGCGGTTACCATGATATTGAACATACGTCTTCACATCTCCTCTTCGTCTGGCGCTTCAGCTTCCTCGGTGCGGTGCTTGGTAGGTGGATAGATGATGGCAGTTCCGTGGGGAGTTTCCCATTGGCCGAGAGTGCGTAGCACGTGGGCGCGGAGAATTTCATCTGGGGTACGGCCTACTCGTAGCGCCACGCGGCGTTCGTCCCATTGTGCCAACAGGAAAGCTGGGCCGCCACCGCCGTCGTCATCAACTTCGTAGACCTTGACCTCAAAATCGGCGCCGCCAACGCAGAAGCCCTTCTCGGCAAGAGCTTTGATATGATCACGCGTCTCGAGCTCGCGTGAGACCAGCACGATGGGTGACAGCGGTCTTTCAAGTGCCGCTAGGGCGTGACAAAAATCATGGAAGATTTCGATCGCCTTGGCATCGTCAAGATTGTCCAGTTCCGAAAATCCAAAATCGATACGCGAGCTGTCGAGTAATAGTTCAACTAGGCAACGACCGCTGCGAATCGGCTCCAACGGCAGATAGGCCTCGAAGTTGTCCGCAGCGTCTGCCGCGAGTTCGCTCGCGGGTATGCCAAAGGCGGCTGCGATCGAGGCAAGGCTGTCGGCCGAGAGCCGCCTGCCGCTCTCGGCTCGCTGGATCGTCGCGAGTCCACATCCCGCTTTGGCGGCGAGATCTTCTTGGGTCATCCCATGGTCGCGGCGCATGGCTTTGATCTTGTCGGAAGTTTTCATCGTGCAAGAATTCATAGTGTGATCTCCTCGGTGATGGAAACTTTTCCTCCGGGAGATGCACACCATACCACGTCACGCGGGCTTCAGTTGGCCATCAGGCCAAAGGGGGCGGTTCTGGTTGGAGGGCTCGCTGGCGCGCGCGAGAGAGCTTCGAGATTTAAGGTGATGGCCTGCTTCCGCCGGTCTGTCCATCTCTCTGAGGCGTCGGAGCAGGGCGATTTGCCTGAACTTCAGTCCGTCCTTTGTTGCGTAGGAGGGATAGGCACCGTGTGTGGGATGATTGACCTGCCCGGGAACGCCACCAGCCACATGAAGACGAACGGCCCGACCAGTGGGATGAACAGCACGGCCAGCAGCCAGCGCCGCAGGCCTGCGGCTCTTCAGTTTTTTCCCTTGAACGCGAGCACGCGGACGCCGGGCTTTCTGTTGGGCAGGACGATGACGCGGTGGAAGTGCGGCGCCAGCGCGGCGCGCACGCCGTCCCTGGTGAAGAGGGTGAGGTGCTCCGGCGGGCAGACCATGCCCCAGCGCAACGGGTCGCCGCGCACGGTATGGTGCCCGGCGTCCGGCGTGGTGAGGAAGAGCAAGCCGCCCGGCGCCACGGCGGCGGCGAGCTGCGCCACCAGGCGCTGCGGGTTTGGCACGTGCTCCAGCACCTCGACGCACTGCACGAGGTCGAATTGCCGCCCGGCCGGCAGCGCATCCAGCGTGCCGACGAAGTACTCGTTGCGCGGGAAGTGCCGGCGGGCGATCTCCACGGCATCCGCGCCCGGCTCGATCCCGGCCGCCGCGAAGCCGTTCCGGCGCGCGGCCTCGACCGCGCAGCCGATGCCGCTGCCCACGTCCAGGAAGCGCCGGCCGCGCACCGCCAGCCGCAGGCAGAAGAGCCGCCGCGTCTCCAGCCCCAGCTTACTCTTGATCTTCGCCAGGGACCGGGCCGTCCCGGAATAGGCGCCGTAGAAGCGACCGAGGGCGGCTGGCGGGGGCACGCGGTCGGTGAAGAGCGTGCCGCACGCGCCGCAGCGCAGGAACGCATCGAAGGCCAGCTCCGGGTCGGCCTCCATCGCCGCCCAAGCATCACGCCGCTCCCGCAGGGCGGCGTCGCGCCACTCGGCGCGGGTGAAGACCTCGGCCAGATCGGCCGAGCCGCAGGCCGGGCAGCGGTCGCGGAGGGTGCCGCCGGTCATGCCAGGTACATCCGCAGCAAGCCGTGCAGGATGCTGAAATTCCGGCGCAGGGTGCGGAGGGCGATCTGGTACAGCCCAACCGGGCCGCGCCTCGTGTCGTCGGCCGCGCGCTCGCCGATGGTGGAGGCGATGCCGGTCTCGTGGCGGACCGGGTAGGGTAGCACGGCGTAGGTGTCGAGCCGGTTGAAGCAGGTCTCGTCCAGGGCGATGTCGATTTGCTGGGTGATCGGCGAGCAGTAGGAGATGAGCTTGCGCGCGCCGGCGGCGGTGATGACGTAGGCCTGGGCACCGCAGGGCCCGACGGCCAAGCGCACCAGCGCATGCCCGCCGGAAAGCTGGCGGACGATCCTGCCCCGGCGCTCGCGCAGCCCAGCCAGGCGCACCACGTCGAAGCTCCCCCGCCGCATGCCGGCCAGATCGGCCAGCACGGGCGCCACCGCATCAGAGAGCACCACGTCGTCCTCCAGCACCAGCCCGATGCCAGCCTCGCTCTGCGCGATGCGGCGGCAGGCCTCCAGGTGGCTGAGGCAACAGGCGATCTCCGCCCGGGTGAGGTCGGTGCCGTAGGTGCGCAGGCGCCGGGGGCGGTCGTAGAGTCGCTCCAGCCCCTCGATCGGCTGGCGCCCGTCCACGGCCGTGACGATCTCGTGGGCAAGGCCCAGGCTCGCCATCTGCGCGCGCATGTGCGCCCGGCGCTCTGGGGCGCGGTCGAGGGAGATGACGTAGATGGGGATGGCGGTTGAATTGGGCACAGCCGTACCGGCTGGCCCGAAGCACTCCTCGGGTCTCTTCACGCGACAATCTCCTGCTGGCGGCGCGGGGGCGCCGCCTGTCACGCGGGGATCGGCCGATCGGTCCGCTTAAATACGTGACTATAGTGCGTGGAATAATAGGCCGCAAGCTGCGCCGATCGGCGCATGGATGCACGGGCGCGCGTGGCGTGGAACATCAGGCGGCTGAGGGTGACGCGGGGCGTCTCGCAGGAGGCGTTCGCCGTGGATGCTGGCATCGACCGCACCTACGTCAGCCGGCTGGAGCGCGGGATGGAGAACCCCACCGTGGCGGTGCTGGAGGGCATCGCCGCAGCGCTGGGCGTGGAGATCGAGGCGCTGTTCGCCCGGCCCCAGCCGGGCGAGGAAGCGCCGGGGCCGCTGCCAAGCGGGAGGAAGCGGCAGAAGATTGTGTAAATGGCGGGTGGTAAGCGTTTCAGGGCGAGGAATTTGTTGATCGACTGAGAAGAGGTTGCTTGCTATCGGTAAAACACCCCTGGGGTGATTCGGTGCTGCTGAAGCGTTCAGCGAGGACGCAACCAGTAGCTAATGCACCGAAAGCTGGGACAAATGGTGGTGCTGGCGAGGAATGCTACGGTGTCGGGTCTGAAACTTATCAAGCCGCAGGATGACGCTAATACCGGGAGCGAGGAAATCTCCCCCCTGTCCCTCGAGCTTGTCATCGGTGTGGTTGGCTACGTCGGAGCTGGCTGCTCTACAGCCTGCAGCCGCCTTGAAGTGCTCCTGCAGCAGGAAGGGTATCAGGTAGAAGTCATCAAACTGAGCCGCCTTATCGCACGCCATATGGGCCAGGATGACACTCTCCAGGAAACGCATGGCATTGGAGCGGGCTCGGCGCGCTTCCATCGTGCGAGTGGTCTTCAAGACTCAGGGGACACCCTGCGAGAACAGCATGGTCACGATGCCGTTGCTGCATTGGCGATTGCCGAGATCAGAGCGCTTCGGGGCCATGACGAGGCGGGATTAAAAAAACGAGCCTTCATCCTCGACTCATTGAAGCATTCTGCTGAGGTCGACCTTCTCCGGAAAGTTTACGACCAATCTTTTCGGCTTGTGGCCGTCCATTGTGATCGTCCAATTCGTGAAAATCGCCTAGTAGGCGGCAAAACCTCGACGTCTAAATACGCGGGCGTCGGGGAAGTTGATGTCCTAAATTATATGGATCGTGACGAGAAAGACCAGGGGCGCAAGAATGGTCAGCAGGTGCGGGACGCCTTTTACCTCGCTGACTTCTTTATCGACAATAATTTGGCCTCGCAATCAGGTGCAAGCCTAACAGGGGATCTGCATCGCTTCGTCAATCTGGTCCTTGGGTCAGGCCTCGTGCGCCCGACGAAGAGCGAACGGGCTATGTACCATGCTCATGCTGCAGCATTGCAGTCCTCCTGTCTGTCACGACAAGTCGGCGCCGCACTCGTCGCCTCGGATGGCACCGTCGTCGCTACTGGCACCAATGATGTCCCTAGGTTCGGAGGCGGCGTCTACGATGAAGATAGTGATCCGGACCACCGCTGCTTTGCTTGGGAGTGGAAAGATGGAAAGGTGACGTTCACGGGTTGTCACAATCAACGCAAGAAGAAACAACTCCGAGAAGACATTGGCAAGTTTCTGGCGGAGAAATTTTCGAAAGGACTCGCGCTAGCCGCCCATCCCCAAGGAAGCGCTGATTTCGACCCTGCGGCCGAAGCGCGCGACGAGGCAGAGCGCCGGATCCGCGAATTCTTCGCAGATAATGCAGTGGCTATGGCGGACCTGCCCGGGATTAAAGATATCGTGGAGTACTCCCGTTCTATCCATGCGGAGATGAACGCACTCCTCTCGGCGGCAAGGAACGGCATCTCACCGGTCGGGACAACCCTCTACTGCACGACGTATCCTTGTCATAATTGTGCCCGGCACCTTGTCACAGCCGGCGTGACACGCGTCTACTACATTGAACCTTACGTGAAGAGTCTTGCAACGGAATTGCACTCGGACGCGATTGCGACCCAAACAACACCGACAATAGGCGGCACTCAATCAAAGCAAACTCATATGGTTGTGACTCCATTTACAGGGGTTGGCCCGCGTATGTACGAAGATTTTTTTACGAAGCGCACGGAGGTGAAGAGAGCTGATGGCACATACGAGGCTCCGGATCGCAAGCTGCCCGCCCAGGCGGTCCGACTTCGTGAACTCCGAATGGTCGAGGAGCGTGCGGCTGCACTAATCCAACAGGTGGCCGATGTCTGACGATAAGGTTGTGGGCTTCCCAGGTGTACCCTTTACGACATCTAGCCGAACTCTGCCGGCTCAACAGTTGAACCTTTTTGACCACAGAGGAGATAACTGCGGCAGGATCACGTTCCTTGACGTTCGCTGGTTTGCTGAGGAAACCCTGCTGAACCTGATGAGCCGCAATGGCGTTACCGCTCTAGTAGACTTGCGACCGAGGCCGGTCTTTGAGCGCCCCTATTTTAGGCATCGGCACGTAGTGCATTACCTCTGTGAGCACGGTGTGCACTATCTGGAATATGCTCTGCTAGCGCGAAGCGCGACCGATGACTGGGTTCGCTCTCACACGTGGCCGCTTGGTGCCGAAGCTCGAATACACGAGATGCTTTCGCGAGGACTAACTGTCTGTCTATACGATGAGGGAGCGCGTTCAGCTGGCTGGATCGATGCTGTCAGGCACATGGTGCGCTCAACGCCCAGTTACCGAGCCGAAGTGCATCCCCGTGCCCTAGTAGGGGCACCTGAGGGGGTTGGGCGACGTTGACGGAGTTGATGGTCGGTAGGCCCGTACGCACTGTACCTGGGAATCACGGTGTGCTGTGCGCCTTCCCATGCGGTGACCGCCGATGAAACGCGGCCACCGGAGGGGATAGTGGTGGGCCGGGCCCAAACGAAAACGGGCTGGTCATCGCTGACCAGCCCGTTTAGCCTTGTTTATCAAGGAATTCTGTGGCGCGCCCGAAGAGATTCGAACTCCTGACCCTCAGATTCGTAGTATGTTCGAAACAAATTTCCGGGGCCCCTTGTCCGCCTCTGCGGGCCGCGCCTGACCGCGCTTGGCCATGCCGGCGGTCACCTTGGATACGGGCTTCACCCCTTGTTGACCTCGATTTGCCGCTCATCG
>NZ_JAJDJU010000039.1 GCF_020567705.1 Acidocella sp. KAb 2-4 | reverse complement strand
CAGCCTGGCCTTGGCTTGGGCGCCTTGCAGCTCATCCCGCAGCGCCTGCGCGCGGCCCCCTCCGGTACTTCAACAGCCTGCAAGGAGACATGCATGATCAAGGTCAACGTGATGTACCCGTACACAGAAGGCGCGCGCTTCGACCACGCCTACTACCGGGACCTGCACATGCCCATGGTGAAGGCCCGGTTGGGCAAGGCCTGCGCCTATTACACCGTGGAGCAAGGCATCGCCGGCATGGCGCCAGACTCACCGCCCGCCTTCGTGGCGATGTGCGCGTTCTTCTGCGATTCGGCCGCGGAGTTCCAGGCCGCCATGCAGAGGCACGGCCCGGAGGTCATGGGCGACATCGTCAACTACACCGACATCAAGCCGGTGATCCAGGTCAGCCAGGTCGTCGTCGAGCGCTCGGATCGTTGAGCGCATCGGGGTCGGGACTGCGCGCGCGGGCTCGGCTTCGAGCAACTCCGGCAGGCTCCGACCCTGAGCTTCCGTCGGGCTCGTGACGGGCCCCCCGCACCGGGTCGGTGCGCTCCACGCCCACAAATGGCCGGTGCGACGAGGTCGCGTGCATCGGTGTTGTGCGCGGCAGCGGTCGCCGTGGCCCCGCGGACGCCCTGCGCGGGCCCGTGTTTGTGCACCTTTTTCCAGGCCTTCGAGGGGGCGCAGCTCGCCAAGCCCACGAAGCCCGGTGATCTGGCATGCATGTTGCTTGATAGCACTTGTCATAACAAGTCAGGCCATGCAAGACCATGAGACCCCAAGCGAAGGCATCCCGGTCCGGCACTAGCGACGCGCAAGCGGCCCAGGTGCTGCCCATGTCCGCCGTCCCGCTGTACCTCCAGATTCGGGAAATCATCCGACACCAGATCCTCGAGGGGAGCTATCCCGCGCATGGACTGCTGCCCTCGGAGAGCCAGATGACGGCGGCGTTCGGCGTCAGCCGGATCACCATCCGCCAGGCGCTGAATGACTTGCAGAAGGAGGGGATGATCTTCAAGGTCGCGGGCAAGGGCACCTTCGTGTCCAAGCCGAAGGCATTCCAGAATCTCTCGAACTTGCGCGGCTTCGGCGAGGAGATGAACTCCCTCGGCTACGAGACCTTCTCCCAGGTGCTCAGCAAGCGCGAGGTGCGCGCCGACGAACACGTCGCGCGCCAGTTGGGCCAGGAGCCGGGGTCCATGGTCTACCAGATCCAGCGCCTCCGGTATCTGAACCGGGAGCCGATCTCGGTGGACGTGAGCTATTTCCCGCTCGCGCTCGGCGAACGCCTGTCCAACGAGGACCTGCAGGCACGCGATGTGTTCGCCATCCTCGAGCGCGACTACGGCTTGAACCTGACCCATGCCGACGTGCAGATCGATGCCATCACGGTGGACGAATGGCTCGCGGGACACCTGCGCGTGTCCGAGGGCGCGCCGCTGCTGCGCATCGAGCGTCTGACCTACTCGAACGATCAGCCCATCGACTTCGAGTACCTGTATTACCGCGGCGACGCCTTTCACTATCGCCTTCGCATCGATCGCAAATAGGAGCTCGCATGAACGTCCTGGAACAAGAATTCGACCTCGTGGTCATCGGCGGCGGGACCGCCGGCCCGATGGCCGCCGTCAAGGCCAAGGAGCGCAACCCGAAGTTGCGCGTGCTGCTGGTCGACAAGGCCAACGTCAAGCGCAGCGGCGCGATCTCGATGGGCATGGATGGGCTCAACAACGCGGTCATCCCCGGCCACGCCACGCCGGAGCAGTACGTGAAGGAAATCACCGTCGCCAATGACGGCATCGTCGACCAGGAGGCGCTGATGGCCTATGCCACGCGCAGCGCGGCGATGATCGACGAACTCGACCGCTGGGGCGTCAAGTTCGAGAAGGACGAGACCGGCGACTATGCCGTGCGCAAGGTGCACCACCTGGGCACCTACGTGCTTCCGATGCCCGAGGGGCACCACATGAAGCGCGTGCTCTACCGGCAGCTCAAGCGCGCGCGCGTGGACATCACCAACCGGCTGGTGGTCACCCGCGTGCTCACCGGGCCGGACGGGAGCGTGGCGGCGGTCATGGGCTTCGACTGCCGCACGGCCGAGCTGGTGCTGATCCGCACCAGGGCGGCGGTGCTGTGCACCGGGGCCGCGGGGCGCATCGGGCTTCCCGCCTCGGGCTACCTGATGGGAACCTACGAGAACCCCACCAACTGCGGCGACGGCCACTCGATGGCCTTCCATGCCGGCGCCGACCTGAGCAACCTGGAATGCTTCCAGATCAACCCTCTGATCAAGGACTACAACGGGCCGGCCTGCGCCTACGTCACCGGTCCGCTGGGCGGCTACACCGCCAACGGCAAGGGCGAGCGCTTCATCGAGAGCGACTACTGGAGCGGCCAGATGATGCTGGAGTTCTACAACGAACTCCAGAGCGGCAACGGCCCCGTGTTCCTGAAGGTCAACCATCTGGCGGAAGAGACCATCGCGCAGATCGAGACCATCCTGCACAGCAACGAGCGGCCGAGCCGCGGACGTTTCCATGAGCGCCGGGGAACCGACTACCGGCACTCGATGATCGAGATGCACATTTCCGAAATCGGTTTCTGCAGCGGGCACAGCGCGTCGGGAATCCGCATCAACGCCCGCGGCGAGACCTCGGTTCGCGGCCTGTACGCCGCGGGCGACTGCGCCAGCGTTCCCCACAACTACATGCTGGGAGCGTTCGTCTACGGCAAGTTGTGCGGCGAGCACGCGGCGGAGTACTGCGAGGGCAAGGACTTCGTCCCGCACGCGCCCGAGGCCGCGCAGGCCGAGGCGCAGCGCATCCTCGGCCCGCTGGGGCGCAGCGAGGGCCTCACGCCCCAGCAGGTGGAGTACAAGACGCGGCGCCTGGTCAACGACTATCTGCAGCCGCCGAAGATCACGCGCAAGTACGAGATCGCCCTGCAGCGCTTCGAGGAAATCCGCGAGGACCTGCAGCAGCTCGCGGCGCCGGGTCCGCACGAACTGATGCGGGCGATGGAGGCCCACGCGATCCTGGACTGCGCGGAGATGGCCGCGCGAGCCTCCCTGTTCCGAACGGAAAGCCGCTGGGGCCTGTACCACCACTGCGTCGACCACCCGCAGCGCGACGACGAGAACTGGTTCTGCCACACGGCCTTGCGCCGGGGCGCGGACGGCTCGATGCAGCTGCGCAAGCTCGCGGTGGAGCCCTATGTCGTCGCGGTCGACGAGAGCGAGAAGGCCGCCTATCACCGGCTGCGCGTGGCGCGCGTGGCCGAAACCGTCTGATCCGAGGAAAACCCATGACCATCGCACTGAGCCCGACCCAGGTCCCCGTACGCGTCAACGAGGAGAAATGCATTGCCGACAAGGGCTGCACGGTCTGCGTCGACGTGTGCCCGCTCGACGTGCTCGCCATCGATCTCGTGAAGGGATCGGCCTTCATGAAATACGACGAGTGCTGGTATTGCCTGCCTTGCGAGCAGGACTGCCCGACCCAGGCGATCGAGGTCGACATCCCCTATCTGCTGCGTTGAGGACCACCATGAGCGATCTGGCCGAAACACTTGTCGCGCGACTGAACGACCCCGATCCCGAGTTGCGGCGCCTGGCGGTGATGGAACTTCCCTACAGCGACGAGCACGACATCGCGGCCCTGCTGCTGCCGCGCCTGGAGGACCCCAGCGCGTTGGTGCGCGCCGAGGCGGCCAGGGCGCTGGAGGGCTTCGAGGAGATCGAGGTCGTGCAGGCCCTGGCCGAGCGCCTGCACGACGGCGATGCGCAGGTGCGCAAGGCCAGCGCCGAGGTGCTCGCCGAGTTGAAGCTGCCCGCGTCGGCGCCGCCCTTGCTGGACCTGCTGGAACCCGGGCCCGCGCCCGAGGCCCAGGCGGCTGCGCTGCGGGCATTGCGGGCCTTGCGCGTACCCGAGGCCCACGCGCCGGCGCTGCGCCTCCTTGGCGACGCCGACCCCGCGGTCCGGCGCGAGGCCGTCGGCGTGCTGGGCTACCTGCGCCTGCAAAGCGCGCTCGCGGAGCTGGCGCGCGTCGCCCAGGACGACCCGGACCCGGAAGTCCGGCGCATCGCGGTGGGCGCGCTGGGATACGCCGCCGACGACGGGGTGGCGCAGGCGCTCACCCGCGCCCTCGCGGACGGCAACTGGATCGTGCGCGAGGAGGCCGCGCAGACCCTGGGCAAATTGCGCCTGCTCGGTGCGGTCCCGCAGCTGGTGCTGGCGATGGAGGATCCCTACTGGCAGGTTCGGCTCAAGGCTGCGCGCAGCCTGGGCCAGCTCAAGGCCGCGGCAGGGGTCGAGGCCCTGGTCGCCACGCTGGGGCACTCGATCAGCAACCTGCGCAAGGAGGCTGCGATCGCATTGGGCGAGATCGGCGATGCGCGCGCCCTGCCTGCGCTGGAGCAGGCGGCGGCGACCGACGCCGATCCCGATGTGCGCAAGATGGCCGGGCTGGGCATCGCCACCATCGCCCAGGCCTCCTCCCGGGCCTGAGCCGGCCCGGCCATCACCACCCCGACTCGAGGAACTCCGATGACTTTCGTAGTGACCGATTCCTGCATCCAGTGCAAGTACACCGACTGCGTGGCGGTGTGTCCGGTGGACTGTTTCCACGAGGGCCCGAACTTTCTGGTGATCGACCCGCAGGCGTGCATCGACTGCGCGGTGTGCGTGCCCGAGTGCCCGGTGTCGGCCATCGTGGCCGACAAGGACCTCGCGCCGCACCAGCAGCAGTTCCTGGAGCTCAACGCGAAGCTCGCGAAGCTCTGGCCCGTCATCGACGGCACCAGGGATCCGTTGCCCGACGCGGAGCACTGGGCCACGGTGGAGCACAAGACCGAGCATCTCCAGATGCCCTGCTGAGCGCGGGATGTGCCGCGCGCCGCGACCCGGTCCGCGGATCGCGGCGCATTCCCTGAACCAAGGAGAGTCCCATGAACGAGCGCAATGAACAGGGCCACGTTGAAGTGCGCGATCTTCGCCTGCGCTTCGGAAGCCGACGCAGGCAGGTCCTGGCGGTGGACGGAGTGTCCCTGGATGTCCGGCCCGGCGAGTTCGTGTCCCTGATCGGCCCTTCGGGCTGCGGAAAGTCCACCCTGCTCAACGTCGTCGCGGGGCTGGTGGAAGCCACCGAGGGCAGCGTGAGCCTGGATGGCATTCCCATCGACGGGCCGGGGCCGGAGCGCGGAGTGGTGTTCCAGCAGTATTCGCTGTTCCCCTGGATGAGCGTGCGCAGGAACGTGGAGTTCGGTCTCAAGATGCAGGGCCACGGCGCGTCGACCCGCGAGGCGGCGGCGCGCACCCTGCTGGGCCTGGCCGGGCTCCTGGCCTTCGAGAACCACTATCCCGAGCAGCTCTCGGGAGGCATGAAGCAGCGCGTGGGAATCGTGCGGGCACTGGCCGCGAGCCCGAAGGTTCTGCTCATGGACGAACCTTTCGGCGCCCTCGACTCGCAGACCCGAAGGGTGATGCAGCAGATCCTCACCAACATGTGGCAGAGGTTCCGTCTTTCCGTGCTGTTCGTCACCCACGACATCGAGGAAGCCGCCTTCCTGTCGGACCGGGTCTACGTGATGACGGCACGCCCCGGGCGCATCAAGGCGGTCGTGGACGTTCAGCTGCCCAGGCCGCGCAGCAGCGCGGACATGATGTCGGAGGGCTTCCTGGACCTGGTGCGGACCCTGCGCGCGCACATCCAGGACGAGAGTCTGGCCGCCATGCACGGAGAGCTGGCGGATCACGGGCTGGAAGGCTTCGGCGTCGACGTCGGGCCGAGTGGCGTGAAGGATCTCGTATGAGCGCGCATTCCGTTCGCCGAGTCCACTCCGGGCATCCAGGCGGATCCGATCCGGGAGCCACGCCGGCTCACGGCGCCTTCCCGGTGGCCATCACCAACCATGGCGCCTCGGCCACGCTCGAGATCCGCTGGGCGGACGGCGGCAGCAGCCTGCTGGCGCACGGCCTGCTGCGCGCGAGCTGCCGCTGCGCGGCCTGCGTGGCGCTGCGCCGCGCGCACAGGCCCGTCGCCGAGGCCGCTGCAGCGATCCGCCTGACCCATGCCGAGCCCGTCGGCCAGCAGGGCCTGAACCTGGTGTTCTCGGACGGGCACGGGCGCGGCATCTTTCCCTGGGCCTACCTGCGTGAACTCGGTGTCGCGCAGCCCTGAGCCCCCGAAGCAACCTCAACCACCGTCACGTCATGTCGAACTTCAGCATTGAACGCGTCACGAGTGTGCAGCACTGGAACGAGTCGCTGTTCTCCTTTCGCACCACGCGAGATCCCGCGCTGCGATTCCACAACGGACATTTCCTGATGCTGGGGCTTTCCGTGGACGGCAAGCCGCTGTTGCGCGCCTACAGCATCGCAAGCCCGAACCATGCCGAGCATCTCGAGTTCTTCAGCATCAAGGTGCCGGATGGCCCCCTGACCTCGCGCCTGCAGCATCTCAAGCCGGACGACGAGATCATCGTGGGCCGCAAGCCGGTGGGCACCCTGGTCGCGGACGACCTGCGCCCGGGCAAGCGCCTGTACCTGCTGTCCACGGGCACCGGGCTGGCGCCCTTCATGAGCATCATCCAGGACCCCGAGATCTACGAGCGCTTCGAGAAGGTCATCCTGGTGCACGGCACGCGCAAGGTCAGCGACCTGGCGTACGCGGAGTTCATCCAGCACGAACTGCCCCGCCACGAATACCTGGGCGAGCTGGTGCGCGAGCGCCTCGTCTACTACCCCACCGTCACGCGCGAGCCCTACAAGTACCAGGGGCGCATCACCGACCTCCTGCAAGGCGATCGCCTCACGCAGGATCTCGGTCTGCCCACGCTGGATCCGGGCGCGGATCGGGTGATGATCTGCGGCAGCAGCGCGATGCTCAATGCCTGCTGCGAATTGCTGGATGCCCGGGGCTTCGAGATCAGCCCCAGCCAGGGAACGCCGGGCGACTACGTGATCGAACGTGCCTTCGTCGAGAAGTAGACCAGGTCGAACCGGGAGCCGAACATGAAGGTACTCGTCGCGGTCAAGCGGGTCGCGGACTCGAACGTCAAGGTGCGGGTCCGGGACGATGAAAGCGGTGTGGAACTCGCCGGGGTCCGCATGGGCATCAACCCCTTCGACGAGGTCGCGGTCGAGCAGGCGGTGCGCTGGAAGGAGCAGGGCGTGGCCACGGAGGTGGTCTGCGTGACGTGTGGGGCCGCCGCTTGCGGTGACGCCCTGCGCACCGCCATGGCCATGGGGGCCGATCGCGGCGTGCTGGTCGAGACCGACCTCGGGTTCGACTTGCTGCCGCTGCACGTGGCCAAGCTGCTGCTGGCCGTGATCCGCCGGGAGCAGGCGCAGCTCGTGCTGCTGGGCAAGCAGGCGGTAGACGACGACTGCAACCAGACGGGGCAGATGCTCGCGGCGCTGCTCGGCTGGCCCCAGGCCACCTTCGCCTCCGGGGTCGAGATCGCCGGGGGCCGGGCACGAGTGCGGCGCGAAATCGACGGCGGCTCGGAAACCCTGAGCATGCCCCTGCCGGCGGTGATCACGGCCGATCTGCGCCTGAACGAGCCGCGCTACGTCACGCTGCCCAACCTCATGAAGGCCAGGAAGAAGGCCCTGGCCACGCTGCGCCCCGCCGAACTCGGAGTCGAGCTGAGCGAGCATCTGCAGACCCTGCGGGTGACCGAGCCCGCGCCGCGCGCCGAAGGCGTCCGTGTTGCCGACGCGGCGGCGCTGATCGACGTCCTGAAGGCCGAACTTGCCCGTTGAGGAGCCCCGCACCATGCCCGCACTCGTCATCGCCGAACACGACGGCCGCACACTTCATCGCGCGACCCTGCACACCGTGGGTGCCGCCAGCGCCTGTGCCTGCGGCATCCACATGCTGGTCGCCGGCCACGACTGCGCCGGCGTGGCCGCCGAGGCGGCGCGGGTCGCCGGTGTATCCAGGGTGCTGCATGCGGATGCCGAGCATCTGGGCGACGGCGTGGCGGAGAACCTGGCGCCTCAGATCGTGGCTCTCGCGGGACGCTACAGCCACATCCTGGCGCCCGCGAGCGCCTTCGGCAGGAACGTTCTTCCCCGCGTGGCGGCGCTGCTCGACGTGGTGCAGATTTCCGACATCATCGACGTGCTGGCACCCGACACCTTCCGCCGGCCCATCTACGCCGGCAGCGCGGTGGCGACCGTGCGCGGCCTGGATGCCGTGCAGGTGATCACGGTGCGCGGCAGCGCCTTCGAGCCCGCCGCCGCGAGTGGTGCGCACGCCGACATCGAGCGGGTCACCGTGACGGCCGACTCCGGGCTGACGCAGCTCCTCGAGCGCGACATGGACGGCGGCGAACGCCCCGAACTCGGGTCCGCGAGGGTGGTAGTGTCCGGCGGACGCGGCCTGGGAAGCCGGGAGAACTTCGAGTCCCTGCTGGGTCCACTGGCGAAAAGTCTGGGCGCGGCGCTGGGGGCCAGTCGCGCGGCGGTCGACGCCGGGTACGCGCCGAATGAATGGCAGGTCGGGCAGACGGGCAGGATCGTCGCGCCGCAGGTGTACGTGGCCGTGGGCATCTCGGGCGCGATCCAGCACCTGGCCGGCATGAAGGACAGCAAACTCATCGTCGCCATCAACCAGGACGCCGACGCACCCATATTCGGCGTGGCCGACTTCGGCCTCGTGGCCGATCTGTTCGACGTCGTGCCCGCGCTTGGTGGCTCGTTCGCGAGCCCCGCGTAGCCGGCCCGCGCCTTCATATTGTGCGGGCCGCCCCTTGTTGGACAGGGGCGCGGGCCGATTTCCCCACGAATGAACCAGAACAGGGAGATTTTCGCGGAATTTGGCTGGCACATCACTTGCTAACGATACGTTGTCATAACAAGTCCTGTCGAGCCGAGCGCCAGCGCTCGTCGCATGCTCTCCAGGCACCGTGTTGTCGTCTTCCGTCCCCGTGCACTCGTTAGCAGGAGTCCGAAATGCCCGCCAAACGCCTAGCCATTGCAGTCGCCCTGTCTTTCCCCGGCATTCTTGCCTCGAATGCCGATGCGCAGACCATCACGATTCGCATCGGGCATCAGAGCATGTGCACCGATACCTATCCGGCGGGGGTCGCCATCAAGGGACTCCATTTGCTGGAGAAATACCTCCCGCACACGGGAAAGTACAAGGGAGTCAGTTACGACATCGTCTGGCGGAATTACAGCTCGGGCGCCCCGATCACGAACATGATGCTGGCGAACAAGCTGGACTTCGGCGTCATGGGGGATTATCCGCTGGTGGTCAACGGCGCGAAATTCCAGCAGACCCGCGATGCCCGTTCCATCCTGTTCAGCATGACGGCCTACAACCTGGACGGGGCCGGCAACAGCATCGCGGTGCCGACATCCTCGCCGATCACCAGCGTGAAGCAGCTGGTCGGCAAGGACATTTCGGTGCCGATCGGAAGCTCGGCCTGGGGAATGCTGTATGAAATGGCGCAGCAAGCCGGCTTGAAGTACTCCGATTTCCGTGTCTCCAACCAGACCCCCATGGTCGGCATCTCGGCCATCGCCGCCAGGAAGATCGATGCGCATGCCGATTTCTGTCCGATGACCGAATACATGGAGTACAAGGGCACCGGGCGCATGATCTACTCCGGCGCCGAGACGAAGATTCCCTATCTGCACGGCGTGGTGGTGACCAGGGCTTTCGCGCAGAAATACCCGGAAATCGTCGTCGCGTATGCGAAAGCCGTGATCGCGGCCGATCGGTGGATCGCCGAAAACCCCCATGTGGCCAGCAAGAAGATGGCCGCCTGGACCATGATCCCCAAGGAGGTTCTCTACCTGTATTTCAGCCAGGGGGGGTACCTGACGCCCGACCCGACGATCAAGGCCAAATGGCTCGATACCCTGGCCTACGATCACGGGCTGCTGGCCAAATATGCCCACGTACCTCCGCTGGACATGCACCAATGGGTCGATGCCAGCTATCTCAAGACCGCATACCAGCAGATGGGTCTGAATTACGCGAAACAGGCGGGGACCCTGAAGAATCCGCAAGGCGACACCCATATGCCTCCGCAGATCTGGGTGGCCGGCAAGGGAATCCAGCAATACGGAACCAACGCGGCGATGTTCCAGGCGCTGGGCAAGCTGACCGCGAAGGGCCAGGACATCGACGCCGTGTACGTCTATGACGCCCAATCCGGCCTGAAGATGTTCGGGAAAACCGCCTGGTACGTAAAGGATGGAACTTCCATCGATGCCTACCTCACCAAGGGCGAGGCCCTGAGGGAGCAAAAGGAAAAGGGAGGCAAGGTTCTCAGCTACACGCAGTTGCGCGCCGCCGCGTAGCGCCTGACGCTGTCCTAGTGGATTCCAGGAACTCCAAGGAGCAACATGCCATGAACGAGGCGGCTATCTCGATGAACCCCGGCGCCCGGCGACGGGTGGGCGCACGGGCGGGATCAACGCGGCGCAAGGCCGTTCGCCGCGCGGTGCGCGGCAGGTTCGGATTTGTTTTCCAGATCCTGACCGGAGGGGCCGCCATCGCGCTGGGGATCCTGCTCTGGCAATACGTGGCGAGCCATGGCACGCATCTCTACCTCGATTTCGAGAACGTGCCGACGCCCAGGGACGTGGGATCGGCCTTGCTGGGTGCGCTGCAGACGCCGGACTTCTATGCCGACGTCGGCATCAGTGTTCTGCGCATCGCCGGATCGTTTGGCATCGCCGCCATTCTCGGGGTCGCGATCGGCGTGGCGATCGGGCGGTTCAGATGGTTCCGGTGGGCCTTCATGCCCTATATCGAGATCGTCCGCCCCATTCCGGCCATCACCTGGATCCCCCTGGCCATCCTGATCTGGCCGACCACCGAGGAAAGCATCCTGTTCATCACCTTTCTGGGGGCCTTCTTCCCCATCGTGCTGAACACCATCCAGGGGGTCGAGGCCACGCCCAGTGCCCTGATCAACGCGGCGAGGACCCTGGGCGCGAAGGAATGGAACGTGTTGTTCAGCGTGGTCCTTCCATCGGCCCTGCCCTCGATCACCTCGGGCGCGGCCATCGGCATGGGGGTCTCCTGGTTCTCGCTGGTCGCGGGGGAGATGATCGGCGGGCGCGCCGGCATCGGGTACTACACCTGGAACGCGTATCAGCTGATCCAGTACTCGAACATTGTGGTCGGCATGATCACCATCGGCCTGCTGAGCACGCTGTCGACCAGGCTCATCTATCTGATGCGCTATCCCCTGCTGCGTTGGCAGCGCGCCTGATCTCCAGGCGCGGCCGTGCCACGGGAGTCTCCACCGTGCCTTGCCGAATACGTGCCTCGGCGCGCGCCTTGGCGCTGTGCTGCGCCGCCCTCGCCCCCGCCTGCGCCTTCGCGTGCGCCACCTGCGGCTGCTCGCTGTCGTCCGACGCCGCCATGGGCTACGGCACCAGCGCGGGCTGGCGCGTCAGCCTGCAATACGACTACATCGACCAGAGCCAGTTGCGCTCGGGCACCTCCGCCGTCTCCCCGTCCCGGGTCGCGGCCATCAACGACGCGGGAGGCAACCAGGAGGTCGAGCGCCAGACCATCAATCGCTACTGGACGCTGGGACTGGCCTACAGCCCGAGCGCGGACTGGAGCTTCAGCCTGCTGGTGCCGTACATCGATCGCAGTCACACGACCTACGGTGCGGCGGGCGATCCCCTGACCTCCGCGGAGGTCAGCGGCGCCACCGTCACGGGGATCGGCGACCTCAAGCTGCTCGCCGCCTGGCAGGGGCTGCTGCCCACCCACGCGCTGGGCCTGCAGCTGGGCGTGAAACTGCCCACCGGCGCCTACGGCGGGCCGAACGCGGCAGGCACCGGGGTCGTGGGGCGCGACCCGACGGCCTTCTCCACCGGGCCTAATGCACGCCAGGCGTCGCCGGGCAACCTGCTCGACACCAGCCTGCAGGCCGGCAACGGCAGCACCGACCTGATCGTGGG
>NZ_JAJDJU010000038.1 GCF_020567705.1 Acidocella sp. KAb 2-4 | reverse complement strand
GATCAGATTGGAAATTCCGTCGAATAAGCCCATGTCTTGACCTCCTCCTGGCAACGGGAGGCCATGCGCAGCCCCGCCGGTGCCGCATTTATACATGGGCAAGGGCCGGTCGAGCCGGGTTCAATTTAATTTCACACGAGTGTCGCGCTCAGGCGCGCCAGAACGTCATCAACATCCCACCCGCGACAATCAGCGCGCCGCCCGCCAGCACTGGCAAGCCGGGCCGGACGCCAAAGGCCAGCAGATTGATCAGCTGCGCCACCACGAAGAACAGCGACACATAAACCCCGAGCAGCCGCCCGAAATCCCAAGGCGGCAGGTTTACGCTCACACCGTAGATGAACAGCACCAGCGCTGCCGCGCCAAACAACCCCAGCCGCACCAACGGCACCGCCTGCGAATGCAGCGCAATGCGGGCCAGCGCGTCGCCCCCCACCTCCAGCGTGGCGGCCAGGGCGAGCAGGGCCAGAATGGCCAGGTTATTCATACCCGCCGGTCAGAGATTTTTGCGGTACTGGATGAATCCGGTCTTATCCGCGATCCGGTCATACAGCGCCTGCGCGGTCTTGTTGGTCTCATGCGTCAGCCAATACACGCGCGAGGCCTTCTTCTCCCGCGCCTTGGCATACACCGCCTCGATCAGCGCCCGCCCCACGCCCTGCCCGCGCGCCGGCGAAGCGGTGAACAAATCCTCAAGGTAGCACACATTCTCCAGGCACCAGGTGTTGCGATGGAAAATGTAATGCACCAGCCCGAGCAGCACGCCATCCTCCTCGGCCACCAGCGCATGCACCGGCTCGTTGGGGTCGAAGAAACGGCCCCAGGTCGTTTCGGTGATCTCCGCCGCCAGATCGGGCACCTGGTAGAACTCCAGATACCCCTGCCACAGCACCGCCCATTGCGCCTTATCACCAGGCTCGATCTCACGTACGCGCATATGCTCTCCTTTTGGCTGCGGGGTCGTCAGCTCAGGAAATACGGCGCAGCGCCGCCTCCAGCCGGTTCACCTCGCCGGTGAAACTGTCCTGCCGCTCACGGTGTTCCTCCAGCACCGCCTCGGGCGCGCGGGAGACGAAATCGGCATTGGCGAGCTTGGCGCTCACCTTGGCCAGCTCCGCCTGCGCCTTGGCCAGCGCGGCGCTCAGGCGCTTGCGCTCGGCGTCAAGGTCGATCAGCCCTTCCAGCGGCAGAATGATCGTCGCTTCGCCCAGCACGGCCTGGGCCGCGTTATTGGGCGCCGGGCCGGCGAGCGGCCCGATCTCCGAGGCGCGGGCCATGCGCGAGATCGCCTCGAACCACGCTTGCGCGCGGGCCAGGGTCGCGGGCGCGGCGTCCTGCAACAATACCGGGGATTTCAGTGACGGCGGCACGTTCATCTCCGAGCGCACGGTGCGGATCTCGGAGATCAGCCCGATCACCCAGTTCACCTCCGCCGCCGCCGCATCGGCATCGCTCACCGCCTGCGCCTCGGGCCAGGGGGCCGAGATCAGCGAGCCCTGCGGGCCATAGCCGAAATACCCCCACAGCTCCTCGGTCACAAACGGCACCAGCGGGTGCATCAGCCGCAGCAGAATGCCCAGCACATGCGCCGCCGTGTCGCGGATCTCCGCCGCATCCTCCGAAGCGAAGCCCGGCTTGGCGAACTCGATGAACCAGTCGCACAGATCGCCCCAGGCGAACCGGTAGCAGGCGCTCGCGTAGTCGTTTGGGCGGAACGCCTCCAGCGCCGAGGTCGCGGCGGTGATCGCCTCGTTCGCCGCGCTCAGAATCCAGCGGCAGAGCGGCAGCTTCGCGTTCTCGGGGCGGAAATCCGGGTTCGGCTTCACCCCGTTCATCTCCAGGAAGCGCGCGGCGTTCCAGATCTTGGTGATGAAGCCGCGATTGGTCTCGACGATCTTCTGCCCAAGCTTCACATCGCGCCCCTGCCCGGCGGCCGCCGCCACCGAGTAGCGCAGCGCATCCGCGCCATAGGCGTCGATCAGGGTCAGCGGATCCAGGACATTGCCCTTGGACTTGGACATTTTCTGCCCCTTCTCGTCGCGCACCAGCCCGTGGATATACACGGTGCGGAACGGCACATCGCCCATGAAGTGCATGCCCATCATGATCATGCGGGCGACCCAGAAGAAGATGATGTCGAAGCCGGTGACCAGCACGTCGGTCGGGTAATATTTGGCGAGTTCCGGCGTCTGCTCGGGCCAGCCGAGGGTGGAGAACGGCCACAGCGCCGAGGAGAACCAGGTGTCCAGCACGTCCTCGTCCTGGCTCAGCTTCACCCCCGCCCCGGCCTTTGCCTGGGCTTCCTCGGCATTGCGGGCGACATAGACATTGCCCTGCTCGTCATACCAGGCCGGGATGCGGTGCCCCCACCAGAGCTGGCGCGAGATGCACCAGGGCTGGATGTCGCGCATCCAGGCGAAGAACGTGTTCTCCCATTGCTGCGGCACGAATTTGATGCGCCCGCTCTCCACCGCCTCGATGGCCGGCTGCGCCAGCACCCAGGCGTTGCAATACCATTGCGTGGTCAACAGCGGCTCGATCACCGAGCCCGAGCGGTCGCCATGCGGCACGGTATGCGCGTGCGGCTTCACTTCGACCAGCAATTCGCGGGCTTCCAGCTCGGCGACAATGCGTTTGCGCGCCTCGAACCGGTCCAGCCCCTCCAGGCCCGCGCAAAACGCCGGCAGCTCGCCGAGCTCGGCCAATGTCACCTTGCCTTGCTTGTCGAGCATCGAGGGCATCGGCAGGCCGTGACGCTTGCCGACCTCGAAATCGTTGAAATCATGCGCCGGGGTGATCTTCACCGCGCCGGTACCCTTTTCCGGGTCGGCATACTCGTCGGCCACGATCGGGATGCGCCGCTCGGTCAGCGGCAGGATCACATGTTGCCCGATCAGGTGCTTGAACTTCTCGTTCTCGGGGTGCACGGCCACGGCGGTATCGGCCAGCATCGTCTCCGGGCGCGTGGTGGCGACGATGATCTCCTCGCCCCCCTCTACCGGATAGCGGATATACCACATGCTGCCCTTGGTCTCGCGGGCCTCCACCTCAAGGTCGGAAATCGCCGTGCCCAGCACCGTGTCCCAGTTTACCAGCCGCTTGTCCTGGTAGATCAGCCCCTGATCGAACAAGGCGCAGAACACCTCCCGCACCGCAGCGGAGAGCCCGTCATCCATGGTGAAGCGCTCGCGCGCCCAATCCGGCGAGGCGCCGAGGCGGCGGAGCTGCGCGGTGATGGCGCCGCCCGATTCGGCCTTCCACTGCCACACGCGGGAGAGAAATGTCTCGCGCCCGAGCTGCTTGCGCGACACGCCTTCCTTATCCAGCAGCCGCTCCACCACCATCTGCGTGGCGATGCCCGCATGGTCGGTGCCCGGCTGCCACAGCACATCGCGCCCCTGCATCCGGCGGAAGCGGACGAAGATATCCTGCAATGTCATGGTGAGCGCGTGGCCCACATGCAAGCTGCCCGTCACGTTCGGCGGCGGGATCATGATGGTGTAGGGGGCGGCGGCGGATTGCGGGTGAGCGGCGAAGGCGCCGGACTCTTCCCAACCACGATAGAGCCGCGCCTCAACCGAGGCCGGCTCGAAGGTCTTTTCCAGTGTCGTCAAGGTATACTCCGGCGCCATGCGGGCGGCGCACGCGAAAACAGGCGCCACCCCACCCAGGCCGGGCGGGGTGGCGCGGATTACAAATTACATGCGGTCCATCAAGCGGCCGATCTCGGCCCGCACCACGCGCTCAACGAGGCTCGGCAGATGCGTGTCCAGCCAGGATTTCAGCACGGGCTTGACCTCCTCGCGCACCAGATCCTCGATCGTCACACCCGGACGGCCAATGCCGACCGCGCGCTCGGCGCTCACGCTGCGCACCAGCGAGCCAACCTTGCTGGCGATTTCCTGGGCGGCGGTATCACTCACCAGTCCTTCGGGAGACTGAACCTGATCATCCATATTATTTTCCTTCGCGGGCTGAACTTTAGAGTAGTCCAAGGCTGCACCCTCCACCAGCGTGGCCGGCACGTATTGCTCGTCCGTAGACTGGCCGCTCACCACGCCGCTGTCCAGCGCCGCTTCGGCGCCCACCGGGGTGGAAATCGGCCCTGCCGCCGCGGCGGGCGAAGCCGGCGGCACGGCCGTGCCGGTCGAGACATTGGCATTAGGCGTGGCGAGCGGCGTATCCAGAACCAGCACGTCATCGTCAGAGTCATCCGGCGGCGCGGCGGCGGCGCGCTCCTTCTCTTCCTCCGTCAGGATACGGCGGATCGAAGCCAGGATCTCCTCCATGGACGGCTCACCCCCGCTGGCGGGGGCGGAACTATTGGAAATGCCGTTACCTTCGCTCATTGTCTCATCCTTTTAGAGCGATTTCCCCGGAAGTGAAACTACTTCACCCCGCCGCTCACGCGCAATTGCATAATCTCAACCGGTTCATGGAGTCGGCGCACCGGTGGCGTCATCCGTGATACCCGGCGCCGCGGGCGCCGCCAGCAAGGCGCCATTGGGCGCGATCCCGGCATCCTCATCCGCCGATTCACCCGTGCCAAAGCCCGCGTAATGCACGGCGTCGTAATACTTCAGATCGTCATATTCCTGCACCGGCAGGGCGAGATCCTTGGCCGTGAGCCGCCCCATGGCCGAGGCCACGCTGTAGGAATTATTGACCAGCTGAGCAATGTTCTGGACCTGCTGCACCTGGGCATTGAGCAGCAATTGCTGGGCGTTCAACACATCGAGCGTGGTGCGCGTGCCCACCAGCTCCTCACGCTCGGTGCCGTCCAGCGCGATGGCGTCGGCCTTGATCGCGGCATTGGTGGAGACAATGGCGGCGCGGGTGGAGGTCAGCGCCTCCCACGCCTGGGTAGCCTGAGCATAGGCGGTGCGCTGCGCATCGAGAATCGCGGCGAAACTCTGTTGCTCCTTGGCGCGGGCCTGGCGGATCGCGGCATATTCCGAGCCACCCTGATAGAGCGGCACGGTGAGCTGCGCCGTCACCTGGCCGCCACTGGTCTTCACTCCGATGCCCGATGAACCCTGTTGGTTGAAGGCCGTGGCCTGCACATCCACCTGCGGCATCAGCGCCGCGAAGGCGACATCCACAGCGTCCTTGTTCGCCGCGTCGGTAAATTCGGCGGCGGTCACGCTGGGGTTGTTGACCACGGCGAGCTTGGCGGCCGCGTCCTTGTTGTTCACCGGCAACAGCAACGGCTGCGGCGGGGCCATGTCATCGGCCGGATAATCCCCCACCAACTGCCGGAAATTCTCCCGCGCGATCTCGAGATTGCCCTTGGCGACCTCGACCTGCTCCTTGGCCTGCGCCAGCGAGGCCTGCGCCTGCGCCACCGAGGTCATGGTGATCTCACCGACATTGAACTGCGTCTGCGTGTCTTGCAGCTGTTGCTGCAGCACCTGCTCGTTGCTCTCCTGCAAGGCCAGAAGCTGCTTATCGGTGATCACCGTGACATAGGCATTGACCACGTTGGTGAACACGCTCTGCTCGGTGGCCAGCAGCTGCGCCCGCGCCGCGAAAACTTGGTTCTTGGCCTCGCGCACCGAGGCCAGCGTCTTGCCACCGCGATAAATCGGCTGATCCACCGTGGCGGATGAGGTGAGCGTGTTGCGGCTCTCGGCGGTGGACCTGCTGATATCAGGCGTAAGCTGCGTCCACTGCGTGCCCGAAACACGGCTGATCGAGGACGAAATCTGCACCGTCGGCCGCCAACCGGAGAGCGCCGCGGGCACCTGCTCATCCGTTTGGCGCAGAGCCGCGCGCTGCTCCTGCAGCGTCGCATTGTTGTTATAGGCCTCGGCCAGCGCCGCCGTCAGGGTCGAGGGCGGGTTAGCCCAGGCCGGATGCGCGGCAAACCCGCCCAGGGCGGCCAGCGCCACCCCGGCCAAGCGGGCATGGGAGCTGCGGCGGTGGCGCATGCTCAAAAGGCAAAGGCCGGAGCGCGGCGGAATTGCGGCAGTAGGCGCGGCGTACAGTCGAACAATTCGGTCTCGGCAAACCCGTTACCCACGGCCTGCGCGGCCACGGCGCGGCCAACCGCGCCCGGCCCCTCGGCCTCGGCTAACACGGCGATGACCCGCCCACCCGGCGCCAACTGCCCCGCGTAAGCGCCCGGAATCTCCGGCACCGCCCCTTCGATGACAATCGCGTCATAAGGCCCGCCCGCTGGCCAGCCCGCCGGCAGCGGCCCGGCAGCAGCTTGCACGTTGCGCCCATATTGCGCGAGCGCGCCCGTATTCAGCCGGGCGTCATCTTCAAGCGCCACCACAGCCACACCAGCAGCATCGAGGACCGCGGCGAGATACCCCGCCCCGGCGCCAACCACCAACACATGCGCGGGGTTCGCCTCCAGCACCGCCTGCGCCAGCCGCGCGGTCAGCGACGGATTTGCCAAATACCGCCCCTGGCCGAGCGGAATATCGGCGTCGGCATAAGCGAAGCTGCCCGGCGGGGCGAAAGCCTCGCGCGGCAGGGCGCGCATCGCCTCGATCACACGCATGTCGTGCACATGGTTGGGGCGGACTTGGCTGTCCGCCATATGGTCGCGGGCAATATTCTGAGAAATCTGATCCGCCATGCTAGCCTTCTGTTCGCTATCTGCGCGCTATATAGCGGGGCGGCCCGCCACAACTCAACTGCGCCAGGACAGCGTAAACCCGCATCGGGGCGCTTGACCCGCCCCCCGCCCGCGTGGATAAGGGCGCAGCAAGCCCCGAGGTCCGGTGGCAGAGTGGTGATGCAGCGGACTGCAAATCCGCGAATGTGGGTTCGATTCCCGCCCGGACCTCCAACTTCCCCAAGGCGCCGCCGCCCGGTTCCTGCTGCCCGGCTTCACATTCACCAAAAGTTTACATACGGCCATGTTTCGGACATGCCGCGAACAAGCTAAAAATAGCCATTCATAACAATACGTTATTTTAGCTTCGTGGAAACAACCCAAGATCCCGCCGGCAATTAGGGGCTTGCATTAAGTCGTTGACTTAAGTCACTAATGATAGGACACAATAAGTACGCAAACTTAATCTGCGTTCATCAACAGGAGACCAATGATGCTCACCGTGCTTCGCGCTTCCCTGCAGAAATTTGGCGCTGACCGCCGCGCCGTGACCGCCATCGAGTACGCGCTGATCGCGGCGCTCATCGCGGTGGTCATCATCGCCGCCGTCACCACCCTCGGCACCAACGTGTCCTCGACCTTCAACTCGATCGCTTCCGAGCTCTAAGCTCCGTCTGTTCTTGGCCGGCTGGTCCGGCCAAGGCAAAAACCGCCGCCAGCAATGGGGGCGGTTTTTTTTATGCCTCCGCTACAACCCGGCGGCGACGCGCTCGACCACGCCGCCCCAATCATAGGGCCGCTGCTGGCGGAAAATCCTGACCGACTGATACCAGGGCGTATCCTCGCGGTTCAGCAACCAGCGCCAATCCGGCGCATAAGGCAGCACCAGCGAGGTGGGCACATTGCTCGCACCGGCGATATGCGCGACCGAGGTGTCGATCGTCACCAGCCGGTCCACGCTCTGCAAAATCGCCATGGTATCAAGGAAATCGCCAATTTCCGGCCCCAGATTCACCAGCGGCGCGCAACCATAATACCCTCCGACCTGGGCGATCGAATCACCCTTCTGCACGGTGATGATGGCGAGATCCTCGCGCGCGAAGAGCGGTGCGAATTGCCCCAGTTTCAGGGTGCGCTTCTTGTCGTTCTTGTGCGTTGGCCGCCCGGCCCAGACCAAGGCGATGCGCTGCTTGCCCTTCGGCGTCAGCCGGTCGAGCTTCCCCGCCCATTCACGCACCAGCGCCGGGGCGGGACTGAGATAGCCCGATGGCGGCACGTTGCCGGTGTCGATCCCGGCCAGGCGCGGCAGGCCGGAGAGCGGGATATAGGCGTCGTAATCACCCGTATCCTCCCAGCGCGTGACGATTTTGCCCGCCCCCGGAATCTGCCGCAGGATCGGCACCAACTCGCCCGAGCAGGCCAGCACCGGCTGCGGCGCGAGCAGCGCCGCCCACGGGATCAGCCGCCCGAACTGGATGCAATCGCCAAACCCCTGATCGCCGATGATCAACAGCTTGCCCGGCGGCAATGGCTGCCCGTCCCATTGCGGCTTATCGGTCTTGGGCAGCATCCCCTCGGCCTGCTTGAGCTTGAAGCGCCATTCATAGCTCTCCCAGCCTTCCCGCATGCGCCCGGCCAGCAGCAGCGCCTCGGCCCGCTCGAAATGCGCCTCGGCATAATCCGGGTCGAGTTCGATCGCGCGCTCCGCCATGCGCACCGATTCGTCCAGTTCCAGCCGCTCGTAATGGATCAGCGCCAAGTTGAAATAGGCGCGCGAATCATTGGGGGCCAGTTCCACCGCCCGCCGCCCGGCGCGCAGCGCGTCCTCCAGCCGCCCGGCCCCGCGATACACTTCGCACATATTGCGCGGATACAGCGCCATCTCCGGGGCGAGCGCCTCGGCCTGCTCCATGCGCGCGATCGCCTGCTCCACCCGCCCGTTGCGGTAGGCGACAATGCCCGCCAGATGCAGGATATGCGGGTGATCCGGCTTGGCCGCGAGCATCCGGTTGGCGAGGTCATCGGCCTCCGCCAGCTTGTTCTCCTGCTCCAGCCGCGCCAGCTTCTCCAGCGCCTCCGAGAGCGGCACCACCTGCTTGCCCGGCTCCACCGCGCCGCTCATGCCCGCATCTCCGCATCCTCATAGCCCAGCGTGGCCAGCCAGGGCGCCAATGTGTCGCGCAACTCGTCGAACAGATGCGGCATCTGCGCCACGTAATCGCGGTAGCGATAGGCCGCGCGCGCATGCACCGGCGCGCGCGTGGCCAGATGCTCCGGCACCGGGTCGGGCAGCGCGGCGGCGTTGGCGCGCAGCGTCGTCTCGTCTGGCGGGGCCGCCTCGGCGCCGATAAACGCCAGCACCTCGCGCAGCTTGCCCGCCGGATCAGCCACCAGATCCTCATAGCGCAGCGGCAGGTAGCGCAGCGTGAGCTGGCCACGGTAATGGGCGATCATCTCCGCCTGCAGCGCGTAGTATTTCGCCAGGGCCGGGGCGCCGGCCTGGGCGTTGCCCTCCAGACGGCGGTCCTGCATCAAGTTGGAGAGCATCAGATCATACGGGTGGCGCAGCACATGGATGACCGGCGCCTCCGGGTAGAGCAGTTTGATCAGCCCGAGATGCCAGACATTCGAGGCCGCGCGGTCGGTGATGAAGCGCGCGCCCGGACGCAGCAGACCGCGCCGCTGGCGGCGTTCCTCATACAAGCCGCGCAACCGGTCCGGCAGTTCCACGCCACCGCCGGCAATGAATTCATCCAGCGCCTGCGGATACGCGGCCCCGGTCAGGCGCGTCACCTCCTGCACCAGATCGCCCACCGGGGCGGCCTCGTCCCCCACCGCGAAGCCCGGCACCTGGGCCAGCAATTGTTCGAGCAAGCCCGTGCCCGCGCGCGGGAAGCCGAGCAGGAACACCGGCATGAACGCCCCCGCCCCGGCGCGCGGCAGCGCCTGCACGCGGTCGGCGGTGAAATAGGCCTTATACGCCTCGGCGCGGGCGCGCAGCCCGGCCTCGTCATAAGCCAGCCCGTTGCGCTCGCGCTGCGCCCGCCGGGCCGCGACGATCACGCCCATCGCCTCTTGCAGCCGCCCAAGCTGCGCCATCGCCCGCCCCAGCGCCAACGCCTCCAGCGGCAGTAATTGCTCCGGCGGGCCGAGCCGCTCCAGCGCCGCCTGCGGCTGATCCATGGCGAGGTCGGCCATCACCCGCAGCAGGCGCAGCGTGCGGTCATCCGGCCAGCGGGCCAGGGCGGCGTCCAGCATCGCCACTGCCGCCTGCCGGTTGCCGCGCGCAAACGCCACCTGCGCGTAACCGCCAATGCCGCGCCGGTTTTCCGTCTCCGGCGGCACGGCCTGCGCGTAGAGCGCGGCGGCCTCGGCCAGCCGCCCCTGCTGGCGCAAATTCCAGGCGAGATTGGCCACCGCCAGCGGGTCATCGCGCCCAAGCAGCTTCAGGGCGCGGCGGTAATGATGTTCACCCCCCGGCAGATTGCCAGTCTCGGTCAGCACCACGCCCATCAGATGATGCGCCGCGGCGTCGCGGGGTGTGGCTTTCAGCGTCTCGGTGGCGGGGGCGAGCGCCTCGGCATGCCGCCCCTGCCCCACCAGAAACTGCGCGAACTGCATATTGGCGGCGGCCCGCGCCTGGGCCGGGCCGGGCAGCGCCGCCAGCCGCGCGCCGAGCGCCTCGGCCGCCGCGCCGCGCTGCTGCGCTTTACGGATTTCATACAGCACCCTGAGCGGCGCGCGGAAATTGGGTGCCAGATCGAGCAATTTCAGCGCCAGCGCCTCGGCCTCGGCATATTTCCTGTCGTTGAACAGCCGGGCTGCCTCCTGGCCCTGGCCGTCGAGCAGCGCCAAACTCTCCTGCCCCGCCAGCGCCCCCGCCGGCTGGGCGCAGCAGCGCGAAGCGCGCAACAAGCTGCCACACGGGCACAAGCCGTCCGTCATCTGCTCCGTCACCGCCTCACCTGCCTCATTAACCAACCACGCGCATATTCGCAGGCTTTCCCCCCACCAGCAACGCGCACGGCGTTGAACAAATTGCGAGTTATTCTCATAACACCATGATTCCCTTGACGATTCACGCGCCCGGGGCCAGATGACCGGCGAGATCAGGAGATATTCATGCGCGATTTTTCACAACTGACGGAGCGTGAAGTGCTGGCCCTGGCCATCGGCGCCGAGGAGGAGGATGCGCGCATCTATATCGACATCGCGGAACGGCTGCGCGAGCAATTTCCCGCCACGGCGCAGAGCTTCATGGACATGGCGGCCGAGGAAGGCGAACACCGCCGCCGCCTGCTTGACCTCTATAAAGAGAAGTTTGGCGAGCACATCCCGCTGGTCCGCCGTCAGGACGTACGCGGCTTCCTCAACCGCAAGCCGGTCTGGCAGCTGCCCAGCCCAAGCATCGACGAGATCCGCGACCTCGCCGAAGGCATGGAGGCCGAAACCCAGCGCTTCTACCGCACCGCCGCGTCCCGCGCCACGGATGTCTCCATCCGCAAGCTGCTCGGCGACCTCGCCGATGCCGAAGTGCAGCACGAGCACAGCGTGGAGGCGATCAACGCCAAAAACCTGCCCGAGGGCGTGCGCGAGGAAGAGGACGAGCATGCCCGCCGGCTGTTCGTGCTGCAATATATCCAGCCCAGCCTGGTCGGGCTGATGGATGGCTCGGTCTCCACCCTGGCCCCGATCTTCGCCGCCGCCATCTCCACCGGCCGGCCGTGGGATGCCTTTCTGGTCGGCCTCGCCTCCTCGGTCGGCGCCGGCATCTCGATGGGCTTCGCCGAGGCGCTCTCCGATGACGGCTCGCTCACCGGGCGCGGCACGCCGATCATCCGCGGCCTCGTCACCGGCGCCATGACCACGCTGGGCGGGCTTGGCCACACCCTGCCCTTCCTCATCAGCAACCTGCATCTGGCGCTGATCGTCGCCATCTGCGTGGTCACGGTGGAACTCGCCGCGATTTCCTGGATCCGCTGGCGCTTCATGGATACCTCGCCGATCCGCGCGACGATGCAGATCGCGCTCGGCGGCGCGCTGGTCTTCGCCACCGGGCTGGTGATCGGGGCCGGATAGCCCGCCCCCTCAACCCTCCTGGCGCGGATAGGTGATGACCGAGAGATACCGCATCGGCTTCACCAGCAGCCGCTCCGGCCCATGCGGGGCGGCGGAGTCGAACAGCAGCGCGTCGCCCGGCGTCAGGTGGTAGGATTGTTCGCCATGGCGATACATCACCTCGCCGCTGATCATGTAGATAAATTCCGTGCCCTCATGCTGAAACGCCGGATAGGGTGTGGCATCCGTCGAGAGGGTGATGAGATACGGCTCCACCACCGCCCTGCCGCCGAGGGCGTGGCCGAGCAGCGCATATTGGTGCCCGGCCTTGGAGCCGCGCCGCTCGATGACCACGCCGGTCCCCGCCTTCACATAGGAGCAGCCGCGCTTCTCCTCGAAGGTGCAAAAAAATGTGGTGATCGGCACGTTCAGCGCCCCGGCCAGCGCCTGTAGC
>NZ_JAJDJU010000037.1 GCF_020567705.1 Acidocella sp. KAb 2-4 | reverse complement strand
GCATGAACTACCGCGAATACCAGCAGATCATCCGCCGCAAATCGCGGCAGATCAGCGTGGGCAATGTGAAGGTCGGTGGCGATGCGCCGATCTCCGTGCAAACCATGACCAACACGCTCACCACCGATATCGAGGCCACGGTGGCGCAGATCCTGCGCGCCGAGGCGGCGGGGGTGGACATTGTGCGCGTGAGCTGCCCCGATGAAGAGAGCACCGCCGCGCTCAAGCACATCATCAAGCGCGTCAACGTGCCGGTGGTGGCGGATATCCATTTCCACTACAAGCGCGGCATCGAGGCCGCCGAGGCGGGCGCGGCCTGCCTGCGCATCAACCCCGGCAATATCGGCAGCCCCGAGCGTGTGAGGGAGGTCATCAAGGCCGCGCGCGACCATGGCTGCTCGATGCGCATCGGCGTGAACGCGGGTTCGCTGGAGAAGCACCTGCTGGAGAAATACGGCGAGCCGAACCCCGAGGCGCTGGTGGAATCCGCGCTGGAACACGCGAAGATCCTGCAGGACCACGATTTCCACGAGTTCAAGATCTCGGTGAAAGCGTCGGACGTGTTCATGGCCGTGGCGGCGTATCAGCAGCTCGCCGAGGTCTGCGATCACCCGCTGCATATCGGCATCACCGAGGCGGGCGGCAAGCGCGCGGGCACAGTGAAATCCTCGGTCGGGCTGGGCTCACTGCTTTGGGCTGGCATTGGCGACACCATGCGCGTCTCGCTCTCGGCGGAGCCGGAGGAGGAAGTGCATGTCGGCTGGGATATCCTGAAGACGCTCGGCCTGCGCCATCGCGGCGTGCGCATCATCTCCTGCCCCTCCTGCGCGCGCCAGGGCTTCAACGTCATCAAGACGGTGGAGACGCTGGAAGAGCGGCTGGCGCATATCCAGACACCGATCACGCTGTCGATCATCGGCTGCGTGGTGAACGGCCCGGGCGAGGCGCTGATGACCGATATCGGCCTCACGGGCGGTGGCGGCGGGCGCCACATGGTCTATGCCGCGGGCAAGACCGACCATACCATCCCCGAGGAGGAAATGGTCGAGCATCTGGTCGGGCTGGTGGAGAAGAAGGCCAGCGAGATCGAGGCCGCGAAGGCGGCGGAGAAGGCCGCGGCGGAATAGACGCGGGTTTGCGGTATCCTTGGTCCGGAGCGGGCGGCCGCTCCGGATTTTTATTTTGGTGGTGAAGTCATGGCGAATATCCTGCAACCCGTGCGCGGCACGCGCGATCTCATCGGCGAGGACGCGGCGAGGCATTTTCATGTCGTGGAGACGGCGCGGCGCGTGACCGGGCTGTACGGCTTCTCCGAATGGCAGACGCCGATCTTCGAGGATACCAAAGTGTTCTCGCGCACGCTGGGCGAGACCTCGGACGTGGTGACCAAGGAGATGTATACCTTCGAGGATCGTGGCGGGGATTCCATCACGCTGCGGCCCGAGGGCACAGCCGGGGTGTGCCGCGCGCTCATCACCAACGGGCTGACGCAGACGCTGCCGCAAAAAGTGTTCTACGCGGGCCCAATGTTCCGCTATGAGCGCCCGCAGAAGGGGCGCTACCGGCAATTCCACCAGATCGGGGTGGAGCTGCTCGGCCCAGCCACGCCGCTGGCCGATGCCGAGGTGATCAGCGCGGGCTGGCGCATTCTGTGCGAGCTGGGCATCGCCAAGGATGTGGTGCTGCACATCAACACGCTGGGCGACACCGAGAGCCGCGCCGCCTACCGGACCAAGCTGGTCGCGTATTTCTCGCAATATGCCGGCGAACTCTCCGAGGAGAGCAAGCTGCGGCTGGAGAAGAACCCGCTGCGCATCCTGGACTCCAAGGATGAGGACGACAAAAAACTCGTCGCGGGCGCGCCGCAGATGCAGGATTGCATGACCAGTGAGGCCAAGGCGTTTTACGACACGCTGCTCAACCACCTCACCGCCTTCGGTGTGCCGCATCAGCACAATCCGCATATCGTGCGCGGGCTGGATTACTATAACCACACCGCCTTCGAGTTCGTAACCACCGCGCTCGGCGCGCAGGGCACGGTGCTGGCGGGCGGGCGCTATGATGGTCTGGTTGAGCAGATGGGCGGCCCGGCTGTACCGGGCGTGGGCTGGGCGGCGGGCATCGAGCGGCTCTCCATGCTGATTTCCGCGCCGCCCCGCGCGCAGGTGCCGGTCGTGGTCATCCCGATGGGCGATACCGAAGCCCAGGCCCTGGACATTCTCAACCTGCTGCGGCGCGAGAATATCGCCGCCGAGATCGGCTATTCGGGCAACGCCAAGAAGCGGCTGGAGCGCGCCAATAAATCCGGCGCCGCCTTCGCCGTGCTGGTGGGTGAGGATCTGAAACTGAAGAACTTGGCCTCGGGCGAGCAGGCGGATGTGACCGCCGCGCAACTGCCCGCGCTGCTGCGCGCATGACGCCACAGCTCGAGCAGAAGCTGGACCGGATTCTCGCCCGCGCCGAGGAGCTGCGCTTCATGCTCTCCGGCACGCTGGCGGGCGAGGCGTTTGTGAAAGCCTCCAAGGAACTGGCGGAGCTGGAGCCGATCGAAGACCGCGTGGCCACGCTGCGCGCCGCTGAGAAGGGCATGGCCGAAGCCGAGGCGATGCTCGCCGACCCGGAGCTGAAGGATCTGGCCGAGGCGGAATATCACGACCTCAAGGCGCAGCTGCCCGAGCTGGAAATGGCCGTGCGCCTCGCCCTGCTGCCCAAGGACGAGGCGGATGAGCGCTCCGCCATTCTGGAAATCCGCCCCGCCGCGGGCGGTGACGAGGCCGGGCTGTTCGCCGCCGAACTCTTCGCCGCCTATCAGAAATACGCGCAAGGCCAGGGCTGGCGCTTCGAGGTGCTGGACTATGACGAGAACGAACTCGGCGGCATCAAGGGCGCGATGGCCGAGATCAACGGGCGCGGCGTGTTCGCCAAGCTGAAATTCGAGTCGGGCGTGCACCGTGTACAGCGCGTGCCCGCCACCGAGACGCAGGGGCGCATCCACACTTCCACCGTCACCGTGGCGGTGCTGCCCGAAGCCGAGGATGTGGATGTGGAGGTGAACGAGGCGGATCTGCGCATCGACGTGTACCGTGCCTCGGGCGCTGGCGGGCAGCATGTGAACAAGACCGAATCGGCCGTGCGCATCACCCATCTTCCCACGGGTATCGTGGTGGCGATGCAGGAGGAGCGCAGCCAGCACAAAAACCGCGCTAAGGCGATGAAGATCCTGCGCTCGCGGCTCTACGACGCGCAGCGCCACGCCGCCGATTCGTCGCGCGCGGCCGACCGTAAATCCCAGGTCGGCACCGGCGACCGCTCCGAGCGCATCCGCACTTACAACTTCCCCCAAGGCCGGGTGACGGACCACCGCATCAACCTCACCCTGCACAAGATCGACCGCGTGATGCTGGGCGAGTTCGACGATATCGTCGGCGCGCTGATCGCCGAGGATCAGGCGGCGCGGCTGGCGGCGGAGAGTTGATCCGCACCAGCGACGCGCTGGCCGAGATCACCGCGCGGCTGCGCGAGGCCGGGATCGACGAGCCGCGGCGCGAGGCGCGGCTCCTGCTAGCCGCGGCGCTGGGTGTGAGCACGGGCGGGCTGCTGGCGCGCGACAATGTGGACCAGGCCGCCTACGCGCCGCTGCTGGCCCGGCGCGCGGCGCGCGAGCCGCTGGCCTACATCACCGGACATAAGGAGTTCTGGGGGCTGGATTTCCTGGTCTCCCCGGCCACGCTGATCCCCCGCCCGGACACCGAAACGCTGGTGGAGGCGGTACTGGACGCCAAGCTTCAGCCGCGGCGGGTGCTGGACCTCGGCACCGGCACGGGCTGCCTGTTGCTGGCGGTGCTGCACGAAACCCCAGGCGCCTGGGGCGTGGGCGTGGATCTCAACCCCGAGGCGGCGGCGCTGGCGGCGCGCAACGCGGAGCGCCTCGGCCTGGGCCAGCGCGCGGCGTTTCTGGCCGGCAGCTGGGCCGACGCGCTGGACGCCAAGTTCGACCTTGTGCTCACCAATCCGCCTTATATCGAGAGCGCCGACATTCCCGGCCTGATGCCCGAAGTGGCTGGGTATGAACCCGCCCGCGCCCTGGATGGCGGCGCCAGCGGGTTGGAGGCGTATCGCGCCATCATCGCCGTCCTGCCCCGGATTTTGGCCGAAAATGGCCTTGCGGTGCTTGAACTCGGGGCGGATCAGGCTCCATTTATATGGGCATTGGCGGAGGCGGCGGGGTTTACCTGCGCCACGCGGCGGGACTTGGCGGGCATTGAGCGCGCCGCGCTGCTCAGATTCCGCAAATAAGCAATTGGCAGATCGCCATTATACGGCTAATCACAAGTTGCGCGGGCTGTATTGCCTCGAGTCTCCCAGTGATTTCGGGAGCCGCCATGGGTGGCGTTCAACGCCGCAGCGCGCAAGTCATCAGACGAGGATAGACACGAGCCTATGAATATGAAGCGCATGCGTGGCCGTGGCCATCGCCAGGGGGGCGGTGGTGGCGGTGGGTTTCGCAACCAGCAGAACGGCATTCCGCTCAACCGCAACCATGTTTTCGACAGTTCCGGGCCGGAGATGCGCGTGCGCGGCACCGCGCAGCAGCTTTTCGACAAATACACCCAGCTGGCGCGTGACGCCGCGAGCGGGGGCGACCGCGTGCTGGGCGAAGCCTATTACCAGCATGCCGAGCATTATTTCCGCATCCTGAGCGCCATCAACCAGGCCCAGGGCCTGCCGCCGCCGGGCCAGAACCAGCCGCAGCAGAATGGCGAGTTCCAGCGCCGCGAGCAGCCCGCCGAGGGAGCCGAGGCCCAGGGCGAGCCCCGCGCGGAAGGCCAGCCGGAGCGCCGCCAGGACGGGTATCAGCAAGACCGCCGCGAGCAGCGCCCGCAGCAGGACCGCCGCTTCGAGCCGCGCCAGCGCCAGGATTTCCAGCCGCGCGACCGCAACGAGCCGCGTGGCGAGCGCCCCTTCCGCCCCGCCCCGGCGCCGGTTGCGGAAACGCCGATCGACATCAGCTCGGCCCTGGAAGCCGAGTTGCAGGCCACGGTGGCCGAGCCGGCGGTGGCCGACATCCCCGCGATCCAGCAGGAATTGCCGATTGCGCCGGAGCCGCGCGCCATCCCCATCGTCGCCGACGCCCCGCCCCCGGCCGCCGAGGAGCCCGCCGCCGCGCCTGTGCGCCGCCCGCGTGGCCGCCCGCGCACCAAGCCGGTCGCCGCCGAGGTGGAAAAAGCTTCCGAATAAACGAAAAGGCCGGGGATGACCCCGGCCTTTTTTCTATCTGCCGTGCAGCGCGGCGCCCTATTTCGGCGCCAGCACCATCACCATCTGGCGCATTTCCAACTTGGGCATCTGCTCGACCTTGGTTTCGGCCTCCATGTCGGCGCGGATGCGTTCCAGCACCTTCACGCCTAGCTCCTGATGCGCCATCTCGCGGCCGCGGAAGCGCAGCGTGACCTTCACCTTGTCGCCCTCGCCGATGAAGCTCTTCATCGCGCGCAGCTTCACGTTGTAGTCATTGTCGTCGATATTGGGGCGAACCTTCACCTCCTTGATCTCGACGATCTTCTGCTTCTTGCGCGCCTCGTTGCGCTTCTTCTGCTGCTCGTACTTGAACTTGCCGTAATCGAGGATCTTGGCGACGGGCGGTTCCGCGTTCGGGCTGATCTCGACCAGATCGAGCCCCACGGCGTAGGCGCGGGCGATGGCGTCGCGGGTGCTGAGCACACCGATCATCTCACCATCCTGGTCGATCAGACGAACCTGCGGGATTCTGATATCTTCGTTGACCCGGGGGCCCTCACGCGAGGGAGGAGCGGGCGGCGCTGGCGGTCTGGCTATGGGTGAGTCTCCTGTTACGGTTGCAGGCTATCGGCTTAGGGCAAAACCGCCCGGCAATGCAATGCGCTGGCGCGCCTCGCGGCAAAATCTTCGTCCACCGCCACCGCGCCACCGCGGATAAATCAAATTTAATCAAGTAACCCTGATAGTCCTGCCCGCGAATACCTAGGTGCACAATACAGCCGGAGGAAACGATTATGCATATCCGCAACCCCGTAGAATGGGTGGTGGGGCAAATCCATACTCCCGAAGTCCTGGGGAGCGCCTCGCCCGAGACCTATTTCAGCACTGCCGACTCGAACCCGCCCGAGGTGCGCGAGATCGCGCCCGCCGACGCGCTGCGCGCCTTGCGCCAAGGGTGGGAGGATTTCAGCACCGCGCGCACCGACATGATCATGCTCTGGCTAATCTATCCGGTGATGGCGGCCTATCTGGTGGCCACCGATTTCTATGGCCAACTCATCCCCCTGCTCTTCCCCGTCGCCGCTGGATTCGCGCTGGTCGGGCCGCTTTTCGCCATCGGTTTTTATGAGATGAGCCGCCAGCGCGAGCTGACCGGGCAGATGCATTGGCGCGACGGCTTTGGCGTGCTGCGCTCGCCCGCCATCGGGGCGGTGACCGGCATGGGGTTGCTGCTGATCGCGCTGTTCCTGGCCTGGCTGGTGGTGGCGCAGATTATTTACGACGCCACGCTGGGACCGCAGCCACCCGCGGGCTGGCTCCCCTTCCTCACCGCCGTATTCACCACGCCGCAAGGCTGGGAGATGGCGGTGCTCGGGATCGCCTCCGGCGCGGTGTTCGCGGTGCTGGTGCTGGTCATCGCCAGCCTCTCCTTCCCGCTGCTGCTCGACCGCCCGGTAACGCTGGGCGGCGCCATCCGCACCTCAGCCGCGGCGCTGGCGCGCAACCCCGCGCCGCTGGCGCTGTGGGGCGCTATGGTCGCGGCGCTGCTGGTGCTGGGGGCGCTGCCCGCCTTCGCCGGGCTGATCGTGGTGTTGCCGGTACTGGGCCACGGCACGTGGCATCTCTACCGCACGATGGTGCCGCGCCCAGGCAGCTGAGCGCGGAGGATTACTCCCACTCTATTATCAATGGTCGCCATAAGGCATTGAAATCACGCTATTAAAAATATTTTTGCTGACGATATACCGTCAGCCGTCCCGCTAAAATGGCCGGCTTTTGAAATCATTGGATTTTTTCGGGACAACCCCAAAAACCGTACTTTCGGGGACTATCGTCAAGCGAGGAATGCAGGAAACAATCCGACTCGATCCGTGCATCCCACCGATTTCACGCTGTAACGCTATCATCACGACAGCCGATTGTCACGTAGGCCGGGGTGCGTAACCACTTCCTTGGACCTCCCCAATCTCGCAAAACGTCCGCGAGCGCTACGCTGACAGCATCAGCACCTAACTGCCGGACGACTACGCTCTAGACGCCGTTTGAGCCTAGAAATATTGTCATCTTCGTGCTACATATCCCTCCAATATGTCGTGCGAAGGTGTCATATGCCTACTCCACACACCCCTCCCGCCGCGGTGCGGCGGGCATTGCGCAAGCTCGGGGCGGACATCCATGATGCCCGTCGTCGCCGGCGGCTGCCCATGGCGGTCGTCGCCGAACGCGCCTTCACTTCCCGATCGACCCTGCAAAGGGTCGAAGCTGGAGATACCAACGTCAGCATCGGCATCTATGCCGGAGTCCTTCAAGCGCTGGGCCTGCTCGACGGCCTGAGCCAAGTGGCCGACATCAGCAACGACGGTGTCGGGCAGGCTCTAGCCAGCGCCGATTTACCCAAACACGTCCATCTCAAGCGGCCGGCCGGATCGTCCCGCGATGGCTGACTTCGAGATCCATATCGATCTGGACGGCCGCACGCGCCCGATCGGACTGGCGAGGAGCAATCGCGTCCGAGGCACAGAGACCATCCTCTTCGAGTACGACAGCGCATGGCTTGACGATCCCGACCGCTTCTCGCTGGAGCCGGCACTTGCACTGACGCGTGGCGCCTTCGCTCCTCCTGCGGGCCTTGCGACCTTCGGCTCCATCGGCGACTCGGCGCCGGACACCTGGGGCCGCCGCCTCATGCAGCGCGCCGAGCGCCGCCTTGCTGAACGCGAAGGCCGTGCCATTCGCACCCTCGCGGAAAGCGACTACCTGCTGGGCGTCGCCGACGAGACCCGGCTTGGCGCGCTCCGCTTCCGATGGGTTGGTGAAGATGTTTTCCAAGCGCCGATCCGTGCCGGCGTTCCAGCCCTGATCGAACTTGGTCGGCTGCTCCAAATCACCGAGCGGATTCTCCGGGACGAGGAAACGGATGAAGACTTGCAACTCATCTTCGCTCCCGGCTCCTCCCTCGGCGGTGCGCGTCCCAAGGCGTCGGTCATCGACCAACATGGTCACCTCTCCATCGCGAAATTCCCGAAGGAGACCGATGACTACAGCATGGAGACCTGGGAAGAGATCGCACTTCGGCTGGCCAGCCAGGCAGGTATCGCCACACCTCAGCACGAACTGATCGACGTCGCCGGCAAGGCGGTGATGCTGTCGCGACGCTTCGATCGCGATGGGACGACCCGCATCCCGTTCCTGTCCGCGATGGCGATGATGGGCGCCAAGGACGGCGAGCGCGGCAGCTACCCGGAGATCGTCGACGCCCTTGCCCAACACGGCGCCCAGGGGAAGACGGACGCCCATGCCCTCTATCGGCGTGTGGTCTTCAATGTGTTGATCTCCAATGTCGACGACCACCTCCGCAATCACGGATTCCTCTGGCTCGGAAAGGCCGGTTGGTCTCTCTCGCCGGCATACGACCTCAATCCTGTACCGACCGACCTCAAAGCGCGGGTGCTGACAACGAACATCGATCTCGACGAGGGCACCTGTTCGCTCGAACTGCTGGAGGCGGCATCGGAGTTTTTCGCGCTCACGCTGCCGCAGGCCCGCGCAATCATCAAAGAAGTCGCGACCGTGACTTCCACCTGGCGCGACACGGCCAAAGCGGTCGGCGCCCGCTCGGCTGAAATCAACCGCATGGCCAGCGCCTTCGAGCACGACGACCTCCAACAGGCGCTGGCGCTGTGACGAGGACATTCCTTCACAGCTTCGAGCCAGCCGCCGCAAGCCCCGTCTCCGGCGCCACCGTCAACCTGGAGGTCTCAGACATCGAGGATGCCGGCATTCGGGAAGTGCTGCAGACCCCGGGCGCAGCTTACGGCGCGTGGTCCATCCTGGACGCGCTGCTCGCGCCGACCGGCACGGGAACTCCGTTCATCTTCAAGGAGCCGCTCGGACAGGCCCGTGAAGTCAAAGTCGCCCTGTCGGGTTTGTTCGGACGCTTCGTCGCTCGCGCCTACCTTGAGCGCTATTTCAATCTCTCGATCTTCGCCCATCTCGGCAGTCGAACGATCGACCTCGATCGCCGACGGCAGGTTACGATCAAGCGTCTATCGCGCGGAGATCTCCCCGACTGGATCGCGTGCGCCGCAGACCTGTCCTCCTTGACCGTGGCTGAAGCAAAAGGTTGCCATGATGTCGGAGGCCCCACGAAGGCGCTGGACCGCGCGTGGGCGCAAGCTGGAAGGATCGACGTCACTGCTCGAGGCCGCAAGGTCTCGGTGAAGCGCATCGCCATCGCGACACGCTGGGGAATGGCCGCGGCAGGACCGACTGACGCCCACCTCTCTGTTCGCGATCCGATCGATGAAGGCGAGCCTATCGAGCCCGAGGAGAAGGATGCGCTCTTCGTCGGGCTTCTACGCCTGCACATCGCCAATTTGGTCAAGCCGCTTGGTCATGACGAACTCGCCGCCGTTCTCCACCGAATTACCCACCAACCATTCGCGCGAAGGCTCCAAGACGACCTCGGACGCGCCCGGGCGCTACTGGATGCCGCGCCGGTAAGAGAGGTGGAGAAAGCCACCGCCATGGGCGGGTTGATCGGCGGGATCGTCACTCGCGCCGGACCGGTCGGCGATGCTGACGTCGCCCCAGCAGACCAGGAGGCACTCGCTCGCCTCAATCTCAGGCCCGTGTTTGTCGGGGTTGAGCGCGACCTCATCCGAGCGGCCATCGACGCGGAGCCGCAAACTGTGCGCACTCGACTGACCCAGACGGTGCAGCCGGATGAATTTGCTCGCCCTGACCGCGCCGGTGGCTGGATTGTCCCACTCGGTCAGGAGCGACGCATCACAGGCGGCGCCTAATCGGGTGGCCATCGGAACTTTGAACATCACGGGGAAGCGGCCGACCACACCAGACGCGGCACGATCAAGGGGGCAGAACGATGGAAGCGCAGGAGAACGATCTCTCGAATGAGGCAGCGGCGCTCGCCGACATCCTCAAATGGTCGGCGGACCTGCCGGCATGGCAGCGCGACGCGCTGCGCCGGTTATGCAACCAGACCAAGCTGGAGACAGCCGACATCACAGCGCTCGTTGCGATCTGCAAGGGCGATGCGACAGCAGCGCCGCTCGACGCAAGCCACATCAGGGATCCTGCAGCCAGCCACGCTGTCGTCAACCTCGGCGCCCTTCACAGCCTGTCGCATGTCAACGCATTAGCGCAGGGTGAGCGCCTCTCGTTCGGCAAAGCGGGCCTGACTATCATTTACGGCGACAATGGCGCCGGCAAATCCGGCTACGCACGTGTCCTGAAGCAACTTTGTCGGGCTCGCTCGCCGAAGGGTGACGCGATCCTTCCCAACATCTACGCGGCTGGCTCCGGCACCCCCGCCGCCAGCGTCGACTTCCTCATCGGCGGACAGAAGCGAAGCGCATCCTGGACCCAAGGAAGTGCGCCAGATCCAATGCTCTCGGCCGTCAGTGTCTTCGATTCCCGTACCGCCAATGTCCACGTCGAGAACACCAATGATCTCGCCTACACACCGCTGCCGCTCCGCATCCTCGCCGGCCTCGCGCAAGCGTGCCAGGATGTGAAGGCCAAACTGGCTGCCGAGATAAAGGCGCTGCAAGAGCAGACACCCGCAGTCCTTTCGAAGCCCGAATGCAAGCCAGACACGCTCGTCGGGAAACTGATCGCCGGCCTGTCCGGAAAGACGAAGCAGGACGCCGTCGAAAAGCTCGCGGGACTGACGGCGGAAGAAGAATCGCGGCTTCAAACGCTCAACACCGACCTGGCCAGCGATCCTGCGCGCACGGTTCGTCAGCTCCAGAGCCAGGAAACCCGCATCAAGTCGGCGATCGAACAGCTCGAGCGGCTCATGACCGCCGCTACGGACGAAACCCAGGCAGCACTACGCGATGCCTATACGCACCTTGCGACGGCGCGCGCGGCCGCCGCTGCCGCGTCCGCCAACCTATTTGCCGACGAGCCGCTTCCCGACATTGGTTCCGATGTCTGGAAGGCTCTGTGGGTGGCGGCCCGCGATTATTCTCGCGCGTCCGCCTATCCCGACCGACCGTTCCCCGCGACCACGACAGGAGATCACTGCGTCCTGTGTCAGCAGCCGCTTAGCGAGGAGGCCGCAAAAAGGCTGAGCAGCTTCGAAGCGTTCGTGCAAGACGAGAGCAAGCGGCGCGAGCAGGAAGCCGCGAACGCCTATGACCAGAAGCTGGAGGAAGCCTCGTCGCAGGCCGTCTCGATGAAGGCGCTCATCGCGATCGTCGCGACGATCCGCGATGATGTCGGCCAAGAGGTCGCCGCGAAGATCCTTCGCCGCGAAACCCTGCACTTGGCTTGGCGGCTGCGTGCTATTCTGCGAACCCACAGCCTCGCAGCCCCGCCTGTTCTTCCGGCTTCAGCCACCATCTCGCTCGATCCCCTGCGCACGGCCCTCAGCGGCATCGCCACGCGCATCGAAGGTCTGCAATCAGAGGCCAGCTCACCGCAGCGCGCGGCACTCATCGCCGAGCGCGACAGCCTCGCCGACAGAAAATGGCTCGGCGTGGTGAAAGCGGATGTGCTTGCCCAGATCGATCGCCTGAAGACCACCGAGGCGACAGAGAAAGCCAGTAAGGACACCGCCACAAACAAGATCACGACTCAAAGCGCCCGCATCGCGCAAGCTCTCGTTACCAACCGCCTGCGCGGGCGGTTCGCGATCGAGGTGGACAAGCTCGGAGTCGCGGGGCTCGCCATCGAGCTTCAGCAGGCTAAGACCACCGCCGGCGTCCCGTTCTTCCAGGTCCGGCTCATCAACAAGCCAACCGAGCCGGTCGGCAAAGTGCTGAGCGAGGGCGAGCATCGTTGCGTCGCGCTGGCCGCCTTTCTCGCGGAGCTGTCGACCATTGATGCGCAGTCGGCGATCGTGTTCGACGACCCCGTCTCCTCCCTCGACCATTTGCATCGCGACAGGGTGGCCGCTCGATTGGCCGAGGCCGGCCAGACCCGCCAAGTGATCGTGTTCACCCACGACATGGCGTTCCTGCTTCTCCTCGATGAGGCGTGCCGGGCGACCAAGGACCGGGAAGCGACACCGGTGGCGTATCGCCTGATCAGCCGCGGCGCTGAAAACGCCGGCTACTGCCATCAGGACCCGCCCGCCAATGTCATGCCGCTCGACAAGGTGATCGGCGGAATGAAGGCCCACCTCGCCAACGTGAAAATCCATCACGAACGCGGCGATCAGGCCAAATGGCTACGCGAGGTGACGTCCTTCCAGGATCAACTCCGCACGACCTGGGAACGCGCCGTCGAGGAAGTGATCGGGCCGGTGATCCGCCGCCTGTCCCGAAAGGTGGACACGACGGGCCTCATCAAGCTCACCGTCCTCACCGATACCGATTGCACCGCGATGCGCGAAGCGTTCGGGCGGTGCTCGGCACTCCTTCACAGTCAGCCCGGAGAGATCAATCCACGGTTGCCTGCGCCATCGGCGATCACAGCAGAAATCGACGCGCTGGAAAAGTGGATTGCCGATATTCGGTCGCGACAGGAGATGGCCGCGTGACGATGATGAGCTATGACGAACTGTTGAATTCGTTGACCAGTCGCAATGCGCTCATCGTCCATTGCTCCCGACCCGGCAAAGGCGACGAAGGAATCAATGGCCTCCTGTTCCCGGACGACTTGAAGAACGCCAACAACATCTGCGGAAATCAGCACAAAGACCTTAGCTGCTCGCTGGTCTGGCCCGCCCACACCAAGACTTTCGGAGCTGTTGGCATCATCCTGAAGCCGCGCTCCACGGCGTCGATAACCTCGATCAGCCCAGCCGACTCCGGCACGTCCTACGACCCAATGACCGGTAAGCGGACGGGCGGCGGTGAGCCGTTCTCACGACAAGCTGTCGAGGACACTTTCGCCAAAGCAAACGACTACAACGAATGGACTGTCACGGACGCCGATACCGTAGGCATCTTCGTCAATCTCCGTGAGCCGCTCGTGGTCGCCCAGGTCGTCTCCTTCAAGAATATTCCAGGATACGATTCATCGATGCCCGACATGGGGCCGACCGTCGGGCAGGTCGAGCTGCCCCTGAAAGACGTGATTTCCGCTTTTCCGGATCTGCCCGTTTACGGATACCTGGGAACGGAGATCATCGAGATCGGCATCGACGCGGCAACGATCTACACTTGACGACGCGAACACTCGCCGCCTCTGATCGACCGCGAACGGAGCAAGCTAGACACCAGTAAGGAAAAACTCCTTGGCGCGCATCGTCCGAACGGACATCACATGATGCAGCAGGGCCGACGTCTCCGCATCCGAGCGATCGAGGATTGCGTTCAGTTTAGCAAGGGTGCGCTTTTGGCCCTGCGTCAAAGCTTGGCGATCGGCCTTCAATTGCATCGGCGACGTCCGAGCCACATAGGAGAGAAACTTCCCCAGAAGCCCAACCAGAGCATCGGATACCTGGACACCCGGCTCGGACTGAGAGTCCACGAACGCAAAGGTATTGAGCGGTTGATCCCCATCGCAAAAGGCACAAGCCTTCAATGCCTCCTGGATCACGGGCTCAACGTCCAATAGATGGCGCGCGTTTTTGAACA